>NZ_BPEV01000017.1 GCF_019654955.1 Shewanella sp. KT0246 | reverse complement strand
GCTTAGCTGGACTGCTTTGATTTTGAATTTTACAGGATAAAACCATGTCTTTCTTGGTTGGGTATATCTAGGCATTTTAGCCTCCTCAAAGTGATGAGGAGGTGTCTACTAAACTGGGGGAAGAGCAGCGTCCAGTTGAACGACTTGTTATGTGTTGGGATGATAGTCATCATATAAATCTGGAAGAAAACTAGCTAAGTGGTTCATTTCCATAGCACAGTGTACGAGCATTTCTTTCCCTGCTTCGATAGATAAAGTATGTTTAGTGAAAAATTTAGACCCTGCTATTTTATTTATAATTCCATTAGTGGCTAACCCTCTAATTTCTGGCTTCCCTAACCAAAAGCGACTTCGCATTTCACAGCCATCTTCAGTTTCTCTGATTAAATGAATCAACTTTCCAACATTTAACGGAAACTTTTGAAGTCCAACAGAGCCACAGACCGCAATACTAATATTAGCCTCTTGAAACTGGCTAATATCAAAAAAAGTAGAAGCATCTGAAAAAGTAATAATTATATCTTGTAATCCACTGCCTATATATTCAGTGACAAAATTAGGGTTATTTAGGTATTTTTCGCGATCTGATAAATTTGGATCATCACCTATCATTTTTTCCGCTCGATTAGCTACATGACAACGAGGATGCCATAGCTTGTAACGTTGGCTTTCCATGTAGTGCCAACCAAACCACCAGTCAATCATTTTGCCAGTAACTTTGGGCATTCTTGTTAATACACTTACAAAAATCTCCCCATTTTCTAAACGCGTATAGCCATTTTCTAAAGGCAAATAACCTTGTTTCAGGAGTTGGTTAACATCTGTAAAGGGAAAACCTAGTTCGGAAGCTTCAGGGCCATGCTCAGTAGCGTGTATAGCATGCTCTTGCATAGTGGACATTTGAGGATTCCAGTATTTTGCATAAGCCTTATTTTCAAGATCCCCTGTTTGCATTCCTAAATATTTTTCTTGACTCATATTGTCCTCACTAAACTAAAACACATAACAGCTTATTATACGGATCGCCTGATAAAGTCGTCCGTTTAAGTTATTGATTTATAGAATCCTAAATTCTCTATATCTTTGATGTAAACCAATAAAATTCTCTTGGCACCCTAAAACAAACCGAGCTTGCGTGTTAAAGTCGCTTAAAAAATAAGTGATGAAATTTATTTCCAACATTATCAGACAATTATAGATTTTTAGTTAAGCATGAATTACGACTTTAGACTTATTTGATGAGCTGTTTGATTTAAATTAAGCCAAATCCCATTATACCTGTATATAAAAACAGTTCATTAGATTGTGCAATCTAGGCTGTAAGGATGGCAACTGTAAAAAAGCAATTTCATTTAAATGTTGTATGGAAAACGAAGATAAGCATTGTTAAATAGAGCTTTGGTTCTAACTAACTTTGGGGCAAAAACGCGTTAGAACTACAAACGAAGTTTAAAGCTGGATAGTCCCCCGTTGGAAATCTTTCGCCTTCTTGTCAATAAAGAGTGAAAATTTCGCCGGGGCTGCTGGGGAGATGCAAGAGGGGTGAGCAGTTTCACCCTTCTTGCTCTGGTGTGGGCGAAGCGCCACGACTTTGATTTTTCAAAATAGGAAACTATATTTGAGTCACATGTTTTAAGGTAGGCAGTTTTACACTTGATCTATATCGAGTTTGTTATAGGAGAGCAAAACTTCAATCTAATCCATTGCCTGCCGCAGGCTTATGCGCAGATACAACTGCGAGACGCTGCAAGTACATCCTTGTAAGCTCTGCCAAAACATCCATGTTTTGGAAGCTCGCTGCTGCATCTACGCGAGTGTTATTATCTCTTCGATTTGACTGTATTTGTGGCCATTATTAGAGCTATAGAAGACAAAACGCCGTTATTAACTAACGTAATAATGACAATAAATCATCAGCATTGCCCTGCCATTGGCTCTTAGCACTGCCCGCTAAAATACTGTCAGCTAAACTTTGTTTATGTTGCTGCATCTCTTGGATTTTCTCTTCTACCGTACCTTGTGCAATCAGCTTATATACAAACACTGGATTAAGCTGACCTATGCGGTGCGCTCTGTCTGTTGCTTGTTTTTCAGCTGCTGGATTCCACCAAGGGTCAAAATGAATAACCGTATCGGCTGCTGTTAAGTTAAGTCCTGTACCACCCGCTTTTAAGCTGATTAAAAATACGGGTACTTCACCTTCTTGGAAGGCATCAATTTCAACCTGACGGTTACGGGTTTGGCCAGTGAGCTTACTGTAGCTTATGCCCATATCGATAAACTCTTGCTCAATAAGTGCCAGCATACCGGTAAATTGGCTGAATATGAGTATCTTACGCCCCTCTTCCACCATTTCAGGCACGTTTTCAGTCAACCATGTTAGTTTGGCATTGTTTTCTACGTATTGAGCTTGTTCAAGCTTTACTAAGCGAGGGTCGCAACAAGCTTGACGGAGTTTAAGCAAGGCATCTAAGAACTCAATATGACTACTTGAAACACCTTGTTTAGCAAACAATTCCCGTAGCTTTTTCTCCATCACCAATCGAATACTTTCGTATAAGTTACGCTGATCTTTCTCGAGCTCTAAGGTCTGCACAATAATGGTTTTTTCAGGCAGCTCTGACATCACTTCGCTTTTAGTACGGCGGAGTAAAAATGGCGCGATACGATTTAGTAAAACTGCAGATTTTTCAGTATCCGCTTGTTTTTCGATTGGGCCTCTAAACTCTTTATTGAAATAGGCATGTTGGCCTAAAAGCCCAGGTAAACAAAAATCCATCAAAGACTTAAGTTCGCCTAGATGATTCTCTAACGGTGTACCAGATAGGCATAACCTAAACTGACCTTTAAAGGTTTTTAGTGCTTGCGTCACTTTAGCTTGAGCATTTTTAATTTGCTGGGCTTCATCTAAAATAATGTGTTCAAAACTGTATTCACTGTAAACAATCTCATCACGCAAAATCAGCGGATAAGTCGTCACGATAACATCAAAGTCCTCAATTTGATCTAATAAAGCTTGGCGTTTATTACCGTGAACCACCAGCACTTTTAAATCAGGAGTAAATTTTTGCGCCTCTTTATACCAATTACCCACAAGGCTTGTTGGACAAACAATCAAGCTTGGTCTGGTTTTTCCTGACGTTGTCCTAGTTGGCACATTTAAGCTTGAACTTACCGCTGCGGCCTTCATTTGTTTTGCTTTTAACAAAAATGCCAAAGTTTGCAGGGTTTTACCTAGCCCCATATCATCAGCAAGAATACCGCCTAACTGATACTCTTTTAAAAAACAAAGCCAGTCATACCCCTGTTTTTGATAATCACGTAACGTGGCATTCAATCCCGTAGGCAATTCAACAGCTTGGATACCTTTAAACTCAGAAAGCTTACTAGCAAGGTGTCTTACCCGTTCGCCATTTAATAAACGAATATCACTTTCTGATAATTCATTGAGTAAGTCAGCTCGGTTACGGGGTACTTCTAACAAGTCACCGCCACCTCGTTGAAACAACTCTTGAATTACCGATATTAACGGCTTGATGGTTTTAGCTTTAATCTTTACAAAACGGCCGTTTGGCCCTGGAAGGATCAGCTCTTGCTCATCATCAGGTTCGCCATTTTGTTGCAACCACCTTGCAACTAAGCTCAAAAGCGGCACACTTTGCCCTTCAATATCGGCATTTAACGATAGCGAAAACCAACCACTGTCTTCATCGTCGTCTAAATCAACTTCGATATCGGCTTCAATAATGTTTAAATCAAACTCTGGGGCAAACTCAACTTCATAACCTAGATCTTCTAGAGTCATGATCCCAAATGTGGTTAATTGCGCCCACTCGTTGACCATTTCAGGCATTAAACCAAGACTGTAATAACTGACTGAATTGTTGGTATAGGTGAGTAAGCTATTATCAATGGCTTGCAGTTGCAGGCTTTGTAAACATTCAATGGCTTGTGTTTCACTGTCGAGTGCACGATGAATTTGATACTGAGTTTTGCCGCGTTTTATTAAACTGATTTTCTCGCGGCTGACTTTCCCTGGAATGGTAATATCGCCATAAGCAAATTCAAGCTGTAATACTGGTTGAACAACCGCGCTGTCGTTTAACTGCACCATAGTAAAGGTTAATTTAACCTTCAACGGATCTTCGATTTCATGAAATTCAATTTCACTGGGAACAGGCACACTTTTAGGCGAAAAGTGACGCAGCATTTTGTCACTAATGCTATCAACCTTATCTAATGGCACTGGCGGCATTTGTTGCAGTAACTTAAGTTTTTCAACGGTTAATTCTGTTGCTACGGCGCCAATTTTTAAATAATCCAAATCGACAAACATAGGCGGACACGTGGCAATAAACTCCCAATTATCTAACTCCGGCATGCTCATGCTAATTTGGGTATGACGCGCATCTGTTTCTTGCCAAACAAAATCAGGAGTAACAGGATTAGTGATAGTAAGTGGTGTGCGGCTTTCTTCCCAAAAACAAGTTTTAAGTTCCAGCATTTTATTTAAAGCTAATGCGCAGATTTCACCTTCTAAATAAATTTTTGAAGCACTTTTAGAAGATGACAATAATAGGCTGATAATTTGGCTATCTTCAGGGTTAATCCACCAAGGAAGATGATATTTAACATCGTTTAAAGCAACTTTACTGCCCTTGTTGTATTGGCCTTTTTTATTTAATTTACTGCGCTTAAAATCGACAAAAATACCGTGATGATCGCTAGATAAAGTAAAAATAATGCGATCTTTTTCTTCATCCTCGTCTTCAACAGGGTTAATAAGGTCTTGTTTTTCTAGCTGCATTAACCACTGACTCAAACGCTGTTCTTCAACCGGTTTTTTATCAATTAAGGCTAAAAGCGCGGCAGCGACGTGCTTACAGTTAGTCGCTACCGGACAGGTGCAATGAGACTTCATCACAATTTTATGATTAACGTTAACCAAAGTAATATCTTGGCGGTATGGCTCAATCGCAGAGCCCACCACAAAAGATTCGATATTATGGTTTTCTTGGCTTGCATGTACTTCAAGTACACGCCCTTCAATCAGATAGTTCTGTGCTTTTTGAAGTTGAACAGAAGAAAATAACTTAGCAATAAGGTCTAAGCTAATTTTAATTGGAAGATTAAACAATTTGGCCGACATGCACTATTCCATACAAGCTGTAGCAAGAAAAATTGGCTACACAACAACGAACGTAACCATCCATTGTATGGAAGAAGATGGCAAAATTCTACTGTATTTGGCCATCTTCAAAAAAAACATCACCCTTGTAGTAAATACTCTTCGGCAGCTTCTATCTCGCGAGGTTTTCCGACGAGCATAATGATGTCTTTGCGCTCGAAGACCCACTCTTCTGGTGGCGGGCTCAGTTCCTCGCCTTTACGCCTCACAGCACGTATTTCAACACCTAATTGAGACCACGGAATCGCCGTTAACTTCTTACCTACCGCATTTGAACCTGTATCCAATGACACTGCGTGCAGTAATTCAAGGGTAAAGTCCGTTTCAGCACCGGTAAAAAATCCATGTAAATATTGATAATGATTACGCCTTTCTGACTCTAGCCGCTTAATAATTCGCGGCAATGGCACGCCACACTTATATAGCACCTGTGACACCAACATCAAACTCCCTTCTAGTTTTTCAGGGATAACCTGAGTCGCCCCCATTTCTTTTAAGCTATCAAGTTCAGCATCATCTGTGGTGCGCACTAATATTTTGGTTTCTGGAGCCAGTTTACGAGACAAAGCCAAACATTCTTCCACCTGCCTTGATTCACCAAAAGTAATCACCACCATACTTGCACGGCGTATGCCTATTTGTTTCAGCAACCCCATTTTACAAGCGTCACCAAAGAACACAGGCTCGCCTGCAATTTTTGCCTCTGACACTCGTTTAGGATCTAAATCTAATACCACAAAAGGCACAGCCTCTGTTTTTAAAAAGCGTGCGATTGTTTGTCCTACTCGGCCATACCCCAATATTAAGACTAAGTCTCCGTCTTCAGGTGGCGGTAATATAAACTCATCTTCCAACTGGTTCTTTTTAGACGTTTTACCTTCAATTTTTTGCGCGATTTCGACACTGTTTCTCACAAGCCAAGGCGCAATTGACATTGAAAGCACAGCCACCATCACGAATATGGTGCTCATTTGAGTTTCGAGTAATTCATAGTTCACAGCTAAAGCAAGGACAACAAAACTGAATTCACCCACCTGTGCTAGGCTAATCGCGGTACTTAACGCCACTTTGAACTGCTCACCGCCTAGTTTTAAGATGCCAAATACCACAATGGTTTTCGTCAGCAGTACAGCAAAGAGTATCAATAAAATTTGCCACCAAAACTCAGCCACAATGGTGAAATCAAGCAACATTCCAATAGAAATAAAAAATAGCCCCATTAATAAGTCACGAAACGGCCTAATATCGGCTTCAAGCTGACGGCGGTACTGGCTTTCACCTAATAACATACCGGCAATAAATGCTCCCAATGCCATTGATAAACCTAACCACTGGGTGAATGCACCAGTAACTAACACCACGACTAATGTAGAAAGAACAAACAACTCATTGGAACGAGAGCGGGCAACTTCATCAAATATGCGCGGCAATATCCATTTACCAAAAGACATTAAACCAATAAAAGCGAGGATCCCTGTTAACAAACCCCAAGCTAAATCGAGAAAGCCAATTGGGTCGCCGTTAGTGGATAGTAGTGGCAGAACGATTAATAAAGGAACAACGGCAATATCTTGAAATAACAGCACACTGACGGATAACTCACCGTGCCTTCTTCGCATCCAACCTTGCTCGTTTACTAACTTGAGCACAATTGCTGTAGATGATAATGCGACAGCCGAACCGATCACCACAGCAGCAATCATATTTTGGCCAAATAACAAGGCAACAAGGCCTGCAATTAATGCCGTCAAAGTCACTTGTGCACTACCTAAGCCAAAAACCGTACGGCGCATAGACCAAAGCTTAGGAACGGAAAACTCAAGTCCTAAGCTAAACATGAGTAACACCACGCCGAGTTCGGCTACTGAGTGCATTTGCTGCTGAGTAAACCAATGAAAACCGCTAGGCCCGCTGACAACACCTGTGAGTAAATATGCCAGAATTGGCGGTAAGCCAAATCGACGTAATAGAGAGATTGCCACAATTGCAATCACCAACATTGAGAGAATATGGATGAAAATGCTGTGCTCCATAAATACGTGTTCTCCGAGTCAAAAAACTAGCGATGAAAGAAACAGTTTATTAACAAAGCAATTCATTAACAATAACCATATGAAAATAAGCAATAAAAAATATTAGGCACAATTATTGCTTACAAATTGATACAGATAGCAAGAATAAGCAGTAATGACACTTGCGAGTAAAGTTAGCATCATCAAATGAGGTAAAAATAATGGATTACGCAATAGCTTCACAGCCATATCCAGAACAAAACTGGGATAAATCAGCACCTTACAAAAGTATTAAAAGTGCTGACTCAGAAAATAATTTGATGAAAATTCTCCAACAAATGCATTCAAGTTTAGATCCAAGAACTGTATTTGCCAGTTACGGCAATACGCTTGGCCAACTATTGCCGATACAAGGGTTACAGCTTAATCATCAACTAAAACTCAATTGGGGTCGCTGCCATGGCTTAAACCAACAACGGGTCATTAGTGGTTTTGGCGAACCCTATAGTATTAAGTATTATCTCAAAGCACCGCTTACCCCAAACCAGTTATTACAATTAAATGAGCTAGAAACCCTGTTTTCTCAGCCATTTGCTAACGCCATCAAGTTTGAAAAAATGTCTAATCAAGCTATGTTTGACGCCTTAACAGGTTTAGGAAACCGCTACTATTATCGTCAAAGTATCAAAAGTGCATTAGCAAGGGCGAATCGAAAGCAAGGCGATATCTCGTTGTTAGTGTTGGATTTAGATAACTTCAAAAGTTTAAATGACAAACATGGTCATAAGTTAGGCGACACTATTTTGTCTGAGTTTGCTGAATTGGTAAATGAAGCTATTCGTAATACCGACCAAGCATTTCGTATTGGTGGTGATGAATTTATTATTATAGCCCAAGGAAATGAACTCGAAATGACACCTCTGTGTCAGCGTATTATTGCGGCAATGGTAGAGCACCCATTAATGAGTGCTTTTAACGTGCAATGTAGCCTCGGTGTTGCTGACTCTAAAGAGACACAAGCACAAGACAAGTTGTACGAGCGTGCAGATGCGGCATTATATGCAGCAAAGGCATCTGGTCGAAACTGCTTTAAATTCAGCACCGAAGCAAACTAAGTAACAAGCGGAGCAACAAATAGAGCAACTAGGTATTATTAAAAGCAGAAAAACAGCTTGTTATAATTTAAAACCGAGCTCTTGTTGCTGAGCTAAAAATCGTTTGTCGACCCATAGCCCAATTGCAGCCACAAGGTAGTCATTATAAAAGACCAGCGGGATCTGATTTCTCTGCCATGGAGGCACGGCAAGTTCTTGCCATATCTTTTTAAGCTCACGTCCCTTGTCTCTAAAATGAGGCTGACAACGAGTACTTCCTTTTGCCCCATAAACAATCGTGACACTTTCATTTCTTGGCATTCTTAAGCGTATACCTTGATCGACCATAAAAATCTGATATTCGTTAATCGTTAAGCTATTTGCTGCCTGTGGCGGTTCTTCTGAGATAAAACCAGATAGTGTGTTGATGACGTCAGCTTGATCAACCTTCAAACTCACCTCATCAATCACAGGGACAATGTAAGCATTGCCAGCAAAACGTTTAATTGAATAGTCACCACAGTGGACATTCACTTTGGCATCATCTGCGGCGTTGAGTGTTTGTTCAATAATTTGCTCAAGCTGAGATTGAGAAGGTAAATTAAAGCCTTGGCTTTGGATAAAGCCCCTTAGCAGTAATCCCTGCCACTGATAAGATTGCTCTCTTAAATTTAGCAATTTAAATGCTGGGAATTGCGCCTTTACCGAAGAGTCAATGAAGTCAGGTAAGCGATTATTCACTTCTTGTTCAATTACTTGTTGCTGTTGAGCACATAAATTGGCACTTCTTGAAGCCGTGACAGCAATACTCGGCCAGCGCTGTTTTAATCGAGGGATAATATCTTGGCGTAAAAAATTACGATCAAATTGCTCATCTTGATTACTCTCATCTTCAATATGCTTTAGCTCAACTGATGCGGCAAAAGATTCGATTTGGCTTCTAGACACATCAAGCAGAGGTCTAACAATCCAGCTGTGCTGATTAAAGAGTTGCATAGCCCCCATAGCAGCCAAGCCTTTAGGACCTTGTCCACGCTTTAACGCTAACAATACCGTTTCAAGTTGATCATCTTGATGGTGAGCAGTTAATAAAATGTCACCTTGATTAAGGTATTTTTTGAATACGTTATAACGGGCATCACGCGCTATCGCTTCTAAGCTTTTGCGCGGCGCTTTAGTGAGGTTAACTCGCTCGATTTGAATCGGAAGCTGGTATTTTTTTGCTTGAGTTAAACAATGCTCAACCCAAGTTTCAGCGTTATCGCTCAAGCCATGATGAACATGGACTAACAGACATGGAACATCCGGGTGCTGCTGAGCAAATAGACTTAGGCCATAAGCAAGACACTCTGAATCAACCCCGCCACTGTAAGCTAATACTAACTTAGGTTGCTGATTGCCTGATAAAACAGGTGAATTAGATGAAAGCAGTGCTAAAGTATAGCGCTCGATAGCTTGGCTTATTTCACTGACTGTCATCATTTGCATCCCTACTTGGATTAATGAAACTGATTGAACTAGTTGAGTTAATAGAATCAAAGCCAATGAGTGCTGATAGTGCTTGTATTAAAATCAACTTAGTAACTTATAACTAAAAAACAATCTTAACGTTTTTAGAGCCAACTAAGCTTTCAATCGCCAGCATCAACTCATCTGTCGGGTTAACGCGCCATTCATCGCCCAAGTTTAACTGCCCTGCTGCTTCTTGTTGCTGGTAATTAATCACCACAGGCACACTGCCATTTTTCCATGGTGTTAATGCGGCTTCAAACTGTTCAAGCCAAGCTTGATTAATATCATCTGCAGTCACGTTAATTTCTACCGCATTAGCAAAGTGGCTGCGCGCTTCACCAATCTCGATAATATTGCGTGCCGTCATGCGATTGCCGCCAGCAAAGTCATCAAAACTGACTTCACCTTCACAAATCAAAATACGGTCTTTCTCTAGTAAATGATTAAACTTCTCAAACGCTTCAGTAAATAACATCACTTCTAGGCGGGCGCTTTTATCATCTAAAGTCACTAGACCCATTTTAGATCCACGCTTAGTTATCATCACGCGAGTCGCAATCACTAAACCTGCCGCTTTCATGGTTTTACCGCGATCTGTTGGATGCACATCTTTAAGACGACCTGAAGTATATTGCTTTAACTCTTTTAGGTACTGATTGATTGGATGACCCGTCAGGTATAACCCTAGAGTATCACGCTCACCTTCAAGCCATACTTTATCTGGCCAAGTGGCACACTCAACAAAGCTTTGTTTGTTGTCTTCAGGCTCTGAATTAAGCAAGCCAAACATGTCATTTTGACCAGTAGCCTCAGCTTTTGCATGCTGCGCTGCGGCTAAAATAGCCTCAGGTAAAGTCGCTATCATGGCTGCTCGGTGCGGTCCTAAATTATCCAATGCACCTGCACAAATGAGCTTTTCAATTACACGCTTATTGAGTTTTTTCAGATCGATTCGAGCACAAAAATCGAATAAATCGGTAAAAGGCCCATCTTTACGCGCATTTAGAATCGATTCTACTGGGCCATCACCAACCCCTTTAATCGCACCAATTCCGTATACGATATTTAAGTCATCATCGACAGTGAACTTGAACAAGCCCTTATTCACATCTGGCGGGATAATCGGCAAGCCCATACGCTCACATTCATCCACCAAAATAACAATTTTATCAGTGTTATCCATATCCGCAGACATTACTGCAGCCATAAACTCAGCTGGGTAGTGGGTTTTAAGCCACAAGGTTTGATAAGAAACTAAAGCATAAGCCGCTGAGTGAGATTTGTTAAAACCATAACCTGCGAATTTTTCCACCAAATCGAAAATCTTCATCGATAAGGGGCCATCAACGCCATTCTTTATTGCACCTTCTTCGAAAGTACCGCGCTGCTTAGCCATTTCTTCTGGCTTTTTCTTACCCATTGCACGACGCAGCATATCCGCGCCACCCAAGGTGTATCCAGCAAGTACCTGCGCAATTTGCATGACTTGTTCTTGATATAAAATAATGCCGTAAGTAGGCTCTAGCAGTTCTTTTAATGACTCATGTTGATATTCAGCATCTGGATATGAAACTTCTTCACGGCCATGCTTACGTTCAATGAAGTTATCTACCATGCCTGATTGCAGTGGGCCTGGACGGAAAAGTGCCACTAGTGCAATCATATCTTCAAAACAATCGGGCTGAAGACGTTTAATCAAATCTTTCATACCACGGGATTCTAATTGGAATACAGCTGTAGTCTCGTAGCGTTGTAATAACCTGAATGATTTAGGATCGGTTAAACTAATTGATTCAATCCTAACCGGCTCTTCCCCTGCTTTTGCTAAGCGAGGGTTAATCATTTGCAGTGCCCAATCGATAATGGTCAGGGTTCTTAACCCCAAGAAATCAAATTTAACTAAACCAGCGGTTTCAACATCATTCTTATCAAACTGGGTGACAGGGTTTAAGCCTTCAGCATCACAATAAAGTGGTGAGAAATCGGTGATAACGGTTGGTGAGATAACCACTCCACCAGCATGTTTACCTGCGTTACGTGTCACACCCTCAAGGCGTCGACACATATCAATCAATTCGCGTACGTCTTCATCAGCACTATAAGCTTCAGGTAATGAAGGTTCCACTTCAAACGCTTTCGTCAGCGTCATTCCAGGTTCAGCTGGGATCATTTTAGTCAGACGCTCAACAAAACCATAAGGATGGCCTAAAGCACGCCCAACGTCGCGCACAACAGCTTTTGCAGCCATGGTACCGAAAGTAATAATTTGCGAAACCGCATCTCGTCCATATAACTCAGCAACGTGATCAATCACTTCATCACGGCGATCCATACAAAAATCGACATCGAAATCGGGCATCGATACACGTTCAGGGTTCAAGAAACGTTCAAATAATAAATCATACTCCAACGGGTCTAAGTCGGTAATTTTTAGTGCATAAGCCACAAGAGAGCCCGCACCAGAACCACGGCCTGGTCCGACTGGGATATCGTTATCTTTACCCCATTGGATGAACTCCATTACGATCAAGAAGTAACCAGGGAATCCCATTTGGTTGATAACTTTAAGCTCGACATCAAGTCGTTCATCATACTCGGGGCGCTTTTCTAAGCGTTCTTTTTCATCTGGAAATAAAAACTCAAGCCTTTCCTCTAAACCTTTCTCAGATATATCAACAAGGAAGTCTTCAATGGATAAATCACCTGTAGGGAAGTTAGGCAAAAAATATTCATTTAAGCGAATGGTGACATTACAGCGCTTGGCTATTTCAACTGAGTTAGAAAGTGCAGAGGGAATATCTGCAAACAATTCACACATTTCTTCTTCAGTACGTAGATATTGTTGGTTGCTGTATTTCTTGGGACGGCGAGGATCTGCCAAGGTAAATCCATCATGGATCGCCACCCGAATTTCATGAGACTCAAAATCATCTGCTTTTAAAAATACCACTTGGTTAGTCGCAACCACAGGCAAGTCTTTTTCTGAAGCAAGCTGAACCGCCATATGCAAATAACGTTCTTCGTCAGGGCGGCCAGTTCGTATTAACTCAAGAAAGTATCGGTCTTCAAAATGAGTTTTATAGAACTCAACCAGTTCATCAACTTGAGTCTGATTATCTTTTAATAAGGCCTTACCAACATCGCCCTCTTTTGCTCCCGAGATCAATAAAATACCGTTATTGAATTTAACTAACCATTCTTGGTCGATAACAACTCTGCCGTTAATTTGTCCACGTAAATACGCTTCACTGATTAACTGGGTCAAACTTTGGTAACCATCATTATTTAACGCAATGATAGTGACCGCGCAAAAGTCGTCAGCAAAACCTGGTACTTTCATCCAAAAATCAGCGCCGACAATCGGCTTAATCCCAGCCCCATGAGCACCACCGTAGTATTTAACTAAACCGCAAAAGTTATTTTGGTCGGTTATGGCTAATGCTCCCATCCCAAGCTCTGAAGCTTTGGCTAAGATAGGTTTTACTTTTGCCACGCCATCTGACATGGAAAAATCACTGTGAACACGAAGGTGGACGAAACGAGGATCGGACATAGATTATGATATCTTTGGAATGCTTGATTAAAAGGAAAAAACCGCTGACCAGATTAGCAAACTAACCTAATTTATAATAGTGAATAATCAATATTACGATGTCATTAATGATTTTAAAATATGCACACAGGCTTAGGGAAACGTTACCTTATTTTTCTGTAATATCGAAGGTAACGCTGTTACTGACATCTCTTTGGTGCCGTAACCGATTCAAGCTCTATAGTAAGAATTAACTTCTATCTAAAAGCGCCATAACCGGCTTAAAACTTTTGCGATGTTCATCTAACACCCCATGAGTCTCAAGAGCCTCAAAGTGTGCTTTTGTTGGGTAACCTTTGTGATTAGCAAAGCCATATTGCGGGTATCGAGCATCAAGTTCTGCCATTTCTCTGTCACGAGTCACTTTAGCGATGATTGATGCGGCACTGATTGCAGCAACTAAGCCATCGCCTTTGATAATGGCATGACTTTGAATTCCAAAATCAGGTGAACGGTTCCCATCAACTAATACTCGCTCAGGCTGAATAGATAAACCACTAACAGCTCTTTGCATCGCAAGCATTGTCGCGTGAAGGATATTAATTTTATCAATTTCGATGGGAGACGCTCGGCCAACACTGATAGCTAATGCTTTATCGATAATTTCAATATACAAAGCTTCACGACGTTTCTCTGTAAGCTTTTTAGAATCGTTTAAACCAGTAATAGGATTGTTAGGATCTAATATGACAGCTGCCGTCACAACATCACCCACTAATGGGCCACGACCAACTTCATCGACACCTGCAACAACACCACGGCTAATGTATTCTACTTGTTCAGGCGTGATACCTTTAATTACCGCAGGAATTCGGCTCATTACACATTCTCTTGTGATGGGTGGTTTATTTAGGATACTGCTTCGTTATTGCTCGTTGATCACTTTGATTACTGCTTCCGCAGCACGGTCACTTGCATTACAACGAAGTGTAAGATGCATCTTTTCAAACTCAGCTTTCAAAGGTGCGAAATCAATGTTCAATTGTTCAATTACAGCAGCTGCAATATTGTGCTCATTACACTCGTCTTGCACAATTTCAGGAATTAACGCGCGATCAGCTAATAAATTAGGTAACGAATAGTGTTCAAGGCTCATCAATCTTTTAGCGATACTGTATGTCAGCCCGTTCACTCTATATGACATGACTGTCGGACGTTTAACTAACATTGCTTCTAAAGCAGCGGTACCTGAGGCTAAAAGTATGGCATCTGATGCAGCCATCACTTCGCGAGATTGACCTTCAATCAGCTCAATTTCTATATCTGGGGCGAACTCTTTAAGAGCTGCAACAAACTGCAGTCTACGTGCTTCGTTCACTAGTGGAGTGACAAACTTAATATCAGGATATTTTTGTTTAACAATCACAATCGCTTTAATGAAAGGTTCAGCAAGTTGCTTAAGCTCACTTCCGCGAGAACCCGGTAATACTGCTAAATACTCAGCATGAGGATCTAAGCCCAGTAATTCTCTAGCCGCTAATTTATCACTTTCCATTGGTATATCATCAGCCAATGTATGACCAACAAAGGTACAAGGAACTTGATATTTATCGTAAAAGGCTTTTTCAAAAGGCAGTAGCGATAGCACCATATTGGTTGCTTTTGCTATTTTAAAGATACGCTTTGGACGCCAAGCCCACACAGATGGGCTGACATAATGAACGGTTTTAACACCTTTGTTTTTAAGTTTTAACTCAAGACCGATATTAAAATCTGGCGCATCGATGCCGATAAAGCAATCAGGTTTAGCCTGACAAATTTTTTCAATCAGCGTAGCTCTAACTTTGAGTAGTCTAGGTAGTCGGCCTAAAACCTCAACTATCCCCATCACTGCGAGCTCTTCGTATGAAAAGAAACTTTCAAAGCCAAGCGCTTCCATTTGAGGGCCGCCGATACCGATAAACTGGGCATCAGGATATTGCTTTTGCAAGGACTTAATTAATCCAGCACCTAAAATATCGCCGGAGAGTTCTCCGGCGACCATTGCAAATATACGAGGGGTATTATTTGTCATTGTTTATTTTATCGAATGATCCCACGAGATGAGCTATTGATAAATTCAACCATACCTTTAACGTATTCATCGGATTCAGCATCTTCTGAGATTTCAGCTAATGCTTCCTCAATCGTTAAGTTTTTACGGTACAGTGACTTATAAGTACGACGAATCGCGTGTTGTGTCTCTTTGGTAAAGCCACGGCGTTTTAAGCCTTCAGCATTTAAACCGCGCGGAATTGCAGGACTCCCCGCAGCCATAACAAATGGCGGCACATCTTGGAAAATAGTTGACGATCCAGCAGTAAAGGCGTGAGCACCAATATGCACAAACTGATGAACCCCAGTCATGCCGCCTAAAATAGCCCAGTCATCCACATGTACATGACCAGCAATAGATGCATTGTTTGCCATGATAATGTTATCGCCTAAAACACAATCGTGAGCGATGTGAACATAAGCCATCAATAGGTTATTTGAACCAATGCGTGTTTCACTATTATCTTGAATCGTGCCACGGTGAATAGTCACATTTTCGCGGACAATATTATTATCACCCATGATCAATGTGGTTGGTTCACCTGCATATTTTTTATCTTGACACTCTTCACCAATGGAAGAGAACTGAAAAAAGCGGTTACCTTTACCAATGACACTTGGGCCTTTGATCACCACATGAGAACTGACCCATGTATCGTCACCAATTTCTACATCAGCGCCAATATAGCTCCAAGGGCCAATAGTGACATTGTTGCCGATTTTTGCGTCAGGATGTACGAATGCTAACTTATCAATCACTTGTTGATCTCTCTACGTGCACACATAATTTCGGCAGAACACGCTAATTCGCCATCGACGAATGCTTGTCCTTCAAATACACCAATCCCTCGGCGTTCTTTAATCATTTTGACATGGAAATGAACTTGGTCACCTGGAGAAACGACACGTTTAAAACGTGCTTTATCAACACCAGCAAGTAAATATAATACATCTGGTGAAGGCTCAGGGCTCATGGTCTTAAATGCCAATAAACCTGTAGCTTGTGCCATGGCTTCGATAATCAATACACCAGGCATAACAGGTTTTACAGGGAAATGACCTTGGAAAAATGGTTCATTAAACGTCACGTTTTTAATCGCATGTAAAGATTCACCAACGGTATAATCTAATACACGGTCAACTAACAAAAATGGATATCTATGAGGAAGATACTGAAGAATTTCTTCAATATCCATTGTATTTAATTGGTTTGACACGCTTAAGTCCTCGCAATGGCTACTAGTGAGCCATGACTTCTAATCTTTGATTTTCTTTTCAATCGTTTTAACACGATTAAATAATTCGTCTAAATGACGGAAACGAACAGTATTTCTTCGCCACGTCTTGTTATCCATAGCAATTGTAGCAGATGAATACAGACCTGGTTTACGTATTTCACTGGTTATATTGGTACTACCAGATACGTGGGTTCCATCAATGATTTTTAAATGACCTGCTATACCGCAGCCACCACCCAAAATACAATACTTACCAATTGATGTACTACCAGCAATAAATGTGGCACCAGCAATCGCAGTATTTTGCCCAATAACACAGTTATGCGCTATTTGTACTTGGTTATCGATAATGACACCGTCATGAATTTCTGTCGGTGAAAGTGCACCACAATCGATAGTTGTTCCTGCACCAATCTCTACATTATCGCCAATTCTAACGCCACCGGTTTGAGGTATTTTGATCCAATTGCCTTTTTCATTGGCATAACCAAAGCCATCAGAACCAATAACACAGGCAGAGTGGAATATACAATCTTGGCCTACAACCACATTATGGTACACAGTCACATTGGCTTTTAAGCATGTACCTGAACCAATAATAGACTGTTCACCAACAACTGAACCGGCTCCAATTTGCACATCATTACCAAGAATAACATTCGCACCTACCACAGCATTGGCAGCAATAGCGACGTTTTCCCCTAACTGTGCAGTAGGGTCAATTTGTGCTGAAGGATGAATACCTGAAGTTACTTTAGGAGTGGTATCGAGAAGTTGTGCAATTCGGGCAAAGCCGACATAGGGATCTTTCAAAACTAAAGCATTACCTTGGTAATCTTCAGCATCTTTTTCACTCAATAACACCGCACCAGCTTGAGAGTCCTCAAGCTGTGCACGGTACTTACTATTGGCTAAAAAAGAAAGTTGATCTTGGGTCGCATCCTCTAAAGTGGCTACACTGGTAATTTCCAATGTTTCATCACCTTTAACTAATGCGCCCAACAGCTGACCAAGCTCTTTTAAAGTCACAGTTTTCATTAGTTGCCTTTACTTAACGCTTGAACAACTTTGTTGCTGATGTCTGCATCAGGCTTAACGAAGATAACGGCACCACGTTGAAGAACGATATCGTAAGACTCTTTTTCAGCGATTGTGTTGATAGCTTCTTGTACTTTAACTAAAAGCTTGTTTTGCTCTTCACCTTGACGACGACGCATGTCTTCATCAAGTGCTTTGCCTTTTAGTTGGAAATCAGATTTTAGTGATTCCATTTTACGTACAAGATCTGTTTTTTGGCTTTCGCTCATCAACGCACCATCACGTTGCTGCTTCTCAACCATAGTACGCATTTCTTCTTGCATTTTTTGTACGTCAGCAACACGATCACCAAACTCAGTTTTTAGAGATTGTGAAATTTGTTCACGTTGTGGCAGTTGCTCAAATACTTCGCCCATGTCAACCACAGCAATTTTTTCAGCATGTGCCATCATAGGTGCACTTAAAAATGCCATTGTTACTAACGCGCGATTTACCATCTTTTTCAAAATAGACTCCTTGTTATTATCAGCAAAACTTGCCGAGTTTATTTGTTTTAGAACGTTTTGCCAATATTGAACGAAAAGATCTCTGTTTCATCATCTTCGTATTCTTTAATCGGCCAAGCCAAGCTAAACACCATAGGTCCCATCGGTGATAACCATTGAACACTCATACCCCAAGAGGCACGGATTCGACTTGGGTCACTATAATCTTCCAATTTATCAAACTCATCGGCTGGAAGATATCTATACGAGTCATAATCAAACTCGGTATCCCATACGTTACCAGCGTCAACGAAGAAACTAGTACGTACTGAATTAGAATAAGCCTCATCCAAGAATGGAGTAGGAACAATCATTTCCATACTCGCTGTCGCGATAGCATTACCACCAATCGAACGACCTGAACTTACTTGAATTTGATTCGGCTCACCAGGTAATGAACAGCTATCACCAGAAGGATCCGGCGAACATGGCTCACTACCACGGTATAGATAGAACGAACGTGGGCCAACTGAGTTAGACGAGAAACCACGTAATGAACTGCTACCACCTGAATAGTAGTTCTCCCAGAAAGGAAGAATTTGGTCATTGTCGTTAAACTGACCATAACCATTCGCATAACCTAAACGAGCACGTGTTAACAACACGAAACCATGGTTACGAGTTAAAGGTAAGTAGAAATTAGTATCTAAATCGGTTTTAAAGTACTGTAAATCTGAACCAGGAATCGTCGCCTTAGCACTGAAACGCTGTGATGAACCATCGGTTGGGAACGTACCACGGTTTAATGTGCTGCGAGACCAACCACCGTTAAGCTCAAAGTTATCAAAACTTAAATCTGCATTAGGATCGTCAGATTCACGATATACATTATAAAAACGTAAAGCTTGCTCATAAGCTGAAATTTCAGAAATTTGGTTATGACGGTAACCAATACCACCATTTAAACGGTTGTATTCATTAATTGGGAAACCAGAATTTAACGCAATACCGTATGATTTGTTTTTATAGCGCTCAAGGTTAGCCTCATTCGCATCAAACTCATTCCAGTAAATACTACCACCTAAACTTACTCCGTCTTTCGTAAAGTAAGGGTCAGTGTACGAGAAGTTAACATTCTTAGAGTATTTGTTGGTATTTAAGCTAACTCCTGCTTGGTTACCCGTGCCTAAGAAGTTACTTTGCTGAACACCAAACTGAAGACTTAAACCTGATTCGGTACCATAACCAACACCAGCGTTAAATGAGCCAGAAGGCTGCTCTTTAACGTTAAAGGCAACATCAACAAGATCGTCACTGCCTGGTACTTGAACTGTTTCAGTGTCGACGGTTTCGAAGTAACCCAAACGGTTTAAACGTGCTTTTGATTGCTCAACTTGCGCAGAGTTCAACCATGCACCTTCCATTTGACGTAGTTCACGACGCATCACTTCATCTTTAGTCACCGCATTGCCACTAAAGTTAATTGAGCGTACATAAACACGCTTACCAGGATTTACATTAATATTTAATGCAACTTCCTTGGTTTCGTCGTTAATTTCAGGGAACGTTTTTACTTCAGGATATGCGTAACCAAAGCGGCCTAAATATTTACTGTACATTTCTTCGGTGAATGTCACATCACCACCGTTATACATATCGCCTTCTTTGATCGGCAAAATGGCTTTCATTAACTTTTCACGGCCCATTAACTCGCCAGTCAGGTTAACTTCAGACACTTTATATTTTTCACCTTCATCAACATTGATGGTGATATATAAGCCTTTTCTATCAGGTGTCATCGCAACTTGAGTCGAGGTGACTTCAAAGCGAATATAACCCTGATTATGATAATAAGTTTTAACCGTCTCTAAGTCGGCTTGTAACTTTTGCTTTTGGTAACGACGTTCACCGAATAAATCCCACCAAGCAACATAGTCTTTTAACTCAAGTAAACCGATAAGTTCTGCATCAGAAAAAACCGAATTTCCTACTACGTTAATTTGGCGAATTTCAGCCGCTAAGCCTTCAGTAAAGTTAAATTTAAGCTCAACACGGTTACGAGGTAAGTTGATCACTTCCGCTTCAACTTTTGCACCGTATTTACCTACACCGTAATAAAAATCTTGTAGGCCTTTTTCAATACCAGACAGCATGGTTCTATCAAGTGACTCACCGATTTTAATGCCTGAACCATCCAAACTTTCTTGGAGCTGCTCATCTTTAATATCTTTGTTACCTTCAAAGGTAACAGCACTGATTGTTGCACGCTCTTTAACATTGACAATCAATATACCACCTTCGTGGGCTACACTGATTGTTTCAAAGTTGGTTGAGGCATATAAGCTTTTTATCGCTTGTTGTAATTTAATTTGGTCAACAGTATCACCCACTTTGACGGGGAGACTTAACAAGGCAGCACCGAGTGCAACTCGTTGTAAACCATCAATCTGGATGTCGGTCACTTCAAATGGTTGGAAAGGTTCAGCCACACCATTGCCTGAAAATGACGCACCGACTAAAATCATCGAGGCAAAAAGTTTATTCAATCTCATAGAGCACTTCTAATTATTTGTGTTCCCTGCTCAGAGTCTGGAAAAATCGTTAAAGAGTGCAATACTCATCAACAACAGCAGCATAGCTGCACCAAACCTGAATCCTATATCCTGTACCTTCTCTGGCACAGGCTTACCCGTAATCACTTCGATAAAGTAATACAGCAAGTGTCCCCCATCGAGTACTGGCAAAGGCAATAAATTAATTATGCCTAAGTTCACACTGATGAGTGCGATAAACCCGAGAAAATACACCAATCCATAGTCAGCACTGGTACCAGCACCTTGGGCTATAGAAATCGGACCGCTCAAGTTTTTCACCGACACATCGCCGGTAAACAGTTTTCCAATCATCTTAAAGCTGACAACGACCAGTTGCCATGTTTTATCTGCCGCAGCAGCAAAGGAATCTACTATGCCATACTCAAGCTGGAAGCGCATACTTTCAGGCCAATCAATTTGAGTCGGACTCACACCTACTACACCAATTGTTTCTCCATTAGCATTGGTTTGCGCTTGCGGAGTCACAATTAAGGTCTGTTGTTTATTATCGCGCAGAACAGTTAGCTCTACGTCTTTGTCTGCTGATGTTTGTATCACATCCACAAAAGCATTCCAATCTTGATAAGGTGTACGATTTATCTTAATAATTTCATCACCTAACGCCAATCCTGCAATCTCAGCTGCACTGCCTTTACTGACTAAAGCAATAACAGGTTCAATACCGGGGCGGTAAATGCCTAAGCCCATTGCTGTAATAGGTGATTCTTTATCTGGGTCAAATTGCCACTGGCGAATATCCAGCGTATAAGTTTTTAGCGGTGCTTGATCTGTGCTAGATGAAGATAATGGTTTTAAACTAATATCAAGTTCACGACCACCGATATGACTCACCAGTGCCAGATTAACTTCTTCCCAGTTTCTGACTTTTTGACCAGAAACAGACACAATTTGCATCGGCTCTTGCAGCTCTATTTGAGCAGCTGGTGTGTTTGCTCTAGTAGTATCAATAACTGGCTTAAGTGATGGCACGCCGATTAGATACATTAGATACAATGCAACAATCGCAAACAGGAAATTAGCAATTGGTCCTGCTGAAACCACTGCAATACGTTGCCAAACCGTTTTACGATTAAACGCTTGGTCTTTTAACTCATCAGGAACGTCTTCAACACGCTCATCGAGCATTTTGACATAACCGCCTAAAGGTAGCATTGCGACAACATATTCAGTGCCATCTTTGCCAACTTTACGCCAAATGGCTTTACCAAAACCAATAGAAAAACGTTCTACTTTGATACCACAACGACGTGCTACCCAAAAATGTCCGTACTCATGCGCAGTAATCAAAATACCCAGTGCGACAATAAATGACCCCAGGTTCCATAAAAAATCGAACATCGTTCTCCTACGAACTAGTTAATTGCTTTAATAGCTTCTCGTGCGATAACGCGAGCTTGAGCGTCTAAATTCATAATATCTTCGATAGTGCTTAATGACGATTGTGGTGTTTTTTCCAAACTAATCTCATTCACTCTAGCAATATCGGTAAAGTTAATTTGTTGCTTTAAAAATGCATCCACAGCTATTTCATTGGCAGCATTTAAAACTGTTGTTGCTTCCTGCCCTTTATCACAAGCTTGCATCGCAAGCGCTAAACATGGGAAACGACCATAGTCTGGTTCACAGAAGCTTAATTCTCTGAGTTTGAAAAAGTCTAAAGGTTCAACTCCAGCGTAAATTCTTTCAGGGAAAGACATACAATGCGCAATCGGTGTACGCATATCTGGGTTACCCATTTGCGCTATAACGGAGCCATCTAAGTACTGTACCATTGAATGAATGACACTTTGAGGATGAATAACAACCTTTAGTTGTTCTGCATTAGTATTAAACAGCCAGCGAGCTTCGATAAATTCCAGCCCTTTGTTCATCATCGTTGCTGAATCTACTGAAATTTTAGGCCCCATTGACCAATTAGGATGATTACAAGCTTGTGTTGGCGTCATTGCATTTAAGCTGGCTAAATCAGCCGTTAAGAAAGGACCACCTGAACCTGTTAATAAAATATGAGAAATACCCGATGCAGCAAGGTCGCAATCACCTAAATTTGACTGCACTTCAGTTGGCATACATTGAAAAATTGCATTGTGTTCACTATCAACAGGAAGCAAGGTTGCACCACTGTCACGAGTCGCATTCATAAATAGCTCACCCGACATCACCAGCGCTTCTTTATTGGCTAACAAGACTCTTTTGCCCGCTTTGACCGCTGCAAAAGTAGAAGTTAAACCAGCAGCGCCAACAATTGCCGCCATAACGGTATCCACAGCGGATGATGTCACTAAATCAATTAGTTCGTCTTCACCTGTGAGTACTTCAGTCGTTAACGCTGCTGGCATGATAGCTTTAAGCGCTTTGGCCGCATCAGCGTTAACCATATGGGCATAACGCGGTTTATGCTCAATACAAAGCGCCAGCATTTTTTCAACACTGGAATTAGCCACTAACCCATAAACATTATATTGTTCAGGATTATGACTAATAACACTTAAAGTACTATTACCAATAGAGCCAGTGGCTCCGAGAATGACCATATTTTGCATGGCGAATTAAATCCAGAACGCTAGGTAAATAAAGGTAAATACGGGTAATGCAGCCGTAAGACTGTCCATGCGATCTAATACACCGCCATGGCCAGGTAAAATTTTACCTGAGTCTTTGATGTTAGCTGCGCGTTTGAACATACTCTCAGAAAGATCGCCAAATGCAGAAGCCACAGCTGTGATAAGTGTTACAGCTATCACTAACCCAAGCTCTTGTTCTGGTGAGTAATACATCACACCAAACACGACGGCCATGGTCGCAACTAAGCCTCCGCCCAAACCTTCTAAGGTTTTATTAGGGCTCACATTTGGCATCAATTTATGTTTACCAATCGAGCGTCCAGCAAAATAGGCACCTGTGTCAGCAGCCCAAACAATGAGCATCACCAAGAATACCAATGCACCACCAAAGTATGGGTCAACATTACTACTAATTGATTTAAGAGTAATTAACGATACAAAACACGGGATTAAAGTTAATTGACCAAACATCGACTTTAACATCGGGCTGTTTTTCCAAGTCACACTACTCTTTGGAAAAGTAAAAATCAGTAATGTACTAATAATCCACCAGAATAAACCGATGGTTATAATAGCTAAAAAGATTGGGTGGACTTGGCCTTTAAGCCACAAAGCCTCAACAGGAACAAATATATTCAATGACACTAAAATTATTGTCACTGTGGCTGTAAAGGTCCACTGGGTCGCGGTACATTGTGGGTCAATAAAACTGCCCCACTCTTTAGCACCAATCATAAAGACAGGGATAAGTGCCCAAGCAAAGTATTCTGCGGGTAAAAAGAATATGGCCCCTATCACTAAAGGGAGTAACCATAAAACTGTTATAATTCGTTGTTTTAACAAAGCAAAAGCCTCTTAAATA
Organism: Shewanella sp. KT0246; assembly: GCF_019654955.1. Taxonomy (GTDB): domain Bacteria; phylum Pseudomonadota; class Gammaproteobacteria; order Enterobacterales; family Shewanellaceae; genus Shewanella; species Shewanella goraebulensis. Next base: position 86,109 of record NZ_BPEV01000017.1, on the reverse strand, counting down.
TTTTTAAATAGCACGTATTTCTTCAATTTGACACCCTGTCAAACCGAATCTACGTTGCCTGCTGGCAAAAATGGCAAGGGCATCTTTAAATGCTTGCTCATTGAAATCTGGCCACAAAGTCTCAGTAAAGACTAATTCAGCGTATGCAGCCTGCCATAAAATAAAGTTACTGATGCGGTAATCACCGCCAGTACGTATCATTAAATCAACTTCATTTTGCCCGTTCATACAAAGTTGTTGATTTAATGCTTCTTCGGTTAATTCACTGGACGCTAACTCACCTTGAGCCACTTTATCAGCCAGCTTTTGAGCAGCCTGCAAAATATCCCAACGGCCACCATAATTAGCTGCAACATTAAGTACCAGCCCAGTATTATCTGCAGTTTGTTGTTGTGCTTTATGGATCTGTTTTTGTAAACGCGCAGAAAAACGACTGATATCACCAATGATATTTAAGCGAACTTGATTGTTGTGGAGTAGCTTTATTTCTCTTTGTAAAACCGAGAAAAATAATTCCATTAATAAACTGACTTCTTTATCTGGTCTACGCCAGTTTTCGCTAGAAAAAGCGAACAAAGTTAATGACTCGATTCCGAGCTGGCTCGCGAGGCTCACAGCACGACGTACTGTTTTAACTCCAGCCTTATGGCCAAACACTCTTGGTTTCCCTTGTAACTGAGCCCAGCGACCATTACCGTCCATAATAATAGCGACATGCTTAGGAAGCGACTGCTTTACAACATCAGAAAGTTGACTAGGCAAAATTTCCGATGTTTCTAGTTCAGCATTCGATTCTGTTTCTGACTCATATCCAACAGTGGATGACATCTATTACAACCCTTTCAAATAGACAAACGCCGTGTAGTATAACCTTACACGGCGCTTTAACTCTAGCTTTGCTAGGTCGAGAATTAGACTTCCATCAATTCTTTTTCTTTAGCAGCTAAAATTCCATCAATATTCTTGATACTTGCATCAGTGAACTTCTGAACTTCATCTTCACTACGACGAACATCATCTTCAGTACACTCTTTTGCTTTTTCAAGCTTTTTAACTTCGCTAATTGCGTCGCGACGTACATTACGAACGGCAACACGGCCATTTTCAGCTTCACCACGTACTACTTTGATGAAGTCTTTACGACGTTCTTCAGTTAGTGCTGGTAGCGGGATACGCATAGCGTTACCAGCAGTCATTGGGTTAAGACCTAGATCTGAACTCATGATCGCTTTTTCAACAGCTTGAACCATAGTAGCATCAAATACAGTTACATTTAAGGTACGTGAATCTTCGATACCAATATTTGCAACTTGCTTAAGTGGTGTCATTGAACCGTAATAAGACACTTGAATTGAATCAAGTAAACTTGGGTGAGCACGACCAGTACGTACTTTCGCCATTTGGTTTTTAGTAGCTTCAACACACTTGCTCATACGTTCTTGAGCATCTTCTTTAATTGTATCAATCACGATAAATATCCTTTTGGTCACAAATACTTATTACTTGAACGATTATCTGAGAATGGCACATAGATTTTTCTATGTCGATAGTCGTTCAAATGAAAATTTTCAGGCATTAAACAAACTAACCGTTAAGGTTAATTAGTTTTTAATGTGAGTGCCTTCTTCTTCACCCATGATAACACGACGTAAGGCACCAGGTTTATTCATGTTGAAAACTAAGATAGGCATGTCATGGTCACGGGCCAGCGTAAAGGCTGCTAGATCCATCACCTTAAATTCATTTTCTAAAACTTCATCATAAGTTAATGAGTCATATTTAACAGCTTCAGGATCTTTCATTGGATCAGCTGAGTAAACACCATCAACTTTTGTCCCTTTCAGAACCACTTCAGCTTCAATTTCAATACCACGTAAACATGCAGCAGAATCGGTGGTACAAAATGGATTACCTGTACCAGCAGCAAAAATTACCACTCGGCCAGATTTTAATAAACTAATGGCCTCAGCCCAGTTGTAGTCGTCACACACACCCTTTAAAGGTATAGCTGACATCAAACGAGCATTAACATAGGCACGGTGTAGCGCATCACGCATTGCTAAGCCATTCATCACAGTTGCAAGCATACCCATATGGTCACCAACAACACGATTCATACCAGCTTGTGCTAAGCCTTCACCACGGAATAGATTACCACCACCAATTACAACCCCAACTTGAATACCAAGTTCAACTAACTCTTTAACTTCTTGAGCCATACGGTCGAGAACTTTAGGGTCAATACCGAAGCCTTCTTCGCCCATTAACGCTTCACCGCTTAACTTTAAAAGAACGCGTCTAAATGCAGGTTTTGGATTGGTGCTCATAATTTTTTCCTAATTATAACAAAACCGCAGCGGTTGCTGCGGCTTTAGGGTATGAAGAGATGTTTAATTACGCTTTTTTAGTAGCAGCAATTTGCGCAGCAACTTCTGCAGCGAAATCTTCTTCTTTCTTCTCGATACCTTCACCAACTTCTAAACGAATGAAGTTAGTTACTGAAGCGCCTTTCTCTTTAAGAATGTCGCCAACAGTTTTCTTTGGTTCCATGATATAAGCTTGGCCAGTAAGAGAGATCTCACCAGTAAACTTCTTCATACGACCGATAACCATTTTCTCAGCGATTTCTTGAGGCTTACCTTCGTTCATCGCAATTTCTACTTGAAGAGCTTGCTCACGAGCAACAACATCAGCAGGTACATCTGTTGGATTAACGAATTCAGGCTTAGAAGCAGCAACATGCATAGCAATGTGCTTAAGAGTTTCAGCGTCAGCTTCACCAGTTACAACAACACCGATACGGTCGCCGTGACGGTAAGAAGCTTGCTCAGCACCATCGATGTACTCAACGCGACGAACGTTGATGTTTTCACCAATTTTAGCAACAAGCGCAACACGAGTTTCTTCGAATTGTGCTTTAAGCTCTTCGATGCTTACTTTAGAAGCAGCTGCAACAGCTAGTACTTCGTTAGCAAATGCTAAGAAGTTGCCATCTTTAGCAACGAAGTCAGTTTGACAGTTAACTTCTAATAAAGCTGTGTAACCTTCGCCACTTTGAATAAGGATAGTACCTTCAGCAGCAATGTTACCTGCTTTTTTAGCAGCTTTAGCAGCACCACTTTTACGCATGTTATCGATAGCAAGCTCGATATCACCGTTAGTTTCAGTCAATGCTTTTTTACAGTCCATCATGCCAGCGCCAGTGCGGTCACGAAGTTCTTTAACTTGGGCAGCAGTAATTGCCATTGTTAAATCCTCTATTTAAATTCGTCTAATTTTGCATTTAAAAACAGGGGCCATAAGGCCCCTGCTCACCAATTTTTTATTGGTCAATAAGGGAGATGGAAACCATCACACCTTATTAAACAGTTTCTACGAAACCGTCTTGCTCAGCTTGAACAGCTAAATCTTGACCACGGCCTGAGTTAGCAGCTGCAGCAACAGAAGAAGTGTACAAACGGATAGAACGCATAGCATCATCGTTACCAGGAACGATGTAGTTAACGCCGTCTGGAGCAGAGTTAGTATCAACAACAGCAACAACTGGGATACCTAAGTTGTTAGCTTCTTTAATAGCAATATGCTCATGGTCAGCACCGATAACGAATAATACGTCAGGTAAGCCGCCCATGTTTTTGATACCGCCTAAAGATTTTTCTAACTTCTCTAGCTCGCGAGTACGCATTAATGCTTCTTTCTTAGTAAGCTTGTCGAAAGTACCGTCAACTGACTGGCTTTCTAGCTCTTTAAGACGTTTGATTGACTGACGAACAGTTTTCCAGTTAGTCAACATGCCGCCTAACCAGCGGTGATCAACGTAGTACTGGTCACAAGAAATTGCAGCTTCTTTGATAGCTTCGCCAGCAGCGCGCTTAGTACCAACAAAAAGGATTTTACCTTTCTTAGAAGCAACGTTGCTGATGAACGCTAATGCTTCGTTGAACATTGGCACAGTGTGCTCAAGGTTGATGATGTGAACACCATTACGAGCACCGAAGATGAAAGGCTTCATCTTAGGATTCCAGTAACGAGTTTGGTGACCGAAGTGAACACCAGCTTGAAGCATGTCGCGCATTGAAACAGTAGTCATTTTATATACCTTAATTTGGGGGGTTAGACCTCCACGAATCCCATACCTTCGACTCTTGTTTGCTAAAATAGCCCACTAAGAGCACCCCGAAGAATGTGTCGATACGTGTGTGATTTAGTATTTAGTTAAATTGCCATCTATAACATGTATAATGGCCGCCATATTTTACGCTTAGTGGAACAGTAAGTGAAGAAAGTATTTATACTTTATTCAAATTACAGCTTCATTAAGACTTAAACATAACGGCGCGCTTTATACCATAACTAGGTAAAAAGCACAAATTTTGCCAAATTTATTTGCGCCTTTTTTGACTGATATAACGGTAAGAGAACATTCATGAGCATAGTCATCAAGACAGCAGAACAAATCGAAAAAATGCGTGCAGCAGGCAAATTGGCTGCTGAAGTACTAGAAATGATTGCACCCCATGTAAAAGTTGGTGTAACCACAGATGAGCTAAATGACATTTGTGCAAAGTTTACTGAAGAGCATGACGCTATATCTGCGCCGCTTAACTACCATGGTTTCCCTAAATCTATTTGTACTTCTGTTAATGAGGTTGTCTGTCACGGTATCCCAAGTGGTTACCAATTAAAAAATGGCGATATTTTGAATATCGATATCACAGTAATCAAAGATGGGTTCCATGGCGATACATCTAAAATGTTTTTAATTGGTGATGTAAGTCCAAAAGACAGAAGGCTTGCACGAATTGCACAAGAAAGCTTATACCTAGCGATTAAGAAAGTTCGTCCAGGTGTTAAATTGGGTGAAATTGGGACTGCTATCGAAAAGTTTATTAAAGCAAGTAAATCTGGCTTAGATAAATACTCAATCGTGCAAGACTATTGCGGTCACGGTATTGGCGAAGGCTTCCATGAAGAACCTCAAGTTGTGCATTATAAAAATAATGACAACACAGTATTAAAAGCGGGTATGTGTTTCACTATTGAGCCAATGATTAATGCTGGACGTTACACGACTGTTTTAGATAAAGAAGATAACTGGACAGTGACCACTTCAGATGGTAAAAAATCAGCTCAGTGGGAACACACACTATTGGTTACTGAAACAGGTGTAGAAGTACTCACATTACGTGGCGAAGAAGACTTCCCTAGAACTGTATAAATTTTAACGTAAATAAAGGACGTCAATGAACACTGCGCTGGTAGCTAAAAACACGCTTATTGAATTTAACCAGCGTTTATTGGAGCAATTTACTGCTAAACAACCAATAACTGAACTTGTTCAGCAGCGCTGCAAGTTTGTTGATGACCTTTTACTTGAAAGTTGGCGTAAGTTTGAATTAAACAATTTTCAAATAAGCTTGATTGCCGTTGGTGGATATGGCCGCGGCGAACTTCACCCACATTCAGATATTGATCTTCTTTTATTAGCTCAATCAGACATTGTCAGCCAACAAGCCAAAGATGCCATTAGTGAATTTATCACTTACTTATGGGATTCAGGCCTAGAACTTGGTCATAGTGTTCGCACTATCGAAGAAACCTTAGTTCAAGGTCAGCAAGATATCACCACTGCGACTAACCTCCTCGAAGCAAGACTACTAATTGGTCAAGAATCATTATTTGATGAACTTTATAATGCTATTAGACAAGAAGGTTTTTGGCCGTCGAATACTTTTTTCCTCGGAAAAATAGAAGAGCAACATCAACGTCACCTCAAAGCCAATGCTTTCGATTTAGAGCCAAACTTAAAGTCATGCCCTGGTGGACTGCGTGATATTCAAACTGTTGCATGGGTTGCCATGCGACATTTTGATGCTGCGACCCTAGCAGAACTCGTCGACCATGACTTTTTAGAGCCTGTGGAGCTAAAAGAGCTATTAGAGTGCCAAAACTTTTTATGGCAACTACGCTTTTGTTTACACATGATTGCTGGGCGAAACGAAAACCGTTTGTTGTTTGATTTACAAAGACAAGTCGCCAGCATGATGGGTTATGAAGATGAGACACAACTCGCTGTCGAACAAATGATGAAACGCTACTATCGCACAGTCAGGCGTGTGATGGAGCTTAACGAAATGCTGCTTCAGCTGTTTAAGCGCGCAACATTGAGCATGTCTTCATTATTGACTATCTATCCAATTAGTGAACATTACCAGCGCCGTGGCCGATATATTGAAGTCTTAGATGACCAATTATTTGAACAACACCCTGAACAAATCATTAATTTGTTTTTTCTAGTTGCCAAGAACTCTAATGTTAGACGTATATACGCGCCAACATTGCGTTTACTTAGACAAGCAAGGCGCAGGTTAAAAGCGCCACTGCAAGATAACCCTGAATGCCGTAAGTATTTTATGGCTATTTTAAAACACCCTCGTGGTATAGCCGCTTTATCATTAATGCATAAGCATGGCATCTTATCTTCATATTTGCCGGCGTGGCGTAATATTGAAGGTCAGATGCAATTTGATTTATTTCATGCCTACACAGTAGATGAGCATACCCACCGTTTATTGCTTAATATCGAACGCTTTGCTCAACCAGATCAGAAAGATGAGTTTCCACTTGGCGCTATCCTAATTAATCAGTTACCTAAAAAAGGCTTATTGGTGCTTGGGGCTATCTTTCATGATATTGCCAAAGGACGAGGTGGCGACCACAGTAAATTAGGTGCTACCGATGCATTAGATTTTTGTAAGCTGCATGGTTTAAGCGATCATGACGGGCGACTTGTTGCATGGTTAGTGGAAAATCATTTGGTGATGTCGGTTACCGCTCAGCGCCGTGATATTTCAGATCCTGAAGTGGTAGCCAAATTTGCAGATCAAGTGCAGGATGCAGTGCATTTAAGTTACTTATATTGCCTTACCGTGGCTGATATCTGCGCTACTAACCACAAAGCATGGAATAACTGGAAAGGCTCATTATTACGAGATTTATATTTTTCCACCCAACGCGTGTTATCTCGAGGCAAAGAAAAGCCTATTGACGTTGCAGATAGGGTTTTAGAAGTCCAACAAAAAGCACAAAAAGAACTATTAAGACGTGGTGTGAAGCAAAAAGCCATTATTGAACTTTGGAGCCGCTTTAAAGATGACTATTTTTTACGTCATCAACCCAATCAAGTTTCTTGGCACACTGAAGCACTGCTTAAACATGATAAACAAAAACCATTAGTGCTTATCTCAAAACACACAACCCGTGGTGGCAGTGAGTTATTTGTTTACGCTAAAGACAAACCCAAGTTATTCGCCACTGTTATGACAGTGTTAGATAACAAAAACATAAATGTTCATGATGCTAACATCATGACATCAAACGATGATTACGCTTTAGATACTTTCGTTATTTTAGAGCAAGACGGCGAACCAATCAGCCAACTTTCACGTATCCAGTCGATTAAAAAGTCGCTTGAAAAGAGATTGGCGACACAAAAGTCTAAACCACCAAAGTTTAGAAAGATGTCACGGATCATGAAACCTTTTAACGTTCGCACACAAGTGAGTTTCTTACCGGGTGCGAAGCATGATACAAGTATGATGGAGCTAATTGCGTTAGACAGCCCAGGACTGCTAGCAAAAGTGGGTGATGTGCTTTACCGCTGCGATATCACATTATTATCAGCAAAAATTACCACCATTGGTGAGCGCGCCGAAGATTTCTTTATTTTACAGACTGCGCTCGGCCAAGCTCTTAGCGATGAACAACAATCACAATTATCTGAAGCGCTTTTAGAAGCGCTGACTCAACCTTTACATCAATAAATACAATTTGGGAGAAAGTAATGGAGGCATTACGCCAACGCATAGAAGCTGCATTTGAGGCTCGTCAGGACATCACACCTAGCACGGTAGAGCCAAGTGTTCGTGCAGATATCGAAACTGTTATTAGCATGCTTGATAAAGGTCAAGCTCGCGTAGCAGAGAAGATTGATGGCGAATGGCATGTACATCAGTGGTTAAAGAAAGCCGTTTTACTTTCTTTCCGTATTTTCGACAACGAAGTTGTTGAAGGTGGTGACACTAAGTACTTTGATAAAGTGCCACAAAAATTCTCTGACTACACAGCTGAACGCTTTAAAGAAGAAGCCATTCGTGTGGTTCCACCAGCAACCGTTCGTAAAGGCTCATTTATCGGTAAGAACACCGTATTAATGCCATCTTACGTAAATCTAGGCGCATTCGTTGATGAAGGCACTATGGTTGATACATGGGCAACAGTAGGGTCTTGTGCTCAAATCGGTAAGAACGTTCATTTATCAGGTGGTGTTGGCATTGGTGGTGTACTTGAGCCATTACAAGCTGGCCCAACCATCATTGAAGATAACTGTTTCATTGGCGCACGTAGTGAAATTGTTGAAGGCGTTGTTGTTGAAGAAGGCAGCGTAATTTCAATGGGCGTATACATTGGCCAAAGCACACGTATTTTTGACCGTGAAACTGGCGAAGTTCATTACGGCCGTGTACCTGCAGGTTCAGTGGTTGTATCAGGTAACTTACCTTCTAAATGTGGTACATACAGCCTATACGCTGCAATCATCGTTAAGAAAGTCGATGCTAAAACTCGCGGTAAAGTGGGCATTAACGAACTTTTACGTATCGTTGATTAATACGTTTTATTAAGAATGAGTAGATGTTCTTTCATCTAGCTTACTCTATAAACGTAAAAGGCTCAGTATTCTTACTGAGCCTTTTTTATAGGCGGTATTATCTTAAGTGCAGAGTTGTGTTAATTTCAGAATACGACCGTCTTATTACCATAAACCACCACTTGCTCTTCAAGTACCAGTTGCAAAGCTTTACTTAATACGCTCTTTTCAACATCACGACCATTGTGAGCCATTTCTTCCGCGCTAAAGCTATGATCCACATTAATCACATCTTGTTTGATGATAGGCCCTTCGTCTAAACAGTTATTCACAAAATGGGCTGTCGCGCCAATAATTTTAACTCCCCTTTCCCACGCTTGACGATAAGGTGAAGCACCAATAAAAGCCGGTAAAAATGAATGGTGGATGTTGATAATAGTATTAGGGAATTCAGCAACAAACTCAGGCGTTAAAATACGCATAAATTTAGCGAGGACGATATAGTCTGGTGAGTACAACTTAATTTTCTCAAGCATCGCTTGTTCATGTTGCTGCCTATCCAAACCTTGATGACAGACATGATGGAATGGAATATCAAATTTTTCAGTTAAACCTTGTAAGATATCGTAGTTTCCGATGACTGCAGCGATTTCAACATCTAAACCACCGTAATAGGATTTCATCAGGATATCACCTAAGCAGTGCGCTTCTTTGGTAACCAGCACCACAATTCGTTTTTTACCTGCATTAACCAATTTCATATGATTCTGCTCTGGTAAAACATCACGCAAATCAGCTAATAACTCCTCATCATTAATCTTACCCTCCAGCACCGTACGCATAAAAAAACGGCCTTGCTGATGGTCAACAAATTCGGTGTTCTTAATAATATTCAGCTGATGCGTAAAACACACTCCAGTGATCTTAGCGATTAACCCTTGGGCATCTTCACAATCTGTAATTAAGATTTTGCGAGGTATTGGTGTTAAATCGGCATCACTTTTTTGACTAACCTGTGTGTTTTTCATAAATAAACTACTCATATCAATAATTAAAAACGCATTTACGAATTCATTAATAACACAGCCGTATAGAAAGTAACTGTTGATAGCATTGTTTTTACGATTACAGTCGATTAAAGTAAAATGCTTTGTAGTATTTATAAAATTATGTAGAAAATGATGACAATTCTACAATATCAATGGATAAAGTTACTCAAATAAGCAGTTTGCTTAAATTAGGAAGGTTAAGTAACTTTAGGAAGGTTAAGTAAATAAGGTTAAATACGAGTATCTAGGTACTTCTGTAACAGTTTTCTGAGGCTTTCAGCTTTAGTGCCAAATACCACTTGGACACCCTTGCCTACTTTTATCACCCCTTTTGCTCCTAGTCTCATTAATCTAGGCTTATCTACCAGCTTGGGATCTACCACCGCAATCCTTAACCGAGTTAAGCAGGCATTGAGCTCAACGATATTTTCAGGCCCACCTAAAGCACTTATCATCGACCTTAAGCTTTCTTTATTACCTTCTTCATCTGACTCCAAACGGCCTGGCGTTTTTAAATTAAACGCTAAAATGCTTACTCTAAAAATTAGGTAATAGATAAAAGCGGTTAATGGCCCTAGAAACCAAAACCAACTGGTATTACTTGATTGAGCAAACAGCAGACTAAAATCAATTAATCCATGGGAAAAAACCACACTATGGTTAACATCAAGTAAAATACAGATGGTATAAGCAAGCCCTGTTAAAATTGCATGAATAACAAACAAAACAGGCGCAACAAACATAAACGCAAATTCAATGGGCTCAGTGATACCTGTAAGCCAACTTGTTGCAGCAGCCGATAACATAATACCTGCGACCCGGTTTTGCTCTGACTTATCAGCGCAGCGCCAAATCGCCAAAGCGGCTGCAGGTAATCCCCACATTTTAATTAAATAACCGCCAGCTAAATTTCCAGCTAAAGGATCGCCTGCAAGGTACCTCGCTATTTCCCCACGCACCACTTTACCTTCATGAAAGTATTGACCGACTTCAAGATAGAAAGGCGCGTTCCAAATATGATGTAAACCTAGTGGAATTAAAAAACGCTCAATCGTGCCATAAACCCCAAAGGCTATTGCAGGATCTTGGTATACCGCCCAAAGGGATAATGAATCAATGTAATAAGCGAACGTAGGCCAAATATGGGCAAGTACAAAAGCCAAAGCAATGGCGAATGGAATGATGATGAGCGCCGCACTTCGTTGCCCCTCAAAAAATGACAACATGGCGGGCAATTTTACATCCTGACTTAACCTAACCACAAAACAGGTTAACCCTCCGACTAATATACCACCCGCTATCCCTGTATCTATGGTTTCAAGCCCCCATATTGGTCGCGAGTTTAAGTCGTAAATAGCAGTGAACGCTCCCAAACTAGAAATGAAGACGCCAAAACCAAATACTGCAACGAATGCAGCTATACCTTGATCTTTACAAAAGCCTATAGCGATAGCTATCGCAAACAATAACGGCATCATGGTAAAAATGAGGTTACCCACTGCCAAAAAAACGGTAGCAAGTTCAGGAGGGATAAATGGTAAGGGGTTAAATGATAAGCCGAGCATGACGCCGGCAGCCGGTAAAATCGCAATAGGAATAAGCAGCGCCTGACTAAGGCGCTGGGCAAATTTAAACCATTGCTGGCTAAGCCTTCTTAACTGGCGAGAGATTGAACCGCTGCGTGCCAAGCTGGTATCCATTGTGTCGCTTCAGTTTCAGGTTCCATGGTTTCACATGCATCAATCTCTAACATTTCGGTGATGCTTTTAGCGCCAAGTTCAATAAATAATTCATTAAACTGTTTAGCTGCGCCACAAAATGTTTCGTAACTTGAATCACCAAGTCCAATGATACTGTATTGTAATTTAGGTAAGTATGGCGCCACAGATTTAAGTTCAGCAAACCATTGGGCGATATCATCAGGTAAATCGCCTTGACCGGTTGTAGACGTGACTATAATCAGTAGCTCATCTTCACTTGGGACATAGCCAGCGAGATCTGTAGGTTGCAGTAAGTTAACTGAATATTCTAATTCGGCAATTTTATCGTTCAGTGTTTCGGCAACAAATTGCGCACTACCATATACCGTGCCGAACACTAAATTAACTTTTTCCATGATATACTTCTCTTTAAGTTAACTGACTTCTATAATTCATTTAGCAGTACTGCTGCTTTATGAGGTTGATAACTTCACCATACTGTATTCTAATGCTAGGCTGCAAGTATGAAATACAAACAAAAGTAATAACTTACCCAATCGTTAAGGTTACTGTTATGCGTCAGGCCAACAGGCACAGATTGTTTAAACTGCAACATAAATCAGCCCACATTAGACGTAATTTCTATTTTCGTTGTGAACAACAAGATACCAGTGAACCCCTAGCTAAAATTGAAGAGTTTGAAAAACTTAAATCAGTTTTATTAGCACATACCAAAGCACCGCTAAAAGCCAGTTAATATCTACCGCGTTATTGTAGCTAATAGTCGTCGGTAATAGTCATCGGTAAAGGTATCATCGATAGTCATATCTTCGCAGATAGCTGTATCGTCGGTTTGAATGTTTTTAAACAGCTATAAAAAAGAGATACCTAAATAGATATCTCTTTATTTTCGCTCAAATTCACACTTTTTACAGCATGACTCAGTTAAGCAATGTCTATCGTACTGGCATTATCAAGCTCTTCCTGCCAACCAAATTGTTCAAATATAGTCAGCCACTCTTGTTCTAGTTCAGCCTCAATATGCATTAATTGCTTGGTCACTGGATGAGTAAATCGAATCGACTTTGCTATTAACCACAAACGATTAACCTCAAAGTGAGATCGGAAAAACTTATTCTGTTTACCGTCACCATGGGTAGTGTCACCAATAATAGGGTGGCGTAAATGTGCCATATGGCGACGTAACTGATGTTTACGCCCTGTTTGCGGAGATAACTTAATTAAACAAAAACGACTTGAAGGGTATCTTCCTGAACTAAAAGGAATTTCAGCATTTAAAAGCGGAGCATAATCCGTTACTGCATCTTGAGCAGGTTTATCCTTACGTGATTTCTTATCCGCCACATCGTCAAGTTCTACTTTAAGCGCATAATCAAGTCTCGCAGCTTCGTGCATATTGCCGCGTACTAATGCGAGGTATGTTTTTTCAATTTGATGCTGTTCAAACTGCTGACATAAATCTCGCGCGACTTCACTGCTTTTAGCGAAAACAAGTACACCTGATGTAGGTCTATCTAAGCGGTGAACAGGAAATACATGACAGCCGACTAAATCACGCGTCAGTTGCATCGCAAAAAAACGTTCCTTTCTTGCTAAATAAGAGCGATGAACCAATAACCCCGCAGGTTTATGGATTGCTACGATATGCTCATCTTCAAACAAAATTTCAAGCTCGGGGGCGATTTCATCGCTTCCATCCACATCAGCTGAATTAATCTCACTATCAGTACTGTTGGCATCAACTTCATTAGTATCGAAATACTCATCTTCAGCAAATGGGCTGATATATTTCTCTTCAGTCATTGTATTTACCTTTTACTGACGTGTTAAAAAGTCATCTATCTGCTCTAGCAAAGTCGCTAATTTGGTAAGGTCTTTATGATTTATCCATGCTCGCTCAGCCATTGGTGTTAAAGAGATTTGTGTCGGCAATGGCAAGCCTTGAGCTATCATCTGACTCATCTTAGGAATGAATATAAACTGCAGCCATTGTTCAAAACGTAGTGTGTCACAGGCAAATGGCGCTGTACTAGTTAGAGCAAAATCGCTTGGTGCATTTTCGGACCATAAAGCACTTTGCTTGAGTTGTTGTTCTAACTGATTTAAAAATTGAGCGGTTTGAATATGAGGCATAACGGCAGGTTTTCGCTTAAACGGTTTGAATAATCACTATTGTTTGTGCGACTAATCATATCATCAGACGGCAGTTAACCCTATAATAGCGGCAAGATTATCGCGATAAATAAGCTCCCATGACACAACTTGAAACCTTAAGCCAATTCCTAGACACCGCTAACACTCAATTTCAGGTTTATGATTTAGGCCGTAGAGTTGAAAACATTGATCCAGTGTTATTCAACCAAATTGAAGCATTGAATACCCCTTATCCTTTTCCAATTCAAGGCCATGCCCAATTTGCTATTGTGTTTTGGCGCGAAGATCAGCCACCATTTATTTGGTTTTTAAAGCTGCCTCTTGATGAGCAAGGTTTACTTTCTCCAGCTCAACGTAGTCAGTTTATTAAAATGATTCTTGAAGCGTTAGGCCGCGATCCGACCAAAGCCTTATCAGATGAAGAACAAGAACGTTATGCAAACCATCCGTTCAGCTTCAAGCCTAGCCAGGAAAAACTCGCTTTATTTAATGCCCTGGTGAAAAAACAATTAAGCCAGCAAGCGTCAGCGCAATACGAATATGCAGCGCAGTATTTTTCAAATCTAAACGAAACTAATGCCGATAATGACTGCTGGCAGCAACTGGGTTTACAGGGTATTGCTGATGTATGTGTTCGCTTGGATAAGTTCGATCATGATAAGAATATCAATGCAGCAATTTCACTTGCGCCATTAGAAGTACAGGCAGCAATTTGCCAATGTTTAGAGCACGTTACGATTTCAAACCCGTTAGCCGAAACCTTATTCGATAAGTTGTCTGCCGCAGAAATTGAACATAAACATATCTACCTTAGAGCATTGGCTTCTCAGCCAGAGTTGACACAAAAAGCGATTAAACAGTTAGTAAATTATCAGCAACTTGATGAAAACTTATTAATCACTATTGCAGCAAGAAGTTGGACAGCATTAAAAGATGATGCAACCCGCAAACTTTATCTTGAAGTGTTAGCCAACCAACCACAAAACTTCTTTAATCAAGTTTTTGCTGATATCGTAGCTATTCCAAGCCTACGAGATTCGCTGCTTCTAGATTTAAGAAGCGCTGATCGTAGTGAAAAACTTTCTTCCGCCATCGGCGGGTTATTTAGGGCCGTTAGCCAATGATGTCAGATTTTATTTTAATCGTCGCTGTTGTGGTTGTAGCAGCGTTTTTTTGGCAGTTACGTCAAATGGCTGAAATCAGTCGTCGATATGCTGAAAGATCATGTGCCAATCAAAAAGTACAGTTGCTTGCTATTGCTATGGAGTCTGCTCGGCCCAGCATAGGCGGTTCAACAGGCTTATGCTGGCGTGCAAAATTTATGTTTGAATTCAGCACTGACGGTATGAATCAATATCGCGGTCATATTAATATGCACAGCAAAAAAATAGAGAAGATTAACTGGCCAATCTTTCCAGAGCCTGAATGGATGGATGCACCCACGGCAAAAGGTAAGTTCGGTGGTTGTGGCGGAGCATCAAGTTGCAACTCAGGTAAATGTCGTTAATACCTGTGTATTTATTGGGGTGAGTTTCAAGTAATGAATACAGATACTTAACCGTTAACTTGATTCAGTTGATACTGCCAAGTTAAGCAAACTATTAAACGTCATTAAGAGCATTACTCTTGATGGCGTTTTTTATTGGCTTTGTTTAAAGGCGAATATTTTAAATAGGAAATTCAAGCTTATTAACTTTATTTAAGCAAAAGAAAGACCGCGGCAATAATAAATCGTCGCGGTCTCTTGTACTTTTGTTAAGCCATCCAGCTATTTCTGTGCTCCCTGCACCATCCATGCGTCTAACTTGCTCCGTGCGCTATCCGTATTCGATCCTTGATGTTCCATGTACAATTAAGTACTGTCCCTCTTACTCGATTATCCTTTGACCGAGCCTGCTCAAATCCTTAAGCGTGTCCTTTAATTCATCCTTGGTTTTCTTCCATGACATCCATGATTCAATCTATTGCATCCATCGCAATCACTGTTATCCATAACAGCGCAAATCCATTTAATTGATGTCCAAATTTAAAATCCATTTCACCATAAAGTAATTCATCATTGCTGATGTCAGTGTCATCCTTTAACACTGTCGTTATCCTTAACGAGGCTTTATCGTCTACCTAATTAAAGTGTTTATAGTCATCATCCTGATGAGCAACAACAATAACTAAGGTTTATCCTTGGCGAGCCATCACAACAAACTATTGCAATAATCTTTTGTTACAGCCACTCGCTAAAATCCTAATAAGCTGCAGACTAACTTCACTCTGCTAAAACACATCCTGTGTTTATTTGCTTCCTTGTGACTTATTTTAATCGATATGTGAGTAAATAAATATGCATCAAACACCAATTTAACACCCAAACAACAAACAGCTTTAGGGGTAACTTAAATAAACCAATATTATACAACAACTTAAAACAGAACAGCCTAAAGCGCCTCAGTTAAAAGCGCTTAATCTCACATTGCTTGTGAGACATGTCTCACAAGACCAATGGAAAAGAGAGAAGATAAGCCTTTTGGGTGATTCACATATTTAACATTTGCATAGCTGAATTGCACCGTTGAACGCATAAATATTGATTTGAATTATGCATAAAAAAGCGCAACCTTATAAACAAGATTGCGCTCATTTTACTCTTTGTTAGCTTTCCTGCTAAATTGTGCTCCCTGCTCCATCCATGCGACTATCTATGCTCCCTGCTCCATTTATCCTTTAGCACTCAATTTCCTTGTATTGCTCATATTAAGCAGTACTTGAGTTTTCATTCCTTTGAATCAGTCTATCCGTTTGACTGAAAATCTTGCTCCTAGATATACCATCCTGGTATGTGCTTCCTGCAATCCTTCATCATCCTGATGAGGGTCATCCTTATTTCAGTTAATCATTAACTGAGCTCATGCCCATTCCTTGAGCGTGTCCTAGCTTCATCCTGAATTGAGTGTTACTTATCCTGAACTTCAAGATAAATATCATTATCCACTTTAAGCAATAATATTCACTTTAACTGCATTTAGTTAGTTAACTCGTTTAATAACTTTATTGTGATTACTTCCTGTAGCTCACAACATTATTTAACTGATTGCTTAATGAGTACATTGTAATCAATAGATGGGGTCGAAATGAGTCAAAAACGTGATGAAACAAATAATTCACAAACGAATAATCAACCAAGAAACATAAGTTATTGTTTAAATGCAAATAAATAGAAATCAAAGAGAAATATGATAGTCTCTAACACACGAAAACCTACACCATTGTGAGATAAGTCTTACAAGTAAAAGTAACAGTTAGCTTGACGAAGAACCCAAGTTAAGTCGTTTTTTTAACATTTGCGCAAACATCACCCAGTCCGCCAGTAAGCTATATAATGGATACTCAAAAGTAGCAGGCCTATTTTTTTCAAACACAAAGTGACCTACCCATGCAAAACCATATCCAATAACGGGCAATAACAGTAATTGCCACCATTGCTGATTAATCAGCGTGAAGATGATTAACCCAATGATTAAGCCACTGCCGACATAGTGCAGTCTTCTGCATGTCGGGTCTTGATGCTGAGATAAATAGAAAGGATAAAATGATTTGAAATCTTGATATTTTTTGTCACTCATTACCTTATCTCGCTTTACTTACTTGGATAAATTAAAATTTCACCATCAACACTGCCAATTGCCAGTTCAGATAAATGATTAAAACCTTCTCGAGTAAATAATTCAGCATGCTTTGCATTATTAACAAATACGCCAATACCGTCTAATTCCGGCTGTTCATCACACCAACTTAATACTGCTTGTATTAACTTAGAGCCATTACCTTTACTCTGTTCAATCGGGGATAAAGCAATAAACTGCAAAATACCGTATTGCTTACTCGGCAAACTTTCTAAAATGCTATGCTCTTTTTTAATTAAAGCTTGAGTAGAATTCCAACCGGTGCCCAGCACCATTTTTAAACGCCAATGCCAATATCGGCTTTCACCTAATGGCACTTGATGAGTGATCACACAGGCGACTCCAATCAGCCTTTCATCATCAAACCAACCAATCAATGGTTGCTCTTGTTGCCAAAGCTCAGTTAGTTCTTCACGAATTGCAGCTCGCAGCTTTTGCTCATAACTCGCTTGATTGGTGGTTGCTAAAGCTTCAATAAAGAAAGGATCATCATGGTAGGCGTTATAAATTATTGACGCTGCAACGCGTAAATCTTCTGCGGTTAAATAAACAGCTTTATGCTTTTCTAACGTGTTCTGTTCCATGTTTACACTCTTTACTAAGCCAAGTTAATAGTTACAACTTAACAAGTTTGAAACATATTGCAATTTTAACGCTGTCACCTACGCTTAAACTTGGCTTAGCAACCAAATTCAACTTTAATTGGTGAACAATATGGACACGACTTCTGCGACGCTTTCTCACTTGTTTGAACAGCTTGGACTGGATTCGTCACAATCAGCAATAAAACAGTTTCTTTCGCAACATACTATTACTGGCAATACTAAGATAATCGATGCTGATTTTTGGAATCATGCTCAAAAAGCTTTTTTAGAAGAGAGTTTGGCTGAAGACGCCCAGTGGTCAGAATTAATCGACCAACTGGACGTGCTTTTACGTCAGTAAAGATTAAATTTTTTGATATGCAGTGTCGCCCCAACCAACTAATTTATTGTCACTAATGACCACTGGGGTGCATTCATCTTTAGTGGTCTTGCCGTCGCCTTTACTCCACTGAGTTCGATAAAAGAGTACGTTAACTTCTTTTTTCGGACTTTCAGCGTCTGCTTGAGTAACGTATGCCTCACTGAAATCAGCAGTTCCCATCAATATAGTGACTTGATCTCGCGCCATACCCATAGTGAGTTTTGATAAATTGGCTCTGTTAGTTTGTTGCTGTGTTTCCCAATAAGAATCACTGTGCTTACCTTCACTACCACCTACATGAAATACACAACCACTTAATGAAAGGCTAGTTGCTGCCATTAAAAATGCTAAACCCAATTTTGCTTTCATGATACTTCCTTATTATTAAAATGATTCTCACGTAATTTCTACTCAAACTGTTTTTGAGATACGTTATAATGTTGTCAGTTATCAATAAGCTAAAAGTGTGCCAATTTTTACATCACTGATTTTATTAACTTTTATTAATCAGCAATAACTAATTGAGTATTTTCACTAATCAATAATGAGGATTTTCACCAATTATGAGCCCAATCGAACAAGTCCTCGCAGCGGCTAAAACCATTGCAATGAATGGTCACACGCCCACAATGGCATTAGTTAAAGGCAAGTTAGGCGGTAAAGTTCCTATGCCTTTGCTTATCCAAGGATTACAACAATTTAAAGCCATTCCTAAAGACCAATGGCAAACTCTGCCCGACTTAGGTGATGCACTTGAGTCAAATAAGCCTGCAGCAAACACAGATACACAGCTCATAGAACAAAAACTACTGACTCAAATGCAGCAAATGAAAACCGAATTTGAAAGCAAAATCTCGTTATTGGAAAAGCGCATTACCCAACTTGAAAACAAAGCGTAGAAAGATGAACAACCATCGTTAGTGCTATTGATCATTTGCAGGATTGACCACTAGCACAATTATTCATTGTCTAATAACGCAGGCGCATCTCGCTTATAACCCAAAAAGCTAAACGGAACCCCCATGTTTGTCACAGAGCTAAGATTTGAATGTTTTGCAGATACCACCATCACCGCAGCCGAAAAAGCCATTAACCACTACCTCGAATCTTTACGAGCAAACGGTCAAATATTGGGAAGAGAGTTTGCTGTAGCTTTCAACGAAGGCGAATTTAAAGTTCGATTATTAATGCCGGAAAAAACTAGCTTATCGAGTCGCCATAACAGCCCATGGACGAAACAAGCTTTACTGCAATTGACTGAAGCTAAGTTACTTGCACCACGTGAGAAGTACATTGGCCAAGACATTAATTCTGAACAAAGTAATGAAGAAGCACCAAGTTGGCAGGTGCTTTATACCAGCTTCGTACATATGTGCTCGCCATTAAGAAGTGGAGATAACTTACTCCCTATACCGCTGTATCAAATTCCAGCCACTTTTAATGGCGATCATAAGCGAGTTATCCGTTGGCAGACTGAGTGGCAAGCATGTGATGAACTGCAAATGGCCGCAGCAACACAAGCTGAGTTTGCTACACTAAATGAGATAACCAGCCATAAAAGTGACTTATTCAGACGTGGTTGGGATATTCGCGGCAGAGTGGAGTTTATTACTAAAATTCCAACCTACTATTATCTTTACCGAGTCGGCGGTGAAAGTCTTGCGATTGAAAAAGAACGCGCTTGCCCGCGTTGCGGCTCAAAGGAGTGGCGTTTAGATGAACCACTGTTAGATATGTTTCATTTTAGATGTGAGCCTTGCAGAATCGTATCCAACATCTCATGGGATCATCAGTAACAGTTCAATGGTTTCATAATAGGTTTACTTGTTATTGCCATTTAAATGAAAATTAAAAAGCCAGACCTGATAGACAAGGTCTGGCTTTTTTAGATTCAAAACGAAGGGCTATTTTTTACCTTTCACTAAATCATTCCACATCATTTTCATCCGCTGCCAAATTCCAGGATGAGCAACATAATTATCTTCAACAATGGGCTCAACTGGCGGCATAACTCTTGGTGTTAATGCATCAATGAATTCAGCTAAACTATCAGCAAGTTTTTCTTTTGGTCTATCACCTGGAATTTCAATCCACACGCTGCCATTTTCATTATCTACAGTAAGCATTTGATCGCCATCGCCTAAAACACCAACAAACCAGGTTGGCTCTTGCTTAAGCTTTTTCTTCATCATCAAGTGACCAATCACATTTTGTTGCAAAGATTCATAGTCTTGCTGATTCCAGACTTGCAGTAACTCACCCTCTCCCCAAGAAGAATCAAAATATAAAGGCGCTGAAAAATACTCACCATAAAAAGCATTAATATCTTGATGAAGTTTAATTTCTAATGCGTGTTCTACATTACTGAAATCTGAACTGTTTTTACGTTTTACCGCTTTCCAAAATACAGCATCATCTGATTCAAGATCATACTTACCTTCAATACAGGCGGATCCTTGCCCAAGTGGGAAATAACGGGGGTACTCGCCTAATACATCCTGATAAGCTTGAATATAACAGCTAGAAAAATGATCCAATGAAGTTGAACAAGACACTTAAGATGCTCCAGTTTTGGGTTATAATAAAAGTCTATTTTGACACGGAAACAGACTAGATGACACACAATCACGACCCCTATAGTGATGCAGATGCACTTAAAGGACTCACTTTAGGTCAAACTACGCAATATCAAGCAGAATATGATGCTTCACTGCTGCAAGGGGTACCTCGTAAACTTAATCGTGATGCTATTGAATTAACAGATACCTTACCTTTTCAAGGGGCGGACATCTGGACGGGTTATGAATTGTCTTGGCTTAATGCTAAAGGCAAACCTATGGTCGCAATTATTGAAGTTTACCTTGCTATTGAAAGTGATAATTTAATCGAATCAAAATCGTTTAAGCTGTATCTCAACAGCTTTAATCAAACGCGATTTGATAGTGTAGAACAAGTGCAACAGACTTTAACGACTGATTTAAGCAAATGCGCTAACGGCACTGTGACAGTCAAAGTGATTGAGCCAAAGCATTTTAACAACCAGCGTATTGTTGAACTGCCAGGCAATTGCATTGACGAGCTTGATATTGAAGTGAGCGACTACGAGTTTAACCCTGAGTACCTTCAAGATAGTACTGAAGATAAAAATGTCGTCGAAACCTTAACGTCAAATTTACTCAAATCAAATTGCCTGATCACGTCTCAACCTGATTGGGGTAGCGTAATGGTCCGTTATCAAGGGCCAAAGATTGATCATGAAAAACTACTACGCTATTTGATTTCTTTCCGTCAGCATAACGAATTCCACGAGCAATGTGTTGAACGTATTTTTACTGACTTAAAGCGTTACTGTAATTGTACTAAATTAACGGTTTATGCCCGATATACCCGTCGTGGCGGCTTAGATATTAACCCATTTAGAAGTGACTTTGAGCAACCTCCAGAGACCCATCGCTTAGCAAGACAGTAATAGTGTTAGTACTGAATGCCACCAACAATAAAGCCTGCTCTTGCTGGCTTTATTACTTTTTAGTTTTCAGGTTTCATTTTATAGATAAATATAAGAGTTCGAGTAATGCCAACAAATCTAACCTGTAAACCGCAACTTACTGATGAACTCTGCCACCAGCACTTCAAAATCTTTAAACCGTTTGGTTTTTTAAGTCAGTTTGTGCCCGAAACACGTAAGAAAAAACATCTGCTGGCAGAACTCTATGACTTCCCAGATAAAACCATGGCAATTGGTCGCCTAGATCATGACTCTGAAGGGCTACTGTTACTCACAACAGATGGCATGATGAGCCATAAAGTAAGAAGCAAAGGCATAGAGAAAGAGTATTACGTGCAAGTCGATGGCGATATCGATGACAAGGCGGTATCACTATTACAAAACGGAGTTGAGATTGGCATTAATGGCACAAAATATCTCACTCTGCCCTGTAAAGCATTCAAGCTAAACGCAGAGCCAATGCTTCCCTCACGCGGTAAAAAAATTCGCGACCCAAGACATGGACCTACAAGCTGGATATCAATCACCTTATGTGAAGGAAAAAACCGCCAGATTAGGAAAATGACTGCGGCAGTAGGTTTTGCCACATTAAGGTTAGTAAGAGTCAGAATCGGTAATATTCATATTGATGATATGCAATCAGGCGATGTTATTTCACTTTGTAATTTTGATGCAGCACTTAGAAATCAACCCAAAGAAAGCTAATGAAAATCTACCATATAATGGCTTGCTTTCGAACTTTAAGAGCAAGTTTTTATATTTAGTTACTAAAATTAGCGGCTTGAGTTAGCAGTTTTAATTAGTTCTTAAAGCTAGCTATCAGAGCTGGCCAAATACACTTTTTCCATCGTAGTCTCAATTAACTTCCGAAGCCAGATAGTCGCAGGGTCTTGCTGATTGCGAGTTGGCCAAATACTGTAAATCGAAATCAACTGACTTTCGAATGGTAAGTCCATCAAGGTTAAATCAAAGGTTGCTTGGTAACTTTTGGCGTAGGTATAAGGCGCAATACAAATTGCATCGGACTTACTCACCCCTGATAACATAGTTAGAAGCGAAGATTTCTCACCATACATGTGTCGCTCAGGTAAATGATCAGTTGAAATGATTTCTGCAACCCGCTGGTTGTGTCTATGTAAGCGATAGAATAAATGTTTCGCAGCAAAATAAGAGGCTTCGTCTATACCATGCTTAAATTGTGGGTGGTTAGCCCTTGCTACACAAACCAACTTTTCAGTGGCGATTTGTAGACTCGAAAAAGCGGCCTCAGTTGGCGGAACAATGTCTAAAGCCAAATCAATTTGCTGTTTTTTCAACGCTTGATACAAGTTCTCTTGTTCGATTATCGCCTCAGTAAAAATGATTTCAACCCCTTTATCAGCCACAGCTTTTTCTATGTCCGCTTCGATTAAATCAATTATCGACTCATTCGCACTCACATGAAAAACTCTCTTCGACTTTGAAGGATCAAATACTTTAACACTGTTAATACACTGTTCTATATCAATTAGAGAAGGGCTCAAGGTTTGATGTAAGTGTTGACCTAAAGCCGTTAACGCAATTCCCCTCCCTTGCCTAACAAAAACTTCTGCACCTACCAGAATTTTAAAACGATTAATGGCATTGCTCACAGAAGATTGTGTTAAACAAAGATGCTCCGCCGCAAGCGTAATGGATTGGTAGTCACATACGCAGCAAAACACTCTAACAAGGTTAAGATCTAATTTATGTCGAACTTGTTGCTCTTTCGCTAACGCTAGAGGTTCCGTTTGCAACTGCTCTGATAATGGCTTCAAATGCATTCCCTTAATCTGATACTCAAACGATGTAATATTCAACCAATACATTCATACAATAAATGTAATAACCATTGTTAGCTATAGTTATCTTTATAAGTATTGTTGTTAACCTAGATTTAACAACAATACTTATAAAGATAACTACCCGAGGCTCACATGAGAAAAACATTACTTGGTTTAGCGATTACTTTAACGTTTACCACCCAAGCTTTTGCTGCTCAACATGAACATGACCACATCACAGTTGATTACCATGGTAAGCCCGCAACCCCTATTACTGCAGCGCATAATAAGGCAGTGGCAAAAACCTTAAATTTTGATGATAAAGCGGCTTTTGAGCGATTCAGTAAAAATAAAATTGCATCATTTGATGAAGCCACCGCAAAAATATTAAGAGCTGAATTTAGCTTTATCAGTGAAGAGTTACCCGACTCAGTTAATCCATCATTATATCGCCAAGCACAACTTAATATGGTGCCTAATGGACTATATAAAGTCACCGACGGCATTTACCAAGTTCGCGGTACTGACTTATCTAACCTAACCCTAATTCGTGGTAAAACAGGCTGGATTGCATACGACGTGCTACTGACTAAAGAAGCGGTGCAGCAGTCATTAAAGTTTGCCTTTGCCAATTTACCCGAAGGTAACAATTTACCCATTGTCGCGATGATTTACTCTCATAGTCATGCAGATCACTTTGGTGGAGCGCGAGGCGTGCAAGCGCTTTATCCTGATGTGAAAGTATACGGTTCTAACAATATCACCTCTGAAATTGTCGATGAGAATGTCTTGGCGGGCAATGTAATGAGTCGCCGCGCAGCCTATCAATATGGTGTTTCTCTTGGCAAACATGATCATGGCATTGTTGATGCTGCACTAGCTAAAGGTTTATCAAAAGGTGAAATCACCTACGTGAAACCTGATTATGAACTCAACCATAAAGGTAAATGGGAGACATTAACCATTGATGGCCTTGAAATGGTATTTATGGATGCCTCTGGTACAGAAGCGGCCAGTGAGATGGTCACTTATATCCCATCAATGAAGGCATTATGGTCGGGTGAATTGACCTATGATGGTATGCACAATGTCTATACTTTAAGGGGCGCTAAAGTGCGTGATTCTTTGAAATGGTCTAAAGACATTAACGAGATGATCAACGCCTTCGGTGAAGAGGTAAACGTTTTATTTGCTTCACATTCAGCGCCTGTTTGGGGCAATAAACAAATTAATCATTACCTGCGCATGCAACGTGATAATTATGGTTTAGTCCATAACCAGTCAATGCGCTTAGCCAATAATGGCGTGGTAATTCAAGATATCGGCGACGCTATCATGAAAACCATACCTCAAAACGTTCAAGACGAATGGTATACCAATGGTTATCACGGTACATATAGCCATAACGCAAAAGCGGTTTACAACATGTACTTGGGTTATTTTGATATGAACCCAGCTAATTTAAATCCATTAACGACCAAAGCAGAAGCCACAAAGTTTGTTGAATATATGGGCGGCGCTGACAATGTAGTGCAAAAATCAAAACAAGACTTTAACCAAGGCGAATATCGCTTTGTCGCTACTGCGCTTAACAAAGTGGTCATGGCGGAGCCACAACATGCTGAAGCAAGGGAATTACTGGCTGACACCTATGAGCAAATGGGGTATCAGGCAGAAGGCGCGGGTTGGCGCAATATTTATTTAACTGGCGCTCAAGAACTGCGAATGGGGATCAAGCCTGGCGCCCCAAAATCAGCATCAGCAGATGTTATCAGCGAAATGGATATGTCGACCTTGTTCGATTTCCTTGCGGTTAAAGTTGATAGTATAAAAGCTGCTGAACTTGGTAATATCACTTTAAATGTAGTGACTCATAACGGTAATCAAACAGACACTTTATTTGTTGAATTGAGTAACGGTAATTTAAGTAATATTACTGTTGATGCACCGAAAAAAGCCGATGCCACGCTTAGGATTAATAAAGCTGATGTTGTCGGTATTTTGTTGGGTAAAGCCAACATGAAAACCTTGATAGAAAAAGGTGCTGCAAATATGGAAGGCGATAAACAAGCCTTCGCGAAAATAGCATCAACACTGGTGCAATTTAAACCTGACTTTGAAATAGTTCCACTGAAATAATTCTACTGAAATAGTTGTAGCGATCAGTTGGTTTGTAACAGTTCAGACCAACTGATTTTTTGAGCTTGTAGGGTAAATTCTGATTTTACTTTGCGTGAGCTACACTGTGCTTCACCAACACTAACTGCAAATCGGTATAATTCATTAAGTTGGCCTAAATAGCACTGCCATTGTGGCGCGGTTTCAAATCTCACTTCATCAGCATCAGACTTATCAGAGGCAAGCAGACTTAACAGGATATTCTGCTGAATTGTTATTGTCTCATCGCCAACTAACAACTCTTTATAACTTGGCGAAGATAAATTAAAAGCGAATGACTTAAGCGATAACGAAAGTCCTAAGCCTTTGGCTTTTATGTATGACTCTTTAAGTGCCCATAAATCGAAAAATCGTTCTCTATGCTTATCTTCTGGCAATGCCAGTAATGCGCTTTCTTCAGGCGGCGAAAAGTAATGATTCAAAATAGAATGAATATTAGTGCTTTCACGGCGTCGTTCAATATCCACTCCGAATTCAAACTCTTTTTGCTGTTCAGTCGTACCATTGGTTTTTACGACTCCAATTAACAGCCAGTCCCCACTATGACTGAGGTTAAAGTGCAACCCCGTCTGCGAAAACTGATCATCAGATAGCCTAGGCTTACCTTTTTCACCGTATTCAAACTGCCATTGTTGCGGCTCAATATCTGCAAAGTGAGATAATACGGCGCGCAAATAGCCTCGTACCATCAACCCTTGATCTCTAGCTGTTTGCTGAATAAAGCGATCCACCTTTTTGACTTCATTTTCTGGTAGCCATGAACGCACAGTAGATGTACTAAGTTCATCTAATAAATCAATGTTTAAAGGACAGAAAAATAATTGAATGGTTGAAGGTTTCAAACTCTGCTCACACAAAAATGACAATGGACTATTGTCGCTTGTTTTAGGTGACTAATTCAATAAACAAGTTAATTGAGTAAAACGATTGGAGTTGACGAGTTAAAAAGGGCTGAGTTAGTAAAGCTAAACCCAACCCTTTATTCTAAGGTTGTATCACTTATTTAAAGTTTATTCAGCCAATTCCTTTACAGCTTTTTTCGGTAATACATCGTACCGGCTAAAGTGCATTGAAAATTGACCTTCGCCACCTGTCATTGACTTAAGCCGAGTAGAATAATTACTCACGTTTGCTAAAGGCGCTTCGACACTAACCTCAACGCCGCCCTTGCTGTTGGCTTGCGTTCCACACACAATGCCTCGTGATGAGCTAATATCACCTGTGATTTCACCCACATGGCTTTGAGCAACATGTATTTGCATATCAACAATCGGCTCTAAAATCACCGGCTGGGCTAATTTCACCGCTTCCATAAAGGCTTTTTTTCCTGCCATCACAAAAGCAATTTCTTTCGAGTCGACACTGTGGTGTTTGCCATCAAGCACAGTCACTTTGACATCTTGAAGTGGGTACCCGCCTAATTCACCCACTAACATGGCTTCGCGCACGCCCTTTTCAACTGCAGGAATGTATTGGCTCGGAACTGAACCTCCCACCACTTTAGAAACAAACTCAAACCCCTGACCGCGAGCTAATGGTTCAACTTTTAATTCAACCTCACCAAATTGACCAGAACCGCCAGACTGTTTTTTGTGGCGATAGCGATATTCCGCCTCACCCATAATAGTTTCACGATAAGCCACTGCTGGCGTATCGGTTTCCATATCAACATTAAATAGGTTTTGCGCTTTTTCTAAGGCAATTTGCAGATGCAAATCACCTTGACCTTGCAGTACCGTTTGCCCTTCAGCTTCATTGCGGCTGATGTGTAAACTCGGATCTTCCGCCACCAGCTTATTTAATACTTCTGATATTTTCTGTTCATCACCACGGCGTTTAGCAGACACTGCCAATCCAAAAATAGGTTGCGGGAATTTAAGCTCTGGTAAATGGAATTCATCTTCGTCATGACTATCGTGCAGCACTGCGCCAACTGATAGTTCTTCAAGTTTGGCGATAGCACAAATATCCCCCGGCAAAGCTTGATTGACATTAATTTGTTTATCACCTTGAAGCTTCATCAAATGTGATACTTTGAAGGGCTTACGACCACTACCAATAAACAACTTCATCCCAACAGTAATCTTTCCTTGGTATAAACGAAAAACGCCCATTCGCCCGAAGAAAGGATCAATCGCCACTCTAAATACATGGGCTAATACATGGTCTGTGGCTTTTTGAGTCACGTCGATGGGCTTCGCATCCTCACCGAAACCTTTAATAAATTGTGGTGGATTTGCTTCAAGCGGGCTAGGCATTAGCTTTATCAGCACTTCTAACAGAGAGCTAATACCGATATCTTGTTCTGCACTGGTAAAGCACACTGGTACCAAATGGCCCATTCTTAGTGCTGTTTCTAATGGTGCGTGTAATTGCTCAGGCGTCAGTGACTCGCCTTGTTCTAAATAAAGCTCCATTAAGGCTTCATCTTCTTCAAGCACAGTATCAACCAGTTCGTCTCTTGCTGTTGCGGCATGACTAAACAAAGTATTGAAGGTTTCATCACAATGTAAGTAGCAGTCAACCACATCATCGACTTGACCATCAGCGGTGACATTAGGCAGATTTACCGGCAAGCACCGGTGGCCAAACTGATGTTGAATATCCATCATCACATCAGACACTTTAGCTTCATTACCATCCATGTGATTAATCGCAATGATTACAGCTTTACCTTGGCTACGGGCTGCCTCAAAGGCTCGTTTAGTGACAGATTCAATACCTACACTGGCATTAACCACCAGCAATACAGACTCAACACCTGGTAGCGGTAATAGTGCACGACCAAAAAAGTCAGGTAACCCGGGAGTATCGATGAAGTTGATGTGGTGGAATTGGTAATCAAGGTTTAAAAATGAAGGTTCTAAACTGTGTCGGTGAGATTTTTCTTGGGCAGTGAAATCTGCGTGATTTGTGCCCTTATCGACCCTGCCTTTAGCGCTAATAGCATCGGCACTAAACAGTAACGCCTCTAATAACGAGGACTTACCTGCGCCTGTGTGTCCGAGCACTGCCAGATTGCGGATTTGCTCAGTGGTAAACTCAGCCATGATGGCCTCCTTTGTTCACATTATTAAACTATCCATATCTTTGTCTTACTATGTTTACAGTTGGAGATAAAACACCCATAAATTCAGTATAGATCGGTAACAATGTTGAATAATTGACTCAGATCACTCTTTACACCCGCAACGTTTTTTATAACAAAATCACCCATTCAGCTTACAAGTGTTAGCTCGTTCTGGTCGAATCAGTGATTAATTAGTTTCGGGTGATTGTATCGACCCGAAACCTCAGGTACTCTGCATGCTCGATTATGCTAAAACGCTAATAATGAAGATGAACAAACGTTAATCTTCAGTATTTTTTAGAGAGTCCCAATAGATTGTACGGAGTGTTCATTCTGCTATGGCCGTCCTTAAATGACAGCAAACCGACAAGCTAAATCAGCCACTAAAACTGTGAGCAAAAAAATACCTTCCGATTGTGATGTTGCAAGCACGCCTGTGCGCCATCGCAATGCAACGACGACCCCAGAAATGCGTCAATTCATTCAAGCTTCCGACTTTAGTGTCAGCCAGTTAGCTAAAATCCTCAATATCTCTGAAGCGACAGTAAGAAAGTGGCGCAAACGTGACTCCATCAGCGATACGCCTAATACTCCACATCACTTAAAAACCACTCTTTCACCAATGGAAGAATACGTTGTGGTGGGACTGCGCTATCAACTAAAAATGCCTTTAGACAGGCTACTTAAAGTCACTCAACAGTTTATTAATAAAAACGTCTCTCGTTCTGGACTTGCCCGCTGCTTAAAACGCTACGGAGTATCGAAACTCGATGAGTTTGAAAGCCCTTATGTTCCTGAGCGTTACTTTAACCAGTTACCTATTGTTCAGGGTACAGATGTAGCGACTTATACACTAAACCCAGAAACGCTATCAAAAACCCTTGAATCACCTGAGTCCACCAACATCAATGTGGTTCAGGTTGTGTCGTTAACAATTCCACCTCATCTCACTGAGGCTAAAAATTACAACATTATGTTAGGTGTCGACTTAAAGTCCGACTGGATTTACCTCGATATCTACCAAGACAGTCACACCCAAGCTACTGAACGTTATATGGAAAGTGTTCTTAAAGATGGGCCATTCCACTTACGCAAACTGCTTGTTAAGAATTACCACAGCTTTTTAGCACGATTTCCTGGTACTCCAATTCAATTGGACACCATAAACCGCATGCAAAATTATCATTCAGCCGTCACAGAGCTGAACATTGGAGACTCAAAATGAGCCAAACCCCTACTAATCCTGAGACGCCCTCTCAAGATAACAGTCAATCGCAAGATACTAGACTGAACAAGCGTCTTAAAGATATGCCAATTGCCATCGTCGGCATGGCGAGTATCTTTGCAAACTCTCGTTACCTGAATAAGTTTTGGGACTTAATCAGTGAAAAGATTGATGCCATCACAGAAGTGCCTGATACTCACTGGCGCGCTGAAGATTACTTTGATGCTGATAAAAGCACCCCAGATAAAAGCTACTGTAAGCGTGGTGGATTTATCCCAGAAGTTGACTTCAACCCAATGGAGTTTGGCCTGCCGCCAAATATCTTAGAACTGACAGATACGTCTCAATTACTTTCATTGGTTATCGCCAAAGAAGTCTTAGCTGACGCAGGTGTAACATCAGAGTACGACACCGACAAAATCGGTATTACGCTGGGTGTGGGTGGTGGTCAAAAGATCAATGCAAGCTTAACGGCACGTCTACAATATCCTGTATTAAAGAAAGTATTTAAGAGCAGTGGTCTAAGTGATGCTGACAGCGATATGTTGATCAAAAAGTTCCAAGATCAATACATTCACTGGGAAGAAAACTCATTCCCAGGCTCACTAGGTAATGTTATCGCTGGTCGTATTGCTAACCGCTTCGACTTAGGCGGCATGAACTGTGTGGTTGATGCTGCATGTGCAGGTTCTCTTGCAGCAATGCGCATGGCATTAACTGAGCTAGTTGAAGGCCGCAGTGAAATGATGATCACAGGTGGTGTGTGTACCGATAACTCACCATCTATGTATATGAGTTTCTCAAAAACCCCTGCGTTCACCACCAATGAAACCATTCAGCCATTTGATATCGACTCAAAAGGTATGATGATTGGTGAAGGTATCGGCATGGTAGCCCTTAAGCGTCTTGAAGATGCAGAGCGTGATGGCGACCGTATTTACTCAGTAATTAAAGGTGTTGGCGCTTCATCAGATGGTAAGTTCAAGAGTATTTATGCTCCGCGTCCTGAAGGCCAAGCTAAAGCGTTAAAACGTGCTTATGATGATGCAGGTTTCGCCCCTGAAACAGTTGGCTTAATTGAAGCACACGGCACGGGTACTGCTGCAGGTGATGTTGCCGAGTTTAACGGCCTTAAATCTGTATTTGGTGAAAACGATCCAACCAAGCAACACATTGCTTTAGGTTCAGTGAAATCACAAGTGGGTCACACTAAATCAACTGCTGGTACTGCTGGTGTCATTAAAGCAGCCCTTGCTCTGCACCATAAAGTACTCCCACCGACCATTAACGTCTCTAAACCAAACCCTAAGCTTAATGTTGAGGATTCACCGTTTTTCGTTAATACCGAAACACGCCCTTGGATGCCTCGACCAGACGGCACTCCTCGCCGTGCTGGTATAAGTTCGTTCGGTTTTGGTGGCACAAACTTCCACTTAGTATTGGAAGAATACAGCCCAGAGCACAGCCGTGATGAGAAATACCGTCAACGCCAAGTAGCACAAAGCTTACTAATTAGTGCTGATAACAAAGCTGCCTTAATTGCAGAAGTTAACAAGCTTAACGCTGAAATCAGTAGCCTAAAAGGGACTGACAATAGCAGCATTGAACAAGCAGAGCTCACTCGCATCGCCAAGCTTTATGCAGTACGCACTCTAGATGACTCAGCTGCGCGTTTAGGCCTTGTGGTATCAAGCCTTAATGAATTAACCACCCAACTTGGTTTATCGTTAAAGCAGCTAAGTAACGACGCTGATGCATGGCAACTACCATCTGGCACTAGCTACCGCTCATCTGCACTCATCACGACTAATGCAAACCAAAAGACGACTAAAGGCAAAAAAGCGACTAACGCACCTAAAGTAGCGGCTTTATTTGCAGGTCAAGGCTCTCAGTACGTCAACATGGGCATTGAAGTCGCTTGTCACTTCCCTGAAATGCGCCAGCAATTAGTCAAAGCCGACAAGGTATTTGCAAGCTTTGATAAAACGCCATTATCAAAAGTCATGTTCCCTATTCCTGCATTTGAAAAAGCAGATAAAGATGCGCAAGTAGCTTTACTCACCCGCACTGATAACGCACAAAGCGCCATTGGTGTAGTGAGCATGAGCCAATACCAATTGTTTACTCAATCTGGCTTCAGCGCTGATATGTTTGCAGGTCACAGCTTTGGTGAACTGTCAGCATTATGTGCAGCAGGTGTTATTTCAAATGATGATTACTACCAATTATCATTTGCTCGTGGCGATTCAATGGCGGCTTCTGCAGTCGATAAAGACGGTAACGAATTAGATAAAGGCACCATGTACGCCATTATCTTGCCAGCTAACGATGCAGATGCAGCAAATAGCGATAATATCGCCAAACTAGAAACATGCATCAGTGAGTTTGATGGTGTTAAAGTCGCTAACTATAACTCTGCGACTCAATTAGTGATTGCTGGCCCAACTGACTCTTGTGCAAATGCAGCTAAAGCCATTAGCGCTTTAGGCTTTAAAGCCATTGCATTGCCAGTATCAGGTGCTTTCCACACCCCGCTTGTAGGTCATGCGCAAAAACCTTTTGCCAAGGCAATTGATAAAGCTAAATTTACTGCAAGCAAAGTCGATTTGTTCTCAAATGCAACGGGCGAAAAACACCCTAAAGATGCAAAATCAATTAAAGCCGCTTTCAAACAGCACATGTTGCAGTCAGTTCGTTTTACTGACCAACTGAACAATATGTATGATGCTGGTGCGCGTGTATTTGTTGAATTTGGACCTAAGAACATACTCCATAAATTGGTAGAAGCGACATTAGGTAATAAAGCTGAGGCAGTATCAGTTATCAGTATTAACCCTAATCCAAAGGGCAATAGTGATGTGCAATTACGCGTTGCAGCAATGCAACTTAACGTTTTAGGTGCTCCGCTCACTGAAGTTGACCCTTATCAAGCCGAAATAGCAGCCCCTGCTGTGCCAAAAGGCATGAACGTTAAACTCAATGCAACCAACCATATTAGTGCGCCAACTCGCGCCAAAATGGAAAAGTCATTAGCAACAGGCCAAGTAACTTCTCAAGTTGTTGAAACGATTGTAGAGAAAGTTATCGAGAAACCAGTTGAAAAAGTAGTAGAGAAAATTGTGGAAAAAGAAGTCATTAAAACTGAATACGTTGAAGTTGCCGCATCTGGCACAACAACAGTATCCAATGCTGCAGCACCTGCTAGCCAGTCTACTCAGTCAATAGCTGCTCAAACAAAAGCACCTCAAGCTCAAACCGCGCCGGCGGCTGGCAGCTTAGAAGCCTTCTTTAACGCGCAACAACAAGCTGCCGATCTACATCAGCAGTTCTTAGCGATTCCGCAACAATATGGCGAGACTTTTACTCACCTAATGGCAGAGCAAAGTAAGATGGCCGCCGCAGGACACGCTATTCCAGAGAGCCTACAGCGTTCAATGGAGCTATTCCACCAGCATCAAGCGCAAACATTGCAAAGCCATACCTTGTTCCTTGAGCAGCAAGCACAATCAAGCCAAAATGCGTTGAGCATGTTGACAGGCCATGCACCTGTTGTTAATCCGCCTGTAGCAGCCAAACCTGTCGTTACAACTCCAGTGATTGCGGCACCAGTAGTTGAAGCAATGAAAGTAGCGGCTCCTGTACCTGCTCCAGCAGTTAACACTCCAGTAGCAAAAGCCACACCTGTAGATCAAACTGCCGCGATGGCTGCTCCAGCCCCACGTGTTGAACCAGTTAAAGCACCTGCTCCTGTAGCCGATCCTGTAGTAACAGCTTCTGCAGTAACTGCTCCTGCTGGCTTAAGCGCAGGAACAGCTCAAAGCGCGCAAACAGCCCTGAGCGCGCAAACAGTTCTGAATACTATGTTAGAAGTCGTTGCAGAAAAAACAGGTTACCCAACTGAAATGCTTGAACTCAGCATGGATATGGAAGCTGATTTAGGCATCGACTCAATCAAACGTGTTGAGATCTTAGGTACTGTTCAAGACGAACTTCCAACACTGCCAGAGCTAAGCCCTGAAGATTTAGCCGAGTGTCGTACTCTTGGCGAAATCGTTGACTATATGGGTAGTAAACTACCGGCCGCAGGCGCTATGAACAGCGACACTGCAAATGCAACTCACACAGCCGTTTCCGCCCCTGCTGCTTCAGGTCTTAGCGCAGAAACAGTACTCAACACTATGCTTGAAGTGGTTGCAGAAAAAACAGGTTACCCAACTGAAATGCTGGAATTAAGCATGGATATGGAAGCTGACCTTGGCATCGATTCCATCAAACGAGTTGAGATCTTAGGTACAGTTCAAGACGAACTGCCAACACTGCCAGAGCTAAGCCCTGAAGATTTAGCTGAATGTCGCACGCTTGGCGAAATCGTATCTTATATGGGTAGTAAACTACCCGCCGCAGGCGCTATGAACACTAAGCTTCCTACAAGCTCCGCTGCAGGCGCTTCTCAAGTAGCAGCTCCAGCAGTTAGTGGTTTATCAGCTGAGACAGCCCTGAGCGCACAAGAAGTTCAAAGCACGATGATGACTGTGGTTGCTGAAAAAACCGGTTACCCAACTGAAATGCTTGAATTAAGCATGGATATGGAAGCGGATTTAGGCATCGATTCAATCAAGCGTGTTGAAATTTTAGGTACTGTTCAAGACGAACTGCCAACACTGCCTGAACTAAGTCCTGAAGATTTAGCTGAGTGTCGTACACTTGGTGAAATTGTGTCTTATATGGGTAGCAAACTACCCGCCGCAGGCGCTGCTCATGTAGCATCAGGTTTAAGCGCACAAGAAGTTCAAAGCACTATGATGACTGTGGTTGCTGAAAAAACCGGTTACCCAACTGAAATGCTTGAATTAAGCATGGATATGGAAGCAGATTTAGGCATCGATTCAATCAAGCGTGTTGAAATTTTAGGTACAGTTCAAGACGAATTACCAACACTACCTGAACTCAGCCCTGAAGATTTAGCTGAGTGTCGTACACTTGGTGAGATCGTTGACTATATGGGTAGTAAACTACCCGCCGCAGGCGCTATGAACACTAAGCTTCCTGCTGAAGGCGCTAATACACAGGCTGCCGCAGGCGCTGCTCAAGTAGCTGCTACTCAAACATCAGGTTTAAGTGCGGAACAAGTTCAAAGCACGATGATGACTGTGGTTGCTGAGAAGACCGGTTACCCGACTGAAATGCTTGAATTAAGCATGGATATGGAAGCGGATTTAGGCATAGATTCAATCAAACGTGTTGAAATTCTAGGTACAGTTCAAGATGAACTTCCTACGCTACCAGAGCTTAACCCTGAAGATTTAGCTGAGTGTCGTACACTAGGTGAAATCGTTAGCTACATGAACAGCAAGCTTCCTACAAGTGCAGCCACAGACGCTAATACACAGACCGCAGCAGGCGCTTCTCAAGTAGCAGCTCCAGCAGTTAGTGGTTTATCAGCTGAGACAGCCCTGAGCGCAAAAGAAGTACAAAGCACAATGATGACTGTGGTTGCTGAAAAAACCGGTTACCCAACTGAAATGCTTGAATTAAGCATGGATATGGAAGCGGATTTAGGCATCGATTCGATCAAGCGTGTTGAAATTTTAGGGACGGTTCAAGACGAGCTACCAGGCTTACCTGAATTAAACCCTGAAGATTTAGCAGAGTGTCGCACCCTAGGCGAAATCGTTAGCTACATGAACTCTAAACTACCTGCTGAAGGCTCTAAACTTTCGACAAGTGCAGCTGAAGGCTCTCAGCCAACGCTAAGCTCAACTGACACTTCACCTGCCACAGCTGAGTTAGCAACTGACTTACCTCCTCATCAGGAAGTTGCGCTAAAAAAGCTACCAGCGGCGGATAAGTTAGTTGACGGTTTTTCAAAAGACGCCTGTATCGTTATCAATGATGACGGCCATAACGCAGGTGTTTTAGCTGAAAAATTAGTAGCAACAGGCCTAACCGTCGCCGTTATTCGTAGCCCTGAGTCAGTGACATCTGCGCAATCACCGCTGAGCAGTGATATTGCCAGCTTCACTTTATCTGCGGTCAATGACGACGCGATTAGCGATGTCATTGCTCAAATTAGCAAGCAGCATAAGATTGCCGGTTTTGTTCACCTGCAACCTCAACTAGCAGCACAAGGTGCTTTGCCATTAAGTGATTCAGCTTTTGTAGCTGTAGAGCAAGCTTTCTTGATGGCTAAACACCTTCAGCAATCATTTGCTGAACTGGCTAAAACTGAGCGCGTAAGCTTTATGACTGTTAGCCGCATTGATGGTGGATTCGGTTACTTAAACAGTAACGAGCTTGCAAAGGCTGAGCTAAACCAAGCTGCATTATCAGGTTTAACTAAAACATTAGGTCATGAGTGGCCAACTGTGTTCTGTAGAGCATTGGATATTACCCCAAGCTTTGAAGCTGTCGAGTTAGCACAAGCCGTTATTGCAGAGTTATTTGATATTGATACAGCAACAGCTGAAGTGGGTATTAGCGACCAAGGTCGTCATACTTTATCAGCTACGGCAACTGCTCAAACCCGTTACCAAACCACATCTCTAAACAGTGAAGATACAGTGCTGGTGACTGGCGGTGCTAAAGGCGTCACATTTGAATGTGCCCTTACTCTTGCCAAACAAACTCAGTCGCACTTTATTTTAGCGGGTCGCAGTGAGCATTTAGCCGGTAATTTACCGACTTGGGCTCAAGGCAAACAGGCTAAAGAATTAAAAGCAGCAGCAATCGGATTTATTCAATCTCAAGGTAACAAGCCAACACCTAAGCAAATTGATGCCTTAGTTTGGCCGATTACCAGCAGTTTAGAAATTGATCGCTCATTAGCAGCATTTAAAGCTGTCGGTGCAAGTGCTGAGTACATCAGCATGGATGTCAGCTCAGATGCAGCCATCAAGCAATCTCTTGCAGGTGTTAAACCGATTACAGGCATCATTCATGGTGCTGGTGTACTCGCTGATAAACATATTCAAGACAAAACCTTAGCTGAGTTAGGCCGTGTATATGGCACTAAAGTGTCGGGCTTTGCAGGCATCATCAATGCGATTGATGCAAGCAAGTTAAAACTGGTTGCTATGTTCTCATCAGCAGCCGGTTTCTATGGCAATACTGGCCAAAGTGACTACTCAATGTCTAATGAGATCCTCAACAAGACAGCACTTCAACTTGCAGCTAACTACCCGCAAGCTAAAGTCATGAGCTTTAACTGGGGCCCTTGGGATGGCGGAATGGTCAGTTCAGCATTGAAGAAAATGTTTGTTGAGCGCGGCGTATACGTTATTCCACTCGATAAAGGCGCAAACTTGTTTGCTCACAGCCTATTGTCTGAGTCGGGCGTACAGCTGTTAATTGGTTCAAGTATGCAGGGCTCAAGCTCAGCAGATAAAACAGGCGCAGCTGTAAAAAAGCTTAATGCGGACTCTTCGCTTAATGCCGAGGGTTCGCTGATTCTTTCTTTTACTACTCCTGCTAACCGTGTTGTCAACAACGCGGTTACTGTTGAACGTGTACTAAACCCAGTTGCAATGCCCTTCCTTGAAGATCATTGCATCGCGGGTAATCCAGTACTACCGACAGTGTGCGCCATACAATGGATGCGTGAAACTGCGCAACAATTGTGTGGTCTGCCTGTGACGGTTCAAGATTATAAATTGCTGAAAGGCATTATTTTCGAGACTAAAGAACCACAAGTATTAACGCTGACATTGACGCAAACTGAATCAGGCTTAAAAGCACTGATTGCTAGTCGTATGCAAAGTGACGCCCTTGATAGCTTGCTAAGACCTCAGTATCAAGCAAACCTGATTGTTAATGAGAAGGTTATTAATGAGAAAGTTGCTAAAGAAGCGGTTTCAACCACGCTACCAACAGCAGCAAAAAATGCGCAGCAATTAGCAAACTCAGACAAAGTCATTAGCACTGATAGTGAATTGTATAGCAATGGCAGTTTATTCCACGGCCCTCGCCTACAAGGAATAAAGCAGTTGTTAATTGCCAACGATGAACAATTGGTTTGTTCTGTTGAGTTGCCTCAAATTAACGCTTTAGATTGCGCAAGCTTTACACCGCAACTAGCGTTAGGTGGCAGTCAGGCTTTTGCTGAAGACTTACTTTTACAAGCCATGTTAGTGTGGGCGCGTATCAAACACGATGCTGCAAGCTTACCGTCAACCATTGGTGAG
This sequence comes from Shewanella sp. KT0246, assembly GCF_019654955.1. Classification (GTDB taxonomy): domain Bacteria; phylum Pseudomonadota; class Gammaproteobacteria; order Enterobacterales; family Shewanellaceae; genus Shewanella; species Shewanella goraebulensis. The sequence continues at coordinate 47,932 of NZ_BPEV01000017.1, read as the reverse complement.
TTAACCACTTACGCCCCATTCGCCTCAGGCGATAAAGGTTATTTAGTGTTGAATGTGCTTAAAAGTACCAGCCGCTCGTTAACGGCTGATATTGCACTTTATCACCAAGATGGCCGCTTAAGCTGCACTATGCTAAGCGCAAAAACGACCATCAGCAAAAGCTTGAATGAGGCCTTTTTAGCCCCAGCTAAAGCATTAGCTGATTTGCAGGAGTCTGTGTGAGTAATCAACTGTCTCCTTCAACGTCTGCCATTAAAAGCATGCGAATTGCTTTAAAGCTAGTTGCGAATGAGCAAGTCTCATTCGCAACATCTTCAGGCAATGATTTTAGTGCCAATAACTTTGTAGCGATTAAGCCTTGCTCTTTAGCTGAAGTCATTGGCGCTTCAGCAATTGATCTTGATATCGATGTATCAAGCTTAGATGCGAGTTTGAGTGAACATGTTGTTAGTGAAAGTTCTGTTAATACAGCACTTAGCTTTAATGACTATTTTGCTCAAGCCATCATCCATATCGAGCAACAACATACGGTTTTACTCAGTCACCCTGAATTACCGTATCGCTTATTAATGATGCCAGCGATTGTGGCGGCTAAACATCGTTGTCATCCTCATGCCTACTTAACTGGTATGGGTGAAGCTGATGATATGCCAAGTGCAATAAATGCGGCTTTAGCTCAAGCCAAGCGTGCACACATTAAACCTACTCAGGTCGATGCGACTCAATTAACTTGTTATAAAGATAAGTTTGCCCAGTTGGTTATGCTGATAGGCACCATTGCAACTCGCAGTGTGCCAAATGCAGTTTCAGCAAATCAGCCAACTGATGCTCAATACTGGTTTACTGAAATGCACCAAAATCGCGTTGCCAGCTTTAATTTTAGTGAAGGTATTAAGCAACACTGTGCAGTCTTTGTCCAAGGCACTGAGCTTGCTCAAGCAAGTTCATTGGTAGATGAAAATCGACTATTTTTGCCTGTATCAGCCAATGACCTTGGGTCGATGAAACAGCTGCTGCAAAAATTAAGCACTCAATTGGCAGCGCTGCCTGAACACAATGACAAGAGTAGCAGCACAGCTATCTCCTTCATGCTTAGCCAGCTAAAGCAATTTGATCAGACCCAGCCTTTATCGGCTGTCGTTATGGCAAATTCAGTGACTAATGCAGTAAGTGAAATCAATGTCATGCTTAGCGCGATTGATAAAGCTGAGACCACTGCGGAAAATGAAGTTAAAGTTCAAGCTAAAAGCAACTTAAGCATTGAACACAAAACCCCGTCAGGAAGCTGCTTTCATCTCACTTCAGATAAAGTAATTGGCAATAATGGCCTGTGTTTTGTTTACCCTGGCGTGGGTACGGTATACCCGCAAATGTTTGCTCAACTACCGCGCTACTTTCCAGCTTTATTTGCACAACTAGAGCGCGATGGTGATGTCAAAGCCATGCTGCAAGCTGATAGCATTTATGCTGAAAATGCTAAAACCGCCGACATGAGCTTAGGTGAACTGGCTATTGCAGGTGTAGGCGCAAGTTACATCCTAACCAAAGTGCTCACTGAGCATTTCGGCATTAAGCCTAACTTTGCCATGGGTTACTCAATGGGTGAAGCGTCTATGTGGGCCAGTCTTGATGTGTGGAAAACACCCCACAATATGATTGAAGCAACGCAGACTAACAGTATTTTCACCACAGACATTTCTGGCCGCCTAGATTGCGTGCGTCAAGCATGGCAACTTGAGCACGGTGAAGACATTGTTTGGAATAGCTTTGTGGTTCGTGCAACTCCTGCTGATATCGAAAAAGTATTAGCTGATTTCCCCCGCGCTTATCTTGCCATCATCCAAGGTGATACTTGTGTGCTTGCAGGCTGTGAAGAAAGCTGTAAAGCGCTGCTTAAACAAATTGGTAAGCGCGGCATAGCAGCGAATCGAGTGACTGCAATGCACACCAAACCTGCGATGCTTATTCGCGATAACGTACAAGCCTTTTATCAGCAGCCTTTACATGAGCAAGATGTTATTGCACCTTTCGCAAGCCAAATTAAATTTATCAGCGCAGCCAGCCAATTGCCGATTAATTTAACCAGTGAAGCGATTGCAACATCCATTGCTGATACCTTCTGTCAGCCGTTAGATTTTACACAGTTAGTCAATAATGCACGTCAACTGGGCGCCTCGCTTTTTGTCGAAATCGGCGCTGACAGACAAACGACAACATTGATTGACAAAATCTCTCGCACCTCTGAAATGGCGCAAACATGCCAAGCCATTTCAGTGAATGCAAAAGGCGATGACCAAACTGCGCTACTTAAATGTATTGCTCAACTGATTACTCATAAAGCTCCAATTTCGCTCGATTATCTTATTGAGACCTTGTCGAGTTTACTGACGACAACATTGGCGGCAGAAAAACGAAGTAATCACCACACAGACAATATGTTGGCCCCTCAATTAGAAGGAGAACAATCTTGAGTTCTCAATCAACTAATCTAAATACAACAGTCCCCAAGATTGCCATTGTTGGTTTAGCAACTCAGTATCCCGATGCGGATACGCCCGCTAAATTTTGGCAAAACTTATTAGACAAAAAAGACTCTCGAAGCACAATTAGCAGCCAAAAGCTCAATGCAAACCCAGCTGACTATCAAGGTGTGCAAGGTGAGTCTGACCGTTTTTATTGTGATAAAGGCGGCTACATTCAAAACTTCAGTTTTGATGCAAATGGCTATCGTATTCCTGCCGAGCAATTTAGCGGCCTTGATGACAGTTTTTTATGGGCAACCGATACAGCACGTAAAGCATTGAATGATGCTGGTGTTGATATAACAACCCCACAAAACAATGGCGCATTAAACCGCACCGGCATTATCATGGGAACCCTATCGTTTCCAACGGCTAAGTCCAATGAGTTGTTTGTGCCGCTTTATCACAGTGCAGTAGAAAAAGCGTTGCAAGATAAGCTACAACAACCAAGTTTCACATTGCAGCCATTTGATAGTGAAGGATTTAGCGAGCAAACAACGCCAGCTTCTTTGTCTAACGGCGCCATTGCTCACAATGCATCAAAACTAGTGGCCGACGCTCTAGGCTTAGGTGCTGCGCAATTAAGCCTTGATGCTGCTTGTGCAAGTTCAGTTTACTCATTGAAACTTGCCTGTGATTACCTGCATACAGGTAAAGCTGACATGATGCTTGCTGGTGCAGTCTCTGGCGCTGACCCATTCTTTATTAACATGGGTTTTTCCATTTTCCATGCCTATCCTGACCATGGTATTTCAGCGCCATTTGATAGTAATTCAAAAGGCTTGTTTGCTGGTGAAGGTGCTGGTGTTTTAGTCCTTAAACGCCTTGAAGATGCTGAACGTGATGGCGACCATATTTACGCACTCGTTAGCGGTATAGGTTTATCAAATGATGGTAAAGGCCAATTTGTACTGAGTCCAAACAGTGATGGCCAAGTTAAAGCGTTCGAACGTGCTTATGCTGATGCTGCTATGCACGATGAAAACTTTGGCCCAGATAACATTGAGGTGCTTGAGTGTCACGCAACAGGTACGCCATTAGGTGACAAAGTTGAGTTGACTTCAATGGAGCGCTTTTTCAGCGACAAACTCAATGGCAGCAAAACGCCGTTAATTGGTTCAGCTAAGTCTAACTTAGGCCATTTGCTTACTGCTGCAGGAATGCCAGGGATCATGAAAATGATTTTTGCAATGCGCCAAGGTGTTCTGCCGCCAAGTATTAATATCAGCGCACCGATTGCATCACCATCAGAAATGTTTGGCCCTGCAACCTTGCCAAATGATGTTCTACCTTGGCCTGATAAAGCAGGTAATACGGCTCGTCATGCTGGTGTGTCAGTATTTGGTTTTGGTGGTTGTAATGCCCATTTATTGGTTGAGTCATACTTTGCTAAGAGTCATGGCCAGTCAACTGATGCTGCGCTCAACACGCCCAATAAGGCAAGTGTAACGCCTGCAACAACCATCAATGCGCAAATACCGATGCACATTACAGGTATGGCATCGCATTTTGGTTCACTGTCGACGGTTAATGCCTTTGCAGATGCAGTAAATAACAATCAAACCGCATTTACCACATTGCCAACTAAACGCTGGAAAGGTTTAGATAAACACCCTGAATTATTACAGCAATTTGGGCTTAAACAAACTGCGCCAACGGGTGCTTATATTGATAACTTTGATTTTGACTTCTTACGCTTTAAAGTGCCACCAAATGAAGATGACCGTTTAATCTCGCAGCAATTGTTACTAATGAAAGTGGCAGATGAGGCTATTCATGATGCCAAGCTTAAGTCTGGTAGCAAAGTAGCGGTTTTGGTTGCGATGGAAACAGAACTTGAATTACACCAGTTCCGCGGCCGCGTTAATCTGCATACCCAAATTGCAGCCAGCTTATCAGCCCATGGCGTAAGCTTGTCAGAGAGTGAATATCAAGCGCTTGAAACCATTGCCATGGACAGTGTGTTAGATGCCGCCAAACTCAATCAATATACCAGCTTCATCGGTAATATTATGGCGTCGCGTATCTCATCGTTATGGGATTTTAATGGCCCAGCCTTTACGATTTCAGCAGGCGAGCAATCAGTTAACCGCTGTATTGATGTGGCACAAAACCTACTTGCCATGGAGTCTCGTCAAGAGCCTTTAGATGCAGTTATCATTGCTGCAGTAGACTTGTCAGGCAGTATTGAAAACATCGTGCTTAAAACGGCGAACATTGATAAAGCAGGCTCAAATGAAGCACTTAACATTGGTGAAGGTGCTGGTGCAATAGTGTTGCAAGCAGCCGCTATTGATAGCGAGCATTGCGACCTAATCCATCAGGCATTAGGGGCGTTAGATACCCTAGATTCAGCGGCTCTAGGTTCTGCCACTCTAGCTTCAGCGAACAATGACGATTCATCAGCGGTTACTCAAGCCATTACCCACACTTATGGCACTATCGACAGTTTGGCATTTGGTCATACAGATCAACTTTCAACCATTAGCGATGACGTGTTAACCCCTGTTGGATTAGCCGCAACTGATATTGATTTATTAGAGCTAAACCAAGCACCTGATTTGGTTAATATTGATAATGCGCAAATGCTATCGAAGCTTTTTAGCCAATCGGCCACCAGCAAAGCGCAATCTTGTATCGGACACACTTTTGCCGCTTCCGGTATTGCCAGCTTATTGCATGGCTTATTGAAAACTCGATTGAATGCTTCTGTACAGAACGCTCACTCGGATAACCAACTGAGCAATAAACCTAACCAAAAGGCCATTATCGCTACCTTGAGCGAAAACCAATGTTCACAACTTCTTATCAGCCAAAATGCTGAACAAGCAAGTGCGATGAGCACTCGTATGAACACTGATATACAAGCGCAAACGGCCAAGAAATTGAGCCTAGTGAAGCAAGTCAGTTTAGGTGGTCGTGACATCTACCAGCATATTGTTGATGCGCCACTGGCAAACATTGACAGTATTCGAGCGAAAGTTGCCAAACTTAACCCTGTTGCACCTACAACTGTGATGAACTTACATGACCGCGGCCAATTTATCGCCCCAGCTCATGCCAATTCAGCGCCTATGTCCGCTAACAATAATTCAATGACTACAGAGACTTCTATGCCGTTTTCTGATCGTTCAACCCAGTTTAACCCTACACCCAAGGTGTCTACGCCTACTGCTCAAGCAGCTCAGTCAGTTCAAACGTCATCACTGACTAGCTCTGTAGCAACCGTTAGCCAATTACCTCCTGCACATTTAAGCGCTTTTGAACAAAACCAATGGTTAGCACATCAAGCGCAATTAGCATTTCTAAAGAGCCGTGAGCAAGGCTTAAAAGTCGCTGATGCGCTTTTAAAACAGCAGGTAGCACAAGCAAATGGTCAGCCTTATATTGCCCAATCGACTGCACAAGCTGTAGCGCCCGTCCAAGCTGAAAATGTATTAGCTCAGCCAGTAGCATCTGCGCCAATTTTGCGTCCAGATCATGCAAATGTGCCGCCGTACACAGCGCCTATCCCAGCGGAAAAGCCATGTATTTGGAACTATGCCGATTTAGTAGAATATGCCGAAGGTGATATTGCTAAGGTATTTGGTCCAGAATACGCCGTGATTGATAACTACTCTCGCCGCGTTCGCCTCCCTACAACAGATTACTTATTAGTATCTCGTGTCACTAAGCTAGACGCGACGATGAACCAATATAAGCCTTGTAGCATGACCACAGAGTATGACATCCCTGAAGATGCACCTTACTTAGTCGATGGCCAAATCCCATGGGCGGTGGCCGTTGAATCAGGTCAATGCGATTTAATGCTTATCAGTTATTTAGGCATTGATTTTGAAAACAAGGGTGAGCGTGTTTACCGTTTACTTGATTGTACGCTTACTTTCTTAGGCGATTTACCTCGTGGCGGCGACACATTACGTTACGACATTAAAATCAACAACTTCGCAAAGAATGGCGAGACATTATTATTCTTCTTCTCTTACGAATGTTTCGTCGGCGATAAGATGGTTTTAAAAATGGATGGCGGCTGTGCTGGCTTCTTTACCGATCAAGAGTTAGATGACGGTAAAGGGGTTATTTACACCGAAGATGAAATTAAAACTCGTGAAGCGGCGTTAAATACACCAAACAAGCCTCGTTTTGAGCCGCTATTACATTGTGCTCAGACCCAGTTTGACTATGGTCAAATTCATCACTTACTCAATGGTGATATCGGCAGTTGTTTTACTGGCGAGCACCATAACCACCAGCAAGCATCAGGTAAGCAAGACTCATTATGTTTTGCCTCTGAAAAATTCTTGATGATTGAGCAAGTAGGCAATTTAGATGTCCATGGCGGCGCTTGGGGCTTAGGCTTTATTGAAGGTCATAAACAATTAGCACCTGATCATTGGTACTTCCCTTGTCACTTCCAAGGTGACCAAGTGATGGCAGGTTCATTAATGGCTGAAGGTTGTGGCCAATTATTGCAGTTCTTTATGCTGCACATTGGTATGCACACCTTGGTTGAAAATGGTCGCTTCCAGCCTTTAGAGAATGCTTCACAAAAAGTACGTTGTCGTGGCCAAGTCTTGCCACAACATGGTGAGCTGACTTATCGCATGGAAGTTACTGAAATTGGCACTCACCCTCGCCCATATGCTAAAGCTAATATTGAAATATTGCTCAATGGTAAAGCGGTCGTAGACTTCCAAAACCTCGGGGTGATGATTAAAGAAGAAAGTGAATGTACCCGTTACACTGCCGACTCTTATGAAACACATACAACCTCAGGCACAGTCCAAAAGAACAATAGCCACAACACGCCTGCATCATTAAATGCACCGTTAATGGCTCAATTACCAGACTTAAGCGCACCAACCAATAAAGGCGTTATTCCGCTGCAACATGTTGAAGCGCCAGTCATACCTGATTATCCAAATCGTACTCCTGATACACTTCCGTTCACTGCGTACCATATGTTTGAGTTTGCAACTGGTGACATTGAAAACTGTTTTGGCCCAGACTTTAGTATTTACCGTGGTTTTATCCCGCCGCGTACGCCATGTGGTGACCTACAGCTAACAACCCGTGTTGTTGATATTCAAGGCAAACGTGGCGAACTTAAAAAACCGTCATCGTGTATCGCTGAATATGAAGTACCAACAGATGCGTGGTATTTTGCTAAAAACAGCCACGCCTCTGTCATGCCTTACTCGGTATTAATGGAAATATCATTGCAACCCAACGGATTTATCTCAGGTTACATGGGCACAACCCTTGGCTTCCCAGGGCAAGAGCTATTCTTCCGTAACCTTGATGGTAGCGGTGAATTATTGCGTGACGTTGATTTACGCGGCAAAACCATTGTCAATGATTCTAAGCTGTTATCTACCGTTATTGCCGGAAGTAACATCATCCAAAGCTTTAGCTTTGACTTAAGTGTCGATGGCGAACCTTTCTACACAGGTAGCGCGGTATTTGGTTACTTCAAAGGCGATGCGCTTAAAAACCAATTGGGTATTGATAATGGCCGAATCACTCAGCCTTGGCACATTGATAATAACGTCCCTGCTGATATCACCGTGGATTTACTGGATAAGCAATCACGTGTATTCCACGCACCGGCCTATCAACCACATTATCGTTTAGCTGGCGGTCAGCTTAACTTTATCGACAAAGCTGAAATTGTTGATAAAGGTGGTAAAAATGGCTTAGGTTACTTGTCTGCTTCACGCACGATTGATCCAAGTGATTGGTTCTTCCAATTCCACTTCCATCAAGACCCTGTAATGCCAGGTTCATTAGGCGTTGAAGCTATTATCGAGTTAATGCAAACTTACGCCATCAGTAAAGACTTAGGCAAAGGCTTCACTAATCCTAAATTTGGCCAGATTTTATCTGATATCAAATGGAAGTACCGTGGCCAAATTAACCCATTGAATAAGCAAATGTCGTTAGATGTGCACATCAGTGCAGTCAAAGATGAAAACGGCAAACGCATCATCGTAGGTGACGCAAACCTGAGTAAAGATGGGTTACGCATTTACGAAGTAAAAGATATCGCTATCTGTATCGAAGAGGCATAAAGGAATAATAATGACTATTAGCACTCAAAACGAAAAGCTTTCTCCATGGCCTTGGCAAGTAGCCCCAAGTGATGCCAGCTTTGATAATGCCGCTATCGGTAAAAAATTAAAAGAATTGTCTCAGGCGTGTTATCTAGTTAACCATCCTGAAAAAGGCTTAGGTATTTCGCAAAACGCACAAGTAATGACTGAAAGCATAAACAGCCAACAGGATTTACCTGTGAGCGCATTCGCCCCAGCTTTAGGCACTCAAAGCCTAGGCGACAGTAACTTCCGCCGCGTTCACGGTGTTAAATACGCCTATTATGCTGGTGCCATGGCTAACGGTATTTCATCTGAAGAGTTAGTGATTGCATTAGGTCAAGCAGGCATTTTATGCTCGTTCGGCGCAGCTGGCTTAATTCCATCACGCGTAGAACAAGCCATTAACCGCATTCAAACCGCACTTCCAAATGGCCCGTACATGTTTAACTTAATCCATAGTCCAAGTGAACCTGCGCTTGAGCGTGGCAGTGTTGAGCTGTTTTTAAAACATAAAGTGCGCACGGTAGAAGCCTCAGCATTTTTGGGTTTAACACCACAAATTGTCTATTACCGCGCTGCAGGTTTAAGTCGTGATAGTCAAGGTGAAATCGTTATCGCCAACAAGGTTATCGCTAAAGTAAGTCGCACAGAAGTGGCGAGTAAGTTTATGCAACCAGCTCCCGCTAAAATGCTGCAAAAACTGGTTGATGAAGGATTAATCACACCAGAACAAATGGAGCTCGCTCAGCTTGTTCCTATGGCTGATGACGTGACTGCCGAGGCTGATTCTGGCGGCCATACTGATAACCGTCCATTAGTCACGCTATTACCAACAATTTTGGCGCTTAAAGATAAAATCCAAGCCGAGTACCAATACAAAACACCTATTCGTGTCGGTTGTGGCGGTGGTGTCGGTACCCCTGATGCAGCACTAGCAACCTTTAATATGGGCGCTGCGTATATTGTGACAGGCTCAATCAACCAAGCTTGTGTTGAAGCGGGCGCCAGTGAACACACTCGTAAGTTACTTGCCACTACAGAAATGGCCGATGTCACCATGGCACCTGCTGCTGATATGTTCGAAATGGGCGTTAAGCTACAAGTGGTAAAACGTGGCACCTTATTCCCTATGCGTGCTAATAAACTTTATGAGATTTATACCCGTTATGAGTCGATTGAAGCTATCCCTGCCGAAGAACGTGAAAAACTTGAAAAACAAGTATTCCGTTCAACCCTTGATGATATTTGGGCCGGCACTGTGGCTCACTTTAACGAGCGTGATCCAAAGCAAATCGAACGTGCAGAAGGTAACCCTAAGCGTAAAATGGCGCTTATCTTCCGTTGGTATTTAGGTTTATCAAGCCGTTGGTCTAATTCTGGTGAAGCTGGCCGTGAAATGGATTACCAAATTTGGGCTGGCCCCGCACTTGGCGCGTTCAACGAATGGGCAAAAGGCAGCTATTTAGATGATTATACCCAGCGAAATGCGGTAGACTTAGCAAAACACTTGATGCACGGCGCAGCTTATCAAGCGCGTGTAAACTTACTTACCGCTCAAGGGGTAGCACTACCTGTAGAATTACAGCGTTGGAGCCCGCTTGATCAGGTTAAATAAGCCTGCCAAGCGTCATCAAGCTAAGTCATTTTGAGATAGGTAGCGGTAATGAGCGAAACACAAAAACTTGATTTTTCAGCGGTTAATGGCACAACACTTGAGTCGTTCAACCAACAAAAAAATCTGATTAAACGTATGCTAAAAGGCAATAGCGCAACATGTGCTGAATGTAACAAGCCACTAACGCTGCAATTACCGCCCAATACTAAAAATGCCAAACCTGCAGAAAAAGCACCCGGGATATACTGCGCAAAAGGCTGCACAGATATTGAACTGGATATGGAAGCAGTGGCACTTTTAAAGTAATACGATGAAATAACCCATAGATTATTTCATCATTACTATTTAAAAAAGGCGTCGAAAGATGCCTTTTTTATTGCAATTAATTGAGCACTTTATCAAGTGACGACTTACCTAATCACTCACCAAATAAGTTATTCTAAATAGTGAATTTAGAATTGTGGGTTTAGGGAATGCTGTTACTGATACGGTTCAAATTAGGTAATTAAAATATACTTCATTGCTTCACGGTTCCTGCACGGTTTCTGCACTTTAATCACATAACATTAAAAACTCATATTAGCCATTATCAACTACGGGTTAACTTAGGAGTTTACTTATGTTCAGTCCCCTTCTCTATTCGCTTTTTCAAACGGGATGTAAACCATTTCGGCAACTATTAATTATACCGCTTACTAGCTTATGCCTATTAACTGCTTGTGATAGCTCAGATGATACCAGCAGCGAAGAGACTGTAATAACAGTACCTGACACTGAAATTGAAACACCGGTTGAGGAGTATAACGATACTGATTTTGAAGCAAGCGATTGGACCGATGACACCCATAGCAAAAGTGCAGATGCCAACTTTGATGAAGTATTTGCTGACAATGAAGTAAAACGCCTTGATGTGGTGGTCACTGAAGATCGCTGGACCATCATGCTTAACGATATGACTGATACTTATGGCACTTTTGGTACAACGACTAATTCAAACAACCTTGTAGATACAGATGACAACCCCATTATGGTGCCAGCTGATATTTATTACGAAGATAAACAATGGTATCGAGTAGGCATCCGTTTTAAGGGAAACTCGTCACTGCAAACCAGCTGGCAACAAGGCGTACTCAAGTTATCTTTTAAGTTAGATTTTGATGAGTTTGAAGACTACTACCCACAAATCGACAATCAACGATTTTATGGCTTTAAAAAGTTAAGTCTTAAAAATAATTACGATGATGAGTCGCAGTTACGTGAAAAGGTCGCCGCCGATGTATTTAAAGATGCAGGTTTAGCCGTCTCTCACACCGCTTTTTATACTTTATATATCGACCATGGTGATGGCCCTGAATACTTTGGCTTATATACCCTTGTGGAAGAAGTCGATGACACGGTAATTGATACTCAATTTAGCAGTGATGATGGTAACTTATATAAGCCTGAGGATGATGGTGCGACCTTTATTGAAGGATCTTTCAGTGAAGACAGTTTTGAAAAGAAAACCAATGAAGATGATGAAGATTGGTCAGATATTTTAGCTTTATTCGACGCATTACATGATGATACAGCGACTTCCGATCCTGTTACTTGGCGTGAAAACCTTGAAGCTATATTTGATGTTGATGTGTTCTTGAAATATCTCGCAGTGAATGGCGTAATTCAAAACTGGGATACTTACGGATTAATGCCCCATAATTATTATCTTTACAACGATCCAGACACAAACAAATTAACTTGGATCCCATGGGATAATAATGAGGCATTACAAACGGGTAAAATGGGCGGTGCATTAGAACTTGATTTCTCTGATTTAGACTCAAATTCTTGGCCATTGATAGCCAAAATCTATGCTGATGACACATACCGGGAACGCTATAACCAGTATTTATCTGACGTTATTAGCGATAGCTATGAAACCAATAAAATGCAGGCAATTTATGACAGTTACTCAGCATTAATAGAGCCTTATGCCACAACAGAGTTAACAGGTTACTCATTTTTAGAGTCTGCAAATGACTTTTATCAAGCAGTTGATGATTTATCTGAACATGCTGAAAGTCGAACAGACGCCGTAATCGATTACTTAAACACGCAATAGGTTGTAGATTTTTTCTCTCATTTTGTCGATATAATGAAAACGAAAGCAGCACTGGCTACTTTCGTTTTTGTTGCTATCAATTCAAAACCGTTTACTAGCGCACACTTTCTTATTAAAAAATAACACCTTAACAAGTCATTGACCTAAATCAAACATAATGTGAAAAAGCTAAGGCACTATGCCTCTTTATTTTTAAGTTTGGTTATTTCCAATGAGTGATATCAAGGCAAACAACATAGAACAACCACTGACGGACGAGTGCATTTTACTTTCTACCACTGATTTGAATGGTAATATCAAATACGCCAATCAAGCCTTTGCAGATATCTCTGAGTTCACGACAGATGAACTCCACGGAAAACCACACAATATAGTTCGTCACCCTGATATGCCTAAAGCCGCTTTTGAATCCTTGTGGCAACGGGTCAAAGACGGAAAACCTTGGTGCGGCATCGTTAAAAATAAAACTAAAACCGGTAAATACTATTGGGTGAATGCTTATATCTCACCAGTATTTGAAAATGGCCGCTTACATGAGCTGCAATCTGTAAGGCGTAAACCTAGTCGTGAGCATATCGCCTCAGCGGAGAACATTTACCAGCAACTCAACGAAGGTAAAGAGCCTGCTGCAATCACTCCACCTCTATTCAGTTTTACTGGAGCATTATGTTTATGGGCAGTGCTTATCTCGCTAATAGGAGTTGTCTCTTCACTAATAATGCCGACACTCGTCGCTGCATTTTTCATCCCTTTATTGGCGGGTTTTGGAATTTACTTCCTAACGCGTCCACTAAAAGAACTTGAGAACAAAGCAACCAACATTATTGATGATCCCATTGCCTGCGGCATTTTTTCGTCAACTCAAAATGAAATCGGCAAAATTGATTTAGCACTAAATTACCTCGTCACGGAAATGGGCGGTGTAGTTGGGCGTATGGCTGATTCAGCCTCATCAATTAGTGAAGAAAGTCAGCAGCTAAATGAAACGATTGCTAACACCCGTGAAAGAGTTCAGGAACAAACACAGCAAACTAGCCAAGCCGCAACAGCAATGGAAGAGATGACCACCAGCTTTGCTGAAGTAAACGAGAACACTCGACAAACTGCCCAAGAAATCACCACAAGTCATACAGCAGCTAATTTAGGCCATAACAGCATGGTCAAAGTGGTGAGTTCAATTGGCGAGCTACGTAAGGAAGTGGTTCACTTTTCAACTGTCGTTGATACTATCGAGCGCGACAGTAAGTCCATTGCCAGTGTGCTAGGAGAAATCAAAGGTATTGCTGAGCAAACAAACTTACTGGCCTTAAACGCAGCCATTGAGGCAGCAAGAGCCGGTGAAAGTGGTAGAGGATTTGCTGTAGTTGCCGATGAAGTCAGACAGTTATCAAAAAGAACCAGTGAATCCACCGCTGAAATAGAAAATATAGTGTCTAATTTTCAGCAAAGTACTAAAAAAGCCACTGAATCCATGGAAGCGGGACAACGACAAGCTGACACTTCCGTCGCACTAGCAGAAGAGGCTGACGGAGCATTTGATCAGCTACTGGCATCAATAAATCGAATTCAGGAAATGGCTGAGTTAAATGCTGCAGCTATGAACCAGCAAACCACTGTTGCAGAAGAAATCAGTCGCTCAATTTTACAAATCGATGAGCTTTCAAAACTTACCTTAATTCAAACCGATGACACCCAAAATAAGTGTGAACAAATGAGCCGATTAGCCAATAAAACTCGTCACTTATCGAGACAATTTTGGACACAAACAATCGAGCGCACCAAATAATTACCTCCAATATTACCCTAAGCGTCATAGCCTGCATGTCGATTATGACGCAATCTTGCTAAACACTGATTAGCCACTTCCCTATGTTTGCAGATGACGAGAGATTTAGCGGCTGATTGACTATTGCTCCCTCTTCCTGGTTGTCATTTTTTCCTGTTGTGACAGTTTATTTTTTGATAAGACTTTTTAATTTTTAAAATGCCCTAATATCATATATACAGTAAAGTTAAGCCATGCTTATAAAGCCGTTTAAAGCGATTCAAAGTGAGGATACACAATGACAAACGAATTTATTCCACCTAAAAAATGGATAATGGAAGAAGAAAATGGCGGCAAGTTTGCCAGTATAAACCGTCCTGACTCTGGTGCGCGCTACGATAAAGATTTACCGGTTGGGAAGCATGCACTACAGCTTTACTCTATGGGCACCCCTAACGGCCAAAAAGTCACGATTATGTTGGAAGAGCTGTTAGCTGCAGGGATCACTGACGCAGAATATGATGCTCACTTGATTAGTATTGGTGATAGCGATCAATTCTCATCAGGTTTTGTTAGCGTTAATCCAAATTCAAAAATACCGGCATTATTAGATAACAGCACCTCAACGCCAATTAATGTATTTGAGTCAGGCGCTATTTTACTTTACCTCGCTGAAAGGTTTGGCCGATTCTTACCAACTGATTTAGCTGCTAAAACCCAAGTCATGAATTGGTTATTTTGGCTGCAAGGCTCGGCTCCTTATTTAGGCGGAGGCTTTGGTCACTTTTATGCTTACGCCCCTGAAAAGTTTAAATACCCTATCGACAGGTTCTCTATGGAGGCCAAGCGTCAACTTGATGTACTTGACAAGCAATTAGCTAAACACCGCTTCTTGGGTGGTGATGAGTATAGTATTGCAGATATTGCGACATGGCCTTGGTACGGAAATTTGGTCCTTGGAAACCTATATGAAGCAGCAGAGTTTTTAGATGTTGAAAGCTACCCTAACCTAATGCGCTGGGCAAAAGACATTGAACAACGTCCAGCTGTCGCACGAGGCAGAATCATTAATCGAACTTGGGGAGAAGAGTGGGAACAACTAGCGAACCGTCATAGCGCCGAAGATATTGATAAGGTTCTTAACTTAAAACCCAAAGCATAATCTCTTATATTACAGAGGTAACAAGTACATTCACTTTGTTACCTCTTTATTCTTCAAGCTTCTTTCCACAACACAAACACTCAGGCTGCATATCTGGCGGTAACGTAATGATGAAACCACAATGTGGGCATAAATCCCCTTGATTAAGGGAGTTGTTACAACCTACAAATAAAAACATATTTTTCATTAGCAACGCTCTTCTTTGCGATTATATTTAGGGGAGTACATTTTCATTAATTGTGCTTCGACAGCGCCTCTAACACAAACAGGTTCACCATTTAACGGGCTCGGGACTGTCACGTCTGTCGCTACCCATAACTCCATATCCCTAAATTGCTCTTCTTTTACTAATTTT
The DNA here is from genome assembly GCF_019654955.1 of Shewanella sp. KT0246. Lineage (GTDB taxonomy): Bacteria > Pseudomonadota > Gammaproteobacteria > Enterobacterales > Shewanellaceae > Shewanella > Shewanella goraebulensis. Next base: position 32,317 of record NZ_BPEV01000017.1, on the reverse strand, counting down.
CCGGCTGTTCCATGGGACCAAATGCGTTTACCTAACAAGCCACTTTCACCGACATAGAGCACATCATCACCTTTTTTAAAGTAATAAACACCTGTGGTTTCACGCGGCATCAAACTAAACCAATGCTTTCTGGTTGCATATTCATTACCATCAAAATCATATAAACCATAAGTCTCACTATTGCGATTAGCTAACCAAGCTTTTGACAAGCTGATATTAGCGATATGATTAAATTCAATACTTCCCATACGAAATGCTGTCATTAGCTAAACCCTACACAGTTAAATCCCTGATACATCTGACCTTCCTCAGTTAACTTTGAACTTTTAATACCATTTGTAGTTATAAATTGGCTGTAGAACATATCAACTCTCTCAATTGGTTTACCAAATAGCACACGAGTATTGCCTCCAATCGCCGATGCGACTCGACTGCCAAACTCAGAATCATCCTCTAACGCTACCTCTTCAAGAATTTCTTGCACCTCATAAACAACAGGGATCTTTCTGTTGTGATTGATCACGAAAACTTTATCACCCTCACTAATGGATGAATAAGCTTCCCACCCGTGCTGAGAAGGCTGTAAATCAAAAAAAGCTCCGTTGCCTAACACACTATATATTTTGTTATGCCTACGATTTGCTATGTTGGACACTAAGAATTTACCCATCAATTTGCTCCTTCATGAACCTTTGCTGGATTTTACTCAAACTAAACAACAAAGTAAACCGTACTGGGTACCAATAATGGCGCTTAGCTATTTTAATAATTGTTGATTTATTGAGTTTGTAGGCGCATTGTGAGTAAACTTAGAGGTGTTTTAAGATAAGGCTATGATGCTGATTTAGTAAGGAAAGGAGTATCTTATGAAGCAAGTAACACGCTTAAAATTAAGCTTTATGAATTTCATGTGTTCCAATAAAGGGAATCGCTTAAACAAAACTCCTCTCGACTTGAACTCCCCACTAAAATTGATGATTTTACTATCTTCTATTCATTCAAATATTGCGTTTGGGACAACCATCAACCTTGAAAAATATTTAGGAGGATATAGCGCTGAACTTGCTGGAAAACCAGCACTAACATTTAAATTTTCCAGTAAAAATAGTGACAATATCTGCAGTATCATCACTACAGAAGAACATATGTTTAGCTCGAATAACCTGTTAGAAAATATTAATTTAAGTGAAAAGAACTTCTACCTAGATTGTGAAGTAGAAGACAAGTTTTACATGCTCTCTAATCATTACCGAACCTACGCACAGGTGCTAATAAAACAACCTGATATCAATTTTCCTATGTCGATGCATATTGAAGCTAAACTGGTTACGATAAACGGTGTTCAACTTAATGTGATAAGTGGTGATATCTCACTTAGAAAATGAATCCATCAGTTAATTTAGTGGAATATGTTATGGAATTTGATCAAGTCAGAAAATACTTACTCGCAAAACCTTTCACCACAGAAAGCTTTCCTTTTGGTGAAGATACGCATGTATTTAAAGTGAAATCTAAAATGTTTGCTTTAGTTGCATGGCGTAAAAATGCCTTAATGATTAACCTTAAGTGCGATCCAGATGAGTCTTGTGCATTACGGGATATTTTCAACTCAATTACCACTGGTTACCACATGGACAAGAAACACTGGATTTCAGTTTATTACCCAAATAGTATTGCAAATCAGATAAAAACCGAAGGTTCAAGCAATAGTGAAACACGACCAATTAGCATTGTTCCAAATGGGGAATTAGAAAGAATTATCGATAACTCTTTTATGTTGGTAGTCAGTAAGATGCCTAAAAAGGAACAAACATCGATTTTACTCAATCTGTAGAATTTAAGGTTAATAGACTATTTTTCGGCTAATAACGCCATACGAACAATTTTTTCTACCAGTTCATCTTGATCGCTAATAAACTGGCAGCCTAATTTAAGTCCTTCTTCAGAAGCTTTTGCGTTACAAATACGGGCTTTGAGTGAAATTTGGTTTTCATCCACCTCAATTGAGATAGTAATAGTTTCACCTTCGACAAGTGCATCTTGCTCCTCTTTACAGGCCTCTATATGACAACCTGTCAGTGAGACATCTGTTAACTTTGCATGCCAAGAGTCTTCTTTTACTTTTATGCTTGCGGTTAGCTCTGTTAACACACGTTTAGTCGAACGCAAATTATGAATGATTATTTTACTTGGAAAGTTAAGTGCCATCATTCTTGTTGGCGTGCTCAAGGTTTGTCTTATTATTGATGAAAATGCAATTACAGATGCTTCGTGGCCTTCAATTAGCCCTCTAACAATGACTTCACTTCCTTGTACAAAATATTGGCCGAAGTTACCTAATTTATTCGACTCAGGAAATTGAATTAGTAAAAATTGCTCAGGTAGGTAGCCTATAAAAATGGTTCTAAAGCGCCCTTTTTGCCCTGCTGGACTGACGATATCAATGTTAACAGGAGTCCCAGCTAATAAAAATTTGAACTCTTTCGACAAACCTTGTTTTGTATCGACTTGTTTAGTTGGCATTTAACTTCCCTATTTCACTTTCAACCTCAGAAAGACTAGCACAAATATTAACAACTAACACAACAGCTTAACCTTAATTAATTGTTATTCATCTACTTGCATCGATTGCATCTACAGGTCTATGGTGAATATACAAGGTTAAGGCTTTATTGATGCAACACTTAAGTTAAGCACCATGAGTATTATCGATGAACTTATATATTTTCTAATTGATGCTATCGATAATACAGCCAACCAAAGCTATGTTCAGTGCCCTTAGCTATTCAATACTGTAACGGAGTTTTCACCATGAGAAACTTAGAACTATTTAGTACTGCATCTATCGATCACCTTTTATGGTCATCAAAACCATTAACACCGAGTTTAGACTCATCAGCTTTAGATATTTTTACTGATTTTGATGTGTCCAGACCCATCATTGTTGATGCCTCAACCAGTGCGGTAGGTACAGCTAAAATCATGGAAAAAACCCATGCTTATATGCGTTTAGTTGTTGATAAAAATGATAGGTTTCTTGGTATTATCACCCAGCGAGAATTATCGCATCACAACCTAATGCTTACCGCTAAGCGATTAACTTTGACCATTGATGAGTTATTAGTCACTGAAGTGATGGTGCCTAGAGAAGAACTACAAGCATTTGATTACAACCAAATTGCTACTGCAAAAGTCAGTGATATAGTCAGGCTATTGCAGGAAAACAATTTACATCACATGTTAGTAATTGATCAGAATTTACATCATATCAGAGGGTTAATTGCCGCAAGTGATTTAGCAAGAAAGCTTAATCAGCCAATTGAAATACATCAACGGCCTTCTTTCAGTCAAATTTTCTCTAATGCCCATTAATGATTTTGCCTAAACGATATAAATCACGGAGCCACTTACCTGACAAATCTCAGGTAAGTGACGATAAACCTTATTGAATATACGCACAAACTAGCCTTGCTGTGTTAGTTGGCTTTCTTGTTCAACAAGCTGATTATCGAAAGCAACACACTGATTTTTACCATAAGTTTTAGCTTGATATAGGGCCAAATCCGCTTTTTGAATAATCTCTTTCGCTGAGGTGAAGTTGCTAGGTATGCAAGAAGCAAAGCCTAAGCTCAAGGTGACGATTTTACTTTTAGATCTTGGGTGCGGGATGCCGAGTTCGGCAATTTTCAAACGAATATCTTCAGCGAGTTGCGACACACTTTCTTGCTGGCCGTAACAAATAATAGCAAACTCTTCACCGCCATAACGGCATACCACATCGGTTGAACGCACACATACGTCAGCTATTGCTTGCGATACTTGTATTAAACATTGATCTCCTTGGTAGTGGCCTAAGAAATCGTTATAAGCTTTAAAACAATCAATATCACACATGATTAATGACACTAATTGTCGCTCTCTTCGTGCTAAATTGATAATAAAGTCCAATTGAGAGTCGAATTCTCTGCGATTGTTCAGCCCTGTTAATGCATCAAGCTTTGAAAGCTTAAACAATTTGGCACTCGTACGTTCACGCTCAATAATCCCAAAAAGTAATTGTGCATTTCCGCAATCGTCTCGAAGTATTGCTCTTGCTTTACTCGTAAAGTAAAGGATCTCACCTTGGCTAGCGTCATAATAGGGAAAACGATTATGGTATTCATCGATACGCCCTAAGCGCAAGTCACAATAATCTTCAAAAATTCGCTTAGCTTTATGGGCATCTTTTACCGCAATATTTTTATTGTAATCCCCAGCGATAGGACAAGTCTTACTAACAGAATGTTGGAGGGTACTTGAGTCTAAAGAGAACATGTCACGCATGTTACTGTTGCAGTAAAAAACATTACTATTATCTTCTAAGTCTATTAGCCACCAGGAAACACCAGAAAAGCTTAATAGCTCTTGATAAAGCGTAAAATATTTTTCAATTCGCTTATTTGGAAACGTCATAATTGATTAGCCACTTTGTTCAAGCTAACCATCAGTCACTTACGCAACTAACTTTCCCTTTAGCAAAATGAATCAGCAAAACTACTATGATTATAGACCCTGTTTACGTAATTGCCTGTTTGCCTCTCATTTAGCTCAAAACAATGTCGCTAATAAATGCATTAAACCGCTGTCCATCTATGTTCGATACACGGCTTTATTTGGGATACTTGCTCAGCTAACTGCACATGTGATGAATAATCGACATTAGCCCAAAGCTTAACCTCAAACACCGACCCTAAAGCAACCTGGCCAACGCCTTTAGGTGTACCTGTCATCACAATGTCGCCATCCACTAACGTCATAAACTCATTCACCGAAGCTAGAATATCGTCAGCACTGTACATCATTAAATCGCTATGACCGAGTTGCCTGACTTCACCATCGATTGTCAATTGAAAGCAAAATGTAGCTCCGGCAGTTAACGACAATGAAGATAAACTGACAAAATCACTAAATAGAGCTGAGCCATCAAATGCCTTAGCTCGCTCCCATGGTAGCTGCTGTGATTTAAGTTTGGACTGCAATTCTCTCTTGGTTAGGTCTAATCCCACCCCTACCCCATGAAACATCCCATTACGCACTGAAAAACATAGCTCTGTTTCAAAATGAATCGGCTCTTGATGAAATGAGGTCAGCTGCGTGGAAATCGCAGAGTTAGGTTTAAAAAAAACCACCATATCTGAAGGCACCTCATTACCCAGCTCATGGATGTGATTCACATAATTACGACCGATACAGATAATTTTAGACGGTGATGTCGCTTCACTATTTGAGTTATATTGAATTGTGTTTAACATTTGCTTAAGCCTCTAGATATCAATTCCTATCAGCATATTGATTTAGTTAAATCGAATCAAACATATAAAGTAAATTAAAGGAGCAATCAAGGCGTCATAAATAGATTGGTTACCCAAATAAAAATGTCACTCCTTTAGATGGGTTAAGTGGCAAGCTGCTATATTCGAACTTGGTAAAAAATATAAAAAAGCTAATTGTTGTTCCTTATCTTCTTTTATTACTTTTAACGTTAAATTTTGCACCCCCTGCTTTTCAATATTTCTATCTGTAAATGCTTTTATGTGATCAGCATGTAGAGGTAAATCAACCGATTTATCGTGAATATCTAATTGAGAATTTAAAATATTGAGTGTGTAAGTACCATGCACTTTCTGGGCTTTTAATACCTCCCCTTGAACATGAAATGTCGCAATGGGCTTGCCCAGTTCGGTGAAATATCGATAGCTGAAGCTGACGTTGCGTTGTTGGAAAGTTAAGTCAGTAAGTAATATATGCTTATTGACGTTTTGCAATTGACGATCGTTCTCTACTAATTCAATACGGCAAGTCATAACCATATCCACAAGAGGTTCTTTTATGTGTAAATAAACTGTCGCTGCAGTGATTAATATAAATAGCCCCCCTGCAATAATGTACTTAGTCATTTTAGTCACAAAGTGATACCTCTTGTAGCCAGGCATTAGATAGAAACTCTGGCTTTAAGCTGAAATCGCTCGTTTTGATATTTCTAACTCTTGTATCACCATTAGGCATAACACCTTCAAGCACCAAGTTAAGCACCTGACTATCACTAGAAAAGGTGAAGAATACCTGTTTCCATGGAATGGATTCACACATACTCAAAGCTTTACTCAGCCTTTGCTCAAGATGAGCGATATGCTCTGCTGACATTTGGGGCGAATTCAACCAAGTATATTCTATGTGTTCACGGTTATTTATCGAAATGGTGTGGCTATCTCTAATAAAACTCACTGGAGTGGTAACCCAAACATATTGATGCATCACTACCCCCACTAAAAGAGCAAAAGCGCATACCCAGCCAAATACAATTCTTGTCTGTTTTTCACGTTTTGTCTTTACTTGACGCCACTCAGGTAAAGGTGGGGAAATATTAAGTCGATACCCTTTTTTAGGCATAGTCTCGATGAGTTCACTGTAATCCTCACCGAGGTATTTTCTGATAGTAAAAACAGCTTTGGCGACTGCAGACTCACTCATTACTGTTTCAAAAGAACCTGCACACGCCAACTGCCCTTTCGTAATCACAGTATTAGGGTGTTTAATCAGTTGCTCTAACACCTGGGTTTCGGTTCTAGTTAAACTATATTCAGTTTCAGTTTGAGTGTTTATGAGCAGACGATTACTCACATCGAACTCAAACACGTTAAACTTCATAAGACCCCTTGATTCGAATGGTTAAATTTATCTTACATTAGTTAAACTTCATTAACTTACATATACATCACACTTTACCATTGCCCTAAAATAACATACGCCAAAGTCGATATTTTAAACGCTGATATTTTTACTGAGAAGCTCATAGCTTTTTACTCAACTGAACGCTGCAATAAGTCGCCAATTTTGTACCTAAGTGCCCCTTTGTTGTTAACCCAACTTTTTAAATCTCGATGTAGATCACACCAACATCAGAGTAATATCAAAAATAATAACCCGTAATAAGCATTATAATCTTTATTTAAGTTGGCAATCGGTAGATATCACCGCAAAAGGTAATTTCAAAGTCAGTTTCTATGACTTTTAGTTAACTCTTTTGCCTTTTTCAGTCTGTAATTATACCTCCCCTATTACTATGAGTTAGGTCTCATTCAGATTCCTGCAAGCTGTCATGATTTATCTAACCACAAACAAGGGCAATGCAAACATCATCAATATCGAAACCTGCAATAGCAGGCTACTCGCAACAACTTAGATGATGTCTGCAATGAATAGAGTAAAAAGAAGGTCATGATGAATAAACTAAATAGAAGACAAGCACTCAATCGAATTGTAGGTATTACAGCAGCAACTGCTGGCGGTGCATTAGTTGCAAACCCGGTAATTGCAGCAATTGCTGATGATAACGGCAATTGGAAACTACAACCCGGCGAGCGTTTAGAGTATGCCAGGCTCGACCCGATGGAAGTTGCGCATTACTCATACTTAGATGCCAGAATGAATCATGGCTGCATGTACGCAGTATTTGACAGCATTATTTACTATCTTGCTAAGTCAAATTCACCTGATGCAGAAAAATTCAGCCAGGTTCAAACAGCATTATCAGTATATGGATATTCTGGAATGATGGGTGAAGGTACAATTTGCGGCAACATGAATGGTGCAGCTATGTTACTTAATATGCTCAATATAAACGGTGAGAAAGCCAACGATATACTTGGGCCAATCATGCGATTCTATGAAAATGAAACCTTACCCTATCAATCTGATGTGTTCTTAGAAGGAATTGGAGCAGATAAAGCAGAAACACTTGAATTAGTTGGCAAGCCAACAATTGCACGAAGTGTTCTCTGTCATACTTCAATTAGCTTATGGGCAAATGTAAACAACAAAACAGCAAAAGATAAAGGTGTTAGGTGCCGACAGCTGTCAGCATCAATAGTCCACGAACTTGTTATTTTGCTCAATAAAGCATTTGATGGTCATACAATCACCGACCACCCAGTTTCAGAAACGGTAGCCACTTGTCAGTCGTGCCATACAGAATCATCTACGTTTGCCCCTAGCGTTAGAGCTAACATCGCCTGTGACTCTTGTCATGGCGGACATCAATAAAGGAGCTTATCTAATGAATAAAGTTACTTATTGTCTAGTCACCTTATTATGTTCATTGTTACTGCTAGGCTGTAATAGCAGTGATGATAAGACTGCTTCGACAAGCATAGATATTAATCAAACTGAAACTTTAACAGTTGAATTAAATGAAGTTGATGCTGAATATGGGAAAGTCAATATTAGCCTTAAGGGTGATAATAATTTACCCGTTACAGGCGCTCACAACTTTAACCTGCTATTTTTGGGATACCTATATAACAACCCATCAAAATACCAGTTGCAATCTCATGAAGCTCTGCAAGTGAAGTGTATTAATACCACTGAGTGTTTAATGAATATCGAAGAGCAAAAAGATGGACGTTATGAACTCGTCGCTGATGACGTCAATTGGGACGCTCGAACTTATAAGTACAAGGTTGCAGTTGAAGTGCTCGGAGATAAAAGTCACTTCGAGTATGCTTTTTTAAATGTTCAATGAGCCCTAAAAGAGTGAATGACTGCACGGTTAAGTGTTTGACGAAAAATAGCTCATTCTTAATGAGTCCACACTGGACTCATTAAAAGGCATCACTTGAACATGTTGTAATAATATTTTAAAAATACATAAAAAAGTCACTGCGATACCATGCAGTGACTTTCATCTCGTGTACAAGCCATTAAAACTCAAGTCTAAGCATATGTTGAGATAAACTCGTCTAAATGCTCATTGGCAATTTCAATGTCATCGCCAACAAACTGAGCGATATGAAATAACGCTTCACCTTCGTTAGCGACTGGAATATTGGTTAAGCCAATAATAATGCCATCGGTTGGAGAACGTAACTCGGTAACTTCTCCACCCAGTGGATTGACCACATTGGCAAGTAAGCATCCTTTGCTCACACGAGCCCCTATTTTGCGTTTCACATTCACCAATCCATCTGCTTCACTTCGTAACCAATAACTGCGGCTCGCATTAATAGACGCTGTTGGTTTTAGTTTACTATTCAGCATCCCTAAATAGCGCATCACATTCAGTACACCTGTGACACCAGACTTTATCGACAACTCACTAAACCTTAGGGCTTCACCTGCTTCATATAAAATACATGCGATGCCTTTTTCATTAGCGTAGCCACGCATAGAGCCTTTTACAGACTTTGAGTCCATAATCACCGGAGCCCCGAAAGCCGTAGCCATTGCCATCATGACTTCATCATCAGTATCACAACGGATCTGCGGGAAGTTATCACGATGAATAGCCCCAGTATGCAAATCAACAATATGAGTTGCTTTTTTTAATAACTCATTAGAAAACAAATGAGCTAAGCGACTCGCTAATGCGCCTTTTGCACTGCCAGGGAAACAACGATTTAAATCGCGTCTGTCAGGTAAATAACGTGATTGATGAATAAAACCAAACACATTCACAATAGGTACAACCACCAAGGTTCCAGTTAAGGTTTTCATGTTCACCTTATCAATCAAGCGACGACATATTTCGATGCCATTTAGCTCGTCACCATGAATTGCAGCGCACACTAATAATACAGGCCCAGGCTTTTTACTATGAAACACCTCAACATGCAGCTCTAACGGCGTGTCGTTATACAATTTTGCTGCGGGCAGTTTGATGCTGGCACGACTGCCAGCTTCAATACTAAACTCACCAATTGCAAACGCTTCACGCTTAGGTGCCATTAACCCACACCCTTGGTTTTAGTGCTATTTGGTTTAGCATTTTTTTCAATAAACTGAATAATTTTTTCAGCCACATCAATACCAGTAGACTGCTCAATTCCTTCAAGACCCGGAGATGAATTCACCTCCATCACTAAAGGACCATGCTTCGAACGTAAAATATCCACACCTGCAACATTAAGCCCCATAGTTTTAGCTGCGCGCAATGCCGTAGAGCGTTCTTCTGGGGTCAACTTCACAATTGTTGCTGTACCACCACGGTGAAGGTTTGAGCGAAACTCGCCTTCAGCACCTTGACGCTTCATCGCAGCAATCACTTTGTCACCAATCACAAAACAACGAATATCAGCACCACCAGCTTCAGCGATATACTCTTGCACCATGATATTCGCTTTTAAGCCCATGAATGCCTCAATAACACTTTCAGCCGCTTTACGAGTTTCAGCTAACACCACACCAATTCCTTGGGTACCTTCAAGTAGCTTAATCACACAAGGTGCGCCGCCTACCATGTCCAAAAGATCTGGCACATCAGCTGGCTTATTAGCAAAACCAGTAACAGGTAAACCGATATTTTTGCGTGACAATAACTGTAATGAACGTAATTTATCCCTTGAACGCGAAATCGCTACAGATTCATTTAATGGGTGTACACCCATCATCTCAAACTGACGTAAAACCGCAGTACCATAAAAGGTTACCGAAGCGCCAATACGAGGTACAACAGCATCAAATGTCGGTAACTCTTCACCGCGCATATGAATACTAGGAGCCATCATATTGATGTTCATGTAACACGCTAGCGGGTCAATAATTTGTACTTCATGACCTCGAGCTATCGCCGCTTCTTGAATACGACGAGTAGAATATAAGTCTTTATTTCTAGACATAATTGCAATGCGCATAACCTTAAGCTCCTGTTAAATGTGCTGCTGATGAATCCACTAAAAAACGCCCTGCTAGTGCTCGGCGACCTAAAAGCATTCTAAACTGCATGTTGTCACGTTGTGTAAGGGTAAGTTCAATATCAAACTGAGCATCGCCAATAATAATGGGGGTTTTAACCACATAGCGATTAGTAATATGCCCACCAGAATCTTTTACGTGTCGGCGATCAAATACAGCAAACTCTTGAACGATTTCTCTGTCTGATTCTTGCTCAGGATGGATCCATACTCTGATCCAATCTTGATCATCTTTAATAAACGGTTTAATTCTAAAAGCGTGTAAACATGACGTCTTAGCACCGGTATCAATTTTCATATTGACCCGTTCATTGCCAAGTTCAGGAAACGTCGCCCATTCACACCAGCCAAGAATTTTTAATGCATTTTTTGTCATGTTTAAGCCTTTTTCACAAAACCTTACTTCGTTTAATATCGTTAAATTGACAGGCATAAAGGAATTAATAAGACTGCTTTTGACAATATTGCAGCCATATAAATGTATCAACTTTAGCCAAAACAACACTTTAATTGAGTTAATAACAAGTTGAAAACTTACCCTCAATCAGTTTGGAAGCGCATAATACTCCTAAAGTTTAAAAACACTACTAAAAAAAACATAAAATTTAAAAAAAACCACCAGCAACAATCAATAACCTTATCAACACTGCATTTCCAAACAGCCAAAAACAACAATTAACTCTAGATAAAAGCAATAAAAACCGTAAAACAAATGAAAATTGACGTTTTAACACACAAAATAATTTGTTTGAGACAAGTATAAAAGATGATTATAAGTTAACCACTGAGCTTTGTATTATTAGTAATCAAATAAGTCGTACATTCCAAGCTGAGTTTTTAACATTTTTGATTAAAGGTAGTCGGCTTTTATGGCACACTTTAGGCTCACCTTTTTTAGGATCTGTTATGTATACTCAGCAAAGTTTTGACTTCTTAACCCTACTTGCCAATAACAACGATCGCGAGTGGTTTAAAGCTAACCAACAAGATTACGAAGATAGGGTTAGAACGCCGACATTAAAATTTATTGAAGCGATGCAAGGACCAATCTTAAATATATCACCTCGCCTTACTGCAGTGCCTAAGAAGGTAGGTGGCAGCATGATGCGACCGCAAAGAGACAGTCGTTTCAGTAAAGATAAAAGCCCTTATAAGTTAAATGTTGGTATTCAGTTCAGACACTTTCAGGGCAAAGATGTCCATGCTCCAGGGCTTTATCTACATTTAGCTAATGATGGCTGTTTTATCGCTGCAGGTATCTGGCATCCTGAATCTAAAGCCTTAAATGCAATTCGCCACTGTATTGATGAAAACCCTAATGGTTACAAAAAGGCGTTAATTGCATTAGATAAAGCTGGGTTTGAATTATCAGGTGATAGCCTAGTAAGGCCTCCTCGGGGTTTTGATAAAGAGCACCCACTAATAGAAGAATTAAAACGAAAAGATTTTATCGCCATTAAACCAATATCGATTGAGCAAGTTTGTGATAAGGACTTTGTAGAGTATTGCGCTAAAGAGTTCGAAAAAACGACACAATTGATGGGATACCTTTGTTTCGCTCTCGATTTAGATTTTTAATTGGATTTTTAATTGGATTTTTAGAAAGCTTCGGCTTTTAAAACATGCACCATTATCAAACTTGAACTTTTAGCCTCCAAGTTTACAAATATCTAATTCAACTTTATATGTGTTCGTAAACATCCGCCCCAATAAAAGTGATTTGAAACTCCAAATAACGCTAACAAAATAGTTGGCGTTTTTGGTAGAGGATTTACAGTGTGTATTTCACACCTATTCCCAACAAGCTTCAACAAGCTTCAACAAGCTTCAACAAGCTTCAACAAGCTTCAACAAGTATAAAATCATTTAATCACTGTACCTTTCCCACTAGACAACCTATATTATTCAATAAAATACCAACAAATAAACTACAAACATCCCCTTGAACTCAATGTAATGACAAGGCTTGCTGATGATGAATAAATACCCTAAAAAAGTTGCTACCCCCGCCTTTAAAGGCTTAATTCCCTTAACTGTATTCATTGCCGCCTCGTTATCCCTTTATAGCCAATCATCAACTGCTGCTTCAGCCCATGTAAAATCTTCTGTAAACCGAAGTGAAACACCTGATACTGGCACCGAGAAGCTGCTTTTACCTTATGTTTTCAGTACAGACTCAATGGGCGTTAATATTGGTCTAGGTGCGATGGTCAGTGGTTATTATCAAGAGCAGATGACTGTTGGCGGTACCGTGTATGGCGGGGATGTCAGTTATGGCGCGGGTGGTGGTGTCTGGAATTATAAAATCCCTAAAACTGAGCGGTTCTTTTTAAGTGTATACGGTTTTTTAGGCTATTACCCACAACAAAAGGCATACGCTGGTGGCGCTAGTAATTTTATCCCGGCTGATACACCTTTACCTGGTAGCAATGACTCGTCGAATGAACAGTTTTTGCAAGCAGATGGTTCATCAAACTGGTGGGAAATGAAACTTGAATACGCCCTACCAATAGGCGCTACACGTGATAAAGGCCAAGTCACTTACGAGTTAACTAATGGCTTACTGACGTCAAAGCCTTCCGGCGGAGATAAATGGAACCCATTTGAATCAGGTGCAACTGTAGCCGTACTCAGACAATTTAATCGTTATGAGAGTTATGAGTTTGATGATGATGAACTCGATGGCGCCGTTCACGCTATTGAGCTAGGGCTCCTTTACGACAATACCGACTTTTCAGTAAATCCAAGTTTTGGTAGTAAGCAGTATTTATCAATCTCACACGATGCTGGCTGGTTTGAGTCTGAGCAATCTTGGACTTTCTTAGAGTTTGAAGCCAGTAAATACTTTTCATTTGGGCAATCTGATTACGCTTCACAACGGATTTTGGCGTTGAACTTTTGGACAGGTTACTCCCCTTCTTGGGAACTTGAATACGATGAACAAGGCGGTAGAAAAGTTAATAATAACGCGCCATACAGTGAAGGAGCTTCATTGGGGGGCTTTTATAGAATGCGCGGTTTCGAAAACAATCGCTTTCATGATAAAGCATCAATCTACGCTACCGCAGAATACCGTTACACCCTAAAGTATAACCCCATAGAAGATGTAAGTTGGCTTAAGTTTTTGCGTTTAGATTGGTTCCAACTAGTGGGTTTTGTTGAAGCTGGACGTGTTGGTGAGTCCTATACCGCCAATGAGCTATTAACTGACATTAAATACGATTATGGAGTGTCTCTAAGAGCATTAACTGCTGGGATTGTAGTCAGGCTTGATGTAGCCACATCTGATGAAAGCACCAATGCTTGGGTCATGGTTGATCACCCTTTTTAATGTCATAGCTACTTTTATATAATAACGGCTCCCCTATAAAGAGGGGGAGCACACATTTCGTCGATGAACACTTATACATATTCAACCCAAATTAAAGACATGCTAAAATAGCGCATTACTTTTTAAGATCACAAACAAGTATTGTGATCACAGCCACTCTTGAGTTCACCATGTCATCAGCACCACAATCTACCATTATCGCTAATACACCTGCAGAAAAAAGAGCGCTTAGTTACTCTAGTACCATCAAAAAACTATTTGATGAAGTATTGGACACTAAGATGCCTGCAGACAGGATTGTGGCTAATTATTTCCGTGAACATAAAAAGCACGGTTCGAAAGACAGACGCGTGATCCGCGAAACCTTATTTGGTCTATTTAGATGGTGGGGTTGGCTTAAGCAATTAGGCTCACAACATGACGAGCAAACTTGGTTCAAAATGCTCAGTTCATGTGCATTATTAGAGCAACATAGCTGGCGCAGTTTTGCTGATGCTTGGCAAATATTTGCAGGGCTATCAGATGCTCAAGTAGAGATAATAACTGCTAATATTGCCACCGATGAGATAGCAAACACAGACTCCGTGGTTGCTAAAAACCTGCTACTCAAAAAGCTATTCACAAATTTTGAATTCACAGAAACCCAGTTACTACCTGAATGGTTCTGGGAAGTTTGCCCTGTTGAAGACGGTAAGACACAAATACAGCTAATAGAAGCCATGAGCTCTAGACCGCCTATTTGGGCTAGAGTACAAGGTCAAGACACTCAGAAGGCATTAGCTGAGCTTCAACAAGCTCAAATTGATGCGACCCCAAGTGAATTTTTTAATGATGCGATTAGCTTAGGCAGTAAAAGTATTAACTTGAATGAAGTAAAACTGTATAAAAATGGCCTGTTAGAAATACAAGATTTAGCCTCACAAGTCATAGGTAATATTTGTCAGCCTAAAACCGACGAAAACTGGTGGGATACCTGTAGCGGCGCAGGTGGTAAAACCTTACAGCTTAGATCATTGATGATGCAAGATGCAGTAAAAGCATCATCTAATGGCAGCGTAATATCATCCGACATTCGCTCTAAAGCATTAGAAGAGCTAAACAAGCGTGCCAAAAGAGCAGGTTTTAACAACATCTCAATTTCGCGTTGGAAATCAGAAGCATTACCGGTTGAAGCTAATCATTTTGATGGCGTATTGGTTGACGCACCATGCAGCTGCACAGGCACTTGGCGCAGAAACCCTGACATGCGCTGGATAGATGACAGAAGCTGTGTCGAAGACAAACCTGCCCTGCAGTTAGACATTCTCACTCGCAGCGCTAAAGCGGTTAAATCAGGTGCAAGTTTAGTTTATGCCACCTGCTCTTTATCACCACTTGAAAATGAAGCCGTGGTTGATGAGTTTTTAGCGAATAATAAAGAGTTTTCACTTGAAACCATTACTCATCCATTTACCCAGCAACAAAACACCATGCTGACAGTATGGCCTTACGAGGCTAATAGTGACGGCATGTTTGTCGCGAAAATGGTAAAGCGATAGCACTAGAGTGTTTTTGCTTAAAGTCTGATTAAAAAGCCTTTTTAGCTCACTGGTTACTCGCTTATTACTCAATTGAGTCATATGGCTAAACAAGGCTTTTTATTAGACGTAACAACCAAATCAGAAAAAATAGGTGTTTGAACTAGAGTTTGTCAACAAGCCGTTTTAAAGAGCAAGTCCAGTCAGGCCTAGTTATTCCCCAAACTTGTTTAATTTTTTGACACCCAAGCACAGAGTATTTAGGCCTTAGAGCTTTGGTATTAGCATGCAAAGCAAATGCTTCTGATGAAATAGCCACCACCTCAGGTTTAGAGTTGATTTTTTTGTGCTTTAAAGCTTCATCCAAAATCTGTTGGGTTAACTCAAACCAAGTCATGGCTCTACTACCACAATAATGAAATGTTCCCCAATCAGCTTGGCCTGAATCTATTGCCATCAACAGTTTAAATACTGCTGCGGATAAGTCATCTGCAAAGGTTGGACAACCTTGTTGATCTGAAATCATTGCTAACTGTGAATGCTGCTTGGATAACCTTAATACTGTTTTAGCAAAGTTATTGCCATACTGACTAATAAGCCAAGATGTGCGGATAATAAGGTGCTGTTTTAACTCGGCTCTTATCAATGCTTCACTTAGCAACTTGGTCTCGCCATAGGTATTAAGTGGCTGAGTATCATCAGTTTCAAGATAAGGCGAAACCGATTGACCATCGAATACATAATCGGTGGATAAATGAATAAGTGGAATTTTATAATGACTTGCCGCTTTCGCTAAATTGTTGGTACCAAGAAGATTCACTTCTCGGCACAATTCAATATCAGTTTCAGCTTGTTCTACATTCGTATAAGCCG
The DNA here is from genome assembly GCF_019654955.1 of Shewanella sp. KT0246. Taxonomy (GTDB): domain Bacteria; phylum Pseudomonadota; class Gammaproteobacteria; order Enterobacterales; family Shewanellaceae; genus Shewanella; species Shewanella goraebulensis. The sequence continues at coordinate 15,869 of NZ_BPEV01000017.1, read as the reverse complement.
CAGCATTAACAATAATGTCTGGTTTGAACATTGCCATATATCGTGACACTGAAGCTGAATTACAAATATCAACATCAGATTTATTCGTTGACTGAATCTTGAACCTAGCGTTGAGAAGTGATGAGTTTTGTTTGAAATAGGCAATCAAGCTTTGACCTAATTGACCATCTTTGCCAACCAACCAAACTTTCACAGAACTAAATCCTTCGACATCTCACCCTTAAAAATCAAGCCTTTCAGCGCTAACTCTTCCAACGTCAAACCAAGCGTATCTTTGGTTGATAATATTGGCTCTTTAATCGGCCAGTCTATTGCCACATCAGGGTCATTCCAAAGCAAGCAAGCTTCGTATTGTGGCGCATAATAATCAGTGCATTTATATTCAACATCTGCAAGCTCTGACAAAGTAACAAAGCCATGGGCAAACCCTTCAGGGATCCAAATTTGGCGTTTATTTTCAGCCGATAACTCAACACCGACCCAGCTGCCAAAACTCTTTGAGCCTTTACGGAGATCGACTGCTACATCGAAGATGCTTCCACGAATGACGCTAATGAGTTTCCCTTGAGGTTGTTGTCTTTGAAAGTGAAGGCCTCTTAGTACACCTCGTTTAGATTGAGACACATTACTTTGTACAAAAGGCTTATTAATATTTAACGCTTTTTGATAGCGCTCAGCTTGAAAACTTTCATAAAAGAAGCCTCTGTCATCATTAAACAATCGCGGCTCAATGATTTTGACATCTGCAAGGTCAGTTTCGTTGATTTTCATACCGTTACTATTACTGTTACTATTTTTATGACTCGTCATATTTATTGCCATGTTCTTGCGCAATTAGCATTAGATAATCACCATAAGCCGTCTGCTGATGCCTTAGAGCTTGTTGCTTAAGCTGGGTTACATCAATCCATTGATTGATAAATGCAATTTCCTCTAAACAGGCCACTTTAAGGCCTTGGCGTTTCTCTACTGTTTGCACAAAGTGACTGGCTTCTAACAAGGAGTCATGGGTACCTGTATCTAACCAAGCAAAACCTCGACCCAGTATCTCAACATTTAGCTGATTTTGGTTAAGGTAAGCCAAATTCACGTCAGTAATCTCTAACTCACCTCTTTTGGAGGGTTTAATCGACTTCGCGATACTAATAACTTTATTATCGTAAAAATACAAACCAGTGACGGCATGATTTGATTTGGGTTTTAACGGTTTCTCTTCAATATCGGTAACTTGCCCTTTATCATTAAAACCTATTACTCCAAAACGCTCAGGAGCACTGACTCTATAACCGAATATCGTTGCTCCAGATGGTTTCGACACCGCTTTTTTAAGTTGTTCACTAAAGCTTTGGCCATAAAAAATATTATCACCTAGAACTAGCGCGACATTACTATCACCAATAAATGATTCACCAATTAAAAAAGCTTGTGCCAGCCCATCAGGACTTGCTTGTTCTTCATAACTAATCTTAATCCCGAATTGCTCGCCATTACCCAATAAGCGTTTAAAGTTAGCAAGATCATCAGGGCTTGAAATGATTAACACATCACGAATACCCGCTAACATCAGTACTGACAAAGGATAATAAATCATTGGTTTATCATAAACAGGTAACAGCTGTTTAGAGGTTCCAAAGGTAATAGGATAAAGTCGGCTACCACTCCCACCAGCAAGAATAATACCTTTATAAGCAGATGATTTTATTTGTGTCATTAGTTAGCATTCACTTTGTCAAATGGCTTCAATTGATAACCCTCATCTATTATATTTTGGCACCAATCTAAGTGGGCTAAATACCATTGCACAGTTTTTCGTAGGCCCGATTTAAAGGACTCTGTTGGCTGCCAATCAAGCTCAGTGTGTATTTTAGTTATATCAATAGCATAACGTACATCATGCCCTGGTCTATCTGCCACAAAGGTTATCAATTCAGCATATGATTTAAGCTCACCTTTACATGGCACTAACTCATCTAATAGCTCACAAACTTGGCAGACAACGTCAAGATTTGTTATCTGATTCAGACCACCAATATTATACACTTGCCCTACTTTTCCTTGAGTGAGCACTTTAAATAATCCACGAACATGATCATCAACATGCAGCCAATCTCTAACTTGTTTCCCATCACCATAAATGGGTAAAGGTTTACCAGCCAGAGCATTTAAAATCATATGGGGTATGAGCTTCTCAGGATATTGAAGCTGACCATAGTTATTTGAACAATGGCTCATCACAACGGGTAAACCATAGGTTCGATGCCATGCACTGACTAAATGATCAGAGGAAGCTTTTGAAGCTGAATAAGGTGAACTTGGCTTATAGGAGGTTAATTCATTGAATGCGGGTTCATCTTGGCTTAAATCGCCATAAACTTCATCAGTAGAGATATGAACAAACCGAAAACTGTGTTTATCTTGCTCATTTAACGTTAGCCAATAGTCTTTGGCTGCTTCTAATAACTTAAATGTGCCGACAATATTGGTCTCAATGAACGCTGAAGGACCATCTATGGAGCGATCTACATGGCTCTCGGCAGCTAAATGCATAATAGCTGTAGGTTTGAAGTCCGAAAATACTTGCTTCAAAGACTCAGAATCACAAATATTACCATGTACGAAGTGATATCTAGGATTTGATTCTACACACTTTAAAGAGGCTAAATTACCTGAATAAGTTAATGCATCAAAATTCACCACGGTTTCATTGGTAGTGTCTAAAATATAGCGAATTAAATTTGCACCGATAAAACCCGCACCGCCAGTGATTAAAAGCATAAATGTCCTGTAAGAGCCTAAAGTGGCAACGAATAAGCGACGGATTATATCAAACAAAACAAAAATGCCAGCGTAGATTACGCTGGCATTTTTATTTAAATCGCTACACAAGCAAATTAAAACTAAATTATAATCTAACAATTAACCCGCAAGTTTAACTGCATCAGCAATACTTTGTGCTTGAGTTTGGGTCATTTCAGCGCAAGTAGATTCAACCATCACTCGAATAAGTGGCTCAGTACCTGATTTTCGTAATAATACTCTGCCTCTTTCGCCCATAAACGCCTCAGCAGCTAACACTGACTGCTTAACTGATTCAGCAGCAATAATCTCATCGGCATTATCAGCATTTAAGCGTACATTGATAAGCACCTGAGGCAGTTTAGTCATTCCTGACTTAACATCCGCTAAGCTTTTTCCTGACTCAATCACCGCATCAAGTACTTGAAGTGATGCAACAACACCATCACCTGTGGTGGTGTGTTTTAAGCTTAAGATATGACCCGAGCCTTCCCCGCCCAATTGCCAGCCAGTCTGTTTTAATTGCTCAACCACATAACGGTCGCCCACTTTGGCACGAACAAAAGGAATATCCATCTCTTTTAGCGCTAACTCAAGACCTAAGTTAGACATTAAGGTGCCTACTACACCACCTTGTAATTCGCCTTTAGCTTGTGCCGCTTGAGCAAGAATAAACAATATTTCATCGCCATCAACGGCATGGCCATTATGATCAACAAATAAGACTCTATCGGCATCACCATCTAAAGCAATACCGAGGTCTGCTTCATGAACCATCACTGCGGTTTGCAGGCTATCTAAATGGGTTGCACCACAACGCTCGTTAATATTCAGACCATCAGGCTTGTCATTAATACTGATCACTTCTGCGCCAAGTTCTGCATACACTTCTTTGGCGATGTGATAAGCCGCGCCATTGGCAGAATCTACTACAATTTTGAGCCCAGTAAGTGACTTATCTTTATCGAAAGTCCCTTTACAAAACTCAATGTAACGACCCGCAGCATCTGATATACGGCGTACCTTGCCTAATTTATCAGAATCAACACAGGTCATCGCACCATGGTTAATGGCTTGATCGAGTAAGTGTTCTATCTCTAATTCTTGGGCATCGTTTAACTTGGTACCCGAGTTTGAAAACAGCTTAATACCATTATCATAATATGGGTTGTGGGATGCACTGATCACCACACCCGCATCGGCTCTAAATGTCGATGTTAAATATGCAATAGCTGGTGTTGGCATTGGACCAACCAGCGCACAGTTAATACCCGCTGCAGAAAAGCCCGCTTGCATCGCAGTTTCAAGCATATAACCACTAATACGAGTATCTTTACCAATAATCACTTCTTTGGTGCCTGCTGACGCTAAAACCGTCCCCGCAGCCCAACCTAATTTCATTGCAAAAGACGGATTAATAGGAAAGTCACCCACTTTACCGCGCACACCATCGGTGCCAAAATACTTACGAGACATTATTACTCCATTAATTAAATCAAAACTAACGTCTAAAAATTTCTATGTTACTTATCCAATTTGAACCACATTGTTTTTTTCTAGTTCAAAAGAGTTTTTTTGTTGATAAACTAAATCACAGATTCCATCTGTAGGATTAAATCCAGTTGGAGTTTTTAATAAAATTTCACGGATTTCTTCATGATTAAACTCATGACAAGCAGTATCTAAGCGGTCAAGGATAATTGAATATTCAGACCAATCTAGATTAATCTCATTCGCTGTCATTATCCTTTCATGTTCAGTACCTGTTACATCATCACCAATCAATAACTCTTCATAAAGCTTTTCTCCTGGACGTAGGCCAGAGAAGTCGATTGAAATATCACCATCTAAATTTGTACTATTTTTGATTTCTAAACCGCTCAAATGAATCATTTTGGTGGCTAAATCAACTATTTTTACAGGTTCGCCCATATCTAAAACAAACACATCACCACCTTTACCCATAGCTCCAGCTTGAATAACTAACTGAGAAGCTTCCGGAATCGTCATAAAAAAACGAGTGATATCAGGATGAGTGACAGTCAGAGGCCCTCCATTGGCGATTTGATTTCTAAAAAGCGGTACAACAGATCCTGAAGAGCCTAAAACATTACCAAATCTGACCATACAAAAACGTGTATCATGTTTCTCTTTAGCAAATGCCTGAAGTACTAACTCAGCCATTCTCTTTGTTGTCCCCATTACATTAGTAGGGCGCACTGCTTTATCTGTCGATATTAATACAAAAGTTTCAACTTTTGCATTAATAGCCGCTCTCGCGGTGTATAGGGTACCAAAGACGTTATTACGAACTCCCTCTACTACATTATGTTCAACTAAAGGGACATGTTTATAGGCGGCCGCATGGTAAACCGTCTGTACCTTAAAAGCTTCCATTATGGCTGTAACTCTATTTTCTTTTTGAACAGAGCCAATCATAGGGATAACTTCAACTTCAATGCCTAGTGAAGTTTTTAACGCTAAAAGTTCACGTTCAATTGCGTATAAACCATATTCAGATAATTCAAAAAGGACTAACTTTTTAGGAGCTTGCTTAAGAATTTGTCTACACAATTCTGAACCTATAGAGCCGCCAGCACCAGTAACCATTACGACTTTATCTTTGATATTAGCTTTTAAGAGATCATCGCGAGGAGCAACCGAATCACGACCAAGTAAGTCATCAATTCCTACTTCTTTTATATCACTAAATAGTTTTTTTCCATTGACTAGATCAGCCATAGCAGGAATTGTCATCACTTGAACTGCTAAAGGCTCTAATATTGACAGTATTTCATGCCTGCGAGAGCGACTAGCGCTAGGTAACGCTAAAAGCACTTTTGTGGCTGACTTTTGTTGTACTAACTTTCGAATTATTGAAGGTGAATGAACATGGATTCCTGAAATAACAGTACCATGTAAAGAGGTATCGTCATCTACAAAGGCATAAGGATAATATTCATGGCTTTGCATTAAAGATGTCATCAATTGTCTACCACTGACTCCTGCTCCATAAATTATGACTGGTTCACCTTGTTTTTTAGTACCCGTTCCGATTACTGAACGGAATAATGAGCGAGTTCCACCTGTCAATACTAAAATAAATGAAAAATAGATTATTGGAACAGTTCTAGGTACGTCTGCATTGGCAAAATAAGCGAGAATAACCAATGAAAAAGTTGATATAGCTGCACCTAGTAAAACGGCTGTAAGTGCCTGTATACCAAGATACCTTAAAACTGCTCTATAAAGTCCTAATTTGATGAATGTTATTAGAGTAATTGGAGTAATTAAACTAATTAATAACCAGTTATTCAAGTTAGAAAAAATACTAAAATCATCAACTCTGACAAAAAAAGCAGCCCAAAAAGCAACTAAGATGAAAGCGCAATCAATAGCCAAGCTGATCAGCCGCTTTTGAAACCTAGGAAGCCTAAAAATATTGTTAAAAAAGTCCATTTACTGGCTCCGAAATAATACTAAGTTGAAATATTACTGAAAATATATAGATAAATGCTAATCAAGAAAACTTAACATGTTGGGATGAATTTTTTATGAATAATATAATTCTACAGCTTTGATAAAGTCTTTTATGTGACCCTTAGGGAGTTTATTCACTCCTGCTGCTGCAGAGCGCCCTCCGCCTGTTGCAAACTGACAGCAAATATCGCCCGCACCTTGTTTATTATTTAAAGGGGCCCGTAATGAGACAGTGTAAGAGCCATCATTATTATCAGTGAGCACTGCATGCGCACGACTAGGGGATTCATTAGCTAAGTAATTTCCATATACTCCACTGATCCTTTTTGCCCACGTGGTATTTGGTAATTCAAACACAGCCAATTTGCTATCATCAAGAATGGGTTCAATAGCTTTAGCATTTTCAAAATCGATTTTATATGCAGACTTTAAAACATAATAAGGCGAGTTGAGGTCATGAACAACCTCAAAGGGACATGGGTACTGTAAAAGAGCCAAATATAAGTCTGCCGGATGGAAATGTAAATCTGTGACATTGGCACCATAGCCATTGTAATTAATAAGCGTTCCAAGCTCTTTTAACTGCTCAGATTGCTGCGAAGATAAGCCTTCAAGCTCACACAGTTCATTTGCTTTGGCAAAAAGGTTATCGCCAAATGCAGCTGTTATTGCCCAATTGCGATATTTCCCTTTGAGCACTTCATCAACGAGTAATGAGGTGCAACAGTTTGCATCAAGGTTTATATGCGCATTTAAATTAGTGAAACTTGGAATGTCACCACTTCGATGATGATCTGCATAGAAAATATTAACCCCTTTTTCAAGTAATACTTGTAAAGGTTCAATGTTCTTCTCCATAGAGATATCAAGCACGGTAACATTATCCCCTTTGCCCGCCTCAACTTGCTTTAGCAGTTCGATATCACGTTTAACACCAGTGATTAAGGTACTCGGTTTGTTGTCTGCTAATCGCAACTGAAGTAAAGCAATTATGCCATCGGCGTCGCCATTAAATACGTCAAAGTTCATCTAATTTTTATCCTTCAACAATAAATTGATAAGCAATTAAATAGTCGATGACTTGCTTCGCACAAGCTTCGATATCCTTTTCAGCGGTTTTAACATGCACCTCTGGAGTTAAAGGAACATCATATGATGAGTCGATTCCGGTGAAGTTTCTTATCTCTCCAGCACGCGCTTTCTTGTACAAGCCTTTAGGATCACGTTGCTCGCACACCCCTATTGGGGTATCAATAAATACTTCAATAAATTGACCTTTAGTTAACTGTGTACGAACCATCTCTCTATCTTTATGGAAAGGAGAAATAAACGCCGTGCTCACGATTAACCCAGCATCAACAAATAGCTTAGAGACTTCACCAATTCTGCGAATATTTTCAATTCTATCTTCATCTGAAAAGCTTAAATCACCATTCAAACCATGGCGAACATTGTCACCGTCGAGCACGTAAGTTTTACAGTTTAAGTCATGAAGCATTTTATCAACTGCATTGGCTACAGTTGATTTACCGGAACCACTTAAGCCAGTGAACCATAAAACGGCAGGCTTATGGCCATTTTTATTTATTCTATCCGAAGCACTCACACTAGCGTTATGCCAAATAACATCAGACGATTTATCACCTTGTACGTCGACTTCTTTATACGGGGTATGAGACATGAGAATCCTTTATAGAGCCTATTTAAAATGGAAAAAAGATCGGCACAGCAATAATAACAATTACGCCATACGTCAGACTGACAGGCAGGCCAACCTTCACAAAATCTTTTAATTTATATTGACCAGCATTAAATACCATCAAGTTAGTTTGATACCCGTAAGGGCTGATAAAACTACCACTTGCAGCAAAAGCAACAGTCATCACAAAAGGTAATATATCGACACCAAACCCCAAGGCTAAACTATAAGCAATTGGGAACATTAACGCTGCAGCAGCGTTATTTGTAACAAGCTCAGTCATTAACCAAGTTAAAAGATATATTAGAATTAATGCAATATAGGCATGCTCTTTATCAACACTGCGGTTAACCAAATCCCCCAAATACTCCACGACTCCAGCATTAACCAAAGCATGTGAAAGTAAAATTGCAGATGAAACAATCAGCCATATATCAACTGGTAAGCGCCGCAAAATTTCGTTGACATTCACTGAACGACTAAAAAGTAAACCACCAAGCAAAATAACCAAACCTTGAAGTAAATCAATAACACCAAATGCGGCTAAAGCGATTGTTAATACAAAACCTCCGACAGATAGCCATGCTTTCCAGCCATTGAGTCGCTTCTCAGTTTCTACTCCGGTCAAAACAATAAAGTTTTTACTGATATTTCGTCGTGACTTGAAGTCATCGCCAGCAGCTAAAACCAAAAAGTCACCCGCTTTGATCTCAATATCCCCCAATTTACCAGAGACTTGCTCGCCATCTCTTCTAATAGCAACAACTGCAGCATCAAAGAGCGCTCTGAAACCAATATATTTTAATGTTTTTCTCACTAAGATACTTTCTTGACGAACTACTACTTCAGTTAAATTGGAATCTTTTAAATCATTGGTATGAGCAAAAGTCTCTAAACCTGAAAATTGACTTAGCTGACCAACTTTGGTGATGTCACCACTGAAAATTAATCGGTCATTTTGCTGCAATACTTCAGTAGGAGATACAGGGCTAATTAAATGACCATCCCTAACAACTTCCACTAAAAATAAAGACTCTAAGTGCCGTAAACCGTTATCTTCAACAGAACGGTTTATTAGCTCAGAGTTTTCTACAATTTTTGCATCAATAAAATATCCTTCTCTTCCATCAGCTTGATGCTCATTCTCAGGCAAAAATTTGACAGAAATCGCCAATACCAGGCCACAACCAATAACTAAAATTATGCCTATAGCCGTGAATGAAAAGAACTCTAGAGAATGACCTTCTGCATCAATAAATAGACTGTTTACAATTAAATTTGTTGATGTACCAATGAGGGTTAATGTCCCCCCCAAAATAGCAGCATAAGAAAGGGGTAAAAGTAATTTACTGGCAAAATGGTGAGGATTATTGCGTATAGGAGATAAAAGCGTAGCAACAACAGCGGTATTATTAAGTAGCGCCGAACAAGCTGCAGTAATTGTAAATAGGCGAAAAAATGTCGCTTTGTAGCCTACTAGAATAACTTTAGATGCAATTATTCGCAGTAATTTAGTCTTCTCTAATGCAAATGAACATACGATAAGTAAAATAAGCGTTATCAGGCCAGGATTTGCAATACTTCCTAATAATTGAGATTTAGTGACGAGGCCGGTTGCAACAAGTGTTAGAAGAGTTACACCAAATACGGCAGCAGGCCTACTTTGAAACTTTAATAACCCTATTATAGTTAGTATAAAAATCGTGACTGTTAGGTATGCGTCTATAGACATAAAATCTTCAAAATATATGATGGAACCAAAAAAGGCTGCAAGCATCATAAATTGCAAAGCAGCCTTTTAAAGTTAACACTTTAAAAGTGGTTAACCTATAACTTTAGCGCCCCAATGCGGGAAGTGTTTTCTGACTAACGCATTAAATTCAACTTCAAATTCTGAGTACTCAGAATCCTTTGTTAACTCTTTACCAGAAATCTCATTTCTTATCATGCCGGCACCAACGGTAACGTTAGTCAAACGGTCAATAATAATAAAAGCACCTGTTGAACGGTTAGTACCATAAGCATCAAATTGAACGGGCTCATTAACTGCGAAATTACAGCTGCCCATCTCGTTTAATTCAAGCTGAGTTGCGTCTGAAACCTCAAGTGTATTAACATCAACGCGATGGTTTACTGCCTCAACATAACCGTAAACTGATTTACTACCAACTTTGATGGCATACTCACGATCAACATGCAGTGCTTCTTCTGTCATCCACACAACATCAGCTTCAAAATGGCTTGCTGATGATGTTAATTCGTGTGGTCTAACAAGCATATCGCCGCGACTAATATCAATTTCGTCTTCAAGAGTAATAGTAATCGCCATACCAGCTGAAGCTTTTTCGATATCACCATCAAAAGTGACAATAGATTTAACTTTACTTTCTTTACCCGATGGTAACGTTTTTACTGTATCACCAACACGAATATCACCCGAAGCAATCGTTCCGCAGAACCCTCTGAAGTCTAGATTAGGACGGTTAACATACTGAACTTGCATTCTAAATGCGCTAGATACATCACGGTTAATGGTAACTGTGTTCAGTAACTTCATCATGGTAGAACCAGGATACCAAGTCATATTTTCACTTTCGTTTACGACATTATCACCTTTTAACGCAGAGATAGGGACAAAACGAACATCTTCAAAAGATAAGTCCTCAGCAAATTCACGGTATTCTTTTTTGATATTTTGATAAACACTTTGGTCGTAATCAACAGCATCCATTTTATTAATAGCAATAATGACGTGTTTAATACCTAGCTGAGAACAAATAAAGCTATGACGGCGAGTTTGAACTTGAACACCGTGACGAGCATCAATAAGGATAATGGCTAGATCTGCTGTTGAAGCACCAGTTGCCATGTTACGAGTATATTGCTCATGACCAGGAGTATCAGCGATAATGAACTTGCGTTGCTCCGTTGCAAAATAACGATAAGCAACATCAATGGTAATACCTTGCTCTCGTTCTGACTGCAAACCATCTACTAATAAAGCTAAATCAAAAGAGTCGTCAGTGGTATTAAATCGTTTAGAGTCTTTTTCAATTGCTGCCATCTGATCTTCAAAAATCATTTTGCTATCAAACAACAATCTACCAATCAACGTTGACTTACCATCATCCACACTACCGCAAGTTAAGATACGGAGCATGTCTTTATTTTCATGCACTTTTAAATATGCTTCAATATCAGAAGCAATAAGAGACGTACTGTTAGACATCAATCTTTCCTTAAATTTGGATCATCTTTAGCAACGAAAGTTGCTTAAAATTAGTTCAAGCTTTTATGACTTAGCAAGGTAAAATATGGATTCAAGATTAAAAATAACCTTCCATCTTTTTCTTCTCCATCGAACCTGCTGAGTCGTTATCAATAACTCGGCCTTGACGCTCTGATGTTGTACATAAAAGCATTTCTTGAATAATTTCAGGCAAGGTTTGTGCAACTGAATCGACAGCACCTGTTAGTGGGTAACAGCCAAGTGTTCTAAAACGAACCATCTTTTGTTCTGCAGTTTCGCCTTCTTGCAATTCCATACGATCATCATCTACCATGATTAACGTACCATCTCTTTCAACTACTGGACGCTTTTTAGCAAAATATAGAGATGGAATTTCGATACCCTCAAGGTAAATATATTGCCAGATATCTAACTCAGTCCAATTCGATAACGGGAATACACGGATACTTTCACCTTTATCAACTTTACTATTATAAATATTCCAAAGCTCAGGACGTTGGTTTTTAGGATCCCAGCGATGCTTATTATCACGGAATGAATACACACGCTCTTTTGCACGTGACTTTTCTTCATCGCGGCGTGCGCCACCAAAAGCGGCATCAAAGCCGTGCATATCGAGAGCTTGCTTTAAGCCTTCAGTTTTCATGATATCTGTGTGCTTAGCACTACCATGAACAAACGGGCTACAGCCCATTTCCATTCCTCGTGGATTTTTATGTACGATTAAATCAAAATCGTACTTTTCAGCCATTTGATCCCTAAACTGGATCATTTCTTTAAACTTCCAATTAGTATCAACATGCATTAAAGGAAATGGGATTTTCCCTGGGTAAAATGCTTTACGAGCTAAATGCAGTAATACTGATGAGTCTTTACCAACAGAGTAAAGCATTACAGGATTATCGAATTCTGCAGCAACTTCACGCATGATATGAATTGACTCAGCTTCGAGTGCTCTTAAGTGAGTAAGTCTTTTATCGTCCATTTAATTTTTGACCCTATTTTTATTTTGAAGCGATTAAAAGTACACTTTTAAGCGCTTCACATGTCGTAGTAATTTCTGCTTTAGTTAGCGTGGGATGAATCAAGAACATTAAGGATGTTTCGCCAAGTTCTTTGGCGTTAGTTAATCTTTTTTTAGGTCTAAAATTAGTATCATCAAATGCTTTTTCTAAATATACTTCTGAGCAACTGCCTTGAAAGCAAGGAACCCCGAGTTTTTCAATTTCAGCGGCTATTCTATCTCTATCCCACCCTTCTTTTAAGAGCTCAGGTATAATAAATAAATATTGTTTATAACGAGCATGTGTGAGATCAGAATTAATTTGCGGTACTCTAATGCAATTGAAACAACTAGCAACTGACTCTATGGCTTCAGCATTTGAAATTCGATTAGAAGACCATTCATGCATTTTCGTTAACTGAATTCTACCAATAGCAGCTTGCATTTCAGTCATGCGCCAATTAGTGCCAAAGCTTTCGTGTAACCAACGGAATCCTGGCGGATGTTCGCGGTTATAAATAGCATCGAAGCTTTTGCCATGATCTTTATAAGACCACATAGTTGACCATAAAGACTTATCATTAGTCGTCACCATGCCACCTTCACCACCGGTCGTCATGATTTTATCTTGGCAAAAAGACCATGCTCCAATATGTCCGATAGAACCAACAGAGCGCCCCTTATATTTGGCACCATGAGCTTGGGCACAATCCTCAATAACATAAAAACCGTGCGCTTCTGAAAGAGCCATAATCGCATCCATATCTGCTGGCATTCCAGCTAGATGAACAACAATTACAGCCTTGGTTTTTGGCGTTAACACAGCTTCAATACTTTCTGCAGTAATATTTTGACTATTTAAATCAACATCGGCAAAAACTGGTGTCGCGCTTGCTGTAACTATTGAGGAGACAGAAGCTAGAAATGTACGTGGAGTAGTAATGACTTCGTCATCAACACCGATATTTAGCGCTTTCAACGCAAGGTCTAAAGCTAAAGTGCCGTTACCTAAAGCAATCGCATGATCACAGCCAACCCAAGCCGCAAATTCTTTTTCAAAGTTTCGACATTCTTGACCAGTCCAATAATTGACTTTATTTGAGAGTAAGACATGAGTTACAGCCTCAGTTTCTTCTCGTGTAAAAGAAGGCCAGGGAGAGAATTTTGTATTCAGCATTATTTGACAACCGTTTTAAATATATAAATGAGATCTTTGCTTAAAGACCACGTCATAATGTACGACAAATTAATTTTGACTTTATCAGGCCAAATTACATTTTTGTTAAACTCTTCGGGATTATCACTTTGCGCCAACAATTCTTCTTCATTACGGTATTTTAAAGTTGCAGGCCCTGTAATTCCTGGTCTTAATGATAAAATACCTCGTTGATTGTCAGTTAATTTGTCAGCAAAACCGGGAACATCTGGTCTAGGCCCAACGAAACTCATATCACCTAAAATAACATTCCATAATTGAGGAAGCTCATCTACTTTAGTTTTTCGAAAGAACATTCCGATTTTTGTAATTCGAGGGTCTTTACTTGTGGTAACCGAAGAATCGAAACCAGAGACTGATATCATGGTTTTAATTTTTATCACTCTGAATAGCTTTCCATTTAGACCTACACGCCATTGTAAAAAAAATCCATTTGATGATGTATCCAAACTAGCAATAATCCAAGCGAACAAGATTAACCAACCAAAAAATAAAAGGCCTAAAAAGGAAAATATAATATCAAAACTTCTTTTGATAAATGCTTGTCGTTCATTCAATTTAACCATATCAATTAAAACCATTGAGTTTACCATGTTTCACTTCTATAAGATCTAAAGCAGCTTTTATTTTGATTGCATCTCTATCTTTACTATAATCAACAGACTTATAATTAAAATTATTTGGAAAATCAAATTTTACAGTAGTTATTATACCTTTACTTTTTAGCCACAAATGTACTTTATCAATCTCTTCTTTAGGGTTCATACATAAATCTTCATAAAAAAGCTGAAACATATTTCCAGCATACGTACTATCATCTAGGCGACGATTGAGCCAATAAACCTGAGCAGCAACTTTTTCATGATTACTTAGATAATTAACACCTAAGCACTCCTTAGGTACTATAGATATCCAATCTGAACTATTGTTTTTCATAGAATTGAACAAAGACAAGGCATTTGAAACGGGATCTCTTCGCAACCTTATAAATGCAGCCTTTGGAAAATGGTTACAAACCTCTGTGGGGTATAATGTATGTCCAAGAAAAGCCGTTAAAAAAGGGGTAGAATTATTAGTCAAAGAAAGTAAAACTGAATTTATATAACTAGTTCGCTTATCGATATGAGCAGACTTACCTAATGTATAGTCCTTGTCTTCTAAGCTAAAATCAAACCAATAACTCCAAAAATCTAAACCTTCTGCAGGCCCATCCACACCAGAAACTAGACCGTGTTGAGACTCGAAATTAGATTTATGCTTCAAAGTTAGTAAAGATGATAATAAACCACCTAGTAATGGTAACTGATAAAACAGAATCCAAATGTTAGACAAGTACTGAAATGTCAACCTATGGCATAATGATTGATAAGTTACAGTTGATCCACTTCTTGGTAAAGCCAATAAAAACACAGCATTACTAAGATTTTTGCTTTTATGTTTTTTTATTAAAAAAGATTCAAAAGGCCTGAAAATAAACAGGGGTAACCTTTGAAAAAGCTTACATAACTTGACTAATAAACTCTCTCTTTTCATAAGTTTTCGCCTTTCATACTTTTTCGCCTGATATCTTCTTGTAAAAGTAAAATTGATAACTTTTTTAAAATAGGAATTCCACTCTTATCTATCATCCATTTGAATTGATACAAGAAACTAACGATAGCTCCGAACCAAGGTTTATATACTAGATTAAGATCTGAATATGCCTTTCTGAAGTTAAACTTACTAATTAAAAACTGATGAATATTAGTATCATGACTAATACTTCTTGTTCCGTCAGAAATATAATTAAAGTTCAGGTCATACAGATAATGTTTTTCCATTTCATGAAATAATAAATAAGAAGAAAACTTCTTCATAGAGTCAGGAGTACACCACATCGTTACATAGAAACAAACATTTTTTTCAATATAATTTTCAGAAAAAGCGACCATTTTATTAGTATCATTCTCAAAAACTCCGAAAAAGTCGGTATTATCGGGTAAGCTATTTATTGATAATAAAAACTCTGGTTTTGTAAAAATACGCTCGTGAGTTTTATAACGACTATATGCGCTAATATATATATCATATCCATAGTTTAAAATAATTTCTTTATCTATCAACTTCACAAAGTATTTAGAACTAGCCTTTTTAACCATATATCTAGTTTTCTTAGGTAGATTCTCTATAGGTTCAAAATTATCTTTAATTATATGCCACCAACATTGATTATTAGTTCTATCGAAGTTTTTATCCCAACGAATAAAGTAACAATCACTAACTTTAAGAATTTCGTAGGCTTCACATGGTTTTAAGTTTTCCTGTTTTATTGGAGGGGACAAAGGGAAGAGGCCTTTTTGATTCTCTCTAAAACAGATCCCTTTACTACTTTCAAATTTATAGCCGATCAAGAGTTACTCCAGTTGAAATTATTACTTTATAAAAT
>NZ_BPEV01000016.1 GCF_019654955.1 Shewanella sp. KT0246 | reverse complement strand
ACACCTTTAACCAAAGCTATACACAGGTTGGGCTTGCGCCTTTTTTTGTCACAAAAATTTAATTTAAAAAAGATATTATAAAAATCTTCTAATCTCACGATTCAGCACCTCTACTAGGGTCAAGGTGTCTTAATCGCTTATGGAATAATAATAATGAAACCTGCAACACTTCTATTTAGCGCAACCATTGCGCTCAGCAGCCTTGTCAGCCAACCAGTTCAAGCATGGGGCCAAAATGGACACCGTATTATTGGGGAGTTAGCACAAAACAACCTTTCTGCTGTCGCACAAGATAAAATTAATCAGTTAACTCAAGGTGAGTCATTAGCACAAATGTCGACTTGGGCAGATGAAATTCGTTCTGACAAAAGCTGGTATCACGCATCTCCTTGGCATTATGTATCTATTGCTGACGATGAAACTTGGGACACAGTCAACAGAAATCCTAAAGGCGATATTATTGAAAGCCTCGAACGATTTGAAAAAATACTGAAAGATCCTAAAACCAGCGATAAAGATAAATGGGAAGCTTTAGCATTTTATGTTCATTTCGTTGGTGATATTCATCAACCGCTGCATGTAGGTCATAGCCATGATCATGGTGGTAATAAGGTAAAACTAAAATGGTTCGGTGACGACACCAACCTACACACGGTTTGGGATAGTAAGCTTATTGATAATAAACAGTTAAGTTATACCGAATATACGCAGTTCATTAACCGTATCTCCGATAAAAACGTCAAAAGCTGGGTTGGTAAAAGTTATTATGACTGGGCTGATGAATCAAAAGCACTTCGCGGTGCAACTTATAATTTAGAGACAAATCGTGATGACCAGCCTGATTTGCGCTATCAATATATTTTCGATCACACCCCAACGGTTGAATTACGTTTACAGCAAGCTGGTATTCGTTTAGCGGATAAGCTTAATGTCATATTTGGCCAGTAAGCTTTATTAATGAGTCAAATAAAACGACTATGTTAAATTGATAAAGTGTTCTTATTTACTGTCACTTATCCTTAATCAAGACACCGTTAAACCATATTAAAGGTGACACCTTAGCAATATAAAAACGTCACAACATTGTCATTAAATTAGATGATAAATACAAAAAGGGAGCTCAATGGCTCCCTTTATTTTTACTCTCACACTTGGGTTATATCTACATCCTTGAGGAGCGAGATGAATCGCTTCTTGATATAGTGTTAAGTAATATTAACGCTCGAATACGTGGAACTTATCGATACCGAATGACTTACCTTCAGCATGACATGTCGCACAAGATTCTTGTGGGACTGCTTCATACCAAACTGGCACTTCATCAACTTTAGCATCAATTTCACCACCATTTTGCTCCATGTGACTTAGTGCAGAAGCTGAATCATGACAAGCATAACAATTGGCTGTGATTGGGCTTGCCATGTTATTAGTATCAGGGTTGCCTTCTTCAGTTATTGCTAAGGTTTTAGCTAGCATGTATTGATTAGGTATTGCATATAAATCAATACCTTCAGCATGACAAGACACACAGTTTATCGCATTTAATTCTGCAGATGAATTATATAAGTAGCCACTGTCATCAGATCCAACAATAGTTTGCGAAGCGCCCCAATGCATTGCATGAACCATTGGTCCAAATCCAGGTCCACTTGTTGCTTGCCAACCTTCTCCACCATATGCAGCATTGAAAATATAACCCGCATTTATTCTTTCTTGCTCGCTAGCAAACTCAGAACCTTCAAGACTGATATGTCTAGAACTCATTCTGTTCTGACCATTGTTATGACAGGCAACACAGTCGTAACCACCTTGGCTGTAGCCACCATTTTTGTGATAGTTAGTTTCTTCATTATGACAAGTTGTACAACTATCAGCGGTTACAGCGTGGCGACGGTCATAATCAGTCACTTCTCCATCCGCAATTGCAAACACAGGAGAGTAACTCGTGAAAGTGACACCATCATATGATGCATCTTCACCATGTGCGAATGTCACACGTGAACTCGCCATTATTTGCGGTGTATTTAGATCAAGTGTCGGGAAACAAAGTGTCTTAGAACCATCACCTTTATAGCTTTCATTATAGGTTCGAGATTCACGACCAACTATAGACTTATTATTGTACCCATGCATGTAACCACTGGCATAAGTTAATGTACCGTCGGCATAAAGCGTTTCAATATCCAACATAGTTTCGCCTTGATAAAGGCTAATGTCAGTACAATATGCTCCCGCAGCATCCAAATAAACTTCTGAAAGTGATGTAGAATGTTCAGATCTCGAAGCCTGTCTTTCTGCCAAGCCGATACTAGTCGCCTGAGCATGGAATGCACGAGCATCAAAATCTGAGTTAGGCACAATAATTGATGTTGCAGAATCGACAGTATGACAATCACTACAGCCATTTCCTGCAATACTAGTGTTGATTACAGGTTCTGCATGACAGGTATAACAGTTAGTGACTGCAAAGTCTTTTTCAAACTTCTGATGATTCACGTGACCGATTTTCTGCAATGTATTTGTTGCATAACCACCATCTTCTTCAGCGCGAGATACGTTGTTATGACACACTAAACAACCTGCAACGAAATCGACCTCGCCTTCAGCATTAATTGCTGTGTAGCTAGGGTGCTTCATGCTAGAAGTACCATAGTCCACGTGACAGCTGTAACAAGTTTCAGTTGTTGACGTGTGGATCATCTCAGGTTTATCCACAACAATTGGTTGCGAGCGTGCAATTTCTGATTCCCCGCCACCGACACGCAACCAAACAATCCCTTCAGATGCTGCGGTAACTGCAGGCATTGGCGCAATTAACTCGTAACGGCCATCACCTAATGCAGTTAACTCTGCGCCGTCTTCTTTGGTAGTATCAGTGTAGCCACCAATTTTTCCATCTCGGTTTAGCACGATACCTTTGTCAGTTAACTCAGCAAATTTTGCTTCTGCTTTCATTAAGCCATCAACTAATTCATCATTTTCGTTGGTGACTTCAAACTCGTAGCGAACCTGACCTTCTTCAATAGCATAAGCAATCACAGATACACTGGTTACTTCTGACTTTTCAGTTACTGGTGGATTAGGTCCTGGACCTGGTTCTCCTGGTGCGCCATCTTCACCATCTTTTCCATCATCAGCACAACCTGCAATCCCCATTGCTGCTGCAACAACGAAGGCTAATCTGCGTTTCGTTAAATGTTTCATCATCACTCCGAATAGTTTAATTACTACTTTTTAGGTAAAACCTAGATTGCATAGTAGGGATTAACGCAGGTAGCAGGAGTGATAATGGTCACGAAAAATTGTTCAAACAAATCCTAAAAAGCGTCTTTATATCAGATATTTGAATGAGTTCAGAATGAAATTATCTATATTTTAGGTATCAAAAATTCACTTTTAAAATAGCTGGCACATTTTTCAATCAAGTGTATCAAATTGGATCAACTATCGAGATTTCAGCAAGATTAAGTCGTTGAATAAAGATAAAAAGGAATTACTGCTATTTAAGGAGATTAAATAAAGAAAAAGCCACTATCTATTAAATAGTGGCTTTTCTAAAGGATTCTGCAGCCCGGTTGCAGGGGAGAGCTACAGAAACCTATTTACTTTTACACTTAAAACTAACTCTTAAAAACTCAGCTTAACGTTCAAAGTTATGGAACATATCGATGCCGAAAGACTTACCAGTATCGTGACATGTTGCACAAGACTCCGCTGTTCCTTCAGTGAACCATTTATCGGTAGTTGGAACATTAAGTTCACCACCATTTTGTTCCATATGGCTCAATGCTGAATCTGAATCATGACAAGCAAAACAGTTTGCTGTAATTGGGCTAGTCATTACGCCATCATCACCATTGTTATACGCTTTTGAAAGCATATATTGGTTAGGCACATCAGCTAGGCTTACACCATCAGCGTGACAAGACACACAGTTGTCAGCATTTAAGCTTGCCGCTGAATTTTCAACGTTGTTGCCATCTTCATCAGTTTTGGCTCCTGAAAGTGCATTACCAATACCCCAGTGCATGCTGTGAACCATTGGTCCGAAACCTGGAGCAGATAAAGCACCTTTACGATCTTGGCCATTGTTATGACAAGCAACACAATCTAAGCCACCATCACGGTATCCACCATTTTTATGGTAGTTAGTATCATTGTTGTGACAAGTCGTACAGCTATCTTCAGTGACTGCATGACGACGTCCCCAATCTTGTACTTTTGCAAAGTTAATTGGGTCAACAACTTCACTGTAACCTGTGAAAGAGACACCGAACTCACCATCACTGTCTTCCCAGTTAGTATCTGCGATAGTTACGCGAGAACTTGCTGACAAGTTAGCATCTTCAAAACCTTCAGTTAGCTCACCGTAACAAACTGAACGTGAACCATCTGCATTCTCAATATAACCTTCTGCACCATGAGAAATCACACGAGCCACAATAGAATCATTGTGATAGTTGTTGATGTAAGCACCGCCATAAGTCACTTCACCCGCGGTATACATATCACCGATGTTTAATTGCACCGGCGTTTCACCTGAGTTATCAAATAATGCGATATCAACACAGTAACCTGATGTCCAAGCAACATCTTTGTGGTCAATCCATTCATCCATTGTTGGATTAAAGTATGGGTTACTTGTTGTGGTGTAATGATTTGCACGAATTTCTTCACGCTCAACTAAGCCAATTGAGGTCGCTTCAGCATGGAATGCACGCGCATCGAATCCGTCAGCAGGCACAATCACACCAGACTCACCATTACCGTGACAATCACTACAACCGTTACCAGCAATACTGGTATTAACTACAGGCTCTGCGTGACAGGTATAACAATTGGTTGGCGTGAAATCTTTTTCAAACTTCTGGTGATTGATATGACCTAAAGCTTGCATAGTAGCTTTAGCATATCCGCCAGTATCTAACGAAGTACCATCTTCAGCTATATCACGTGGTACGTTGTTATGACACACCATACAACCGCCAACGAAATCGACTTCGCCATCGGTATTTAGTGCAACATACTTACTATGACGAATATCAGAAGTCGCATAATCAACGTGACACGAATAACAAGTCTCAGTAGTACTTGTATGAGTATTTTCTGGTTTATTGATAATAATATAAGGTGAAGCTGCGATACCTTCATCATTACCCACTTGTAAACGGATCAAGCTTTCAGTATCTGCTTGTACTGCTGCCATAGGAGCTACTAGTGTATATTGACCATCGTCGACTTCAGTAATAGTCGCTCCTTCTGTTGGCGTATCGCCACCAAAAGTTGCATTACCACCAACGCTACCGTCTCGGCTACGTTGAATACCTTGTTCTGTCATTGCAGCAAGATAAATCGCTGCACTGTCTAAGCCAGTAATCGCAACGCCATCTTCATCTGTAATATTAAATTCAACAGTTACTTGGCCTTCTTCTACCATGTGAGCAATATACTCAACATTGGTAATTTCAGACACCTCAGTTACTGGTGTAGGGGTGGTTCCTGGTTCTCCAGGTGCGCCATCTTCACCATCCGCTCCATCTTTACCATCGTCGGCACAACCTGCAATCCCCATTGCGGCTGCAACAACGAAGGCGAGTCTGCGTTTCGTTATATTTTTCATCATCATCACTCCGATTTGTTTTTACTACTTTTTAGGTACATCTGATTTTTATACTAGACGTTTCTAACTTTCTAAATAGTGATAAAGGTCACGGTGAAACTTAAATTAAGCTTAAAAAGCGACCTTTCTGGCAGAAGTTTGATTTAGATCTAAATAAACACAATGGTGCAAAGTGGTTAACAATTACAACAGCACGCAAACCTATATCACACTGTAAAACCACAGCTGAAAAAAAATGTAATTACAATTAATTTCTATTTTTCATCAAGTTAAGTATATAAAGTTCATAGTTTATTTCACCTTCTAAAAATCCACGCTTCAATAAATAACTGTTCTGAATTTGAAATTAATTAGGCAGTTAAAAATAGGCAACAAAAAAAGCCACTCATGAAGAGTGGCTTTTTAAGCTAATGTCGCTATTAAATAAACGGGTTAAGAAAACCTTGCAGGGTCAATAGCCTTACCCATTCAATTAGCAGCCTAAATTAACGCTCGAAGTTGTGGAACTTGTCGATACCGAATGATTTACCGGTGTCATGACATGTTGCACAAGATTCAGCAGTACCGTGAGTGTACCAATCATCACCAGCTGGAACATTTAGCTCTCCGCCATTTTGTTCCATGTGGCTTAGTGCTGATGCGCTGTCGTGACAAGCATAACAGTTAGCGGTGACTGGGCTAGTCATAACACCAGAAACACCACCGTTATAAGCTTTTGAAAGCATATACTGGTTAGGGATTTCAGCTAGTGAGATACCTTCAGCGTGACAAGATACACAGTTATCAGCGTTTAAGCTGTCTGCTGAATTTGGTACGTTGTTACCATCTTCATCAGTCTTAGCACCAGAAAGTTCGTTACCAATACCCCAGTGCATGCTGTGAACCATAGGTCCGAAGCCTGGTGCTGAGTTTTTAGCACTACGATCTTGGCCGTTGTTATGACAAGCAACACAATCTAAGCCACCTTCAACATAGCTACCATTTTTATGGTAGTTCGTTTCGTTGTTGTGACAGGTCGTACAACTATCAGTAGTCACAGCATGACGACGATCGTATTCTGTTTCTTGAGATAAATCTGCAAGTTCAGTCACTGGCGAGTAGCTAGTAAATGAAACACCGTATTTACTATCGTCATCAATCCAGTTTCCGCCTTTAAAAGTAAGACGAGAGCTTGCCATGATTTGTGCAGTTTGAAGATCTAACGTTGCATGACACATGGTTTTAGAACCATCAGCGTTATAGATTTCACTGTATGAGCGAGACTCACGGCCAACGATAGACTCGTTGTGGTAACCATGAATATAAGTACTTGCGTAACTTAGCGTACCGTCAGCGTATAGCGCTTCGATGTTCAACATTTCTTCGCCTTTATAAAGGCTTAAATCTGTACAGTAGTCACCAGCAGCATTTTGGTAAATAGCTGATAATGTAGTTGAATGCTCTGCACGAATAGTTTGACGCTCATCAATGCCAATCAGTGATGATTTAACGTGGAATTCACGTGCATCAAATTCACTGCTTGCTTGAACAATTGCCGCAACAGCAGAATCTGATGAATGACAATCACTACAACCATTACCCGCGATGCTAGTATTGATTACTGGCTCGGCGTGACAGGTATAACAGTTAGTCGGTGTGAAATCTTTTTCAAATTTCTGGTGATTGATATGACCAATCTTTTGCAGTGTGTTAGTTGCGTAACCACCTTCTTCTTCAGCACGAGACACGTTGTTATGACAAACCATACAGCCAGCAACAAGATCTGCTTCACCATCTGTATTAATAGCGGCATAACTAGGATGCTTCAAGCTTGAATCGCCATAGTCAACATGACAACTGTTACATGTTTCAGACGTTGTTGTGTGGATCATTTCAGGCTTATCAACCACAAGTGGTTGTGAACGAGCGATTTGAGTTGAGTCATCACCCCCAACACGCAACCAAACAATGCCCTCAGATGCAGCTGTTACTGCTGGCATTGCAGCCACTAACTCATAGCGACCTTCACCTAATCCAGTAAGCACGGTGCCTTCTTTAGTGGTATCAGTGTAACCACCAATCGCGCCATCTCGGTTTAATACCACGCCACGTTCAGTTTTTTCAGCAAATTTAGCTTCAGCTTTAACTAGGCCTTCAACTAACTCATCTTCTTCGTTAGTTACTTCAAATTCATAACGAATTTGACCTTCTTCAATGGCATGAGAAATCATAGTGATGTGAGTCACTTCAGACATCTCTGTTACTGGTGGAGTAGGTCCTGGACCTGGTTCACCCGGTGCACCATCCTCACCGTCTTTACCGTCGCTACCACAACCTGCAATCCCCATTGCTGCTGCAACAACGAAAGCTAATCTGCATTTCGTTAAATTTTTCATCATCACTCCAAATATTTTGATACTACTTTATAGGTATAACCCGTTTTAAGATTAGACTTTTCTGCATTTTGAAAGAGTGATTAGAGTCACAGGCACCATGACAAGACGTATAATTTATCGCCTTTATAGCAGAACTTTGAACCAGATCTTAATCAACACATTCTTATATAATAAAAAACAAATTTAACGAACAGTTAAGTCATTGTTTTAAATGGTATTTTCGAATATTAAAAACAGTTAACATTTTAAAACCCTTGAATTTCAACCCTTTATAGTAAAATTTAAAGCGCATTATACAGCTTTACACAATAAACATAGATAGGCTTAATAATGGTTTAAGTTTATTTTAAGGTTGGAGAGGCAGAAACCATCAATTTTCATTGTAACTATATGTATCAAATGAATTTTAATAACCCCAAAATGCAATATATCACTTTAAACTGACTGTGCTGAATTTTGAATACAAAAAAGCCACTATTGCTAGTGGCTTTTTAATTCAAATATCAAACCTAAGAGATAGTCTTGATTTAAGATTAATCTACAGGTTTATATTGATGACTATTTAACGCTCAAAAACGTGGAACTTTTCGATACCGAAAGACTTACCTTCAGCATGACAAGTTGCACAAGATTCTTTAGTTGGAGCTAAGAACCATTCATCACCACCAAACTCGGCTTCAGGTTTGTTAATTTCGCCACCATTATCTTTCATATGACTACGAGCAATTTCTGTTGTATGACAACCAGCACAATTAGCAGTAATTTGGCTAGTGTAAACACCAGCTTCATTATTATTCATAGACTTAGAAGGCATAAATTGAGCTGGTACTTTATACAAATCCATCACACCATCGTGACAAGCAACACAGCCACTGTCAGCTAGTTTGTCAGCAGAGTTATGTTCGCCAGTAGTGTTATCTACACTGCCATTACCCCAATGCATACTGTGGATCATCGGGCCAAAACCTGGACCTGAATAAGCACTTCTTCTGTCTTTGCCAGCATAGTGACATGATAAACAACTTGCGCCACCATCAGCGAAACCTGCAGTTCTGTGATATTCACCAGCAGCATTATGACAAGTAGTACAGCTGTCCTGAGATACACTTAAGCGACGGCCATTTTCAGATAACGTCGCTAAAATAACCTTATCATCTTCGTTTGGAGCGAATACAGTTCTTGCTAATACCGATAATGCAGCCCCTTCTGGCGCAACATAGTCAATACAGTATTCACGGCTTCCATCTTCATTATCAGTAAAAGAAGTATCACCAGAAGCATTATCAATAATATTCTTAATTAGAATTTGATTGGTGATTGAAATAGTAATTTCGCCTGCTTCAATCATCTCAGCTGCATTTAACATCACTTCTTCTTCGCCAGCCGTATTGTATAGCGAGTAAGTAGAACATGACGATAAGCCATCTTCAGATGCAACAACTTCAGACATTACTGAGTAGTGAACTTCATTGATTTCTACTTGTTCAGGGAACTTAGTATGTAGACGACGGAAGTCTGTGCCTGCAGCAAATGAATTCATATCAACATACTCGTTCATGCCTGCAGCTTCGTGACAATCAGAACACGTTGTTTCTGAGTATGTCATTGTCACAGGTTCAGCGTGACAAGTGTAACAGTTACTTCCTTCGAAGCCTGTTTCGAAGTTCATGTGATTGATATGACCAATCTTTTGCATAGTGTTACGCGCATAACCACCATCATCACGTGCTACGTTACCGTGACAAGTCATACAACCGCCAAGGAAGTCAGCTTCACCATCAGTGTTTATCGCAGTATAGTGAGGGTGCTTAGACCCAAACTCAGCATAATCGATGTGACACTCATAACATGCTTGTGTGCTAGTAGTGTGAATACCTGCAGTCTTATCAACAACGATATAGTTTGACTGAGCAATTTTTTCGCCACCACCAACAGCTAAACGAATAATACCTTCTGAAGCAGCATTAATATTCTCGATCGGAGCTACGAACTCATAATGCCCGTCAGCAATCTCAGTTAAGCTAGCACCTTCAGTTTCGTCGCTAGCGTTGCCACCAACAATAGTGCCTTCAAAATCATCACGGCTACGTGCAATACCTTTATCAGTTAGCTCTGCATATTCAACATTAGCTTTCACAAGGCCTGAAATTAGCACACCTTCTTCATCAGTAATTTCAAAATCAAATTTAACCATACCCTCTTCTAAAGTATGGCTAAACACTTCAACGTTAGTTACTGTTGAAGAATCTACAACTGGTGGATTTGGACCTGGGCCAGGCTCGCCTGGTGCGCCATCTTTACCATCGCTACCACAACCTACAATCCCCACTGCAGCTGCAATAACAAAGGCTAATTTGCTTTTCGTTAAATGTTTCATCATCACTCCGTTTGTAATACCAACTAATAGGTACTTGCGCGCATATTAGGTATTTCATTTTATGAAATGAGTGACTCGGATCACGTAAGATCCGAAATTTAACAAATCTGATATTGTTTAAATTAAAAGCTTGAGCTGCGTCTTGTTTAGGTAAAGCTGATATTAACAAACAATACCCGAATGCTAACTTGATGGTTAAAAATCAATAAACTAGGTGACAGTATGTATCAGTGACTGTTGAGTAATAAATATTACTTTCACAAAAAAAGACCCTCGCGGGCCTTTTAAATAATGCAGCTATTAAGTGACTAATCCATCAATAGTAAAATTAAGAACAACAGTCTCTTCGCATACTCTTTATAGGTAACTTCTCGTAAATCACTTTCGCCATTAATAGTGCTAATACAACTCCTGAACTTATAGTCACAAAGTCTGGCAACAACTCATGTTGTTCACCAATTTGTGGCATGACCACAAAACCAAAGTTGGCCACCAAGTAATTAACTAGCACACCAAACAGCAATGCAACACCTAGCACTCCGCCTAAATAGCCTAATAATGCACGCTTACCTAATTCTTTACTAACTACCCCAAGCGTTGCAATATTGGTAGCTGGACCCGCCATCATAAACACCAATACTGCACCAGGTGATACGCCTGCTAATAATAACCCCGCCGCTATTGGCGTTGATGCTGTAGCGCAGATATACATAGGTACTGATACCAATACCATCACTAGCATAGCTAAAATGCCGTCACCCCATTTGGCTAAAAAGTCTCCCGGTACAAAGGTTTGCACTAAAGCCGCAAAGAATAAGCCCACTAATAACCATAAGGCAGTGTCTCTGACTAAATCAGTGGCGGCATACACGAGCCCTGACTTAACGCGAGATAATACTGACTCACTTTTAAGCTCTGTTGCTATATCTTTGGTCGACTCACAGCAGCTTTCTTCTGACACAGCAGCTTTATCTTTCTTGCTTGAACAGCAGCTGGTTGTTTCAGTTTTAACTTCCGCACTCTCCACTGTTTTACTTGCACAACAACTGGCTTTTTCGACAGTCGTTTCTTCTTTCGTTTCTAACTTAGTCGCTTTACTTGAACAACAGCTAACTTTCTCTGAATTGTTATCAGCTTGAGTTTGAGAGGTAACCTCTGTTTTAGCGCAACAACTTGCAGCTGGTTCTGGCGTTGATAATGGTTTAACAACTGATAGTGGAGACACGCCCGACTGAGCCATCATAGGGGCGGTATTTGGCTTAAATTTAGGGGTGTCAGTCACTGGGGTGTCAATCGCAGTGTCGTTAGATTGTTTGCTACTGCAACAAGATGATGTCACCTCACCTACAGATCCAAGATCATTAGTTAGTTCATTAGCAAGTTTGTCCGACTTACCTGCCGCGCTCGTTTTCGTATCAGTCTTATCATCTCTGCCCACTAATAAGCCTGCCACAATCGCGCTAGTGATTGCTGCAATTGGGCGGATGATAGCCATGAATGGGCCGAGCAAAACATAAGATACCGTAACCGAATCAACCCCAGTTTCAGGCGTCGACACTAAAAAGGAAGTGGTCGCTGCTTTTGAAGCGCCGCTACGGCGTAAACCCACAGCGGCAGGAATAACCCCGCATGAACATAACGGCAGAGGCGCACCTATGACAGCGGCTTTAACGACTGTTTTTAAGCCGTGACCACCCAACTGTTTTTGCATCCATGCCATTGGCACAAACACTTTTAACAAACCAGCGAGCACTAAGCCTAATAATAACCAAGGCGCAGACTCTAAAAATAACTCTACAAAGTTAGCGATTAACATGTTTTGTTCCACTCTTAATTCTGTATAGCAGCGTGATGTTCAACTTTTGGCTGCAATTCTTTATCTGATGATTCTAACGCTTCTAATATAGAGCAATGCTCTGCGCTTTCAGGCCCACCACAACAAGCCTGTGATAATTTGTTTAATGAGCTGGCAAAAAACTCAAGCTCAGCAATTTTGGCTTGAACTTGTTCAAGTTTGGTGTCCACCATCCCTTTAACATCCGCACAAGCCCAATTGGACTTATCCAGTTCAATGGATAACAACTCAGCAATGTCACTTAAACTGAAACCAACCGCTTTAGCTCGAATAATAAATCGCAGTTTTTCGGCGTCGTCTTGGTTATACAGTCGATAGCCCGCGTCAGAACGATTAGAGGGCGCTAATAAGCCATGCTTTTCATAAAATCGCAGCGTATCTGTTTTTACTTCAAATAATCTTGCAAGCTCACCAATTCGATACATATTTTTACCTGCTAGATTGAATCCGATCTCAATGTATAACACTCAGTATAAACCTTGGAGTTAAATCCAAGGTCAAGGGTTTTATAGAACATAAATTACCTGCTTACTTTGTTCTTATTTCAATATTGTGAAATCGCGCAGAAATTTCCCGAAATAACACTGATTACGTTAAAATACGCGCGTTTCATTACGGCTCAATTCAAAATAACAATAAGATGAAGGGCGTAGGAACTTTGGCAAAACAGATTTCACACCACTGTGTTGAGTAATTCTGTTTTGCCAAACTTCCTTAAAATAAATAGTGGACACTGTACCTACATGAATAATGTCAGACCTATTCGTCGCGCGCTGTTAAGCGTATCTGATAAAACTGGAATGCTTGAGTTTGCACAAGCATTACATGAGCAAGGCGTAGAGTTACTTTCTACTGGTGGCACCGCTAAATTACTTGCTGATAATAATATTCCCGTGACCGAAGTCTCTGACTACACAGGGCATCCTGAGATCATGGATGGTCGTGTTAAAACACTTCACCCTAAAGTACATGGCGGTATTCTTGCGCGTCGTGGTATCGATGAAATCGTGATGGAACAAAATGCCATCAAACCAATCGACTTAGTTGCCGTTAACCTTTACCCGTTTGCCTCTACAGTGGCAAAAGAAGGTTGTACTTTGGCTGACGCAGTTGAAAACATCGATATCGGTGGCCCAACCATGGTTCGCTCAACAGCTAAAAACCACAAAGACACCACGATTGTTGTTAATGCTAGCGACTACGGCCGCGTGATTGCAGAAATGCAAGCCAATGAAGGCAGCACAACACTTGAAACTCGCTTTGACTTAGCCATTGCAGCATTCGAGCACACCGCAGCTTATGACGGCATGATTGCTAACTACTTCGGTACTATGGTGCCAGCACACAGTAAAGATGAGTGCCATGAAGATTCAAGCTTCCCACGTACCTTCAATACTCAGCTGATCAAAAAGCAAGATTTACGCTACGGTGAAAACAGCCATCAAAAAGCGGCATTCTATGTTGATGCACACATTGATGAAGCATCAGTTGCCAGCGCAACACAATTGCAAGGTAAGGCACTGTCTTACAACAATATCGCTGATACTGACGCAGCTCTTGAATGTGTAAAAGAATTCGAAGGCCCAGCTTGTGTCATCGTTAAGCATGCTAACCCATGTGGTGTCGCACTAGGCGAAACCATCTTAGAAGCTTACGATCGCGCATTCAAAACTGACCCTACATCAGCATTTGGCGGCATCATAGCGTTTAACCAAGAGTTAGATGCAGACACAGCGAAAGCCATTGTTGACCGTCAGTTTGTTGAAGTGATCATTGCGCCAACAGTCAGTGCAGCTGCACGTGAAATTGTTGCTGCTAAAGCTAATGTACGTTTATTAGAGTGTGGTCAGTGGAACACTAAAACCACCACTCAAGACTTTAAACGTGTTAACGGTGGTTTATTAGTACAAGACCGCGACCAAGGTATGGTTGATGTCGCCGATGTTAAAGTGGTTTCAAAAGTCCAACCTACAGCTGAGCAATTAACTGACTTAATGTTCTGCTGGAAAGTGGCTAAATTTGTTAAATCAAACGCGATTGTATATGCAAAAGACGGTATGACTATCGGTGTGGGCGCAGGCCAAATGAGCCGCGTTTACTCAGCGAAAGTGGCAGGTATTAAAGCCGCCGATGAAGGTTTGGTTGTTGAAGGGTCTGTAATGGCATCTGATGCATTCTTCCCATTCCGTGACGGTATTGATGCAGCCGCAGCAGCAGGCATCAGCTGTATCATCCAACCGGGTGGTTCAATTCGCGATGAAGAAATCATTGCAGCAGCTGACGAGCACGGCATTGCTATGGTGTTCACCGGAATGCGTCACTTCCGTCACTAAACAGCATTTGAATAGAGCAGCCTCATTTGGCTGCTTTTTTCGTTTAAAGAACATGATAATTTTTACCCAATTGAATATAAAAAAGGTGAATAAAGATGCAGGTACTTGTAATTGGCGGCGGCGGACGCGAACACGCACTAGCTTGGAAAGCAGCTCAATCAGCTCAAGTTGAAAAAGTTTTTGTTGCTCCTGGCAACGCAGGCACATCTTTAGAGCCAAAATTAGAAAACGTCGGTATTAAGGTTGAAGCAATTTCAGAATTAGTGAAATTTGCCCAAGACAACAAGATTGAATTAACCATTGTTGGCCCAGAAGTGCCTTTAGCACTTGGCGTAGTTGATGCCTTTAACGAAGCTGGCTTACCTATCTTTGGCCCAACCCAAGGCGCAGCGCAGCTTGAGTCTTCGAAAGCCTTCACTAAAGATTTTTTAGCTCGCCATAATATTCCAACTGCTGATTACGCTAACTTTACTGACATCGAGCCAGCAAAAGCTTACAGCGTTGAACTGACCAACAAAACAGGTTTCCCTGTTGTGATTAAAGCTGACGGTTTAGCAGCAGGTAAAGGCGTGATTATCGCGCAAGACCAAGCTGAAGCTGATGCTGCAATTGAAGACATGCTAGCAGGCAACAAGTTTGGCGAAGCCGGTTCTCGCGTTGTTATCGAAGAATTTTTAAAGGGTGAAGAAGCCAGCTTTATCGTCATGGTAGATGGCAACAACATCTTAGCTATGGCATCGAGCCAAGACCATAAAGCCCGTGATAATGGCGATTATGGCCCGAACACTGGCGGCATGGGTGCATACTCACCAGCACCAGTGGTCACGCAAACCGTTCACGACTGGACAATTGCTAACGTTATCCGTCCAACGGTTGATGGCATGGCAGCAGAAGGCAATGTTTACACAGGCTTCTTATATGCTGGTTTAATGATTGCACCTGATGGCAGCGCAAAAGTACTAGAGTACAACTGCCGCTTTGGCGACCCAGAAACGCAGCCAATCATGATGCGCCTACAATCTGATTTAGTTGAACTTTGTTTAGCCGCCACCCGTGGCGAGCTTGATACAGTGACTGCAGAATTTGACTCACGCGCAGCAGTCGGTGTGGTACTAGCAGCAGGCGGATACCCTGATGCCTACCGCAAAGCAGACGTAATTGACGGTTTATCTTTAGGTGATAACAACGCCAAAGTATTCCACGCTGGCACCGCCATGAAAGACGGTCACGTTGTCACAGCAGGCGGCCGCGTATTATGTGCAACAGCACTCGGTAACACTGTTACAGAAGCACAAGCTAGCGCTTACAAGCTAGTCGATGCCATCCACTGGGATGACGTCTACTTCCGTACAGATATCGCCTACCGCGCTATCGCACGTGAGCAAGGTAAAGCATAAGCTATAGTTTGGACTAGTTAGTGATAACTAACTAGTTTGAAGTGCACTAAAAAGAAGGCCCTGTGATACTGATTATCATAGGGCTTTTTCAATCGCTTCGATTAAAAGAACTACAAACTTGATAATTGATACTGTGAATGATGGTTCTATTTAGAGTTGTCCCTTCTTAATGATGTCTTCCAGCACATCATCCATTCCATATACCTTTTCACTAACAATAGATTGAAGCTCTTTCATTGAGGATAAAGCCTCCTGAGTTCCGAGAATATCACTATTATAAGTGACCATTTTAACTTCTTCTTGATGCCAATGTTGCCCTGCGATATTGGCTAAATAATAGACATCAGGGCTGCCAGGGTAATAATGTAAATAGAACTTACCAGATTCATTAGAAGTAATTGACCAGCTATGCTTTTTATCATAAACAAAAAATTGTTCACCATCTTCACAACCTTGAATTGAATCAGTAATAAGCTCTGGATTTGAAATCATTGCATTAATAGCTGTAACTATTTTACTCATTTAGAAACTCCAACTAAATCATCTATATTCTTAACGTTAAGGTGCCGTAGCCTTTCTCTTAGTTCACTGACTAGTGCTCTTTTTTTAGGCTCAGATAATGCCTTTTTGCCCAAAGCAAATACACTAATTTCTTCTAACTGTTTTTGGAAATGATCTTTCAACTTATCATTTCCTTTAATTTGTCCCGATATTTCATTAAGAATATTGACTATTTTCTCATTTTCAGCGGGTTCTTTGGCATTATAATCATTTAACTTTTCAAGTTTTTCTTTAATTTCAGAAAGAGACAATTGATAAGTATAATTAATCAACAAATTAAATACGGTTGCAATAGATTCTCTTTTAGTTACAAACAAAAAAATTGCTATTGCAGAGGCAAGAATTGTAACTATATTAGAAATCAAAGTTACCCATTTTATAACTTCGTCCAATATGCTCTCCTTATTGAAATATCCATATCTTAAAATCATCAAGGTTTGTCATTTCACTGATTTATTTTCCAACAATAACTTACCTTAATAATGAATACATTACGACGTAATAAACCATTTTAATAAAAGCAATTAATTGAATCATAAATCATAAGCCCATAGCTTCAATCTAACCAATTGCCTGCCGCAGGCTTATGTGCAGATACAACTGCGAGACGCTACAAGTACATCCCTGTAAGCTCTGCCAAAACATCCATGTTTTGGAAGCTCGCTGCTGCATCTGCACTGGAATTATTACTTCTTCGATTTAACTTCATTTTGTAGTCAGTAAAAGGCAAAGCCGCAGTATTCAATTGGCTTGAGTGCATCTAGAAAATTGCGTGAGTCCTGACATGGATGTCAGGCTAGCTTTCGAGGGGAAGGGACGCCCCATCGTAAGCGTTAGTGATTTTTGAAGATGCACGAAGCTGAACCAAATGAAGCTAAAAGCTAAATAATACTCCGTTGGAAATTTTGCTTTTTAAATTTCGCCGGAGCGCTGAGGGATTATCAAGGGGGACAAGCGCTTTACCCCTTGATTCTGGTGTGGGCGAAGCGCCACGACCTTGATGTTGCTTGTAGCCAGAATTCAAAACGAAACGCTCCATCAGAAACGTTAGTGATTTTTGAAAATGAACGCAGCAGAACCAAATGAAGCTAAAAGCTAAATAATACTCCGTTGGAAATTTTGCTTTTTAAATTTCGCCGGAGCGCTGAGGGATTATCAAGGGGGACAAGCGCTTTACCCCTTGATTCTGGTGTGGGCGAAGCGCCACGACTTTGATGTAGATTTAGACTTAAAGAATAAATAAAACTTCGGCATTTCAGCCGAAACCAAGTTACCAGTAAGATTGCTCATTCAATGCATCAACACAAAAACTCTCACCTTCAATCGCTTCAATCTCTGAGCCTGTTAACGATTGAGCCAACCACCCTTCTGGATAAGTTAATATCAGCGGTGCCTTGATACAAGATTCGCTAATAGGTTTAAACCCTACTTTAACGTAGTAGCTAGGATCACCGTAAGTAAACGCTAACTCAACGCCTTTATCTTTTAATGCTTCAAGCCCAAAGTTAATCAGTGCTTGGCCAACACCTTGGCCTTGATGAGACGTATCAACCGCAACTGGCGATAGAATAAATGCCTTAGTGCTATTAGCTAAAGTCAGCTTACTAAACAAAATACAGCCAACGATTTGATGATCTATCGCCGCTACAAAACCGAATAAATCTTCTGGTTTCGTCGTGGTTAATATTTCAGACACTAAATGACCAATCACTTTCCCCTCAGACTCTCCTTCTGCATCGCCAAATACTTGAGTGTAAAGATCAATAACCTCTTCGCTAAAGTCTGGATGAAAAGTCGATAGCTTCATAAATATTCCTAAAAATAGTGTCCAAGTTCAGTAAAATGCCTAGGGCCTGTTAATCTTTGCTGGTTAAGTTTTATTCGAAATAAAGCACTAATCCAACTTCTCTAGTATCTAACGTTCGCAGCATACACGCTAGAATAACAATCACTAAATATAAAAAAGCCGAGCATGAGCTCGGCAAGAAGTTGAATTAAATCAGAATGATTTACTATTTATTTACTAAATCTTGGTATTCGGTCACTTTTGCACCAAACTGATAACCACCATTATTACGGTTATATTCACGAAATAAACTCACAGAAAAATAAGTTGGGCTATCTGCGTCAATAATGTCAGATACCACTTGATTCAGTGTTGTAATGTTTGGCTCTGCAGATAAATAAAAGTGCTTTGTCTGCACTAAAGACAGGTCTTTTGCTTGCTCATTAGTGATTAAAATTTCACTAAATTGTGTCGTCATTAATGTCATAAATTCAGTATGGTATTGGTCGCCTTCTTCAAGCATCAACATAGATGTTTCAACAACCACTAACTCACTCATCGCTTCTGCAACTTGAGCCTGTTCTACCGCTTCATTTTCCTGTGCCATTGCGCTTAATGAAACAAAAATGCCCACTGCGCCAATTACTATTTTATTCATCTTTTACCTTTGTGACTGCTGTTATCTCGTGTTGTAAGAGCAAGATCTTATTCCACGATATATAAGGAGGCTGTTTAATGAATAAAGTGTAACCTTAGCTGCAAATTAGCTTTAATCGCATAAGCAGGATCCAATCCTCTCTTTCTATTAACTAAGTAACATTAAAAACCAAGCTTAATTTCCTCTAGCTTATTTTGTTAATTATGCAACATTAGTCATCCATGATGAGTAAATATGCCTCTTCAATAAACTAAAGATTCAAGAAGGTCTAACTCGACGCTTTTTTCACTATTCTAAAGCATCTAACAAACATCGACTTATCCACTATATCTATGGCAGGATGTCGCACTACTACAAATAAGTAACAGTTGTAGCGGTTAATATTAACAACTAAAGCAACAGCCAATAAAACTCTAAAACGATATCTATAATAAAAATAACATTAGGGATAGCTTCATGTCTGACACTCAACATAAACAGCCGAGCCTGTTTGATGCCCTTGCTCCTGTCATTGCCCTTATCACCATGCTGGGCGCTGCCGTGTACCTTTTCTCTTCTGATAGCTCATCAGGCGCTAATCAAATAGCCTTAATCCTAGCTGCGTGTATTGCCATTGTTATTGGTTATAAAAATGGCTATAGCTGGAACCAAATGGAGCGTGGGATCATTAAAAGTATTGGCGTTGCGACCGGCGCTTTACTGATCTTATTTACTGTAGGTTCACTCATTGGCACATGGATTTTAGCGGGCACAGTTCCGACAATGATTTACTACGGCATGCAAATTCTGCATCCACAGTATTTTTATGCAGCCAGCTGTATTTTATGTGCAGTGGTAGCAATCAGTATTGGTAGTTCGTGGACCGTTGCTGGCACCATAGGTATCGCACTGATTGGCATTGCCTCTGCAATGGGGTTAGATGTAAACATCACCGCTGGTGCCATTATTAGTGGCGCATATTTTGGCGATAAAATGTCACCATTATCAGACACCACCAACCTAGCGCCAGCTGTTGCAGGTTCAAACATTTTCAGTCACATCAAGCATATGACTTGGACAACAGTGCCTAGCATTATCATTGCACTCATCGTGTTTATATTTTTAGGTTTATCGGCCGATGTATCGAGCTTTAACTCACAACTAGGTGACACGCTCACTTTACTTGAGGAGACTTATCAACCTGGGTTGCATTTGCTACTGCCGTTACTGGTGGTGCTCTTTTTAGCGAATAAAAAAATGCCAGCCTTCCCGACCGTGATTATCGGCACACTTGCTGGCGCTATTTGTGCTGCAATATTTCAATTCGACAATGTGGTAGCTTATGTTAATGAGCCTGACTTATTACCTTTAGTCGCTATCGTCAAAGGCATTTGGATAGCAATGTTTGACGGTTATGTGGCAAATACTGGAGATGTAGTTTTAGATAATCTATTAAGTCGTGGCGGCATGAGCAGTATGGTGACAACCGTATGGCTAATTTTATGTGCCATGGCCTTTGGTGGCGTAATGGAAGTCACCGGTTTATTAGCCCGCTTACTTGAAAGCATCATGAGCTTAGTAACAGGTACTAGCAGTTTGATTATCACCACATTAGGCGTGTGCATTGGCGCAAATGTGATAACTGCAGACCAATATATTGCCATTGTACTTCCCGGCCGTATGCTAAAGCTTGAGTATCAAAAACGGAAGTTAGCCGCGGTCAATTTAAGTCGTTCATTGGAAGACTCTGCCACAGTCACTAGTCCACTTATCCCTTGGAATACTTGCGGCGCATTCATGGCAAGTACTCTTGGTGTTGCGACTATCGCATACCTACCCTACGCTATTTTTAACTTAGTCTGTCCGTTTATCAGCGCATCATATGCTTATTTCAATTTTAAAATTGAGCCATTGGATGAAACGGAACTGACTCAGGAAGCTGAACTCAGCTAAATAAACGTGTTCTAACCAAACTTATCTTTGAGCCAGCCATAATGATAATAGCCCCATTGCCCTATTCGTCTTGCTTTTGTAAAAGGCATAGTTGGTAGCGGGGAATTATACAAAGGTAAGTTAGGTAAGGTTTCACCGGCAATACTTTGGGCTAATCTAAATGCAGCTTGTGCGCTAAATGATACCCCTGCACCGCAATAACCTAGGCTGTAACCTACGCCATTGTTGCTATACACATGGGGCATATCATCCATCGATGCAGCTATCCAACCAGTCCAATTATAAGCGACTTTCTTTCGACTTAAATGTGGAAAGCACTTATCCATCGCAAGCTTTAACCGCTGACCATAAATAGGCTTAGCTGCATCCTTCCCCCATACAGCGCCGCGCCCACCAAATAACAATCGGTTATCGGGCAGTAATCTAAAGTAATATTTTAATATTCGTGTATCCATGGTCACTTGATGACTATGCAAGCCTGCTGCTTTTAGCTCATCTGCCGTTAATGGTTCAGTGACGATAATATTGCTCAAAATTGGCAAAAACTTATCATCTATTCTTTGGTTCAGCTGCTTAGGCGAATAAGCATTACCCGCCATGATCACCTTATTGGCTAACAGTTCACCTTGATCCGTTACTAAACGGTGCTTTCCATTTTCCTCTATCCAGTCACGCACACAGGATTGCTCGTTAATGGTTATTCCCAGCTTTTCAACCATGGACTTATAACCCAGCAATAGCTTAAGAGGGTTAATCCCAAAGCCGTCATTAAGCCTTAAGGCGCCATAAGCTTGATGATGATTAAGGTATTGGTTTCTAAATGCTTCAGCATTGATAAACTCCGCTGTAAAATCACTGTCTTTGGCCATATTTTGCTGAATAAAATCGGCGGCAGACTTAAGACTGCTAAGGGCTTTAGGGTTATGTGCCACTTTAAGATAACCTTTATCTTGAGGCTCACATTGGATTTGATGTTGATTAATCAAGCCTTCCACCCGATTAACTGCTTGAGTGAATTCAGTGTAAATACCTTGGGCGGTGGTCATATCCCAGCGTTTTGCCATAGCCGAGTAACCCAACCTTCCCGAGCCTTTTAATACAAAGCCTGCATTACGTGCACTGGCACCAAAACCCACTTGGTTTGCTTCAAGTACATGGCAATCAATATTGTATTCAGTTGCTAAATAGTAAGCCGTAAGCAGGCCTGTGTAGCCACCACCGATAATGGCCACATCGGTCTGCTGACAGCCATTTAATGCGGGCAATAATTTAGGCAGTGCTTGCGTACTCGCCCAGTAGCTATTAGCTAAAGGCTGTGATGCTGGCAATGCCGCAAGCAAGGGGTCATAGAACTGTTGAGACATGAACTAATACTCAGAATTAAAGTACATGGTAAAAATTACGTGGTGATACGTTAAAATGAAACTGCAGGTAAATAACCGCTTCGCCTTAACACTCATTTAATTTCAATTAACTAAAATCTATCACCATTTCACAAGCCGTGCAGTGACAATCATCCCCGCACAAAACACAAAGGTAATCACTATTATCATGTTGTTGATTCCAGCGGCTTGGATGTTCTTTTATCAGCTTGCCTCCGGCATGGCTAAAATAACCAACAGCTGAGTTATTGGGGCTTTGTTGCCATAAATGACTCACACCCGCTTTTGCTCCTTGCTGTTTTACTGCCTCAATTGAGGCTTGCAGTAACTGCGAACCAATTCCTTTACCTCGCTCAGTTTCTGCAACGGTATTGCATTTGAAGTAACACATATCCTCAATGCCTACCGGCCATTTTTCAGGTGTACACCATAGATCAACTGGCCACTTTCCAGCGGCATAAGTTAGCCTAAAACCGACAATCCCAGCTTTCGACTTATGAATATTATTAGTTGGTGATATTTGTTCACCTTCTGCGATAAAGTGGGCATTGATATTATTTTTTATACCCATTTGATAAATTTTTTCAAGCGAAGATAAATTTAAATACCCTTCACCATGAACCAAGTTACCGAGTTCAATAACTTCTTGAAAGTCATCAGGAGTTAAGCTTCTTATCATTATTATTTTGACTCCATGTTGTCATAATATATCGCCAAGATAGCACAATTATTTAGCGAAAATAACGATGTTAAACTTTTGTGATAATTTGGCGATAACACAGTGAGATCCCTTTGGCAGAATTGAATGCAATTAAACAAAAGGAGCTCTGTTATGAAATCATCAGTCTTAAAGGCATCAGCAAACAATACGTCAGTTTCAAAATCAATGGCCACCAAAGCCAGTCTACTTTCTTTAGGTCTAGTGGCTGCTGGTTTATTCAGTGTTTCTGCAGCAGCTGCAGAATTAGAAATTAGCGTAGTGAACTTAACTCACGGTAACCATTTCACCCCATTGCTTATTGCAGCACATGATGCTGATAGCCACTTATTTGAAGTCGGCGGCACTGCGACCCCTGCACTACAGAAAATGGCAGAAGGTGGTGACATTGGTGATTTAGATGCCGCAGTGACAGGCGCGGGCGGTCAAACTTCTGCTAATCCTGCAATGGGTTTATTAGCGCCAGGCGCAACCGTTAATGAAGTGATGCTCGATTCTATGGAAATGACTCATTTATCTATCGTTGCGATGGTGTTACCGACCAATGACGCCTTTATTGGTTTAGATGGATGGGAAATCCCTACAGAGGCTGGTAGCTATACCTTGTACCTTAATGCTTATGATGCTGGTACAGAAGCCAATGACGAAATGGTTAATGGCGGCGGTATGTCTGGGGTACCAGGTATCCCTGCGGCGCCGGGCGGTGATGCAGGCATGAATGGTACTGGTGTTATGGACGGTTCAAGCAATAGCTATGTTCATATTCATCCAGGTGTTTTAGGTGATACCGATGCTGCTGGCGGCGCAAGTGATTTAGATAGCCGTATTCACCGTTGGTTAAACCCTGTGGCGAAAGTAGTTGTTACCGTCAAATAAGGGGATTCGCGATGAGAAACTTAACCAATAATACAAATATGCAAAGTCATAAATTCAGCCACAAATATAGCCTTACTGCAGTGGCGTTAATTGCGGTATTAGGATTAACGGGTTGTTCAGATGACGATGACGACACACCAACGCCAGAACCTATTACGCCAGCAGAACCTGCAGTTGTAATGCAAACTTACACTGTGACAGTAACAAACTTAACCGCGAACCAACCTATGTCGCCAATTGCCATTGCTTCGCATAGTGCAGACGTCATGTTATGGCAAGCAGGTGAAGCGGCCAATGTTGCACTCGAAAAAATAGCTGAGGGTGGCGATGCTGCTGATGTTGCAGCGATTGAAGGAATTAACACTACAGTTAGCGGCGCAGGCATATTAATGCCTGGAATGTCTGAAACTATCACTGTAACGTTGAATGAAGCAGATGTTGCCAACCTTACTGTAGCAACCATGCTAGTCAATACCAATGATGCATTTACTGGTCTTAATGGTTATGACATCACCATGTTAGCAGTTGATGATTCTGTGTCGATGCGCGGTATGGTTTACGATGCAGGAACCGAAGCTAACTCAGAAGCAAAAGGCACAATGCCTGGGCCTGCTGATGGCGGCGAAGGATATAACTCTGAGCGCGATGATGTTGATTTTGTCCATATTCATCCGGGTGTTATCACTATGTATGACGGTCTAATGGATAGTGTATTAACACCATCACATCGTTTTGATAATCCTGCTGTGGCCATTTCAATTAGTCGCACAGAATAACTGATACGAGCAAACCAGTTTAGCTGGTTTGCTCCATTCTCAGGTTATCGGAAGACTTGTTCATTTAACATAAATTAAACAAGTTGAAATTTAATCTCCCCAAGTCAGGTCTGCTCAATAGGGATCTGATTTGGGAAATTTTAGATGAACGATAACACTAAGCATAACGGCCATCAGATAAAGCAGCATATTTTACTGGTTGAAGACGAACAAGACTTAGCCAAGTTAATTATGTTGAATCTGACCGCATTAAATTACGAAGTGTTTCATGCCACTACGTTAAGCCGAGCCATGCAGATAATCGACTCTAAGGCGCTGGATTTGATCTTAATGGATCGAATGCTACCTGACGGAGACGGTATTATGCTTTGCCAGCAACTACGTGAAGCTGGAAAGTCATTACCTGTCATGATGCTCACCGCTAAAGATTCTGAAGCCGACATTGTGCTGGGTTTAGAAGCTGGCGCAGATGATTACTTAGTCAAACCCTTTAGTGTTTTAGAGCTTAGAGCTCGCGTTAAAGCCATGCTTAGGCGCAGTAAAGTGCAACAAATACAGACTGAACAGCTGGAATTTAATGGGGTGACGATTAACTCAACCACCCGTGAAGTGGTATCAAATAACAGCGCTTTAGAACTCACGGCAAGAGAATTTGATTTATTGCTGTTTTTAGCTCAGCACCCTCAACAAGTATTCAGCAGAATGCAGTTACTCGAAGCGGTTTGGGGCTATAACTATGACGGTTATGAACACACGGTAAACAGCCACATTAACCGTTTACGCACTAAACTTTCGAACAGCCCAGGTCATCCAGAGTTAGTTAAAACCGTCTGGGGAGTAGGTTACAAATTTTCTCCACCAGCTGCAGAGGCACATTAGTTAACTTCAACTCGGGTTAATAGCACCAGTAATTAATAGCAGCAGTAATTAATAGCAGCAGTAATTAATAGCAGCAGTAATTAATAGCAACGGTCGTTACTTACACCAGTCGATACCAAGGTAGGTTTCACATTATGAATCGATTATTTAACCGACTCTTCCTCTCTGCGACTGTGGTTGTATTGCTGTTATTTGTCGCTTTGTGGCAATGGCTACAGCTAAACCATGAGTTCAGCCGTAATCAAATCCAGCAATCTTTACATCTGCAACTTGCTGAGCACATGGCACATATCAACCCCTTACTCTCTCAAGGCATTACCTCTGACGCTGCTTTAAAAGAAGCTTTTCATGATTTTATGTTGCTGGGGCCAAGCTTTGAAATCTATACGCTCGATCCTGAAGGAAGAGTCGTTGCTTACGATGCAAAAGAAGAAAAAATTAAAAAAGACCGCGTAGATTTAAACAAGATCCAGCAGTTTATTGCCGGTCGTGACCTCCCCATTTTAGGCACAGATCCTCGCTCTACCGAAACCCAAAAGATATTTTCAGTTAGCCCACTGGTGACCGAAAACGGACTTCATAGTGGTTACTTATATGTCATTATTGGCGGTGAAGATTACGACAGTTGGCAGGCGCTAATTAACTCAGAAAACCAACCTAAACTCTGGGGAGCAACTATCGGTTTTTGGATCATTTTTGCATTGATTTTATTTGTATTGTTATTAGGTTTTTTCACTCGCCCCATTCAAAAGTTGGCCAGTGATTTAACACGCTTGAAAGATGCACCGCTTGAAGAAAACTTGACCCTACCCGACCGCTACAATGGCAGTTTAGAAATCAAAAACCTGAGTGAGCACATTAACCATTTATTGCAAGAATTGAATCGTCAACATCAACAAGTCAAACGCCAGCAACAAGCCAAACACGACTTTTTATTGCACTTATCACATGACTTGAAAACGCCATTAACGTCGTTGATTGGTTATATCGATACTTGGTTGCTTTCACCTCCTGATGAACGTCAGCCTGAGTACATAGAATACGCAGCCAATTCAGGGCAAAACTTACAGCAACTCTTGTCACAATTACTTGAACTTGCAGCACTGGAAAATGGTCAGATAAGTGCTCAGATTAAACAAATCAATTTACGCGAAGTGTTACTCGACTTACAGCAAACTTTTGCGCCGAGAGCCCAAAAACTGGGAGTAACTTTAGATTTTGATGTTACCGATGAACTGCAGGTTTATACCGACCCTCAATTAATGCGTCGAATATTGAATAACCTCGTTGATAATGCACTGCGTTACACGCCCAAACATGGCACCATTACGGTATACAGCGAAACCCTAAATGGACATAGTTGGCTAGCAGTTAAAGATACAGGTGCAGGCATGCACAAACATGAAGTCGAAGCGTTAAAGCAATTATCGATGCATCAACTTAATTTTGCCCCCGATCAACCCCTACCGCAACTGGGAGTTGGCCTTGCCATTGTCAGGCAGTTGCTTGGATTATTAAAGTGCCGTATTGATATCAAAAGTACTCCGGGAAAAGGCAGTCACTTTATGATCGAATTAGCCATAATCTAACTCATTTATATAAATTCAAAAATAACAAAGCCACCTTTGAAGGTGGCTTTGACATTTGCGTACATCAATATAACCTGCAATAAAAGTAAACCCTGAGTAGAGTTATCTTTAGCGGATTA
Source organism: Shewanella sp. KT0246 (assembly GCF_019654955.1). Classification (GTDB taxonomy): domain Bacteria; phylum Pseudomonadota; class Gammaproteobacteria; order Enterobacterales; family Shewanellaceae; genus Shewanella; species Shewanella goraebulensis. Next base: position 83,392 of record NZ_BPEV01000016.1, on the reverse strand, counting down.
CTTGGTGTTAACCATTGGCAATTGATTGATACACTTTTTTGATTTTATGGAAGAAAAGACTAGCAAAACCAGCGAATAAGCATATCCACATGAATAATACTGATACAACCGTTATAAATTGCCCCATGTAATAATCGGCATTAGCAACGTAGATGTAATGAGTACCTGGAAGTAGTGCCGCAAAAATAGCAAAGAACACTAAAGCAACAATAATTTGAATTTTCATATTTAACTCTCTTTTTAGCGAAGGCTACTAGATGTGGCTTCCATCCCATCATGAAACAAAGCTAGTTAGCTTGATACAATTTATCCTCAGAATGAATATAAAATATCAAATTAACTCCCTGAATAGTTTTGCAAAGATCACAAATTAGAATATCTCATTCTCACTTTGTGATATCACACACCACATAATTTATAGGTGACATACCAAACTTAGCAGGCCTTCACCAAACCTCTACTTATTTTACACAATAAAAAAGACGAGCAATGCTCGTCTTTTGTCGCGTCATTAAGATGCATTAAACTTTAGCAAAAAATTACTTGTGGTATTTGCCCGATAACTCATGAACTGAATTAATGAACGAACCTGCATGTTCAGGATTAACATGTTGGTGAATACCATGACCCAAATTAAATACATGACCAGTACCTTCACCGTAAGATGACAAGATTTGGTCAACTTCTTGATGAATACGCTCAGGAGATGCGTAAAGTACAGATGGGTCCATGTTACCTTGAAGAGCAACTTTTTCACCAACACGACGACGTGCATCGCCAATATCAACAGTCCAGTCTAAACCTAGTGCGTCACAACCTGTTTCAGCCATCGATTCTAACCATAGTCCGCCACCTTTAGTGAATAAGGTAACTGGTACTTGGCGACCGTCTGCATGGCGAGTTAAGCCATCAACGATTTTTTGCATGTAACGTAGTGAGAATTCACGGTAAGCATGGTGAGATAACGCACCGCCCCATGAATCGAAAATCATTAACGATTGAGCGCCGTTAGCAACTTGTGCATTTAGGTACAAGATAACTGAGTCAGCTAACTTGTCTAATAGCATGTGTAATGTTGCTGGCTCTTCGTAAGCCATTTTCTTGATTTTTTCGAAAGTTTTGCTTGAACCACCTTCAACCATGTAAGTCGCAAGTGTCCAAGGAGAGCCAGAGAAACCAATTAATGGTACTTCACCTTTTAGTTCACGACGAATAGTGCTTACTGCACGCATCACGTAACCTAATTCGTCTTCTGGATCTGGAATGCAAAGCTTTTTAATTGAATCGATAGTATCAGTAGGACGTTCAAAACGTGGGCCTTCGCCAGTTTCGAAATATAAACCTAAACCCATCGCATCTGGAACGGTAAGAATATCTGAGAATAAGATTGCAGCATCTAAGTCGTAACGACGAAGTGGCTGTAAAGTCACTTCACATGCTAAATCTTGGTTCTTACAAAGAGACATAAAGTCGCCCGCTTCTGCGCGAGTCGCTTTATATTCAGGTAGATAACGTCCAGCTTGACGCATCATCCAGACAGGCGTTCTGTCAACAGGCTGTTTTAATAAAGCGCGTAAATAACGATCATTCTTTAATTCTGCCATTGGGCTTGATTCCTAAACATATAGTGATATCCGCTGGCGCGTAGTTTAGCACTTATGCGATTAATGTAACCAGCGATGCTAAATTAATGTGAACTAACACCCCAACTAGTATCGAATTTGCTAATACAATCGTTATCATGCTCACAGAATACTCATAATTAGGTACTATACAGGCCTAATTGGATAAAAAAGTTGCACCTCTTGTTCGCCTTTGGTATAAAAAGTCTGCGCTAGCAAGAACAATCAAGAAGCACGATAAATCGAGCCCTTAAAAAATCTATTTGCCCAGTGATAGCTTGCTATCACTGGGCATTTTTCTTTATATAGCTTTCCGCATTATTATTATTCTCTATCAAATAACGCTTTATCTGGTCGATCCATTCGATCTTTTACAGAAAATAGTTGATCAATAGTTACTTTCTCTCATACATTAAGTGTTATGGATTAGTTGTAAAACTGGAATTAGCTATGCTGACAAAACTCGAAAAAGCCGAACAGAAATGGGGCGGGTCTAATAAACTTGTCGATCAATGGCTACAACATCGCAGAGTATTACTGATCCAATATTTTAAAATTGCTGGTCTTGCACCATATACCATGCCAGCAAAAAGTCTGCCTAAAGCCGATGCTGTAAAACAATTCTGTGCACAATTGGTCGATTACGTCTCTGAGGGACACTTCGAGGTTTATGATCAAGTGGTCAACGAATGCGAGAAGTTCGGCGAAACCAGTAAAGCCCGAGCCCAGCTACTACTGCCACAAATTAGCGAAACAACTGATGCTGCACTGGACTTTAATGATAAATACACTGAAGCCGATAATGACGATGTGTTAATGGATTTAGATGCTGATTTATCCAAATTAGCTCAAGCGATGGAAACTCGCTTTGCTTTTGAAGATGAGCTGTTAGAACAACTGTATGAGCATCATTCAAAAGCCAGTTAATAGCCTTTTAAACAATGCCAATATCCTTTCAATGTAAATATAAACGCTCTCTTTGCAGTAAATAAAAGAGAGCTCCCAAGTGTAATAAAAGTGCTACCCACTCCATTCGGAGTTATGCACACTGTGCAATATACTCACGCTCAAAATAATTTAGCTCTACAATTATTTACGCCAATTGTCTGGCAACTCTACCTGCGACCATAAATCGTTACACAGTACTTGATGCTGGTGCCAGTCACCTTGTTTTAACCATTTCACCAATGCATCACCTACCTGCGGGTATTTTATTGCTTTAGGCGAAGCTGATTTTAACCAGCGGTTTAAGATCAACCCATCGAGCTTTTCCATACTCTGAGCTGCGGCAAGTAATTCTAGTGCAGCCACATTAGATGACTGCTCGAATTGGCCTAATAATGGTTTTACCAACAGCTTTTTGCCAAGCGTCATGGCCTCACTAGCTAATTCAAACCCAGCATTACCAATCACTCCTCCACACTGTGACATATGTTTTTTAAAACCAACTCGATTAAACCCAAACCAATTGATATGTTCAGGTAAATCGAGTGTAGGTTTATCTGCGTGATACACAAAGAACTGGTAATCATTAAAGGGGCTGAGAAATTTAGCGATGGCGTCAGCGTTTTCAAAAGGAAGATAAACTAATATCTGATGGCTATGATCACCTCCATTTGGCTCCACTTCCACAAAGGGTGGCAATATTGGAAAACCAAAGTGATGCCAATGGCAGCCCAATTTAATATCCGTCGGGGCAAAGTTATTCAAAAGTATTTCATCAAACCAGCTCATTCCCTGCTTAGGTACGGGATACTGCAGCGCCGCTTGATGACTAATACTAATCGAAGTGACCCCTTGTTTTTTAGCCGCCCAAGCTGTGACTGGTTCAAAGTCATTGAGTACTAAATCGTAGTCAGCCAAATCCATTTGCTGAACTTCCGACAAAATCGGCGAGGTCACATTACGTTTAACGGTTTTCGTTAAATTAACTCGGCCGCCTTCAGTGATGAACGACATGCCTTTTCTGACTTGATAATCACCGAAGCACTCCATATCAAAATATTGGTCTTCATTGCGGCCACTAAATAAAAAATCCACTTCTATATCTGTTTTACTCAATGATTTCGCCATGACTCGTGCGCGACTAATATGGCCATTTCCAGTCCCTTGAACACCATATAATATTTTCATAAAGTTCCTTGTGTTAACACGTGCTGATTGCAGCAAGCCAAATAAGGCAGTGCGCAGGTTATTTTTATTGTTTAGTAAAACTAAATTCGAACTTAAGCTACCTGCGTGTCACCAATAATAAGGCAACACAATAGTATCGATAGGTTAAACAAATTGACCTGCCAATAGGACAGCGCCCATTCCTAACCCCATTCCCGCCAAGATATCTAACGGATAATGAACCCCTAAAGCTATGCGCGATAACCCAATAAATATCGCCCAAGCAAAGGCTATAGGCGCAAGTGCGGGGAAAATATTCAACACCACAGAAGCCATAATGAACGCTGCAGCGGTATGGCCTGACGGTAAACTGAATTTATCTGAAGGTTGAAAATCAGACTCAAATCCAGCAAAAGCAGCACAGGGACGGGTGCGACGAATTGAATTTTTTAATAGTAAATACAGTGGCAGCTCAATGACGTAACTCAGCAGCATCAAGTTAAAAAACTGACCACCTTGGGGATGAAGAAACAGCAAACCCACACCAATATATACATAGAAGTGCCCATCACCAGTGGCTGATACTTTTTTGGCAAAGTCAGTTAATTTATGATCTCGGCAAAAAGTCAAAATACGACAAAACAACAGTTTATCTAAAGTTGCTATGTTAAACGTCACGTCCCTAGCCATAATAAATCCCTATTGATTAATTGTTATTCAACCATTGTAAGAACTGTAATTATTGCCAATGACGCTGACGTGACATTCTGTCGAAGGTTTTATGACAAAATATTGATTGGGGCGTTTAAGAATAAGAAGTTATAGATTAAAGGGGGCGCAAATAAGGAATGATAATATACAGAGGAGTAATGAGATTAAGGTGCCTTATTAATTATTCATTAGTAAGACACCTCATTTGGCAGCAAACTTAAGCAGATGCCTCTTCAAGGCTGTCCGACTTACTTGTGCGATAAATTTTGATCAAATGAAATATATTGATCCCAGCAACAAATGCATTCATGCCTGCAACTGGCCATGCTTCAATTTGTACACCGTAAATAACGAATAATGTACAACCGACAAAGTTTAACCAACGTAGCCAAATAATATCTTTCATCATTAATGAGATAGCCACCATAACCGATGCGCCATAACCAATGATTTCAACAACGTCTAACCCTTCCATAAGAACCTCTCATTAAGGCCCTCTGCCATCCATAAGCGTTACGGGGGGTCCGTGCCCCTAAAGCAAATAAAACAAACTGCATTTAATTAAGCACTGATATTAACAAAAATTCATACAGGGTTGTAATAAAAATCCGTAATATGATGACTAAGATCAAAATTTGTTGCACTCACAGCGCATAATGTAAGTTATTTTCTTACAGACTGGATTAAACTGAATCATTCTGACTTTTTATAACATCGGTTTATAAATCAACTTGTTGCTTTATCGCAATCTGGTGATGAATATCGCTGTTAATTTCATAAAAAGCTCATATAATTCATTTAAGATTGCTTAACTACTAGCGAGAAGTCATAAATCGCTACCCCCAAGGAGTGTCACTATGGAATACAACACCTCAGAATTGTGTGATATGTATTTAGATGTTGTTGATGTCGTCGAACCTATGTTCAGTAACTACGGCGGTACGAGCTCTTTTGGTGGTTCTATTAGCACCATTAAATGCTTCGAAGATAACGGCCTTATTGCTGACGCACTTCAGGCTGAAGGCGAAGGTAAAGTATTATTAGTTGATGGTGGTGGTTCTATGCGCCGCGCACTAGTCGATGCCTCAATTGCTGAAATTGCTGTTGCTAACAAATGGGAAGGCATTATCGTTTATGGTTCAGTTAGAGACGTAGACGCACTAGAAGAAATGGACATTGGCATTCAAGCATTGGCTTCAATTCCAATTGGTGCTGATAGCAATGGAGTCGGCGAAGTCGAAATCCCAGTTAATTTTGGTGGCGTGACCTTCTTACCTTTCGACCATATTTATGCTGATAACACAGGTGTAATTTTATCACCTGAAGCATTAGATATTGAATAACAGTTTAAGCATTGCTTAAATTGACTAAAGCCAGCTATGCTGGCTTTTTTATTGCCTCATTCACATGAGGAATATATGCTATTTTGTACAAACAATGACCCCTTATTATATTAAGACAAATAATAACAATAATAATAACGACGACAATTTAAGTAGGCCCTATGCTACAAGTTATGACTCAAACTTGGTTAGACACATTTATTTCCACCCGCGAGGGCGAAACTAAATTAGGTCAGCAAGTCCAACTACTAAAAAGCCCTCAAGCTAAGACAAATCAGCTCAAGCAATCATTGCAAGATGCCAAAACCCAAGGTGCACAATTTGTTATCTTAGGAATAAGTGAAGATGCTGGCCCAAGAGCTAATTTAGGCCGCGGGGGCTCAACCACAGCATTTAATGCAGCGTTAGGTCAGCTACTTAATTTTCAGTCGAATCGTTACCTCAACGGCCGAGAATGTTTGATTCTAGGTAATATTGAACCTAAAACAATAGACAGTAACGCCACTACAGAACAATTAAGACAGGCCACTGCTGCGCTTGATAATCAAGTCATTGAAGTGGTAACTCAAATCCTTGCTGCAGATCTCGAGCCTATTGTCATTGGCGGCGGTCATAATAACGCCTATGGACTATTGATGGCGACAAAGGCGCATTTCAATCAAGCTGCAGCTGCCGTTAACTTAGATCCTCACAGCGACTTTAGGCCAAGAGAAGGCAGACACAGCGGTAATGGGTTTAGTTATGCCGCCGCAAACGGGGCGTTAGCTTATTATCATGTATTAGGCTTACACGAGCTTAAAAACAGTGAAACAACCCTAGATCAACTGAGTTTGTTTGGCGGTCATTGGCATAGCTTTCAACAAATATGGGTAAGACGCGAAATCAGCTTTGAAGATGCATTAAAAGCGATTGCTAACAATTTAAATCAAACCCAACTACCTGTCGCACTCGAGCTCGATGTAGATGCTATTGCGAAAATGCCTAGCAGTGCCTCAACCTATGCTGGCGTGCCTTTATTAGATGCCTGTCATTACATTCATTATATTGCCAAACACTGCCAAACAGCTTATTTACACATTGCAGAAGCGGCGCCACAATGCCATGAAGCCGGTGAAAGCGCGGGCAATAGAGATGTAGGTCAAAGTGTCAGCGAATTGATTTACGCATATATTCAAGCAAAAAAACCAGTTCAGTACTGAAAGAGGGTTAAAGAAACAGTTAAGTGAATCATTAATTAAAAAATTAAGTTCATATTAGTGAGTTGGCCTATTTGGCTCACTAAAATTGAACCCTGTATTTACATTGAACGTATCAATTATTGTTCATGCTATGTTTTCAATAATTACAGACTATTCAATATCGAATAGATTTATGGTCTAATGCAGGGCAATTTTTATGGCGCCTTTATGCAGAGTGTCAAGTAACACCACTGAATCAAATCTGCAGGGCTACATTCCAAGCTGTTTCTAGTAAACTGGATCACACTCTCGCTGATTAAAGTTTCTGCAAAGCAAGCAATGGCATACACTCGCAGTTAATTACCGCACATTATAGGAATACACAGATGTCTGAGGGCGACCCAAAGAACACTCATTTTGGTTATAAAACCGTTGATTCAGAAAAGAAAGCTGACTTAGTCGCTGACGTATTTCACTCGGTTGCTGCTAAATACGACATCATGAACGATGTAATGTCATTTGGTGTTCATCGTTTCTGGAAACGTCACACGATTGCAACTGCTGGCGCGCGTCCAGGCATGAAAGTATTAGATTTAGCTGGCGGCACTGGTGACTTAACCGCTAAGTTTTCACATTTAGTTGGCGATCGTGGCCAAGTTGTTTTAGCTGATATCAATGATTCAATGCTTAAAGTTGGTCGTACTAAATTGCGTGACAAGGGTATTGTCAGCAACGTTAACTACGTACAAGCCAATGCTGAAGCTCTGCCATTCCCTGATAACCACTTCGATATTATTACGATTGCATTTGGTTTACGTAACGTGACAGATAAAGATGCAGCATTGCGATCAATGCGCCGCGTGTTAAAGCCAGGTGGTAAGTTACTCGTACTTGAGTTCTCTAAACCGCAACACGAAGTAATGCGCAAAGTTTACGACTTATACAGCTTCAAAGTGCTACCAAAAATGGGCGCATTAATTACTCAAGATGCAGACAGCTATGAATACTTAGCTGAATCTATTCGTATGCACCCAGATCAAGAAACATTAAAGCAAATGATGATTGATGCAGGTCTTGAACAAGTGGATTACACCAACATGACTGATGGTGTTGTTGCCTTGCACCGTGGTTATAAGTTCTGATGCAACCCAACCATTTTTCATTACTGACTTGCGCGGCCTTAGAAACTGCGATTACGCAGCTACAAGTGCAAGATCAGGGTGAATATGCTCGCCTTAAAAATTTACACGGCAAAGTGTTCTGCATTCAGTTAAGTCAACTCGAATGGCCGTTATACTTGGTATTTGCTAAGCAAATTCAAGTGCTCAGTATCTATGAAGGCGAAGTGGATGTCAGTGTTACCGCTGACGCCACAACACTGTACCAAATATCTGAAGGCGAAAGCCTCACAGAGCTGATTAAACAAGACAAACTGAAACTTGATGGTGACATCAATTTACTGCAAACCTTCAGCCATTATCTACGGCATATTGAATTAGATTTTGCTGAGCCTTTGTCTCGTTATATCGGTGATGCACCAACGCATATGTTGGTGTCTGGCAGCAAACACTTTGCTAATACTGCAAAGCAAATATTCGAAAAGTCGCGTTCTCACGTTGGCCAATTAACCACCGAAGAATATCGTCTTGCGCCTCATCAAATAGAATTCATTCATTTTCGTGATAATCTTGAAGACCTTGTCGAAGAGACCTCAACGATTGCTTCACGAATTGATAAATTAAGAGAAAAAATTACCCCATGACAATTGCAAGTATCAGGCGCGGTTATCAAGTCATCAAGACTGTATTACATTACGGCTTAGATGATGTTTTACCTCATAAGAAAACACCCTGGTACTTCTCTCTTCTGCGTAATAGCTTTTTTTGGATTCGCAATCAACACAAAGATAAACTTGCCGCCGAGCGTCTAAAACTTGCGATGCAAGAGTTAGGGCCTGTGTATATCAAGCTCGGACAAATGTTGTCGACCCGCCGTGACTTATTAAATGATGAGTGGGCAGAAGAGCTTGCCATGCTTCAAGACAGAGTCCCACCGTTTGACTCTGCTTTAGCACGTGAAGCCATTGAAGCTGAATTAAAAGCGCCAATTGAAAGCCTATTCGATAACTTTGACGATACCCCACTTGCCTCGGCTTCAATCTCGCAGGTTCACACAGCCAATTTAAGAGAAAATGGCGCTGAAGTCGTGCTAAAGGTACTCCGCCCTAATGTTGAAGCGCAAGTTAAAGCTGATTTACAGCTCATGTGCCAAGCAGCCGACTTACTCGAAAAACTCTTAGGTGAAGGTAATCGTCTGCGCCCTGCTGAAGTGATTGAAGATTACCGCACCACGATTCTTGGTGAACTCAATTTAAAGCTTGAAGCATTAAATGCAGTTAAACTTCGCAACAATTTTTTAGATTCAGACGCCTTATATGTACCTTATGTTTACGAAGATTATTGCTTTACTCGCCTGATGGTTATGGAGCGAGTTTATGGTATTCCGGTTTCAGATGTTGAGGCGCTCAAAGCTCAGGGCACTAATTTAAAATTACTTGCTGAACGTGGTGTAGAACTGTTTTTCACTCAAGTATTCCGTGATAATTTTTTTCATGCCGATATGCACCCTGGCAATATTTTTATTAGTCGTGAGCACCCAGACAATCCATTCTATATCGGTATGGACTGCGGCATCATGGGCACATTAAGCGATGTCGACAAACGCTATTTAGCTGAAAACTTTTTAGCCTTCTTCAACCGTGACTACCAACGAATTGCACAGCTTTATATTGAATCAGGCTGGGTTTCGGAAAACACAGACGTACTGGCATTTGAGCAAGCCGTTAAAGTGGTTTGTGAGCCAATGTTCAACAAACCATTAGATGAGATATCATTTGGCCATGTGCTTTTAGAACTGTTCCGCACAGCCCGTCAGTTCGACATTGTTGTTCAGCCACAGTTGGTGTTACTTGAAAAAACCTTACTGTATATCGAAGGTTTAGGGCGTCAGCTATACCCTCAACTTGATTTATGGTCTACCGCGAAACCATTTTTAGAGCAGTGGATGTCTGAGCAAGTAGGTCCTAAGGCAATTTTTGATAAAGTTAAAATGAAGACACCTTATTGGGCCGAAAAACTGCCAGAATTTCCAGAGCTTATCTATGACAACTTAAAAGCCGGCAGAAAGTTGCTTGGAACACAACAACAAATGCTTGATAAGTATTTGAAGTTTCAACACAAAGCTCATAAAAGTAACTACTTGTTAATTACATCTGCCGTATTATTGATCTGCGGCACACTATTATTAAATCAAGACGCTACACTATGGCCTTCTTATATTTGTCTAACTGCAGGTATAGTGCTTTGGTTCACAGGATGGCGATCCAGACCAAAGAATCGGAAATTTTAACTAGCACTTATTCATTAGAGGTTCATAATACTCAATGTAATAAAGGTTATAATTTTGACTTTATTCAACATCACTTGTTTATTCTATAGAGGAAATGTTCATGGGCGGCATCAGTATTTGGCAGCTTCTTATCGTTGCGTTAATTGTTGTTTTGTTATTCGGAACTAAAAAGTTACGTTCTTTAGGTGGTGATTTAGGTGGCGCAGTTAAAGGCTTCAAAAATGCTATGAATCCTGAAGACGAAGAGAAAAAGTCTTTAGAAGATAAAGATAGCACTGCGAAAACTTCACAACAGGCAACTGAACAAAAGTCCGAGTCAAAGGACAAAGAACAGGCGTAATTCATTATGTTCGACGGTATTGGCTTTATGGAGCTACTGCTGATTGGAATTTTGGGGCTAGTGGTTCTCGGCCCCGAAAGACTTCCAGGTGCAGTACGTTCAATCTCTGGGTGGATTCGCTCATTAAAGCGAATGGCAAACTCTGTTAAAGACGAATTAGAGCAAGAGCTTAAAATCGAAGAGCTTCATGCTGACTTGAAAAAAGCAGAAAGCAAAGGTTTGTCTAACCTATCTCCTGAATTACAAGAGTCTATTGATCAGCTAAAGGATGCTGCGCAATCAGTTAATCGTCCCTACCAAGTAGAAGACGTGAAAAAGGATGCGCCAGCGGCACAGCCTACTGAAGTTGCCACGCCAACAACTGAGCAAACTAACGACTCTACCAGTTCAAATACCAAAAGCTAGCGGGTAATCAATGTCACAACAGCTACCTCTCATTAGTCATTTGCTTGAATTGCGTAATAAATTACTCAGAGCTATCGGCAGTGTTTTGCTGGTTTTCATCTGTTTAGTTTACTGGGCAAATGATATTTACCATTACATGGCGATTCCATTAATGCAGTCACTGCCTGAAACAAGCAGTATGATTGCTACCGATGTAGCTGCGCCATTTTTCGCCCCATTCAAATTAACTTTAGTTTTAGCATTTTTTGTGGCGATTCCGTATGTGTTATATCAAGCTTGGTCATTTGTTGCGCCAGGTTTATATAAACACGAAAAACGCCTAGTCACGCCACTTCTGATTAGCAGTACCTTACTGTTTTATTCAGGAATCGCGTTTGCTTATTACATTGTGTTCCCTGTTGTATTTGGCTTTTTCACCAGTGTAGCCCCTGAAGGTGTCACGGTTGCAACCGATATTAGCAGTTATTTAAGCTTCATTCTTAAGCTATTTTTTGCCTTTGGTTTAGCCTTTGAAATCCCAGTTGCTGTGGTATTAATGTGCTGGGCAGGGGTAACAACACCTGAAGAGCTAAAATTAAAACGACCTTATATTGTCGTTGGCGCTTTTGTGGTCGGCATGATGCTGACACCTCCTGATATTATTTCACAAACAATGTTAGCGATTCCTATGTTAATATTGTTCGAAGGCGGATTATTAGCTGCGAAGCTATATACGCCAAAAGAAGATACAGATAACGAAGAGTCTGAGAGCGAACGTACCGACAGTTAATACTGCATATGATACTCATGGACTAGTAAAACAATAATAAAGAAGGATTCTGTTATGCGTTTAACCTTGGTTGCCACGTTTGCTTTGGCTATCTCTTCACAAGCTCATGCTAACATTGAGCAACAACTGGCAAATTGTGCCAGCCATACTGATAAATTAGACCGCCTAATGTGTTACGACGCATTGGCGGCTTCAGTAAAATCTCCAGTTCCAACTCAACTTCCTGCAGCCTCTGCCGCTTCTGCAAGCGCACCTGCTGTCGTAGCGCCAGTAGCAGCAACGACTGCTGTTACGACAACGACTAATGCCGCGGCTGCGGCTGCGGCAACGACAACCTCGCCTCAAACTGCCAGTTCAGTAGAGCAAGAGTTTGGTTTAAAGAAAGTATCAGCTGAAGAAGATGAACTGCGTCTATACGCTGAAGTATCATCAGTTAAGAAAGATCCTTATGGCTCCTTAATAGTGACCCTGTCTAACAACCAAACTTGGAAGCAAGTCGGCACAGAGCGCTATAAACTTAAAGTGGGTTACAAAGTTTATATTGAAAAAGGGGCTCTAAGTTCATATTTGTTAGGCACTGATGACCGTAATTCAACCATGCGAGTTAAACGTCTAAACTAATCATGTCACAGCATATCGATATTGCAGTTAATCTACTGAGTAGTCGATTAGCTGCTGATATAGACAGCGTTATAAACAATGCGGTGGAACATCATGTTTCACCGTTAATCGTTATCGGCAGTGATATTACCGAGAGTATCGAGTCTGCCAACCTCTGTCAGCAATACCCAACTAAACTCTATAGCACTGCAGGCATTCATCCACATCAGGCCAGTAGCTGGGATGGCGACAGCCTCTCACAGTTAACTCAATTAGCTTCAAGTAAACATGTTGTGGCCATAGGTGAGTGCGGTTTAGACTACAATCGTGATTTTTCCCCTCGGGATAAACAGCGTCAAGCCTTTGAAGCGCAATTAGCGTTAGCAGCTCAACTGCAAATGCCAGTATTGATGCATTGTCGAGATGCTCATGATGATTTCATTCGCATTTTGGAGCAATACCGCCATAAATTGCCCAATGCTGTTTTGCATTGCTTTACTGGCTCCAAGGAAGAGTTACTAGAGTGCTTAGCCTTAGATATATATATTGGTATTACTGGTTGGGTATGCGATGAAAGACGCGGTGCAGAGCTTGCCAACATAGTGCCATTAATCCCAAATAATCGCCTTATGGTTGAGACGGATAGCCCGTACCTTTTACCAAGAAGTATGCGGCCAAAGCCTAAATCAAGCAAAAACCTACCTCAATATTTGCCCTATATTGTCGAGTCCATTGCAAAATTACGTGGCCAAAGCTATCAAGAGTTATCAGCACATTGTTATGCCAATAGCACTCGTTTCTTTAGGCTGGGCAGTCAATAATGAAACTGGCAGTCCCTCAGTTAACCCCGTTTTTTATCCTTGGGTTATTATTTTTCATATTGGTTACTAGCGCTAAAAGTTATGCCAATGAGCACACAAATACCCCACTCAGGCTGACTGAATCCTCCATTACTAAAATAGACTTAATTGATTGGTTATATATCCATGACTCGAACGATATTGAAGAGCTGGCAAGGCTAAAGCTGCACAATAATGGTCAAAAGCATTGGCGTAAATTAACCACTAAAGACATGCGTCATATTGGCGCTAGAAACACTTGGGTTAGTTTCAGCATTTATAACCCCAATGATCATTTATCAAGAATCATAGCGTTAGATAATCCATTATTAGACAGTTTGAAACTATTTCACTTAGTTAATAATGATTTAAAACAAGTGGAACTGATGGGCGACACTTTACCTTTCGAGCACAGACCCTTACAAAGTAATTTATTTTTATACCCTTTTGATATGAACCCAGGTGAGCTGCATACCTTCTACTTCAAAATCAATAACCGAGGGAGCCTCAATATACCACTGGTACTTTGGAGCAATAATGACTTTAGCCATGCAATCGAAGCGCAAAGTTTAGCCTATGGATTTCAAATTGGTATCTTGAGTGCAATCGGCATTTTCAGCTTATTTATTGCTCTAGCATCTGGTTCATTTAGTTACAGCTATTATAGTGGTTATGTCATTTCTCTAACTGTCATTGTCACAAGTATCCACGGTATTTCATTTCAATATTTATGGCCAAACTTACCGACGCTTCAGCAACTTGCTATACCCATGTTAATTCCAATCGCTCTTGCTTTCGCTCTCATGTTCACAGAAAAGGTCATGCAGCTTAAGTATCACAACAAGCGTATGTTGTTGTTGGGGCGCTATCTGGCAGTTTACTGCATACTATTAAGCTTGGTCGTTTCCTTTTTAGACTTCAAACTCGCACTCTATTTACTGGCTCTATCGGTAATAACTATCAGTTTCGTCTTGATTCTTTTTTCCTTGTATCAAGTCATAAAAGGCACTAAAAACGCTAGGCTTCATGCCATTGGGCGAATTGGGCTATTCATAGGTTCGTTGCTAAGTGGTTTGATTTATCTCGGCCATATAGATTTGCAAATACTGCCGCAAACCCCAGTAATGATTGGATTAACTTTTGAAGTTATTACCATGGGCGCAGTATTGGCGATGCGCTATAACGACGAGCGCAAAGCTAAACTGCAAATGCAGCAAAAAGCACTTGAGCAAGCCGTGCGTTTACAGCAGAATCGTGACGAAGCATTACGTGCTGAAGCAAAAGCCAACGAACGCCTTGAACAAATGGTGGCACAAAGAACCTTAGAGTTAGAAGTCACCTTACGCGAGTTAAATGACGCTAATCAAAAACTCACTCAACAAAACACGATTGATAGCTTAACTGGGGTTAAAAATCGCAGTGCATTCGATAAACGATTAACTGCCGAAGGTCGCATTAGCCGACGTCAGCAAACACCATTAGCGGTGTTAATGGTGGATATTGATAAGTTCAAGGCAATTAATGATGAGCATGGGCATCTTGCTGGTGACCACTCAATTAAGGTGATTGCCACAACAATTTCAGACTTTTTAAAACGTCCAACCGATCTGGTGTCACGTTTTGGTGGTGAAGAGTTTGCTATTATATTACCGAATACTGATAGTGAAGGGGCGATGCTGCTAGCGGAAAAAATTCGTGTAGCAATATCTGAATTATCAATTGATTGGGAAGATAGCCCTATTCCTCTTTATGTAAGTATCGGAGTCAGCGCGACGGTAATTGAAACCGATGACCACCCAACTCAGTTACTTGAACAAGCAGATAAAGCGCTTTATCAAGCTAAGCGCAGTGGACGAAACCGAGTATGCGAGTTTTCGTCAGAATAAGAGCAAATTAATTTCAGGAGTCGAATGTGAATATTATTACTAGTGCGTTCCCACAGCGCAGAATGCGCCGCATGCGTAAACATGATTTCAGCCGCCGTTTAATGTCAGAAAACAAATTATCGGTAAATGATCTTATCTACCCAATGTTTATTCTTGAAGGTAACAATCGCACTGAACAAGTGGCTTCTATGCCAGGTGTTGAACGTTATTCAATCGATTTATTGCTTAAAGAAGCGGCTGAACTCGTTGAATTAGGTATTCCGCTTATTGCCTTATTCCCTGTGACTCCAGCTGAAAAGAAATCATTAATGGCTGAAGAAGCTTATAACCCTGATGGGCTAGTTCAACGTGCTGTGCGTGAACTAAAGCAAGCTTTCCCAGAGTTGGGCGTGATGACTGATGTGGCTTTAGATCCATTCACGACTCATGGTCAAGATGGCATTATTGATGAAGAAGGTTATATTCTTAACGACATCACCACTGAAATCTTAGTTAAACAAGCCCTATCTCATGCTGAAGCAGGTGCTGATATTGTTGCGCCTTCTGACATGATGGATGGCCGTATTGGCGCTATCCGTGAAGCACTGGAAGCTGCGGGTCATGTGAATACCCAAATTATGGCTTACTCAGCCAAGTACTCTTCTAGCTATTATGGCCCATTCCGTGATGCAGTAGGCTCAGCAGGCAACCTTAAAGGTGGCAACAAGCACAGCTATCAAATGGATCCAGCCAATAGTGACGAAGCACTTCACGAAGTCGCATTAGATATTCAAGAAGGTGCTGACATGGTGATGGTTAAACCTGGTATGCCATACCTTGATATCGTGCGTCGGGTCAAAACAGAGCTAGCAGTCCCTACGTTTGCTTACCAAGTGAGTGGCGAATACGCTATGCATATGGCAGCAATTCAAAACGGTTGGTTAGCAGAAAAAGCCATCGTAATGGAATCATTACTTTGCTTTAAGCGTGCTGGTGCTGATGGCATTTTAACCTATTTTGCCAAATCTGCTGCTCAGTGGCTTAAAGAAGACAAATAAAAATTATTGATTGTTTTAAAAAAGAGGCCAATTGGCCTCTTTTTTTGTATCTTTATGAATCAAAACAGGTGAATATTTCATCATCGCTTTTAAATTTAAAAAACAAGGTTTATGCTTTAAATTGCGCTTAATTTGTTGGTGATCCTCGTCATAAGCGGTAAACGTATTTGATTACTGACAACAATGGATTGAAATTAAGGAATGCAAATGATTGTTGATGGTGTAGATGTGTTGTACTACGTTAAAATTGGCTCAAGCATTTTCGCTGTAGCGAACGATGGTCAATGGCATGCGGTTACGCTAGATAACGTCAGCAATGAATTGACCATTCATGACGTCAATGCTGAAAGTATTTTTATTAATGCAGACAGTGCCCCTTATATTGTTGTCGACCAACAAAGCGTTTTGCTGCCTAATTCATTATTGATTAATTCAGCCAAAGACGAAGGGCTGCAAAATAGCCCGGCTCAAGATAGTTCGACTGAACCCGTTTCTATCAGCTCAAATACTTCTGGTGAAAACAGTAACAATGTCAGTAACAGCGGCCTTAACTACTTCTATCAAATCATTCAAACTCGATACAATGCACTCATTGCCCAATCTGGTTACGACACTCAAGGCGATGAACAATTCAATTCTGCTGACTCAATCAATTCCCTTGTTGGCAGCCAAGATACTTTTTTAACGTTAACTTTATCTGTCAATATTGAAGATGCAAACGACGGCTATTTAAACCAGTTTGAAGTCCCTACGGTCGATATCAATGGACAAGCACTCGATGCTCGAAATGGGCAAGTACTCCAGCTCACGCTAACGGATATCCAGGGTCAGCAAATTGTATTGTCAGTATTGGTGATGAATGAGTCGTGGCAAGTGAATGGCCTTGATATATCAACCCTAGCTGAAGGACTGATTACCGCAGAAATCAGTGCACCAACCTATCAAGGTGAAGCCGCACCAGCAACTGATCAAACCATTAAAGATACCCTCGCCAGCATTACCATTGAAATTGAAGACAATGATAATGTTATCAATGCTGCAGAAATTATCTCTGTCACCATCAAAGGTCACGTCACTAACGTCGAAGATGGTCAGACAGTGCTTGTGACGTTAACTGATGCCAGTGGTCACTCTCGCACAATTTCAACCACTGTAATGAGTGGTGCTTGGCAGCTTGATGCTCAAGACCTTTCCGACTTTGACCAAGGTTCACTCACAGCAACCGCTGAAGTTATTGATATAGCGGGTAACCCCATTGCCGCCACTACAGCAGATCCTATTGATATCCTTGCGAATATTGATATTAGCGTTGATACAGGCAATGACGAATTTGTTAATCGGTTCGAGATGAAAAAACTCGATTTCTCAGGCAGTGTGGTTGATGTCGAAGATGGCCAGACAGTCACCATCACAATTACCGATATCAATGGCCAGGTATTAACCTTTACCACCCAAGTTATTAATGGCGCTTGGCAAATAGATAACGCTGATATTGAAGCTTTAGTTGATGGAGAATTACGATTTGATGTCGATACAACAGACTTAGCAGGCAATCCAGCCAGTGCTTCAACTACAGTGATTAAAGATACCATCGCCAATGTCACCATTAATGTCATTGACTCAGACAACCTATTAAACCAGCAAGAAATTGATGACCTCAATACTATTTTTGGTATTGCCAATAATATTGAAGATGGCCAAAAAATCTTCATCACCATCACTGATAGCTTAGGGCAAGTATTCACCCTGTCATCAGAAGTCACTTATGGTACTTGGAGTTTGTCTGGCTTAGATGCTTCAGATTTAGCTGACGGGGTATTACACCTTTATGCCGTGGCAATTGATGCCGAAGGTAACCCTGCATTTGGTAGTAATACCATTATCAAAGATACCCAAGCTGGGATTACCGTTGACATTATCGATAATGATGGCGTTATCAATGCCATAGAACAAACACAAGTCGGCATACAAGGTAGCGTATCCAATGTTGAAGATGGCCAAACCGTCACAGTAAGAGTAACTGATGCTCACGGGAATGCATTAACACTCACGACCACTGTCATTAATGGCCAATGGTCATTGCCTGCCCAAGATTTAAGTCATTTTGATGATGGCAGTCTAATCGTTATCGCTGAAGTCATTGATATCGCTGGCAATGTTGCTACGGCGACGACATCGATGCCAGTCGATACCACCGCAGAGATTAGTATCGATTTTCTGGATAATGATGGTGTTATCAATTCAACAGAAATCACTAACGTATATTTTCATGGTAGCGTGGCGAATGTAGAAGATGGTCAAACTGTTATCATCAATTTAACCGATGATTTAGGTAACACACGAACGGTAACAACCTCTGTGATTAACGGACTTTGGGCCCTACCTTCACAAGATCTGTCAGCCTTTGATCAAAACTCGTTAGTGGCAACCGCAACCGTCACAGATATTGCAGGAAACACCGCAAGCTCATCATTACCACTCCCGATTGATACCCTAGCAAGTATTAGTGTTGAAATTATTGATAATGATGGCGTGATTAATGCCGCTGAAATGACTCAAGTGGTGATTCAAGGGACTGTGACGAATGTTGAAGATGGCCAAACGGTCACCGTACTGCTCTTTGATAATCAAGGTAATACACTAACGTTAACCGCGATAGTCTCAAACGGAGAATGGCAACTCGCTGCGCAAGATTTATCAAGTTTTGATGATGGGTCACTGTTCGTAACTGCGCAGGTCAGTGATCTTGCAGGTAACCCTGCAACGGCAGCAACGCAGTTACCTGTTGATATTCTTGCTGACATTAATATCGACGTCGACACTGGCCGTGATGACATTATTAATCGTTTTGAAATGCTACGGTTAGATTTTTCAGGGCAAGTCAATGATGTCGAAGACGGCCAAAGCGTGACGATTATCGTCACTGACTCTTTGGGTACATCGTTAACTTTTACCACCACTATCACAGCGGGAAATTGGCAAATTGATAATGCCGATATCTCTTCACTCGTTGATGGCGATATCCTGTTTGCCGTTAGCACCGTTGATATCGCAGGTAACCCAGCCTCAACCTCTACGATTGTCACCAAAGACTCCCTTGCTGCTGTCACCATAGAAGCTGTCGACGATGACAATACGCTCAATGCGATTGAAGTCTCCACAACGACTTTACGAGGTGAAGCACTTAATATTGAAGATGGTCAGAACGTACTTGTATGGGTCACCGATATTAATGGCTTACGCCTTATTTTCAATACCACAGTTGTTGATGGTCAATGGCAGTTAGATAATCTAGATTTATCTTCACTAGCAGAAGGTGAACTCAGCCTAAGAGCCTTATCCATTGACGTTGAAGGCAATCCAAGTATTGGTAACAATACCGTAGCCAAAGATACCCTTGCCGAAATCACTGTTGAAATCATTGATAGCGATGGCGTGATTAATGCCGCCGAAATGGCTCAAGTGGTGATTCAAGGGACGGTTACCCATATCGAAGATGGTCAAACCGTAACGATAAATCTCACTGATAGCCAAGGTCATAACCTCACGTTAACAGCTCAAGTCAATGGTGGGATCTGGCAATTACCAGCCCAAGACCTATCGGATTTTGATGATGGCTCTTTAGAGGTCACAGCAACCGTTAACGATATTGCAGGTAACCCTGCCACTGCCACCGCTCAGTTACCTGTCGATATTCTTGCCGATATCACGGTTGAAATCCTTGATAATGATGGCGTCATTAACGCCACTGAAATGACACAAGTGGTTATTCAGGGCACGGTAACCGATGTTGAAGACAACCAAACCGTCACCGTTGTCATTACCGACAATCAAGGCCATAGTCTAACGTTAACCACACAAGTCATTGCTGGAGTTTGGCAACTTGCAGCTCAAGACTTATCAGGTTTTGATGATGGCTCTTTAGTCGTCACCGCTTCTGTTAGTGATATTGCAGGTAACCCCGCTACAGCGCAGACCGAAATGCCTGTCGATATCTTAGCCTCTATCACCGTCGATATTATTGACTATGATAATGTGCTTAATCAAACGGAGTTATCAGCCGTAGTTGTGAGTGGTACCGTCACAGATATTGAGGTAGGTCAAAATATTGAAGTGACATTGACCGATGCCAACAACAAATCAACGACCATAATTACGACCGTTTTAGCAGGTGGAACTTGGTCGATAACCGCTCAAGATCTTGTTGACCTTAACTTTGATGATGGCTTATTAACTGCCTCTGCCACGGCTACAGATATCGCAGGCAATACCATTACAGCAGTAGATACAATCCTTATTGATACTCAAGTAACCATTGATATCGATACTGGCGCAGATGGGTTTGACGTCGGGTTATTTACCTATGGTCGAGAATCATCTTTATCTGGCACCACAACAGGTGCAGAAGAAGGCCAAACAGTCACTCTAACGCTAACTGATGGAGTCACCACCAAAACATTTACTACTGATGTTAAGGCCGATGGCACTTGGGAGTTTGATGAAACCTTAGATGTAGATGGATTAGATCAACGTGTAAGTTGGCAGATGAGTGTCAGTGTGACCGACCTTGCAGGGAATACCGCTGCAGATGAAATGCCGTATTTAGATATTCCTGATGATGGTTATTTATATGAGTTAGTGTTAAACATTAACAATCAAACAAGTGCCCAGTTTAGTTTTGATATTCCTAATGCCGACCTGACATTATCAACTGACCAATCCTTACTTTTACAAAACCAATCTAATGGCCAAGACTTGTCGATTGTGATCGCGCCAAACGGCCTGTCTTTCCAAGTTTTTAGGGATGGAGATAACGAACTCGTCCTTGAAGCGACGCTTATCGGAACCGAACTCGACGTTACCCTTTATCAAACGCTGGATAACCCTGCTACAGGTAATTTATCCACATTAATTCGAGTTGAGGGGCTTCAAACGGATACAGATGGCACAACTGAGCAAATCATCACTTACGCCATACTGCATGTAAAAGATACCCCTGAATTAGCCATTGACGATCACTTCACAGCCATTGAAGATACCGCTATGACGGGCTCGATAACCGGTAACGATTACACTATCGAAGGCCCACTGGTCGTCGAAACCGTCACATTTAATGGCATCGATTACCCCGTATTAGAAGGCTCTCCAGCTGTTATTGATACGGGTAAAGGTGAATTAACGGTTTTATACAATGGCTTTTGGCGATTTGAGGCAAGTGACAATCTAGATAACACCGTAGAACAATCCATAAGTTTTGACTACACAGTTACGGACTTTGACGGCAGTATTGCATCTGCAACCAGTACCATTATCATCGCTGACGGTGCAATTGGTAACATGAGTGATGTCAGCTTTTCGACTGCAGAAGCGATTATCAACTCCCCTAATACAGACTCACGCTCTTTTACTATTTCCGCAGGTTCAGACTCCATCGTCGCCAGTTCTGTGGTGTTTAGTAGTTTATCGTTAATCCCATTAACCGCTTTAGGACTAACATCTAATGGCGACAGTCTCAGTTATATCCTCAGTCCAGATGCTAAAACCATCACTGCATCTGCAAATGGAGTCACTGTATTTACCTTATCTCTTTCTGCTGTCAGTAATGGCGATGATGTCGATGTGACAGCGGTGATGACATTAACTAGGCCATTAGATCATTACAGTGCTGAATCACTGGAATTAGCCACATTAATCGATGCCAATGATATTGATGGCAGTCATATCGATTTAGGTAACCTTAAATGGAACATACAAGATGGCAATGATGCAGCTATCAATAATATTGAAACCTTGATTTTTGATGAAACAAATCTCATAGGAACACCTATTGCCCAAACAGGTCAGTTTGATATTCAAGTCGGTGCCGATGCTATCGACACATTAGGGTTTGATATTGACCAGCTTCCTGAGCTCACCGTTGGCGGTGAAGTAATTCAATTTGACTTATCCGCTGATGGATTAACGCTGACCGCACATACTGGCGATCCTGCTCAACCAATATTTACCATTGCGATCGACAATGGCTGGAATAATGAATCTGACACTTTATCTCATGGCTATACAACAACGCTCCATCAACCTTTTGATCAAATTGATACTGACGACATCAACTTTGGCTTATTCATAACTGATAATGATGGCGATACAACACAAGCCACGATGACGTTGACAGTAAAAGATGATGAAGCAGGTGAAATTACTGGTATCACAGTGCAAATTAGCGAGCTGCCTAGCGTTACTCCAGGCGTTGATAACCGTGCTAGTGGCTTGATTAATATCAGTGCTAAAGGCGACCCCATCGTCGATATCAAATTTGCCATTACCGATGGCGACGTGGTTGTAGATGCAGACAATAATGATGTGACTCAAAATGGGTCACTCGTGTATTGGGTGATATCTAATGACGGGGCAACAGCAGAAGGACAAACAGTTGACGGAACTGTTGTGTTCAGAATGAGCCTGCCAACAGACATCCATATCGATGCCGAGTCCACAGCTCAAATTGATTTTGAAATGCGGATGTTAGGCCCAATTGATAACATCGCAGGCTCGGGGGTTGAAAGCAAAATCAACGTCGATGTTGTAGCAACCGACAGCGACAACACAGATATAAACGCCACTATTTCTATTGATATTTACGATGGAGAATCTCCAAGTCTGCCTTCTTCGCTCATCTTAACAATCGACGAAGGTGAACTAGTCGACAACAACAGCGTACTTAGCAGTGCGGTATTAAATATCGATAATGGCAGTGATGATATTAGTAGTATTGAAATTAATCCCAGCTTTACTTTTGGGGCTTATACCAGTAGTGGGCAGTCAATATTACTCAGTAATTTTGCTGATGGTAACGGCTGGTATACCGCAATTAGAGCCGGAGACAGTAGTGAAGTATTTAGAGTGCGATTTAACGCCAATGGTAAAGTTGAATTTGAGCAATTTGAGGCCATAGACCATCCTGATGGCAATGGTGAAAATACCTTAACCATCAGTTTTGACGTTATCGCAACCGATGCCGATGGCGATACCTCAAACAATCAAACGATACATATCAATGTTCAAGATGATGTCCCCATTCAGCATGACTCATCACTCACCTTTACCGAAGAAAACAATGCTGACCACAGTGTTAATTTGTTTAATCAAAAACAACAAGGCGCTGATGGAGCACAAGTCAGTAAATTTATATACAAAGGCACAGAATATTCAGCAGGCGATTCCGTTGAACTCTTTACCGATACCGGAGTTAAGTACGGAACGTTAGTGATTACCGCCAATGGTAAAGCCACAGTAACCAGTATGATTTTTGAATATGATGAACTGTTTTATAGTGAAGTGGTTCAGGTATATGTCACCGATACTGATGGTGATACCGTCATTGATAACCTCACTATCACGGCTAATGATAAAGCAGGCTCTATCAAGGTGCTCAACCCCAATTATACCGAAGATACACCTGGGGCTTTATCTATCGTCGCCTTGCCTGGCGATATTGATGAAGGGGAAATCATTCAAAGCATTGTCATCAACAAAGCATCTTTAGCAGGTGGCACACTCACATTAGATGGCCAACCTGTCAGCCTAGATGCCGATGGGAACTATATCTTGAGTGGTGGAGATCTGTTGATCAGTAATCTTGGTATAGCGATCCCTAGCGGTGACTTAGTGTTCCATCCTCCTGAAGACGCCTCGGATGCAACTTTAACCATCAACGCTGAAATCACAGTCAATATTAATAACAAGCCGTCAATCTCGACTGAAGTTCCGTTGACTATCGCCTCTGTAGCCGATACACCTGAATGGGAAAACACCAGCCAGTTTACCTATGATGTCAATGAAGATGATGGTGCTTTCAATATAAGCCTGTCAGCCAGTACTAAGGATGTCGTTGGCATTGATGCTCAGGGCTCTGAGGTCATGACCTATGTCATTTTCAATATTGCACTAGGTATTCAGCTCACCAGTACAAACAGTGAAGGTGTGCAATTCTCTATCGCCAATGGCCAAGAAATCAGTGCAGATGAATTAGCATTATTACAAGCTACAGTCGGTGAAAATTTAGCGGGCCAATATAGCTTTGATGTTAGGGCCATCTCGACTGAGCCTGATAATGGCGATACTGCGCAAAGCGCCAATGAAACAATCACCATCAATGTCACCCCAATTGCTGATGCACCCACATTAGTGACTCGTGATATCAATGGTCAAGAAGATCAGCCTATCGCTTTAAACACAATTTTATTTGGCGAATTAACCGATACATCTGGCTCTGAAAGCCTCCATTTTGAATTAACCTTACCAGATGGTTGGCAGATTGATGCCCCAAGCGCCATCCATTTAGGCAACAATGTGTGGACTGTCTCGGTAGACGATCTTTTTGCCAGCCCAGAAGCCATGCTAGTGCCTTTAGCAGACGCAAGCTCTGCAAATCTTGGCGACTTTACTATTTCGGTTCGCAGCTATGCGACAGAAACTACCCAAGATGGTATCGATCCAATAGACAGTATTATCAATCCCAATCCGAATTACAGTGCCTCACAAACCATAACGATAGCTCTCACCGGTGTCGCCAATGATGCGCCTACCATCACCTCAGATCCCACAGTCTGGGAAATTACCAATGATGGTAATATCAATTCAGTGGCGGCGTTCAATGAGGACACTGATATTCCACTATCATTTACGGTAATTAGCTCAGATGATGATGGCTCTGAAAGTTTAAGCTTACGCATTGTGGGCTTGCCTGACGGTGCAAACTTTGTCGACAGCAATGGCCAGATTGTTAATTTACCCGTAATCGGTTTTGACGGTTCAGCACCTATTTATAGCGTTACAGCAGCAGAGTTATCTGCACTGTCAATCAGACCCGCTGAAGATTTTAGTGGTCAAATTAACTTACAACTATTTGTCGAAAGCACCGAATTAGATGGCGATAGTGCACAATACGAACTCAATCTCAATATTGATATTGCCCCAGTAATTGATGAAACATCCGCAACATTAACTACCACCAGCAATGGCAAAGAAGATCAACCTATTGTACTGAGTTTAATACCGGCTTTATTAGCCGATATTGACGGTAGTGAAAGCATCACAGATATGACGATCTTTCCTTCTAGTGAGGGGATCATTTACTTATTCGATGGCGCTGAAATAACCGTGGGCAGTTCAGGCCTATTACTATCTGAACTTACCGATGAATTTAGCCCAACATTAATAGAGCTACTCAACTCGGGACGTATAGCCATACTGCCACCACAAGATGCTGACGGCACTTTCTCATTAGACGTTATTTATCAAATTACCGACACCTCTGATACTGGAGAAACTTCGGTTCAAGATATCGCGAGTCAGCTTTCTATTGAAGTCGATGCCGTTGTAGAAGGCATCACACGATTACAGGTGAACAACACCGTCCTTTATAGTCCAGATGGCCAACCAATTACCATTGGCGATGATATTGTGTTTTTTGATGGGGACATTGATGGCTCTGAAGTACTCGACTATATCGTTATTACTATGCCAAGTGCTGACGGCTGGTATGTCACCCATCCAAATGGCGCAATTAACGA
Source organism: Shewanella sp. KT0246 (assembly GCF_019654955.1). Lineage (GTDB taxonomy): Bacteria > Pseudomonadota > Gammaproteobacteria > Enterobacterales > Shewanellaceae > Shewanella > Shewanella goraebulensis. Next base: position 57,570 of record NZ_BPEV01000016.1, on the reverse strand, counting down.
CGGTGATGGCCGATGGATAATTCCTAGCAATAATATGACCAGTGACTCAGTTCAAGAACAATCACTGGCGATTTTAGAAGGAATGACCATATCAAGTGACCACATCACACTCTTGCAAGCTATTCATGTAGAAGCCAGAGTGCTAGATAGAGATGACCCAGAAGTTATTTCTGCCAATATTTTTGTCACCTTTGATCAACCCACTTCAACCTCAACAGCTTCAACTGTGACGGCACTGCAATCGACGACCGTAGAGGCTACCGAAGATAACGCCATCAGTTTTGCTGGCCACTTAAACCTATCCATCACGAGCGATAATAATGATGTGATTAGCTTTAGAGTGCTTGCCAGCGATCTCCCACAAGGGGGCTATTTCAGTGGCAGTGATGTCATTGCACTTTATGATGCCAGCGGTGAAAACGTGATTGAATATGTCTTTACCACAGCATCATTAAGTAACCTCACACTGCACAATGTTGCCGACGACTTTGCCGGAGACATGGTCATCCCTATACGCATTATTGCAACGGACTCACTCAGTGGTGACACCCTAGTTGATGATAGCCAGAGTCTGGATATTAATATCTCCCCTATCGCTGATGGCCTCTCGTTGGATGTATTAGTTGATACTATGGATGAGGACGATCCGACACCACTTGGCTTATTCCTTACTTATGAGGATCTAGATCCAACTGCTGATAATGGTGGCGTTGAAAAAGTGGTGCTTGATAATCCCGCCCAATTATTCACCATACAACTGCTCGATGGCGGTCAGCTAATTGATAACTCAGGATTATTCCAATTGAAGTCTGGCACCACAGATACATGGGAATTCACAGGTTCTACCAATGCTGCATTAAATACAGCGCTGGCCTTATTACAATTTTCGCCTCCCGAGCATTTAAGTGGAGACTTTAGGTTACAGATATCAGGTGCAGTCAGTGACACCGCTGATATTGACTCAGCAGATGTCATCGATACCACCAATTTCAGTGACACTATTACGATTCATGTAAACCCAGTAACCGACGCTGCTGATATTCCAGCAGGCCTAATCACTATCAACGGTACAGAAGATACTGATATTTTGCTTAGTGGCATTAATAGCTCAGTAATCGGCTTAATTGATTTAGATGGTTCAGAGGTGCAATACATCACTCTTAATGGCGTGCCAGAAGGGGCGACTGTCTATTACCAAGATGCAGGTGGTGATTTACACATTCTGCCAAACAATGGCGCTGATGGCGGTCAACTCAATGGTACTCCGACAACCTATTGGACTGTCACACCCGATCAACTAGATAGCATAGTCGTTAAGCCTCCACACAACTTTAACGGTGATATGCCACTGTCTTTATCCATCATCACCCAAGAGTTAGGCACAGATGATTTTGTGACTACCTCAATGGACTTTATTGTTGGCGTCAGCCCTATCGCAGATGGCGTACAAATCATTTCTGCTCCAGACGATTATACGGGTAGTGAAGGCGATGACATCAAAGTAGAAATTGCCGCAGAACTACTTAATCTCGATGGGAGTGAATTCTTTGTTGTTGATTTTCTTATCACCTCCAGTGACGCCAGTGCCCTTGTCGACCTTGAAGGGGTAGAAATTGATGGGCAATTTGTCGCTTTAACCGCTAATGGTTCAGGTGGATATATCGCCAGCTTAATTGTTGAAGCAGTCAGCTTAGCAGAAGTCAAAATATTACCTGGTGAACTTGCCTTTGGCACGCTCAATGTTGAAATGGCAATTTCCAGTATTGATACTGCGGAAGTCCTCGGCTCGGAAGAGCTCGATAGAAGTCAAAGTCAAACCGTGTCCTTTGATATTGAATTAACCCCAGAGGTCGATCCGCCTATTTGGACTCAATTTGCCGACTTCACGACCAATCAAACAGACAATATCGCTTTAAACTTGGGCTTAGAGCTGCAAAACCCTGCACCAAATGAAACCGCAACATTAACGATTCTTGGCCTATCAGATGGCATGACGCTTTCGAAAGGTGAAAAACAAGGCAATAAATGGATTGTTAATATCGAAGATGTCGCAGGGCTTACATTAAGCGGTGCGACAGACGGGGAAACAATTACTTTATCACTCGATCCGATTGCGACATTAGGTTCTGATGTGGCTGATGGTGAGCTTGAAACCATCACAATTACCGTTGATAGCAACGCCGTTGTGGCTAATGCATTTGCAGCCAATACATTTGCAGCGAATGCCGCCTACGTTTCAGCTTTCAATATGGCAATGACGATGACGGTTACACAGCCAACGGAACTCGACGATCCGATAGTCCATCCATTTAATGATGAAGCAGCGTTAGAGATGATGCAGCTCGATATCATGCAAGAAATTCATGAAAGAGCACAATTTGAGCAAGTGCGGCATTATGAACATGGCTATCGAAACCTGACTCCAACTGCCGCTGCTGTATTTGCTGAAATCGAGTTAATGGAACAAACCGTCGCTCGTTATCAATATGAGCAGTCGCGTAACCCATTATCAAGCCAACCTATAGACGCCATTTTACCTATTGATGAACCAGTCATATCAGATGACATACCGATTCATCAAGATACGATGCCCCCTGTTGCGTCTAATGACTACAATAAATTTACCTTAGATTCTGAGCCCCACTTTGAACCAAACTTTGAACCAGTGTCTGAACCAGAATCTGAACCAGAGTTTCAACCAGAGTCTGAACCATTGCTCAGCGGTAAACCTGAATACGGATATCAAGATCCGCAGCCTATTACCGACGCTGAAGCTCAAACTGTAGAGCCAATTTTTAGTCATCTCGATAATAACTTAGCCCTATTCAATGAAATAAGCCCAGTAGCGCAAGAGCTGTTGGAACCAGCACTGCCCAATGAAGGTTTATCAACAATAACGATTGAGCCAACCAGTCAATTATCAATCGATATGCAACAAACTCATTCATATGACAAGCTTATTCAGCAGCCAGGTTTTGATGAGATACAGCCAATACCAGACGACACCCAAATGAATGCAACATCAGAGAATCAAACAGAAGCTGAAAACCTATTAGCGCTCACTGATGCGATAAAACAGTCCATAGCACATCAGCAAGATATCTCATTATTCGATGTGCAAACAGATGTCCATTTAAGCCAAACTGAATTGGATGAAATAAACCAATTAGCCGCCCATCAGGCCTTATTAAATCAAAGCTAGAATCAAAAACTAAAAACGCATAAGGATACGCAATATTACAATGTCAGTTACAGATAGCAGTCATGCCGATATAGCTCAACATGAAGCCTTAGTTAATATTCTAGTATTAGCCAAAGCTCACTTTGGCTTAAGCATTAGCACTGAACAAGTGCAGCAGGCACTGCCCGTACAAAAGGACATCGCCTTCCAACTCACCACGGCGATGGCCAAAATAAGCTTGGACGCTGCTTCGCAAAAAATTGATAGCCAGCATTTAGCGCTACCTGCACTCCTGACCGATGCTAATCAACAGGTTTTTCTCATTACCCAAAAACAAGCTGCAGGTTTTACCTTACTCAATGCTGCTGGTGAACAATCAACAATCTCACCCAAACAATTAAGCCAACAGTTTCCTCAAATAAACAGCCTGTGTTGGTATCTCAAGCCACTCGAACAACTCGACGAGCGAGGTACTGAGCACCACAAAGAGACCAAAAGACATTGGCTTTTAGCCGCATTTGATGAAGTAAAACCGTTTTACGGCAGCTTTCTGATTGGTTCTCTGGCCATTAATTTACTCGCCTTAGTCACACCATTATTTACCATGAATGTGTATGACCGCGTTGTGCCCAACCAAGCCATTGATACCTTATGGGTCCTCGCTAGCGGTGCATCCATTGCGATTGTTTTTGACTGGTTACTGCGCCAAGCTCGTACCCGTCTTGCTGACGTCGCTGGCAAGCAAGTTGATATTAAACTTTCAAGCACATTATTTGAAAAAGTCGTCGGAATGCGGCTTGAAAACCGCCCTGCATCATCTGGGGCTTTCGCTAAACAATTACAAGAATTTGATAGCATTCGTGACTTCATCACATCAGTTACCCTTGTCACGGCAGTGGATTTACCTTTTACCCTATTATTTTTACTCTTAATTGCATGGTTAGGTGGCGTCATGGTGTTTGTGCCATTAACCTGCATGCTCGTACTCATTTTACTGAGTGTTTTTATGCAAAAGCGCTTATCAGTGACCATAGAAGAATCATCAAAACTGTCTACTCAGCGCCAAGCACATCTAGTCGAAAGCCTAAATATGCTAGCCGAAATTAAACAAAATAACGGTCAAGCTAAAGCCTCACGTATTTGGCATGAAACCGTCAGTAGTCTTGCAGATTGGCAAAATGAGTCCCGTATTAGCTCAAATACCCTAAGCCATAGTGTGATGAATTGTCAGCAGCTAGTGTCCATTGGCCTAATTATTACTGGCGTTTATCAAATTCATCAGGGTAACTTGAGTATGGGCGGGCTTATCGCCATCGTCATGCTCAGCGGACGCGCCTCAAGTGCTATCAACCAAATAGCCATGCTATTACTAAAATACCAACAGACTCGCTCAGCAATTACTTCGGTTGAATCTATCTTGTCTTTACCCCAAGAAAACCAGCAGCAATCAATGAGTGTGTCGCAATTTCCATTTAATGGCAGCCTACATCTACGACACGCAAGTTTCAGTTACCCAGAGCAGCCACTAACTGCATTTAATGACATATCCCTTGATATTAAAGCAGGAGAAAAAGTCGGTTTTTATGGCCCTGCAGGTGCGGGGAAATCAACATTACTGGCACTCATTGCAGGGCAGTATCAATTAAATGAAGGTCAACTTTTTTACAATCAACTCGAAGCGCAACAATGGTCAGTTAATCGGCTTCGTGACCATATCGGTTATATGAGTCAGCAACCCTGTTTAGTTTATGGCACCGTCCTAGACAACTTACTTTACGGACTCCAGCACGTGGATGAAGCATTACTGGCTAAAACCATGATGAATACGGGTATCGATAAGTTAATGGATAGACTCGGCAGTGGTTTAAACAGCCAAGTGGGTGAATTTGGCCGCCAATTATCGGGCGGACAACGTCAAGCTATTGCCCTTTGCCGTACTTTACTCAGGCAACCAAAACTACTGATATTAGATGAGCCAACAAGTTCCATGGATGAGCGCAGTGAAACACAAATTATCAGTAGCCTGAAAATGAATACCGCTGATTGCACCCTGTTAATCTCATCCCATAACCCCAAAGTATTGAGTCTTTGTGATCGCATCATAGTAATGGATAAAGGGGCGATAATCGGCGAGAAATCTGCCAGTGAATTTATTGAGCCCAGTAAGCGCCGAATTAAAGCGGTCAATGTGCGCCAGCACACAAGCAATGAGGTGAAATCATGAGTGCCAACATGCACATCAAACACCTTGAAGGGGCAAAACGTGCCAACACTGTCATCATGCTGACTGTTGCCTTGCTTTTGGCCACGATTACTTGGGCTGCCTTCGCCACCTTAGAAGAGGTGGTGGTTGGCGAAGGCAAAGTGGTACCAGCCACAGCCGTTCAGCAAATAGAAAGTTTAGATGGCGGCAGCTTAAAAGAAATTTTAGTCAAAGAAGGCGATACCGTTAATGCGGGACAAACTTTATTAGTGATAGATGAGTTACGATTTGCCTCAGCATTCCATGAGGCAAGACTAAATAGCGTAGCCTTAAAAAACCAACTCACACGATTAGAGGCATTACTTGAAAGTGTGCAAATCAATGACAATGAACCGTTATGGTTTTCACAAGTGCAAGTCAGTCCGCAACAGTTTGAGATTGCAGACCCTTCAGCCAATCGTCGTGCTCAAGCAATATACTCATCGCAACTCTCACAACTGATATCGCAATTAGATCAAACAGCGCAAATCGTTGAGCAAAAACGCCAAGCCAAAGAAGAAGTGAATATTAATATCGAGGCTCAACGTAGTGGTCTTAGCATGGCGAAACAAGAAATCCGTATGACCCGTGAAGCGGTTAATGAAGGCGCCGTTGCCGAACTTGAACTATTAAAACTTGAGCGAGACGCAGTTCGTTTACAGGGAGAGTTATCTGCCTCGCAAGCCAGTGAAAGACAGCTTCAGGCCGCGATCAGTCAAGCGGTTGCAGAACGTCGCAATGTGGCACTCGATTTTATTAATCGCATGACTGATGAGCGCAATAAAACCAGTAACGAACTCTCAGCGTTAACCGAAAACATGAAAGCGCTAGCCGATAGGCTCGAACGCACCCAAATCACTACGCCAGTCACAGGTAGCGTGTCGAATATTCTGGTGCGCTCCGCTGGTCAAGTGGTTGAACCGGGGCAAGTTATCATGGAAATAGTGCCGCAAGATGATCAACTGATTATTGAAAGCCAAATAGCGCCTAAGGATATCGCATTTGTCCATACTGGGCTGCAAGCCATGGTGAAATTCACCGCTTATGATTTTGTCATTTATGGTGGCATTAAAGGTGAGGTGATTTATGTCAGTCCAGATGCCCAGCAACTAGAAGATGGCACCACCTATTATGAGGCGCACATAAAAACAGATGAAACTCAGCTCAATGGCTGGCCAATTATCCCCGGAATGCAAGCTTCTACAGATATTTTGACCGGTCAAAAAACAGTTTTAAATTACTGGCTTAAACCATTATTACGAGCCAAAGCAAATGCACTAAGAGAACCGTAAAGGTACCAGAAGGTAAGGATACTATGCAAAAACTGCTATTCATTTCTGCTTTAGTGATGTCCACTCAAGTTCAAGCAATGACGCTAGAACAATCGGTGGCTGAAGCGATAAATCATCACCCTAGGCTGCAGCAAAAATACGCTAGCTTTGAAGCTGCTGTTCGCTATAAAAAAGCCGCAGTAGGAGACTATTTACCCCAAGTGAAGTTGTATGGTGGTGTAGGCTATGAAGAGGCGCGCTATAACAGCGGCCAACGCGTCGATACTGATTTAAATCGCACCGAGTTAGGCGTGAAAGTGTCGCAGCTGTTATTTGATGGTTTTAGAACCACTTCAGAAATTGACCGCCTCGAATTTGAACAAGAGGCTGAACGCTTTGGGCTAATTTCTGAAGCTGAAAACCTCAGCTTAGATGTCGCAACAGTGTATCTCAATTTAATGCTGTCTAACCGTGTAGTAGGGCTTGCTGAACGTAATATCGCCGAACACGAAGACATCTTAAAAGACATTATTTTGCGTCAAGCAAAAGGCCTGAGTAGTGAGTCAGACGTCGCGCAAGTCAAAGCCCGTGTAGCAACAAGCCAATCGGGATACCTTGCTGCGCGCAATGAGCAAATGGATTTACAAGCTCGTTATTACGACCTAGTTGGCCAACTTCCCACAGAGCTGCATGATGCCAAACCCGATTTTAATTATGTACCTACATCACTCAAGCTGGCACTAGAGCAAGCCGTTAAGAACCATCCAGAAATTGATGCGGCCATCAACGATACTCAAGCTGCTTCGTCACAGTATGAGCGAGAAAAAAGTGACTACTGGCCTAAGTTATCAATCGAGTTACAAGCCAATAAAAATGACAATATCGGTGGCATCGAAGGTCCTGATGAAGATGCACGAGCCATGCTAATGCTAAGTTATGATCTTTATAACGGTGGTTCAACTAATGACCGAGCAGAAGCCGCGGCCTGGCAAGTACAACAAGCAAAATCAATTCGTCAGCAAACTGAAAAACAAGTAATTGAAGGCACTCGACTTGCTTGGAACGCCTATGAATTTGTTGGCCAGCAACGTAAGTTTTATCAAGTGAATGTGGACCAAGCCGTGCAAGCAGAGCAAGGCTATCAACGTCAATTTGAGCTAGGAAGACGTTCACTTCTTGATGTGTTAGATGCCAAAGTAGAAGTCTATTTAGCCAGAAAAAACTACCTTAGCGCCTATTACAATTATCATATTGCATCGTATCGGTTAATTAACGCCACAGGTCAACTCATTGAATCATTTAGAGTCGACACCCCAACACAATGGCAAGAGGAGAAGTAATATGAAACACCGTAACATGCTTCCGCTTTGCCTCGTGGCATTGATGCTATCAGCCTGTATTGAAACACCTAAACCAGCCATGGTTGAACAGCAAAGTCGTGATTTAACCGATGTCGATGCCGATGGCGTTATCACAGCTCGAGATCTGTGTTTAACGACTCCTGACGGTTCAGTTATCAATAACGATGGCTGCGAGAATGCCGTCACAGTGGAGAAAAAAGCTAGCCGTGTGGTGATGTTTGAATTTGATAAATACACACTGACTGAGTATGAATCGAATCGTTTGGCTAAAATGGTAAACGCAGTCAAACACCACCCAGACGCGAAGGTTTATTTGATTGGTGATACAAGCCCCGAGGGTAGCGATACCTATAACCATGAACTCGCTAAAATGCGCACCGAAGAAATTACCCGCTTGATTGTGGCGCAAGGGATCAACAAGCAAAACATTACTTCGCAAGTGTATTTTGAAGATAATATGATCCCAGCAGCCATCAAGGGACGTGAGCACAGATTGGTTGCTGTGGCTAAGTGGCAAGAATCAGGAATTGAAAAGTCTTGGCATATTTTCTCAACAGAAAAACTGCCCCAAAAAGATAAAAACCGCGCATCAGGAATATGATATGCAATAAAATTCTTATATCTGTAACAGTATTTATCGCACTTATGGGCAAGTTCAAAGTTCTCTTTGAATTATTGCCCTTGTGAGTGATCTAGCTAACAGGTCGCTCATATTCAACTTCCCTAACTTACGTCAAAATGATTGAATTATTGCATTCTTCTTTCATGAGACTTTATCATGCATAAAACTGTTAAAACATTATTAGCCACAACCGCCCTTTTCTTTAGCAGCCAATTGGTTGTAGGTTCAGCCTTAGCTAGCAGCGGCTGTGCGTTTGATGAAGAGCAATCAGGCTTCATGGCAACATGTAGCGAGGAGAAACAAGAAGTGATTATCACAGGTATTGTTGAAATTTCAGCATTAGAAAAAGATTTACCAGGGTATGCAGAAGAGTTTGAAAACTATCAAACAGATGCCGCGACTATCTCAGCATTAAAAGCCATTACCACGCCAACAAATGTGGTTGTGATTATTGGAACTTGGTGCCCTGATTGTCATCGTGAAACACCACGTTTCATGAAGCTAATCGAAGAAGTTGCTAACCCGAATATCACCGTTACCTACATTGGTGTTGATCGCAGCAAGCTTGATCCTGAAGGTTTAGCAGCGAACTATGAGTTCTCTCGTATTCCTACCTTTATCGTTGAACAAGACGATAAAGAAGTTGGCCGAATTGTTGAAAGACCAGAAGTGACTTTAGAGCAAGATTTATTGAATATCGTTAAGTAAATCAAAATACGCCACAAAAAAAAGGACCTATTTAGGTCCTTTTTTTGATCGCTCATAACAAGCACTTTTCAAATCTTAGCCCAGCTCAACTCTGTCAGCCAACATTTTCAGCACCCCTTCTCGAAGTGCGCCGCCAGATAAATTTAACGACTCAATATCAAGCAATTCAAATAACGCGATTAATATGGCGATACCTGAAGCAAAAGTCGGTGCCTTTTCTTCAGATAGCCCCTGAATATGATGCAAAGATTGCTGTTTTTGCGCCAACACTTCTTCACGAAATCGATACAACACTTTAAGGGTGATGATTTCAGACAGCTCACGATGATTCAGTACCGAAACCACGGACTGAACCGCACCAGAGGCACCAACCACGCCTTGCCAACCTAGCTCTCTAAGTAATTCACTATGAGGAAGCAACGCATCAGACACCGCTGCTTTAGCTTGTTCAAAGTGCTGAAGTTGATGAGGGACTTGATTGAAAAACTGTTGATTAAAACGAACACAACCAAAGTCTAAGCTGGTTTTAAACAGCACTTCATTGCCATTACCAATGATAAACTCGGTACTTGCGCCGCCAATATCTATCACTAAACGCTGACCATCACCTTCTGTGGTAGCTGCCATGCCTTGATAGATGAGCTCTGCTTCACGCAGACCGCTAATCACCTCAATAGGGTGCCCCAATATTGGTAACGCACGTTGATGGAATTCTGCAGCATTAGAAATAACACGGAGCGTAGCGGTTGCAAAAACAGCAACGTGTTGCTGAGCCACTTGATGCTTATCAAGCATGTCAGCAAACATCTGCAAGCAATCTAAGCCTCGTTGCAAGACATCTTCAGCTAAGCGATTATCCTCGCCAATACCTTCAGCCAAACGCACTTTCTGCTTATATTTAGCAATAATCGTTGGTTGGCCATCCAATGTTTGGGCAACCAACATATTAAAGCTATTTGAGCCAAGCGTTATCGCGGCATAACAAGGTAATGTAGCTGAAAACGTCATTTACGAGTGTCTGCGATTCCTTTGAGGTGGACGACCACCGCTGCGGTGTGCACCATTACGATTACCACCATCACGACCACGAGTCGTTGGGTGTTTACGATGAATACGCACAGGAGGCGGTAAATCATCAAGCAATGCTTCGCGATCGTAATTAGTCACCGGAATTGAATGGTGAATATATGTCTCAATAGCAGGTAAGTTCAATGCATATTCTTCACATGCAAAACTCACTGACACGCCTTTTTGACCAGCACGGCCAGTACGACCAATACGGTGAACATAATCTTCACAGTCATCTGGTAAGTCATAGTTATATACATGAGATACATCAGAGATATGAAGACCACGCGCAGCAACATCAGTCGCCACTAACAAATCAAGTGCACCTGAAGTAAATTGCTCAAGAATACGAATACGTTTCTTTTGCGGCACGTCACCCGTCAGTAAACCAACACGATGTCCATCACCTTCTAACCACGACCATACCTTTTCACAACTGTGCTTGGTATTTGAGAAAATAATGGCTTTTTCAGGCCAATCTTCTTCAAGTAAGGTCAACAACAAACGCATTTTGTCATCTGTTGATGGGTAGAAAATTTCTTCTTTAATATTCTTAGATGTTTTTTGTTCAGGTGCTATTTCGACTTTTTCAGGATCATTCATATGATCGTAAGCAAGTTCCTGCACTTTCATCGATAACGTCGCAGAATAAAGCATATTCAAACGTGATTTCGCATCTGGCATACGTCTAAACAAGAAACGGATGTCTTTAATGAAACCTAAGTCGAACATGCGATCCGCTTCATCAAGCACCACCGCCTGAATAGAGTTCAGACTGATCACACCTTGGCGAACGTAATCAATAATACGACCTGTTGTACCGATAAGGATATCAACACCAGCATCAAGCACTTGACGCTGTACATCGTAACTTTCACCGCCATAAACGATACCGACTTTAAGGCCGGTATGTTTTTCAAGTAATTTGGCATCTTTTGCAATCTGAATCGCTAATTCGCGAGTCGGCGCCATGATAATAGAACGTGGCTGATTGACTTGTCGTCCTTCCGGAACGGCAACAGATAAAAGGTGATTAAAAGTAGCAACCAAAAAAGCCATTGTCTTGCCAGTACCTGTTTGTGCCTGACCTGCAATATCTTTTTGTTGTAATAAAATGGGGAGAGATAACGCCTGAATTGGCGTACAAAATTCAAAGCCATTTTCGTTTAAAGCCTGAATTACCTCTGGTTTCAAAGGGAAGTCAGCGAACTTTTGGGTAGATAAATGTGTTTCGCTCATAGCTCAAGCATACTCGTTAAGTGTTGCAAAAAAAGACTCAATCGTTTGAAATAGCCCACACGTTTACTTGAAAACTATTTAACCGCCCCAATATACATGGTAAGCCATTAATAAACTAGCAATGGTGCCAAATCTGGAGATTTACATGAGCGATAAAATTGTATACCTAAGCGATGACAGCTTCGAAAATGACGTCATTAACTCAGAATTGCCTGTATTGGTAGACTTCTGGGCTGAATGGTGTGGTCCTTGTAAAATGATTGCCCCAATCTTAGACGACGTAGCTGAAGAGTACGCTGGTAAGATTACTGTAGCTAAACTAAACGTTGACCAAAATAATGTATCACCTGCTAAGTACGGCGTACGTGGCATTCCTACATTATTAATGTTCAAAGGCGGCGAGTTAGTTGCCACTAAAGTTGGTGCATTATCAAAAACTCAATTAAAAGAGTTCATTGACGCACAAGCTTAATCAAGCCTCTCATTAGAATCACAGCTTATCAGTTTGTAAGGTGAATTTTATTCATAACGAGTTAACTCAGTTAGCTCGTTGTTGTTTTAAACTAACAATATTTAGTTAACTCAACCGACACATGACATGGCAAAGCTGCGCATTTTAAGCTTGAATAGTGATTATCGGCACAATATGTGAACAATTTGTGCCGATATTTTGCTAAAATTCTGGACGCCCAGTCCATATAGTGCTAATTTATTCAGCAGATTTTTTCAACTAAACTCCTACTCGCTTATCAATCACACTTTTCTACATTGTTATACCCTTTGATTGATTGCGGTAAGCATCGTCGCGTAATACAAGACCCCCAACATGAATTTAACTGAATTAAAAGACACGTCTATATCAGACCTAGTTTCACTAGCAGAAAGCATGAAATTAGAAAATATGGCCCGTGCTCGCAAGCAGGACATCATTTTCTCCATTCTGAAAGCCCACGCCAAAAGCGGTGAAGATATCTTTGGTGGCGGTGTATTAGAAATCCTCCAAGATGGATTTGGATTTTTAAGAAGTTCAGATGGTTCTTACTTAGCTGGCCCAGATGACATTTATGTCTCACCAAGCCAGATCAGACGCTTCAATATGCGTACCGGTGATACCATCTTTGGTAAAATCCGCCCGCCAAAAGACGGTGAACGCTATTTTGCTCTGCTAAAAGTCAACGAAGTTAACTTCGACAAGCCTGAAAATTCTCGCTCTAAAATCTTATTCGAAAACCTTACCCCACTGCATGCTGAAGACCGTCTGCGTATGGAACGTGGTAACGGTTCTACTGAAGACATCACTTCACGTATTCTGGATTTATGTTCTCCGATTGGTAAAGGTCAACGTGGTTTGATCGTTGCACCGCCAAAAGCAGGTAAAACATTACTACTGCAAAACATGGCGCAAAGCATTACCCATAACAACCCAGAAGTGGTGTTAATGGTATTGCTAATCGACGAACGTCCTGAGGAAGTAACCGAAATGCAGCGCATGGTTAAAGGTGAAGTTATTGCTTCTACTTTCGATGAGCCAGCATCGCGTCACGTTCAAGTGGCAGAAATGGTTATCGAAAAAGCCAAGCGTTTAGTTGAGCACAAAAAAGACGTGGTGATTTTATTAGACTCAATCACTCGTCTAGCACGTGCATACAACACTGTAATCCCATCATCAGGTAAAGTTCTTACCGGTGGTGTTGATGCTAACGCCCTTCATCGTCCAAAGCGTTTCTTTGGTGCAGCTCGTAATATCGAACACGGTGGCAGCTTAACTATTATCGCAACAGCACTAGTTGATACTGGTTCTAAAATGGATGAAGTTATTTACGAAGAGTTTAAAGGTACAGGTAACCAAGAGTTACACCTTTCTCGTAAAGCTGCTGAAAAACGTGTTTTCCCAGCGATTGATTTCAACCGTTCAGGTACACGTCGTGAAGAGAAGCTCACCACGCCAGATGAACTTCAGAAGATGTGGATTTTACGTAAAATCCTTAATCCAATGGATGAAGTTTCAGGTATGGAATTCCTTATCGATAAATTGGCCATGACCAAGACAAACGATGAGTTCTTCACAGCGATGAAACGCGCTAAGAGCTAATAGGTTTTTAAAACAAAATTCAAAAATGCCGTTAACTCCATTGAGTTAGCGGCATTTTTTTATGTAGAATCAGACGGATTTACTAAAAATTAACCAACAAAAAGGATTTGATGTGTTTAAATTTATCATGGTGTTTTTCACCATTGTTACGCTTACTGGCTGTGTTACCCCTATTAACCTACAAGAACAAACCCCTTCCCCCGAATATCAAAATCAACAACCCATAATGATCAGCGTTATTGATAATCGAAAAAGAGTAAAAGAAGGTAAACCTGAAACGTTTATTGGCCGAGCTCATGCAACATTTGGCATTCCAGTTGATTGGAATGTTGATGCATTACTTGCCACGGAAAAAGATGACAAATCGCTTACTCTTAGTGAATGGCTACAAAAAAGAATTATTCTCGGTTTAACGGATAAAGGTTGGCAGGTAAAACCAGCAGATTTAGATGCTGTTCCAACTGAAACAATTGCGAGTAATGTACTAGTAGAGCAAGAATCACAACACCTTCTTGTACTTGATTTACAAGAGTGGTTTTTCAGTATCAATTTAAACTGGGTATCGTCGTTTAACTTTGATACCGAAGTAAATACTTATTTATTTGATAAAGATCAGGGTCTATCGCATCAAGCAAACCTCAAAGAAAGAGACGTTATTGATGAGAAATCCGATGAATCGCCACAAAATAATGTACTAAGAGCATATCGAGATCAGTTATTACAAATTCTATCTGATCCAGCATTAAAAGCTGAAATACAAGGTTCTACAAATAATAGAACCACTGACTCTGGGACAGCCTTGTAAAACCTATTTTCACTAAAAGGCCGTTTAACAATCATGTTAAACGGCCTTTTTATTCGCTTTGAGTTATCAATCTACAATAAATAACCTAGCTTATATAACTTTGACCTGCGTATACCACGAAGTGTCTTAGTGCCAATACACCAAGAATAGTGCTACACGATACTGTGACCAAAAAGCCTTTAGTATGGCGCCATGACTTAGGTGATATTGTGCTAGCCAGTACTGGTACCACTAAGCCTAAGCCGACAACACCTATCCAAAATACACTTGCCCATGTACCTGTGGTAATCGCCGCCGTTGCCGCTTGTGCTGCTGGGCCTGAAAAGTTAAGTCCAACAAACAATAATACCAAACATAAGGCTTCGTTAAATGCCACAGGGTATTCAATGCGATGCACTTGTTCAATACAGTCAGATTCTTTCTTACTGAAAAACAAGGTTGCCACTAAAACATTACCAGCAGATCCCACCGACAACGCTGATGCTAAGAACAATGCAGGTAAAACCGCCGTATTCAAAATGGGATAGCTAATCAATGCTGAAAGTAAGAAACCTGTGTAGATCCCAACTCCTATCGCCAGTACAAAAATCAGCTTATTCAGTCTATTTTCAAGTTTGCGACATATTTTAGCTACGCCTGATAACCAAGGTGCAAGGCTGAGTAATTGCTTTTCAAATATCAAACCAGAAAATACGAACACCAGTGGGATATAAAACAATAACGCTAATACCCCCCAAGCCATTACCGAAGTAAAATTGTAATTCAGCAGAATATGATAAAACTCAAATGGCTTAGTCAAATCAAGCATTAACAGCGCCATACCAACACAAATAGATATCGGTCCAACAACGGCTGCAGCCTTGATAACGGGTAAGCCTTCAGTGGGCAATCCACGACTTTGCCGGTACCATTTAAGCCCTATTGCAACCATCATTGAGCCAGCAGATAGACCTGCCATAAATAAATAAACAGCGATTATCCAGTTCCAGACGACTGGATCATATTGCTCCATTGAGCCCCAGATATTGTTCATACTTTGATCCCTCCTTTACGGCTAGGAATTCGGTAAACTCTTGGCTTTGTGCCTAGGTTCACTTTATGTTGGTAATGATTTTTGGTGTCCAGTAATTGGCTCACTTCTGAGGTTGAATCGTTGGCATCACCAAAAGCCAATGCTTGAGTTGGACATACTGAGACACAAGCTGGATCTTCACCACGAGCAAGACGACTCTCTTTACAGAAATCACACTTGTCAGGCACTCGCGTTTCTGGATTAATAAAGCGCACTTTGTATGGGCAAGCCGCAACGCAATATAAACAACCTACGCATTTCTTTTCATTGATAGACACGATGCCGTCATCATTCACGTAAGCAGCGCCTGTAGGACAAACTTTCACACAAGGTGCATCTTCACATTGCTCACACGACACACGATTGTATTTAAAATGAAGGTTTGGGAAATTGCCATAAGGCCCTTCGACTCTTACCTGAATTCGGGTCACCGACTCAGGGACATTATTTTCACTGCGACAAGCGACATTACACGCTTGGCAGCCAATGCACTTGTTTTCATCGTGCACAAGGACATAACGTTTAGTCATAATGAACTCCGATTAAATCTTGGCTATTTTGACGCCGGTAGTATGTAAGTTCATACCTGTAACCGGAGACGTAACGTGAGGAAGTAAGTTGCCGCAATGGATACCTTTACCAGTAGCACGAGCAAGCTCTTTGTTTTTAGAACCGCAACCCATATAAGCAAACACTGTGTCAGGGCGAATACCTGGCGTGACTAGGGCATGACCTTCTTCACTGCCTGTGTCGTTATAAATTCGAATTTTATCGCCGCTCGAAATCCCCATATGTCCCGCTGTAATCGGATGGATCCACAGAGCGTTATCTGACATTAAGCTAGCAAGCATTGGTACATTTTGAGTCGCACCGTTGGTATGCACAGCGACCTTGCCTTGAATGAAAAACAGCTCATCGGCTTTTTTCATGGTGACTTCGCGATATTTAATCACACCACGTCCAGGCGCCATTTTCTCAACTTTATTCGAACTTAATTCAATCTTGCCTGATGGTGTTTTGAAGCTCAGGTGGCTTGCATAGGTTTTATCTTCATCTGGTGAGATAGCATTAGGATACTCAGCAACAAAGGTGTTCACCATGCTTGGCTCACGTAGCATTAGTGGCTTGCCGTAACTCACCCAACCATCATTTTTAATTTTGTCTAATAAGCTGACATCTTTGTTCACTTGGAACATTTGCAAGGTCTGCATATTTTCCCAAGGGAAGTATTCACCTAGACCTAACTTGTCAGCCACCTCTTTCCAGATCTGCCAGCTTGGCTTGGTATCGCCAATGGTATCGACCACCCGCTGACGCACATAGTAAGCCGGGTTTTTACCTGACTTATCTTTGATCTCTTCATCACGTTCAAGGTAAGTCGATTCAGGAAGGAACACATCAGCATAAGCTGCGCTTTCAGTGATGTATAAATCACAGGCCACAACGAAATCCAGTTTCTGCATAGATTCAACAATTCGCGCTCTATCCGTCATGGTTTGCATTGGGTTAGTTCGACTCATTACCCAGCCGTGCAATTGATAAGGCACTGCTTCTAATGTGGCATCTAAAATAGTTTGGTATATCCCCCCAGATGACCAGAGTAATGAATACTGTTCATCCACCATATCAATGCGTTTAGCATCAATTTTTGGTAAATCTTTAACGCCAGGCTTAGACAAGGTTGGCGCTACTTTTTCACCCGCATATTTATTGTAGCTAGAGGCTTTCTTACCGAAATATAGCCCGCCTTTACGTTCAATATTGCCCACCAATACGTTGGCAGCATAAAGTGCGCGGCGCATTTCAAATTCTTCGGTTGTGAAAGATGAACGGTGACCGAAGTCAACTAATGCGTGAGGCGCGGCTGCAGCATACTCGTGAGTAATGCGGCGAATATCTTCAGCAGGCACATCACTGATGGCTTCAGCCCACTCAGGCGTGTAGTTTTTGACTTCTTTGGCAAACTCATCAAAGCCTTCAACGTATTGTGCGACGAAGTCTTTATCGTATAAATCATCATTAATCAGGGTATGACAAATCGCCAAGGCAACCGCTACATCTGTACCTGGTTTAATGGCGTACCACTCATCGGCTTTGTCAGCCACAATAGAAAAGCGTGGTTCAAATACCACAAGCTTGGCGCCCTTTTCCATTTGCGCATTCATCATGCCACGGGTTTCAGACATATTAATGCCTTCATACAAGTTATGGCCAAAGTTGATGATGTACTTTGAGTTACTTAAATCACGCTTTATTTTGCCACCGAATATGGCTTTAGCCGCGACCACATAACCAGCTGGACAAGTCGATGCGTGAGTAAAGGTATTTGGGCTGCCAAAGGTTTTAGCAAGATGGAAAAGGTGACCTTCGAGTGAGCCAGATTTCGATGAGAATGCGACTGACTCAGCGCCATGTTTGGCTTTAATTTTATTGAGGTTTTCAGCAATAAGACGGTAAGCTTCATCCCATTCGATTTCAGCCCATTTGCCTTCGCCACGTTCACCAACTCGCTTAAGCGGCTTAACAATACGCTGCTTATCGTAAAGTAAACTATGACCTGCGCCACCACGGGCACACACTGCCCCGCCAAAAGATTTGGCTTTTTTATTCCCTAAGATAGAGACGTTTTTGCCGTTAACAACACGTGCAGAGATAGGACAGCGGGTAGAACACATCTCGCAGCTACTTGCGATTGATGTTTCACTGCCTTTTACTGAGACACTGCCCAAGGCGGCAATCGAGCCTGGCAGCGCAGCCAATGCACAACCTGCTGTGCCAGCTCCTGCGCCTTTGATAAAGGTTCGCCGATCTAGTTTCATGGTACTTCTCCCAATTGACAACGATACCCAAGAACCTTAATCGGCGTACTTTACATCCGGATTAGCAGGACTACAGAACGATTAAGCAGTTCTAAGGTTTTCATCATTCTCAAACAGAAGAAGCGAATTGAATATTGTGGTAAACCACATATCTACGGTGGGTATTTCGGCTTTGTGACTGTGTTCACGGTTTAAAAAAACACCAACACAGCCCTTTTATTTTAGCTATTGTGGTAAACCACATTTCGAACAGATAATAAAAAAGACTGCCTAAAAGGAAGTCTTTTTGTTATTAAATCAAACTACTAAATTTATATCTGCAGATAAAGTCAGCTTACTTTATCCAATCACTTTTTGCTCAGAGCCTCTTTTCTTCAAACTGACTTTGGCAATGCAACCAGATTGAATATCTTGTCGATTTTTAAGGCTAAAGGCGCCTTCATGCTCCTTGATGACTTCATTACAAATCGCAAGTCCAAGGCCTAAACCATTTTCTTTGGTGGTATAAAAGGTTGCCATTAACGCATCTGATGTTTCAGGTAAGCCTGGGCCATTATCGATTATCGAAACATCCACCTGATGCTCTTTAAAATCCATTGCGATGACAATTTTGGCTCGTTTTACAGCCTCAGCACTATCACTTATCGCATCAATACTGTTTTTAATTAGATTAATCAGCACCTGCAACAGGCCAACTCTATCGGCGGTAATAAAAAATGGCTCACCTTTGATATTGTTTTCAACACTGATATCGTGTCTAGCCAATTCAATTTTGAGTAATGACACACTCTCATCGACCAAACTCAAAATGTTGACATCCACCATGACCGCTTCTTTGCGCTTTAATAAGCCACGAATACGATGCACCACTTCACCAGCTCGGGTGGATTGTTGATGGATTTTAGTCAGCAATGCTTTGGCTGATTGTTCATCAAAAGGCTGATTATTTTCCAGCCTCATAATAGCGCCTTCACTGTAACTGGTAATCGCCGCAATGGGCTGATTAATCTCATGTGCGAGCCCTGCACCAATCTCACCAATAATGGCAGTACTTTGTAGCTTCTCTAATGCAAGCTCTTGCTGTTTTAGTTGTCGCTCAGACTCAATTAACGACTCACTTTTTTGATGAAAGCGATACTCAATCCATAAGTGGTAAACCGTCGCGACGATAAATAACAACACCGCCAAACCACCCCAATGACGATTATCATTAAGCCATTTTAGTAAAGTGTCCCAGCGGTTTACTTCTGACGCTTCAACATGAAGCTCACTGAATAACTGAATCACTGCCAGCTGACTAATAGGTGAGGTCCACCCTTTCAGTTTTGCTTGTATTGCAGCAGGGTGATCTGAAGGTAAATCCATTAGCGCTTGAGTGATATGTTTACTGAGTTCAATATCCACGCTCTCATTCGCAGCAAACGACCAGTTAGGATAAAGATTAGTACTGCACTGACAGTCGAACCCTTTCGGACGACTCGGGTTCAATATACGAAACTCATCCGCTTTAATCAGCCCTCGCTCGACCATATCTTCAAAGGTACATAATGGCGTTATCGCCGCATCCACGTTGCCGTCACGCACTTGATACAATAATGGATCGAGTGGGAACCCAAGAAACTTAATCTCTTTAAAGTAATTTTTAGTGTCCATGCCCAATTTATGCATCAAGCCAATGGTAGCTTGATAGCCTCCTAAAGCATGAGGATCACTAGCCGCAATGGTTTTTTGCTTTAAGTCGTACAAGGTGCGGTAATCACTGTCAGCCCTAACAATAATGGCTGAGCCAATAGCAGATGTAGCGCCGTTATGACGCCTTGATCGCATCGTGGCCAGCCAAGACAAAGGGAACTGATTGGATAAATAAAGGTATTGCCCAGGGTTGGTAATAATAAACTGGATTTTTCCTGATTCCATTGCCGCATTCAAGGCTTCGAAATTACCTGGATAAACATGAAATCGGGTATCTGGTACCTGTTCATTCAAGTAATCCATCATCGGCGTCCAACGAGCAATCGCCTGTTGATCGCCCCAATTAGCAAGCACACCGACATAAAGCTCTTGCGGTTTAGCCCAAACTGGTGACAAAAAGCTAATGGCGATAAAACAAAGCAATATCCGCAGCACAATAAAACCTTTCATTAGAAAACTATAATAAGCTTACGATGAGCGGCAATCACGCAACGTGATGGATTTCATGGTTTGTATAAAATTAGTTAGCATATCGATTCAAACTGAGATACTTATCAATGATGCATTCAAAACATTGCAAGGAATACACATGCAAACTGACATTCATTGCCCAGTCTATTTAGTCGATGATGATGAAGCCATTATCGATTCAATATGCTTTTTAATGGAAGGATTCGGTTATCAGCTAACCAGCTTTAACTCTGGAGACGCCTTTCTCGCTCAAGTTGATTTGTCATTAGCAGGTTGCGTTATTTTAGATGCCAGAATGCCAGGCCTTAGCGGCCCAGAAGTACAGCAATTATTGAATGAAGCGAAAAGCCCATTGTCGATTATTTTCTTAACAGGACATGGCGACGTGCCCATGGCAGTGGATGCCTTCAAACAAGGCGCTTTTGATTTTTTCCAGAAACCAGTACAAGGCAAAGTGCTAGCGCAATCCATAGAAAAAGGGCTGCTATACAGCGTTAAACAACATTGGAAAATGCACAATTTGGCTTTGATTGATGCCCTATCTGAGCGTGAACATCAAATATTCAAACTGGTCATTGCAGGCAACACCAACAAACAAATGTCTAACGAATTATGTGTGGCAGTCAGAACCATCGAGGTTCACCGTTCAAAATTAATGGAAAAGTTAGGCGTGCAAAATATTGCCGAGTTAATGAAGCTGGCGCCTTTGGTTTAGATATCTACCAATGTCTTCAATGGGTAAAGTTGGAAGATTATTTTTGGACAGAAATGAGTTTCAAACGCCGCAATAAGCGGTGACATACGCATGCTATGTTTGAGCGTGAACGAGTCGGCACGCGTATGGAATCCGACTTAATTGCTTTATTAAGTTCCGATACCATAGCAGTTAAAACCAGCTATTTTAAATAACGGTTGAAAGTCCAACTTATTGATATCTTCGACTACTTTCCATGAATCTTGCACTTCCTCTGGGTTCAACCCACCTAGCGTAAATGCATTTGTAAGGACTTCTCCCGAATGCTCATCCTGAAGACCATTCAAATCTTCGACAGGTAAATGACCAAGATATAAGTTTTGATTAACAAGTAACCGCACTGTCAAATTCACCTTGACCTTGTCACCATAGCCGTTGTCGATGAAAACATTGTTTTCACCGAATATAGATATTGCGTCATGTTCTCCGGGTTCACTTGGAAGTTTACCTTGATCCCACTTTTGCTGTGCAGTTTCAAGTGCATTGCCAAGCTCGGATCCGTGTTCATCGGTAACGCTCAATTTATAGAATTCTTGAGCTATCATCAGCGGTTTGGGATCAGATGAGCTAATGCCGAAGGACATAAAAGAATTTCTGAAATCACAAAGAACCGGTGCAGTAATATTTGCCTTCCATTTGTGATTGCCTGTAGATACTGGTCTATACAAATCAATTTGTAATTTTTTAGCTCTATTTAACGCTGATTTGGTAAATCCGGACGGACAAACTAGAGCTCCTTTTTGAGCTTTAACATCTTGAACAAGCCCATGAAACTCTTCTACCCCTTTAACATCAACTGGTTTTGCATAGTCTTTGCAATCGATGACGATTCGCATCGTATATTGACCGATATCTTGCTCTACAAGAACATCAATTTGTCGCTTGGTTTCACTTTCAACACCTTCAAGCATAACATTATGCTGTACCTTAGCATCTGGCGACAATTGCTTTTGGATCATTACGACCAAATTTTCAAGAGCTTTCCAGTCAGGGATTTCTTCTTTTTTCACGTTACTTAATTCTCATAATTAAATTCTTTAGGAACTTAACGCCGCGCTAAGCGGCACAAGCCAAGCTTTTTGTGTCCACCCTTGAGCGCTTTGTTATAACTCAGTTTCACGGACTACCTTGTTGTGATAATCGATGCTTTTTTGAGAAATACTATGGCTTGATACCTGCTTAATTTCTTTAAGCGATAACTTGATAGCTCTATAGTCACACATCACATGATGATTTGGGCATAAAACAATAATGTTATCTGGTGTATCAGAACCATTGTGTGGAGTACCTAATGGAATTATATGGTGAGCTTCCGAGTACAATTTACCACTTGGTAGTTGAATTTGTAGACCGCAGATTTGACATGAATTATTGTGGAGCAACTTTAGTTTTCTAGCTAAGTTTGTATCACGTAAAACTCGATAGGTTGTTGTATATTCCCGCTCTGGTTCATTAGTGCCTGTCGGTAAATCCACAGCTTTAGGGGTGTAAGCTAATTTATTTCTAAGCCCCCACATTCCAGCACCTAAGCCATTTACCGAATAAAACAGGTCTTGACCGTGTTTGAAGCCATCAGAATCCGATGACAGATCTTGAATTCTTCGACGGATTACTGCTTTCCAAGTTTTGGGAAGATCATCTCTTAGTTTAGATACTTCTGAATAGATGTCATCATAAGTGGCAACCCCGCCTAGATTTTCAAGTGCTTGAGTTATGTCTTGTTCCCATGATGACATCGCCAATATCTCCCTGAGTTATAACAGCGTATTAACGAGAGTTCTGATAAACACCCTTAGGTACTCTTCGATATTTCACTCGCAAAGATACTTTAATTATTAATATTTTTAGTAACTTATCAGCTTAAATATCTTGAATCAATCACGTTTCAATCAATGTGAAACCGAGAATTGAGATAACCGAGAATGATTTACTCTCGTTATGTAAACTTTTTAAATGCAAAGTATATATATTTCAACAGTATAGATTTATTCGTTTGGTAAAACTGAGAAATTTTCTTTTACATAACGAGAAGCAAGTGCAGAAGCTAACAAGTTTCGAAGCAGAAATGAGCTAGATTTTAAATTTGTATAGTGCATTTTTGATTTTGATCGTCACCTCATCTTTTATTTCCAAACTTCGTTTGGGTTAACGTCGTGACGCTTCGCCCACACCAGACTAAAAGGGAGTGAACTGCGACTCCCTCTTACTTTTCACTAAGAGCTATGCCCCGCAGCTCCGGCGAAATTTAAACAGCAAAATTTCCAACGGAGTACCTTATAGCGTTTAATTTCAAATGTAGCCCGCTTCGGCAAGCTGCAACTTTGGTTTAATGAAGCTCTAACGCTTACGATGGGGCGTCCCTTCCCCTCGAAAGCTAGCCAGAATCTTAAGTACAGGATGTACTAAATGCCTTGAAGCACATGGATGAGCGAGAAAGGCCATGGCTAGACTCACGCAATTTTCTTGCTTGCCTCAATTCAAATTGAGTATTTAAGCCTAAGAATAATTTCAAGAAATAATTGTAGATACAAATGAACCTGCGGGTGCAATAAATCCCCATTGAAATTGCTGAAATGCGTTGAAGAAAATGGCGTAAGCCTGACAGGACGTCAGGCTAGCTTTAGTTGGCCATGGATGGCCTATCTAAAGCGTTAGCTATTTTCGAATAAGCATGAGGCTTACTCGCTTTGAAAGAGTAATTTCGTTGGGGCGGCAAGGGATATCGAAAAGGGAAATGCTGTTGTTTCCCTTTCGTCTGGTGTGGGCGAAGCGCCACGACGTTAATTCAAACGGAGTTTGGAAATCCAGTATGAAATCCATATGTCTAAAACTGATATTAACTAAGTACCAAGACGTTAATTTGTTCAAAATGACAAACAAAAAAGCCGCTTACCTATGCAGATATGCGGCTTTAAAATGTTTAGCGATTTATTAACAGCTCACAATCGTTTGCGCCATCTTACGTCTTAGGTAAGCGATTTGCTGCATATGCGGTAAGTCTTTCGGGCAAGCATCTTGGCAACCCAATAAGGTCATACAACCAAATACACCATCTTGATTACCAATGACGTGATAGAAATCTTCCGCTGTGCGGGTATCACGGCTATCCATTTCAAAGCGAGCGATTTTCATCATACCCACTGCGCCAACAAAAGTGTCTTTCATTTGTTTGGTCGCACACGCAGAAACACACACACCACATTCAACACAACGTTCTAATTCATATAACTTAGCCGCTTCAGCTGGATCCATTGGGTTTTCTAAGCGGTGAATGTCGATGTCATTACTGTCTGGTTGCAGCCACAGTTGTAAACGCTCTGCCAGCTCACGCATAAACTTACCAGTATTCACCGATAAATCGCCAATTAGCTCGAATCCTGGTAATGGCATAAGTTTAATTTTGCCATCAGGGAAATTAGCCGTCAGCGTGCGACACGCCAGTGTTGGTTTACCATTAATCACCATGGCGCAGCTGCCACAAATGCCTGCACGACAAACAAAATCAAACTGCAAAGAAGGATCTTGTTGTTCACGTAGCAAGTTTAATGCAATAAACACCGTCATTCCTGGCGCTTCAGTGATCTCGTATGTCACCATCTTCGGCTTATCGTTAGGATCTTGTGGATCGTATCGAAAGATTTCAAAACTGATAGTACGTGGGCTACTCATTACTTCTCTCCCGACACAGGGCTTGTGTCACTTAATCTTTCATTACGAGGACGTAAAGTTTCAGGTAAATCGAATGGCATGATGGCTGCTTGCTTATCAAAGCGGTCGGCATCATCACCTAATTCGGCAAGAATATCGGCAATCTGCGCTTCACGCGCTGCGGTATCAGGATGCGCCACCGCATTATCATTACCATAGCCGCGATAACCTGGTGGCAGTTCCATTTTCATCACATCAAGTTGCTCATAACTTAACTTAGGTTCTAGAGCATTTTCATCTGGCCACGTTGATAATGTGCGGTTTAGCCACTCTTTATCGTTACGTTGCGGGTAATCTTCACGGGCATGAGCGCCACGACTTTCTGTGCGCGCATTTGCACCACATGCAACGGTTAAGGCAACACGCAGCATACGTGGCACCCTCAAGGCTTCAACTAGCTCAGGGTTAGCGTGACGTTTTTTGCACTTAAGACCGATATTTTTACTGCGTGTCAGCAGGTCTTTTAGCTCAGTTACCGCTTTTTCAAGTTCAGTACCGTTACGGAAAATACCCACGTAATCCATCATAATGCGCTGCATGGCTAATTTAATTTCAAAGACATTTTCAGTGCCTTTACCCACTAACAACTCATCAATTTCATGTTGCATCTTGCTCATGCTGGCTTCAATCTCACCAGTGTTGATTTCAAGGGTATTCTTCTCACAAAAATCAGCGACATACTTACCGATAATCATGCCGCCAACCACGGTTTCTGCTAGTGAGTTACCGCCTAAACGGTTAAAGCCATGCATATCCCAACAGGCTGCCTCACCGACACTGAATAAACCTGCAAGCTGCGGACTTTCACCGGTAGCATTCGTGCGTATGCCGCCCATTGAGTAATGCTGAGTTGGTCTGACTGGAATCCAATCTTTCGCAGGGTCGATACCGAGGAAGTTTTCACAAATCTCTTTGACCTCACGTAAATTGGTCTCAACATGCTTGCGGCCAAGCAGAGTAATATCGAGCCATAAGTGTGGGCCATAAGGGCTATCAACCCCTTTACCTTTACGCATATGCTCGGTCATACGACGTGATACTACGTCACGTGATGCAAGCTCTTTCTTTTCTGGCTCATAGTCAGGCATAAAGCGATGACCATCTTTGTCTCTAAGCAGTCCGCCATCACCACGACACCCTTCAGTTGTCAAAATCCCTACAGGCACAATGGCTGTTGGGTGGAATTGCACCGCTTCCATGTTCCCTAGCGTGGCAACGCCTGTATCTAATGCCAATGCTTGGCCAATACCTTCACAGATAATTGCATTGGTAGACACTTCGTAAATACGACCATAGCCGCCAGTAGCAATAGTGGTTGCCTTGCCAATATAGGCACGTAATTCACCTGTAATTAAACAGCGTGCAATCACACCATGACAGCGTTTGCCATCATGGATAAGTGATAAAGCTTCAATACGTTCATGAACAGGAATGTCCATTTCAATGGCTTTGTTATCTACTGCGTATAGCAATGAATGGCCTGTACCGTCAGCGGTATAGCATGTACGCCACTTTTTAGTACCACCAAAGTCACGGGCATTAATTAAGCCATGGGCTTTTTCTGCTTCGGTAATGGTGACCTTTTCTGCATTTACCACCACTTGGCGATCGCCAGCAGTAATACGCGACCAAGGTACGCCCCAGTTAGCCAGTTCACGTACTGCTTTTGGTGCGCAATGGGCAAACATTCTTGCTACGTCTTGATCGCAGCCCCAATCAGACCCTTTTACAGTATCTTGGAAATGGACATCTTCATCGTCGCCCATACCTTTAACTGTATTACCAAGGCTAGCTTGCATGCCGCCTTGAGCCGCTGCAGAGTGAGAGCGCTTAGCAGGGATTAGCGATAACACCACGGTATCTAAACCACGTTCTTTTGAAGCAATAGCAACGCGCAAACCAGCAAGGCCTGCGCCAACGACTAATGAGTCTGTATAAATTATTTTCACGGGTATTCCTTAAATTCGATACGAGGTTAATGGCATATGTGACTCATTAACCTAAAACTCTTAAGCCTCTAGCTCGGCACAAAAGGAGTCACTGGTAACTCCAACGATTGACCAATCACGATGTAAGTCATCAAACTTGCGATACCAATAATCATCAAGTAAATCACCATGAACTTGGCAAGTTTTAAAGCAGCCATACGTTTAGTGGTAATGCCCCACTTAACAGCTACACGGTATAGGCCAAACATTGCATGGATAACCACAGCTGGCAGTAACAACACATAAAGCATCCACACATCTTGGTGGTAAACACGCTCTGCTGATAAATGCGGACCAATCGCAGGATTAGTGATCATGTCGTAGAGATGAACTGGCGCGAGGAAGAATAATAAGAAGCCAGTGATCAGCTGCCAGAACCAAATTTTAGTATCTTGATGCGGCATAATAGTCATTTGGCTGCGTAGTGCTCGCCATTGTTGAATTTGCGCAGGAAAACGTCTTAACGCGAACGCTGCATGGATGATCACCACCAGCAACATAAACGCGGAAATAAATTTAGTGAGCACAGGAAAACCATGTCCTGTTTCGCTAAAGATGCCACCTTCTAGAAAGTGACCAACATGATAAAAGGCCTCTTTACTGATCAATATGCTCGACTCAAAGTGCAAGTGCATAATGATGAAGAAGCCTAACAACAACCCGGTAGCACTTTGTAATTTATCGGCTCTGGCTGCCCAAATCGGGTTCAAATACCCTTTTGACGAAACGTCATGAATTTTTTGTGTTTGAGTTTGCGATGAAGCAGTCATAGTTTCCATGCCTGTATGACATATTTCTGGTGAAATCAGCTTATCAGCTATCCCTACTTCTCCTCGGCTATAAAAATTAAACCGTGATCAAGCTCACCTACCATTCATCGGCTTTTAGAACTTGATCACAGTCACATATTGTTCAAATATAAGAACTCAAAATTTTACTTAACTTTCATTAATTTATAGTGACATTCAAACAGAACCAATGTTTAAGTGATTTCATCATGGATATTAATAGCTTAAAGATTAACCATACGATAAAAGTGCTAAAACAGCCGTTTCAATGCAAATAAGCAATATTTCACTATCAAATGCTGCTGTTTTTCCCGCCCAGCAGGTACAATGCGCCATTAAATTATTCTCATAGGAAAAACTCCATGCCTTGGATTCAACTTCGCATTAGTACTAACAGCGACCATGCCGACGCGCTCGGTGACCTTTTAATGGAGCAAGGTTCAGTATCAATTACCTATGAAGATGGTAAAGACACCCCTATTTTTGAACCTAAGTTAGGTGAAACACCGTTATGGCAAGACACCATTGTGATTGCCTTATTTGATGCTGGTACTGACTTAAGCCCAACGGTGAGCTTTTTAGAAACCCTTCCTTATCTTGGTAAAGGGTTTAAACATAAAATCGAACAGATTGAAGACAAAGACTGGGTTCGCGAATGGATGGACAGCTTCCACCCAATAAAATTCGGTCAACGTTTATGGATATGCCCAAGCTGGCGCGACATTCCTGAGCCAGAGGCAGTAAACGTCATTCTTGATCCTGGTTTAGCTTTCGGTACAGGCACCCATGCTACCACCGCTTTATGTTTAGAGTGGTTAGACGGTTTAGACCTTTCAGATAAAGAAGTGATCGATTTTGGTTGTGGTTCAGGCATTTTGGCAATCGCCGCCCTTAAACTTGGCGCGAAAACTGTTACCGGCGTTGATATTGACTACCAAGCGATTGATGCATCGACCGCGAACGCTGAACGTAACGGCGTTGCAGACAAGCTAGCTTTATACTTACCAGAAAACCAACCAGAAAATCTGCAAGCGGATATCTTGGTTGCTAACATCCTTGCAGGCCCACTTCGCGAGTTAGCTCCACTAATTGCAGAAAAAGTTAAAACTGGCGGGAAATTAGCTTTATCAGGCCTCTTAGAAGAACAAGCAGAAGAAATCTCACAGTTTTATAGCCAATGGTTCATCATGGATGAAGCGGCTCACAAAGAAGACTGGAGTCGCTTGACAGGTACCCGCAAATAACGGTAAAGGCATTGCACCCCTTATGGCAGCTAGATCTGCGCTTAAGGGAGTGCAGAATACTCTCCAACTAAAAGTCAAGCAAAAAAGTTACATTTAGTTCATTTATTGACCTTTTCAGGAAGGCAAAAAAGGGCTAATATAGCGCCCCTTTGACGAGCAAGGTGAATAACTCAATGCAAATTGGCCCGTATCAACTGAAGAATCAGCTGATTGTGGCACCAATGGCAGGTGTCACCGATCGCGCTTTTAGAAACCTCTGTTTACGCTATGGCGCAGGTCTAGCTGTTTCAGAGATGCTTTCATCGAATCCTGAAGTTTGGGATACAGATAAAAGTCGCCAGCGCATGATGCATTCTGGTGAAGAAGGTATTCGCTCAGTACAAATCGCAGGTGCAGATCCTGAATTAATGGCAAACGCGGCCCAGTTCAACGTAGAACAAGGTGCGCATATCATTGATATCAATATGGGCTGCCCTGCAAAAAAGGTAAACAAAAAGCTCGCAGGCTCGGCATTAATGCAAGATCCCCAGCTAGTAAAAGAGATTTTACAGGCTGTTGTTAGTGCAGTTGATGTTCCTGTGACATTAAAGATCCGCACAGGTTGGCAACCTGAACATCGTAATGGTGTTGAAATTGCCCACATTGCTGAAGATTGTGGTATTGCATCGCTCGCCGTTCACGGTAGAACGAGACAATGCATGTATAAAGGCTTTGCCGAGTACGACACGATTAAAGCAATAAAACAAAATGTCTCAATCCCTGTTGTTGCTAACGGAGATATCGACAGTCCTGAAAAGGCTAAGTTTGTCTTAGATTACACAGGCGCCGATGCTTTGATGGTAGGACGAGGAGCCCAAGGCAGACCGTGGATTTTTAGAGAAATTCACCACTACTTGGAAACAGGTAAAAAATTACCGCCAGTTGAGGCGAGCGAGCAGCGAGAAATCATGCTCGAACACCTGAACAAATTGTACGAATTGTACGGCGAATACAAAGGTGTCCGATTTGCGAGAAAGCATATGGGATGGTACCTAAACCAAGAAGAACAGCGACAGTTCCGTGCTGACTTTAATAGGCTTGAAACCGCTGAACAGCAATATTCCTTAGTGGAATGTTACTTTGATGAATTAGTAAATTTTTAATATAAAGAGCAGAATAGAATGTTTGATCAGACAACTACTAACACAGAAGTTCACCAGCTAACCGTAGGTAAGATTGAAACCGCTAACGGTACTATCAAGCCACAACTATTACGTGACGCAGTAAAGCGTGCAGTAACAAACTTCTTCTCTCAGTTAGACGGTCAAGAAGCGTCTGAAGTATATGAAATGGTTTTAAGTGAAGTTGAAGCACCATTACTAGACATCATCATGCAACACACTCGTGGTAACCAAACACGTGCTGCGAACATGTTAGGTATCAACCGTGGTACTTTACGTAAGAAATTAAAAAAATACGGCATGAACTAAGAAGCAATTCTTAATTCGTTGTATTTAAAAAGGCTAATCAGAGATGATTAGCCTTTTTTGTTTTCCATGTTTTACCTACTGCTCGACGAATTAAGTAATCTTAAATCGATACCGCTTCATCACCACATTTTCAATTACCCAATACAAACCTGTAAGCGATAAAGTCAGCATCATTAACCCAAATAGCCAACTAAAGGGATTATTAAAACTGCCTTGGTGCAGGTAATCCATAAAGTGCAGCTTAAACATCAAATCGGCTAAATCAGTGTGATCATTTTTATGGCCAACTAATCGACCATTTATACCGTTAATGTAAATTCGTGTATTCAAATCATCATTCATGCTGACTTGCCACAATGGATTACATTCTTTTGGCCACTCTTTAAAGCTGGTAGATAATTGTCGATGACTCATTATCTCGCCTGCTCCGGTATAGCTTTGCAAGGCTATGGATTCTGCCAAGTCGACATCAATAAGGACTTCTTTGCCGCTATACGCATCAACTAAGACTTGCTGTTGGCAATTATGCTGATATCGCTGCACTTGCTCGTCTAATAAATACATAGGTCGGTCATTAAGCACAATAGTACTAACCTGTTCCATCGGCTTATATCGCTCGAGAATAGACGATAAAGGTTCTAGCTCATGACGGCTAAATAGAGTTAAATCTAACGGTGCTTTACTGCGATAATAATGGCTGCCTTTAAGATCTTCACTTGGGGTGATATTGAAATAAATCCCTGTCCCTAGCCAGATTAATAATTGAATACCAACAATAGTGCCCAACCAGTAATGACAAAACCTTAGCCAACGTTTTATATTTTTGGTTTTCATTAGCTATACCTCTTACGCCGTTGCCAAATCAATATCCCACCAGCGAATACAGCAATAAACGATCCTATCGCTGTATAAAATAATAAGGCGTTATCAATGGCTTCACCGTCGTCATAATCCATTATGTGCCACTTCCAAAATAGATCGAACCAGCGCCAATATTCATGACGCCTTGTCACCACATCGCCTGTCTGTGCCGATATATACAGTGTTGATTGGGCAATATCATCAAACCTGATTTGCCAGACAGGTAAATGTCTTGCGGCTAACTCTGACGGGGCTTGAGTGTTGAGTAACTTGATTAAAACGATACTAGCAGAAGGTGAAATGGCATCCTGATGCTGAAATGTTAATGCAATGGCTTTTGCTTGCGCTTCGGTAATACTGCCAAAAGGCTGGCCAGATTGCGCGTTAATCAATAATGACTTTTCTGGTAACTTAAGCTGATACACCATTTGTTTAAGTAAGGGTTTTACAATGACCGCTTGAGCATCAGGGTATGCTTGATAAAGCTCAGAAATTGGGT
This sequence comes from Shewanella sp. KT0246, assembly GCF_019654955.1. Classification (GTDB taxonomy): domain Bacteria; phylum Pseudomonadota; class Gammaproteobacteria; order Enterobacterales; family Shewanellaceae; genus Shewanella; species Shewanella goraebulensis. Next base: position 25,616 of record NZ_BPEV01000016.1, on the reverse strand, counting down.
AAGAGATAGAAGATGGTGATATTTTATCTGCTTGTTTCACTGCAACATGATCGCTGCGGATAAAACCAATATCCATCAATACAAAATAGCTGCCAGTAAAGCCCCATATAATAATTGGAACTGCAAATATCAACATGAGCCATCGGTGAATAAACTGAGCTGAGGAGACCTTCTTAAGGGTTTTATTGACTGCTTTTTTTGGATTCAAAGTAACAAATTGCCCGTGATTTATTATTCTATTTTGAGTGAATAGGGTTTCTCACAACAGTGAGCAAATTAATTCAGAAAAAACTAACTTACCGTAAAATTGACTATAAAACAGCATTTAAATAAGAGGTCAAACTTACAAATTTAACTATCAAAGCCATCAGCAGTAATTCTTACCTGTATTAGCTTTGATTTACTGCTGCGATAACAAATATGTTTAAATGTGCATGACTAGAAATAGAAAATTAAAACTAAAAAATATTAGAAATCACAAGGATTGAGAATGAGTCGATTAAGCCAGCTTGGCGCTGTTATCACAGCGCTTGTGAGTTTTATGCCTGCAGCAAATGCGAGTTATCCCCAGTTACCCGAAGGTGTGTCTAACAACGCTGTAGCCAAAGTGACGACAGCAAAAGGCGACTACTTATTGAGTTTTACTGGCTTGGCAGAAGGTAAAGGTTATCAAGCTGTGCATAACAAGGTTTGGGGGGTTAATCTTTCTGCGCCTAATCCACTATGGCAGCCCTTAAACCCAGTTCCTTTTGTCGCGCCATTAGCAGGTCGCCTTGCTTCAATCGCCGTGGGGCTTAATGATAAAGCTTATGTCTTTGGCGGCTATACCGTTGCCAAAAACCATGAAGAAATAAGCACTATCGATAACTACCAATTTGATGTACTAAATAACCAATACCAACGCATTGCTGATATGCCAGTGGCTGTTGATGATACTGCAGCGAGTGTATATCAGCAGAGATATATCTATTTGTTTGGCGGCTGGCATAACGACGGAAACGTCAACCTAGTCCAAATTTACGACACCAAAACGAATACCTGGAATCAAGCGAGCCCTATGCCAGCCCCAGCTGTTTTTGGCCAAGCAGTTGCTATGACAGGCAACAAAATCGTGTTCTGTGATGGGGTGAAAGTACAGGCTAATATTGGCAAACGTCGCAGTTACCAGTCATCACCTGTGTGCTTATATGGCGAAATTAATCCTCAAAACCATTTAAGAATAAGTTGGCAATTACTGCCTCACTACTCTGTTGCAAATGAACAAGCTGAACACGACTCTCAAGCTAACCATTCTCTAGCTAACCATTCTCTAGCTAATAATCTTCAAAAAACACCAGTTGCTCATTATCGTATGGCTGCAACAGGATTGAAGTCAGGTAAATCTGGACAAGCTATCTTTATGGCGGGCAGTGACAACCCCTATAACTACAGTGGCATTGGATATAACGGCGAGCCGAGCGAGCCATACAGCCAACAATACATCTTTGACTTTGACACCATGCAATGGCTTAAACCACTTCAACTTGAAACACCAAGCATGGATCATCGTGGCTTAATTTGTCATCAGGGCAAGTTGTTGCGAGTTGGCGGCATGCTTGAGCAACAACAAGTCAGTAAACAGGTGTTAGTGAGTCCACTATTGAATGGGCAAAAGTGTACTCAGTAAGAGATACTCGTCTTAAAATTATGTGATCCAACTAGCAATTACTCATCAATATGATTGCCCACACAAAAGATGCATTTAAAATACATCTATAATTTAATGCATCTTTGGAGCAATCATGTCTTCTACCAATTTTGAGCAATTACAAGCTTTATCAATTCCCGCTTTAATTGACCACCTTGAAGCAACGCATCACCAATATGTTCGTGAAACTGCGCCGCTTTTAGTGGAGTACTCGCAAAGAATGGTACAAGCCCATGGCGAAGATTATGCCGAGATTAAGCCATTAGCCATACTAATTGGTGCGCTGATTGCTGATTTGATGCCGCATTTAATGAAAGAAGAACAGATTTTATTCCCAGCGATGAGAAGACTAGCTGCTGGCGAAGAAGTGAATGGTTGCTTTGGCCATATTGGTAATCCAATTAATGCCATGGAGCATGAACATGATCATGCTGGCAGTGTTTTACAGCAGTTACGTGAACTCACCAATAACTACCAAACTCCTGAAGGCGCATGTAGCACTTGGCAAAAATGCTACAAAACCTTGGCTGAATTTGATGCTGATTTACAGGTACATATTCATACTGAAAATGAGTTACTGTTTCCAAAAGCACTCGCAATCTAAACCTTAACCGTTTGGCTAAATAAAAAGTTTCATCAGGTCCTTGGCTCTCGCTCCCCCAGCAGAGCCATTTTTTCTTATGGGGTTAATACACTCCAAGATGAAACACTCAAAACTAAAAAGCCTCGCATTAAGCGAGGCTTTTTAGTTAACACCACAATCTAGTGATGTTTCTTTTCGCTTCTTTGATGTGCCATCCGATACAAAATAGGCAGTACAAACAAAGTGAGTAACGTTGACGAGATAATACCGCCAATCACTACCGTAGCAATAGGTCGCTGTACCTCTGCACCAGTGCCAATATTCAGCGCCATAGGAACAAACCCTAAACCGGCCACTAGCGCCGTCATTAATACGGGTCTTAACCTGATTAATGCACCATCAATAATGGCATTAAGTAACTCGCCTTTCTCATGATATAACTGACGAATAAAGCTCAGTAGCACTAATCCATTAAGTACAGCAACACCCGACAATGCTATAAAGCCCACTCCAGCGGAAATCGACAATGGCATGTCTCTTATCCACAGCGAAATGACCCCACCTGTTAGTGCAAGCGGAATACCTGTAAAAATAATCAACGCATCTTTTACAGAGCTAAACGCCATGACTAATAAACCTAAGATAATGGCTAAGGTCAAAGGCACTACAATGGATAATCGTTGACTTGCTGATTCTAGTTGCTCAAATGTGCCACCATACTCCAACCAATAACCTGCAGGTAAATCTACTTGCTGACTAATTTGTTGTTTTGCTTCAGTGACGAATGAGCCTAAATCACGACCGCGCACGTTAGCAGTCACGACCATACGGCGTTTACCGTTCTCACGGCTGATTTGATTTGGAGATGGCGCGATATCTAATGTCGCGACTTCAGATAAAGGCACATACTGCCCCGATGGCAGCACAATAGGTAACCCTTGTAAGTGCTCTACATCTTTACGAATATTTTCAGGTAAACGCTGAACAATCTTAAAGCGACGATCACCTTCAAAAATAAGTCCTGCCTCTTCACCACCGATTGCGGTTGCTACAAAGTCTTGCAACTCGGAGACAGTTAAACCATAGCGTGCTAACGCCATGCGATCAGGTTGAATCGACAGCATTGGCAAACCAGTTACCTGTTCAACTTGAAGATCTGACGCCCCCTCAATTTTCTCTAGCACTTCATGAATGGCATTGGCCGAAGTCAATAATTGCTGTAAATCATCGCCAACCACTTTAATGCCTAAGTCGGCACGTACACCTGATATGAGTTCGTTAAAACGCATTTCAATTGGCTGAGTGAGCTCAAAGTTATTACCAGGCTGACCAGAAACAGCATCGACAATATCTGCGGCAAGCGCATCATGACTCATTTTAGGATTTGGCCACTCATTACGTGGTTTAAGCATAATAAAGGTATCGGCAATATTTGGCGGCATAGGATCGTTCGCCACCTCTGGGGTTCCGATTTTAGAAAATACATTCAGCACTTGAGGGAAGTGTTTGATTCTATCCTCAAGCATCATTTGCATCTCTACAGATTGCTCTAATCCTGTACCAGGAATACGAATCGCCTGCAGTAAAATATCTTCTTCATTAAGCTGTGGAATAAACTCTGAACCCAGTGTAGTGGCTAACCAAATTGACAATGCCACCAATCCAACAGCAGCACTCAACACTAACCAGCGAAACTTCATTGCTACAATCAACAATGGCTTATACAAAGATTTACTTACGGTAATAACGCGGCTTTCTTTTTCGCTAATCTTACCTGTCATGAACAAAGCAACTGCGGCAGGAACAAGCGTTAACGACAGCACTAATGCTGCTAAAAGCGCCATCACAACAGTGGCAGCCATTGGGTGGAACATCTTGCCTTCGACACCTGTGAGGCTAAATAATGGAATATAAACCACGGTAATGATCAATACGCCAAATAAGCTTGGGCGAATGACTTCATTTGTTGCCTCATACACCAATTGTAAACGTTGTTTACGAGGCAGAATATTCCCGCCATTTTTCGCCTGTGCTTGGCCAAGCCTGCGAATGGCATTTTCGACAATAATGACTGCACCATCGACAATAAGGCCGAAATCTAATGCTCCTAAGCTCATCAAGTTTGCTGAAACGCCCGCTTGCACCATGCCAGTCATCGTCGCTAACATTGCCAGCGGAATTACCGCAGCAGTGATTAATGCAGCTCTAGCGTTACCGAGTAGGATGAATAACACCACAATGACCAGCAATGCGCCTTCAACGAGATTTTTTTGGACTGTATATACCGCTTTATCGACCAATGTTGTGCGATCGTATACAGCCTCAACTTTAATCCCATCAGGCAATGACGCTTTAACGTCTTCAAGTCTTTCGGCTACGGCTAATGATACTTGGCGTGAATTCTCGCCCACCAGCATCATTGCGCTGCCTAATACTGTTTCTTTTCCGTCTCTAGTGGCTGCGCCTGTTCTTAATGCCTTACCAATGCCAACCTCTGCCACATCACTAATTAAGATTGGTGCGCTATCGATGCGCTTAACCACAACCTGTTTAATGTCGCTAATGGTTTTAAGCTGCCCAGCTGAACGAACTGTAAGTTGCTGTCCTTCGCGCTCAATATAACCTGCACCGCGATTACTGTTGCTGCTTTGCAGCGCCATTTTAATATCGACAAAGGAAACCCCATAGGTCAACATTTTCAATGGTTGAGGCGTGATGTGATATTCCTTATCAAAGCCCCCAATGGTATTTATTTCAGTCACCCCTTTTACTTGAGCTAATTGCGGTTTAATAATCCAGTCTTGGATTTCTCTTAGCGCTGTAGCATCGAAGTCACTTCCATCAGCTTGTTTAGCATTCGGTTTTGCTTCAATGGTGTACATGAAGATTTCGCCAAGGCCAGTAGAAATAGGCCCCATTTCAGGCTCAATTCCAGCAGGTAAAGCTCCTTTTATGCCATTTAAACGCTCGCTAATGAGGTTACGAGCAAAATAAAGGTTCGTACCTTCATCAAACACGACTGTCACCTGCGATAATCCATAGCGCGACAATGAACGAGTGTTAGACAAATTCGGAATACCCATTAGGGCATTTTCAATCGGATAAGTAATCCGTTGTTCGGTTTCTTGTGGTGAGTATCCCGCAGCACGCGTGCTTATTTGCACTTGTACATTGGTAATATCTGGTACGGCATCAATCGGTAACTTCTGATAACTCCAAAGACCAACAGCAACCAGCAATAAAGCTAAAAACATCATCATCCAGCGTCGATTAATCGCAAGACGCAAAACTGATTCAATCATTTATCGTCTCCTTTAATGGACGTGGGCAGCACTAGATTTTTCAAGATCCGCTTTAAGAAGAAAGCTTTTCTCTACGGCATACTCTTCGTCAATAGCTAAACCTGATAACACTTCTGTCAATTGCCTATCACTTTGACCTAACTCAACAATGCGTTTTTCAAAGCCCTCTTCATTGCGGACAAAAACCACTTGTTGACCTTCCATAACCTGCACAGCACGATTATCAATAACCATCGACACAGATTGCTGACTCAAGGTTAATTCACCTGATAATAAAGCGCCTACAGCCCATTGCCCTTGCCTATTGTCTAGTGGCACACGAGCCAATGTATAAGCTTGGTTGTTCGTTGAATTGAGAAGGTGTTGAATTGTTGACTGCACTTGCAGTTTATTAGCATTAGCAGGAGTTGATTCGATAATAAGGTGCTGACCAACCGATACTGAACCTAACTGTCCAGGGAAGATTTGATACTCAACCCACAACTCAGCGTCATTCATAATTGTAAGCAGCACATTGTCTGTAGCTAGTTCGCCGACATTAGCATGTCGACTTACCACGACACCTGAAATCGGCGCTGAAATTGAGTAATGTTTTAAGCTTGCATTAGATTCAACTTTGGCAATCACTTGTCCCGCTTTAACGCTGTCACCTACCGCAAAATTAAATTCGGTGATGAGTCCTGAAAATCTAGCTTTCACTGGACTTATGGCCGTTTCTGGTACCACTGTTCGACCATATAAAGTCACTGTTTGTTTGATATCACCAGGCTGCGCTAATTGAGTGACAATCCCGGATACAGATAGTTGTTCTGCACTGATATGAATTTGGCCTTCTTCATGTTCATCGTGCCCATGTTCGTCATGTCCGTGTTCATCATGCGCTTGTTCATCGGAATGAGCATCTGAATGGTTATCTGAGTGAGTATCTTTATGTTCATCATGCCCATGAGCATCATGAATTTGTTCATTAGCGTGATTGTCTGAATGCACATCTTCATGACCATGATCGCCTGAAGCGTAAACTGGAACAGCTAACATTAAGACGGCCGTTACAGCAAGATGAACCATAGTAAAGTTATTGAATGGTCTTAAGTTCATTTTGGGAATCCTTGGAAATCTCTAAAAAAGGTATGTTGAGAAGCAGATAGAGGTTCGGCGATTAATTGTTCTATATCCACGCCATAACGCAGTGCTGAAGCAGCTGCATCAATTAAAGCTCGTCGAGAAAAAAGTAACTCTTCCCTTGCCGTTAAATAATCAAGATAGCTGTATAACCCTTGCTCATAGGCTTTTTGAGTATCTTCTAAGGCTAAGGTTAAGGTAGGAATGACACTGGTTTGTAAACGATTAACGGTGACAGTTGCTTGTTTACGACTGGCATAAGCTCGATATAACTGAGCATAGAGTTCAAGCAGTGCGACTTCGCGGTTAATCAGTACTTCATCTTTCGCCGCTTGTGCAGAAATGACTGCTCCTGAATTTCTGTCACCACTAAATAACGGCACACTGAATCCAGCTGTTAATGCCATGTCGCTAGTTTGCTGCATTTGCTTAACGCCAACAGACCAACTCACATCTGCACTCGATTGAGTTTGCGCAAACCGAAGTTCAGCCTCTTTTAATTGTGCTTGGGTTAAATATGCTTCAATCGCTGGGCTGTATTTCACCTTTTCAAACAACGGCGCTAACGCAACATCGTCGGTAAACTCGAATAAACTGCCTTCCAGAGATTCAAAGTTAACATTGGACTCGCCCCACATCATGCTGAGGGCTAACTTGGCATAATCATGCTGATGTAGCTGAGTTTCGGCGACAAGCCTGGCATTGAATACTGCAGCTTGAGCACGTTTAACTTCAGCATCTGGTGTGACCCCTGCTTCAGCGCGGCTTTTCACTACCGTTAAGGTTTCTTCTGCAAGTATTAAGGAGTCAGCTGCTAGCTCTAATTGCGATTGCGCAGCTAGCACATCAATATAACGACGAGTTGCTTCACCCAGTAGACTTAGGGCTGCAATTTTTTGTTCAGCTTCAAGTAAGGCACGCTTTTCATTCACCATCCCTGAGCGTGCTTCTAACTTATCACCCAGTTCAATGACTGAAGACAATGACACGCTAAATTCGGCACTGTCGACGCCTTGGTACTCTCCTGAACCTGCAACATTATCGACGTCAAATCCAATTTCATAGCCAGGAGTTAATGCTTGCGTGTGCGCTTCGCCATCTAAGGCAAGCTGACGGAATTTGAATACTTTTAATGAAGGATGTTGCTGCTTAACACGTTCAAGCACCGTCGTTAATGACAGAGTTGACTTAGGCTCTTCAGCACTAACGTTTTGAGATATCGGCGCAAGCAGCACTAATACGCAACACAAGATAAGCTTGGGCAAAATAATGCCCGGTCGGGCGATATTAACATTGTAAAACATCTGAGTTTTAGCCTCGATTTAATACAAAAATACAAGACAAGCTGAATGCTATTACAAGCATAAAACACAGCGAGTCAAAGCAAATTGATTAATAAAATTTGCTCATAAGATAAAATTTTGAATTAAAGGTTAAACTTGGGGAGGGCGTAAAAAACTAAAATACGGCGCTTCGACAGCGGTAGAGTTAAATGAAAATACAAAAGAGTCGGGGGCAGAATTAACCCCATGCATCACTGTTATAGGGTGCATTAACGTCATACAACAAGAGCAACAATTATTACTGCACTCGCTGCAATCACTTTCAATATGACTAATGACTTGCACTTGTTCATCACACAGCTCAGAGCCTTGAGTTGAAGCCTTCTCGAGATACTCAGAGTGCTGATCAAAGTCAGCTGTCATGTTAACAGCAGGGTTATCATCACAGTCTTGATGTTCAAATGAACAATCATCCGCCATTGCACCAACAGACTGCATCGTTAAAATCGCGATCAACAACATTCGCCCCAGCTTAGCAGGAGACGTCATAATGATAGTTCGGATCACACGATATAAATTCATCTGAATTTAGCAATTACCTTGGCAGTAAAAAGCATTTAAAAGAGTAGCAACATTTGTATCCATACAGTTTAAGGCAATCAAAAATAAAACACTATGGGCAGCGCTTGTTGAGTATTAAAACTGAATGAAATAAGTTCAAAAACCTCGACAACTGCACAGTTCTTTATAAATGACATACTCTACTGAGCCACAAATCAACCTACCAACCGACTTATACTAAAATATCTTAATGCGCAGCAAGCAAACTGATTTCTTGTAGCTCATCGACTTCAATATGAGGCAGAATATGGCGAGCTTGCTGGTTATTTGCAGGGTTGAGGTTTAACCACAAACTCTGGCAGCCCGCAGCGCGAGAACCTAACACATCACTGATTGGATGATCGCCAATGTGCAATAGGTCTTGATGTTCAATCTCAAGATGCTGACAACTTAAGTCAAACAGGTCGCTATAGGGTTTCATTCTAACCCCATGCCCAGGATGAACCACAAACTCAAGCACATCATCAAGCCCAATTCTGCGAGCATCAACATTACCATTGGTTATGCCCACTAATGGATAATGTTCGCCTAAGTCAGTCAGTAGTTTAAGCACGCTTAAATCGACTTTGAAGTCACTGCGGTGAAAGCAAAAACACTCTAGCCCCTGCTGAGCACCTTGGCTGGCTTCAACTTCTGAGTAATCCCATTGGATTAAAGCCTGACGAAGCACCTCGTAACGCGCAGCGGTAGTGTCATGAGCAAGTTCTTCATGTACCGCAATTACCTTCGCTTTTAATTCGCGCCATTGAGTGAGCCCCCATGCATCAGGTACGTTAAATTGCTCCTGCATAAACAGAGACAACTTGGACTCGGCTTTAATAATATGCGGCGCGTTATGGTACAAGGTATCATCTAAATCAAAACTGATAGCCTTAAAAGGTCGAAGTCGTAAATACTGTTTCATTATTTCCCCTTGGCTTTTTTCGCCCTAGGATGAGCACCATCATAAACTTTTACTAAGTGCTGAAAATCGAGACTGGTATAAATTTGGGTGGTGGATAAGTTAGCGTGTCCCAATAATTCTTGCACTGCTCTTAAATCGGCACTTGATTCAAGCATATGCGTTGCAAAGGAATGTCGCAATTTATGAGGGTGAACTTTTGCAGATAAAGATTGCTCTTGGCCCCATTTCTTCATACGTAATTGAATACTACGATGAGATAAACGTGTCCCTTTTTGGCTAATAAATAACGCATCCCCTGCCTCGATTTTGGCTAAATCAGCACGGCACTCACACCAACTATTTATTGCTTCTATGGCCATTTTACCAATGGGGACAACTCGTTGTTTACTGCCTTTACCCATGACTTTTACTTCGTTTTGGCTAAAGTCTATGTCATTAATATCTAAGCTCGCCAGTTCGGCTAAACGCAAACCACTGGAGTAAAACAGCTCCATAATAGCTTTGTCACGTTTACTTAAAGGATCGTCGGCATCGATATCCAATAGGTGCGTGACCGCATCCAAGTCCATATTTTTAGGTAATGGCTTAGCTTGTTTCGGCGCATTGAGAGTTTTAGCTGGGTTTACTTTTATGGCTTGTTCACGGACTAGAAATTCAAAAAATTGCTTAAGTGAAGACAAGCACAAAGATAACGAACGAGGACTTAGGCCTTGGCGATGAAGTTTGGATAACACAGCTTGCAATTGGTCACGATTGACCGCTAACCACTGGCGGTCATATTCCTCTGAAGATGTGCCTTTTGGGATCGCAAAGATAATTTCTGCCGCACGATGAATTTCATACAAGTAGTTTCGCACTGTGTGTGGCGAAAGTTGTTTCTCTGAACGAAGGTAGCGCTCAAATGCAGCTAGCCAACTGAGTTGCCCCATGACACTGCCTCCAATAGTTGCAGTCATGCCTATTTAATCCACAGAATTAAATAGGCAGCCAATTAGAATTTTGGCAACATATGATCCAATAAGTCTCTTATTTGTTGGAAAAAGAGATGATCCATATCAGGGTGAAAATGAGCAGCATCTGCTGAAGCCACACCAAAAATAACTTGGCCGTTTTCGTCAGATAATTTAGTCAATGCTACCGAACCGACTTCTGTACCAAAAAGTCTTTTAGATTCAGACTGTGTCAGGCGGCCAAAGTAAAAACCTTGTTGGATACGTTGACGCCAGATATTGGCTAACTCACTGTCGATATCATGGACAGTAATTAAGCGAACATGAGTAAAGCCAAATTCAGTCTTTAACTTTTCAGATAGCACTTGTCTGAGTTCACCCAGATCTTCACACTTTAAGATTTTCATCGATAAATCACTGTTAAAACGGAATATCTTCTCGTTTTCAGTGGCTATCTTCATTAAAGAGGTAATTTCTTCTTCAAGCTGGGTAACGCGCCCACGCAGCATTTCTTGGCGACGTTCAATCAACGACACTGAACCGCGTTCGTGATGCGACAGTCGCATTGCTAACAGTAGCTCAGGGTAGCGATTAAAAAACTCAGGATTGTCGAGCAAGTATTCACGGATCATCAACTCATCTAGCGGAAGGTCTTCCATCTCTAGATTTGTGCCTAATGAAGCTGCTGATTGTGCATTTTCAGCTAATAGTTTTTTGGTATTGATTGCATCGCTCATAACTGGATTTGTCCATCAAAAACGTGTTCTGCAGGCCCAGTCATCCATAATGGTTTTCCTTCACCTTCCCAATTAATGGTCAAGCGGCCACCAGGTAAATCAACTTTAACTTGCCTGTCTAATTTATTTTGCATAATTCCGATTGCTACAGCAGCGCATGCGCCTGTGCCACAAGCTAGTGTTTCAGCGGCGCCACGTTCATACACTCTCAATTTGATATGGCCGCGATCGACAACTTGCATAAAGCCTACATTCACCCCTTTAGGGAAACGTTCATGCTTAGTCAGCATTTGGCCGATATCTTCAACCTCTGCAGTCGCAACATCGTCCACCTCAAGCACACAATGAGGGTTGCCCATTGAAATAGCACCACACAAGAACGTTTGCTTTGGCGTTTGCAGTAAATAGGTTTTTTCAGGGCGTTTAGCACGAAAAGGAATTTTGCCGGGTTCGGTAACAGGTACGCCCATATTAACGGTAACAGTGCCGTCACGTTCAAGTCGCAAGGTCATTTTACCTGAACTGGTACTTACACGAATTTTGTACTTATTAATTAAGCCTTTATTACGCACGAAGCGGGCAAAACAGCGAGCGCCATTACCACATTGTTCGACTTCACCACCATCGGCGTTAAAGATTCGATAATGGAAATCTAAATCAGGATCGTACGGCGGCTCAACTAACAAGAGTTGGTCAAAGCCAATACCGAAATTACGGTCGGCTAAACGGCGAATTTGATCAGGCGAAAAAAACACATTTTGTGTCACGCCATCAACCACCATAAAGTCATTACCCAGTCCATGCATCTTGGTGAATTGGATCAAAAGAGTTTCCCTTATCGAACTAAAAAATAAACCGAATCGGCTTTAATAAAATGATTAAAGCCATCAAACGATTAAGGTAGTAGATGTTCACCTTGCCACAATTGCTCAAGCTTTTCACGCTCACGGATCACTTGGTTTTGATCTTTATCGACCATGACCTCTGCTGGTTTCGGGCGTGAATTGTAATTTGACGCCATCACAAAACCATAAGCACCACTTGAGCGCACTGCAAGTAAGTCACCAGCTTGCACATTCAGCTGACGGTTTTTACCCAAAAAGTCACCAGTTTCACATACAGGGCCTACCACATCGTATTCAAAGCTTGGCGCTGAGGTGAGCTGCACAGGAATAATGTTTTGCCACGCACTGTAAAGCGCTGGGCGGATTAAGTCATTCATCGCGCCGTCAACAATGGCAAAGCGTTTATCGCTGTTTTCTTTCAGTGATAACACTTCCGTGACAAAAATACCTGCATTTGCCGCAATTGCACGGCCTGGTTCAAATATCAATTTAAGTGGACGTTCGCCCAAGCGTTCAAGTAACGCTGCTGCATAAACATCTGGATGTGGCGGTGTTTCATCATCATAAGGCACACCTAAGCCACCACCAACATCAAAGTGTTTAATTTCAATGCCATTGGCTGCTAAACGGTCAATAAGTGCCAACATACGATCCATGGCATCTAAAAACGGCTGCATTTCAGTCAGCTGTGAACCAATATGACAATCAACCCCTTTAACGGCGAGATGAGGTAATTCATGGGCGCGAGCAAACACTTGCTCTGCTTCATCCATGGCAATACCAAATTTGTTCTCTTTAAGGCCAGTAGAAATATAAGGATGTGTCCCTGCATCAACATCAGGATTTACCCGTAGTGAAATTGGCGCAACCTTACCTAATTTACCAGCAACTTCGTTTAACAGTTCAAGTTCGGCACTTGATTCAACGTTAAAACAATAAATACCAGTATTCAGTGCTTGTTCCATTTCAGCTGTGGTTTTACCCACACCAGAAAACACCACTTTTTTAGGATCGCCGCCTGCAGCGATAACGCGGGCAAGTTCACCACCTGAAACAATATCAAAACCACTGCCTAAACGCGCCAGCACATTTAACACAGCAAGGTTTGAGTTTGCTTTTACGGCATAACAAATCAAATGAGGGTGATCAGCGACTGCATTATCAAATGCATTCCAGTGACGCTCTAATGTCGCTCGTGAGTAAATATATAACGGTGTGCCGTGGGTACGAGCAAGTTCAGCAACAGAGCAGCCTTCAGCAAAAAGTTGATCTTGTTGATATGTAAAATGATCCAAAATGCGGTTCCTTCAAATTCTTTTGTATTTTTTATGTCGACTCTTGAGACTGCTCTTGAGTTTTTTGTTCGGTTTTTTCACTAGTAGGCTCTTGCGGTTTTCGCTCTTCCTGATTGGTTTCTACTTCAGGAGATTTATATAACGGGCCTTGTTGTCCGCAGCCAATAATGGATAGGCTAGCAAGCATTACTAATAAAAACAGTCTCATTTTTCTCAACATCTATGCATCTGGGGAGTTATAGCCTTATAATCGCATTCATAACCTAGGAAGTACAAGGATAGAAATACATGGCTATGACAGATACAGAATTTCATCAGTTGGCTGATGAGATGTTCAGCAAGATTGAAAATGCCATTGAGGCTGCGATTGACGAACAAGATGCCGATGTCGATATCTTCGCAAGCGGTAATGTACTGCAGTTAGAATTTGAAGATGGCTCGCAAATTGTCATCAACAAACAAGAACCTTTACATGAGTTGTGGATAGCCAGTCGTACCGGCGGGTACCATTTTGCTTTTGTAGACGGCAAATGGTTTGATGAGCGCAATAACAGTGAATTCATGCCTTTTGTTATTGATGCCATTACTAAGCAAAGCGGTATTGCACTTTCTATCTAGTGAGCTTGTTTAGCGCATCAGATTTGATTTAAACCTAATCGAATCAATGCCAGGATGACGATGAATTGAGTTTAGATATCTGAACTCAATTCATTCATCGCCACCCCGAATGGCACCACATTAAGCTCACCATCAATTCTTTCCAGTTTAAAAAATTGCGGCATATTAAAATAGTGCAGCGACGAATCATCTCGCTCGAAGGCGAAGCTGTGACTTTCTTTTTCAACTAATTCCTTCATCGACAGGTCATCAAAGATTTGATGTTTTAACTGATTAACCTCATCAATGATAAAAACATCCAGTGCATCGGGACGCTGTCTTAAAAAGTACTGTTTAGCGCCTTTTGAAATATATAATTTAATCACACTGGGAATGCTGCGATAAGGATCTTGCTTCAATACCGCGACCGGAGCTGTTAGTTCAGGCTTTTTAAATCGCTCAACTTTTATTGGAGCAACTTTAACTTCTCTCCCTTTAAGCTCTTTATAGACCATACCCATTGAATTAAAATACAAACCGAAACGCTTATCTGACAACTCAATTGGATGCATTAGCGCTGATGATGCTCTCGCATCATGGCAATATTTAACGCAAAGATGAAACACTGATAATAGTGCATCATTAATTTGTTTTTTAAGTCTTTCAGCACACACCACAACCTCAATATCAACCTGATCAGGTGTGCCTTTTAGCCCTAAGGCTACAAAGGCGAGCGCTTCTAATAAACCTTGCTCTCCTTTAAAACGATGACATTGCCATTCGCCCCAACTGTTGAGGCAAATCAGTTCAACAGTCGACAGCATATTTTGTTGCTTTTTACCTAATGAGAAAACATTGCCATTCATGTAGTCAATCATGATTTCTTGGCCTTGCCACTTCAAAGTAGGGTCGCCATCAACATTCGCCACCACAATGACTTTTTTGTAAAAATAAGGCTGACATAACTCCGCCTTTGAGACTTTATTGGCCGTGGTGAGTAGAGGAACTAGGCGACTAGCTAATGCGGTTAACACACTAGAACGGTGCTTTTTACGGCCATATTCTTGCCAAGAAGTGTCATCAGTAGAAATACCATTCATGGCAGACCAAGCAATCAGAGCCGTGGGGGTATCAGCCTTAATAATTGATGACTCACCTAATAGTTGTCCTGACTTTAGCGGCTGGCGATAAAGATAATAGCGAGATTCTTTAATGCTATGAATAATGGTCATGTTCGGTTCGAATACCGAGCGGCTCCATAACTTATTTAATGGCAACAGCTGGTGCTCATCATCACTAAAGTAGGTATGAAGTTTGCGCGCAAGCATGCCTAGTTCTTCAACTCTGAATCGATCGCTTAATGCTTGCTTTGAGGCAAACTCTAACAAGGTACGGTAGCTGATTAATAACAACTCATTCAGTTGTTTATTAAACCATTTCAGCTGACCAGAGTGCCAGTGTTGGCTGTTGTCTAGGGTTTCTAGCAAGCTGGGCGGCCAACTCCAATCATTAACCAACTGCTGCATTTTGTTGCGACGCCAATCACTACCAACACACGCATTGGTTAAATTTACACCGCACTTTAGGTAAAAACAGCGGCGTACAATCTCTAAACGCCTGATATCGCGCTTACTTAATAAATAACGTTCAATACGTTGATATAAAATCAAATAAGCATCATTGGACTCTGAAAAATCACCCTGTTCACATTGCTGCCAAATTTGTGCAGTAATAAAGTGCGACTCTGGATAGTCAGCGGCATAGGTTTCTAACAGTAATACTTTCAGTAAGGCTTTATGGGGTTTGTTTAAGCCTTTATACAATTGCCATAATGAAGCGCCAAAATACTCTGTAGCAGGCATGGATTGCACATCACCTAAAAACAATACCGACTCATCTTGAATTGAATTTGGCCACCAACCCACCGTTTTACCGGCCAGCCGAATGTGCGAGCGATAAAACTCTTCCAGTAATAACCAATGCTGTGTGCTGCCGCTATGTTCCTCGCCTAACGAGCTATAACAGTTTTCAAAGGCGCTACATTCACGAAATTGCAATGGATGAACTAAGTAAAAATTAACTTCAAAATCAAAGGAAGCAAACCACTGAGTTAGCGCTGTGGCTTTTTCAGTAATCAAGCTTAGGTCGGCAAGACTTAAATTGGCTTTATAAACCAGCCATACATCAACATCACTTTTAGGGTTTTGGCCAAAGCTTGCTGTACTGCCCATTGAGTAAACACCTTCGAAAGCACAAGGTTCTGCAGTGTTTGATGCCAATTTAGGTAAATTGAATGCATCACAAGCTAGGTAATCATTTTTAGAATCTTGATATTGGCTAATACCAAAAGGCGTTAATGCAGAATTACCGCCAGGAAGTTGTGGGTGATGATGTTGAATGAGGTATCCAATGAGATCAAACAGCTTTTGCTGTTTTGGTGACAACAAAGATTGAACTCGTTCGTAGCGAACAAGATTAAGTTGATTGGCTATGTCGGCTGAAGAACAAACATTCTCTATCAAGGCTTCCATCCTTGTACTATCACTCTACGACTGATTCGAACTAAAAATTAAAGAAATCACTTACTTTAATTAGCATTAAATTCATTAGTAATAACTTGTTCATGGTATCAGTTTTATTGAAATACGCCAGTAAATGAGATCTAGGTCACAAAAAAATTATGTGCATAGGTCAAACAATCGCTATCGGTTTGTTACATAAGCCAACGGGCAATGTTAGCATTGTCGCAATTAAGTCTATCGATGGAACTCTCTGGCATGTCTCAAAATGTTATTCGTATCGCTACTCGTAAAAGTCCACTGGCTATGTGGCAAGCTGAATTCGTTAAAGCTGAGCTTGAACGTATTCATTCAGGTTTAACTGTAGAACTTCTTCCAATGAGCACTAAAGGAGACGTGATTTTAGATACGCCTCTGGCTAAAGTGGGTGGTAAAGGTTTATTCGTTAAAGAACTTGAAGTTGCTATGCTTGAAGATCGCGCTGATATCGCTGTTCATTCAATGAAGGATGTACCAGTAGATTTCCCAGAAGGGTTAGGTTTACAGGTTATTTGTGAGCGTGAAGATCCACGTGACGCTTTCGTATCTAACACATACAAAACGATTGAAGAGCTACCACAAGGTGCTGTAGTTGGTACTTCTAGCTTACGTCGTCAGTGTCAAATTCGCGCAGCTCGTCCAGATCTCGTCATCAAAGACTTACGTGGTAATGTCGGTACGCGTTTAGCTAAGCTAGATGGCGGTGATTACGATGCCATCATCCTTGCTGCAGCTGGTCTAATTCGTCTTAAATTAGATGAGCGTATTGCTAGCTTCATCTCAGCAGAAGATTCACTACCAGCTAACGGTCAAGGTGCTGTAGGTATTGAATGTCGTATGAATGACGAACGTGTTAAAGCGCTACTTGCTCCACTTGAGCATTTAGAAACTCGTTACCGCGTACTTGCTGAGCGTGCTATGAACACTCGCCTTGAAGGTGGTTGTCAGGTACCAATCGGTGCTTATGCTGAAATCGAAGGTGACACATTAAGCTTACGTGGCTTAGTCGGTAATCCTGATGGTAGCCAAGTGATTGAAGGTGCTGTATCTGGCCCTAAAACTGATGCGATTGCATTAGGTGAAGCGCTAGCTGATGACTTACTTAGCCGCGGCGCTAAAACAATATTAGACGCTGTTTACAACAAGTAATCAGGCAAAATCAAAATATGCAAGTCTTGCTAACGCGCCCTGAAGGGCGCAATCAAGCGATGGTGCAACAGCTCCAAGATAAAGGTGTCGGCTTTATTGTCACGCCTTTATTAGCTGTTGCTCCAACTCATTTCACCATTGAACCTCAACAACTTTCTCAAACTGACTGCATTATTTTTATCAGTACCAATGCAGTAAGTTTTGCAGCGCAGTCACTCAAAGGTCAATTCCCCAATTGTCGCTATTATGCGGTTGGTCAAGCTACTGCTGATGCTTTAACTCAATATAATATCCGCGCCGAAGTTGCTCCAGCAGACAGCCAAGATAGTGAAGGATTGTTATCACTTGCTTCGTTAGCAGAGGTAAAACAGCAACGGATCATGATAGTTCGAGGAGTTGGCGGCAGAGAAACCATTGCAGAACAATTAAGCTTAAGACAAGCCAATGTTAACTATTGGGAAGTTTACCAAAGAGTGATGCCAAAGCTTGATGCACAAAGCGTTTGCAGCCAATGGCAAACTGCTAAAATTGACACTATTGTCGTCACCAGTGGCGAAGTCCTTGTTAATCTAATTAATCTTGTTCCAAAAGAGTTATTTGCATGGTTGCAATCATGTCATATCATAGTGCCTAGTCACCGAGTGGAACAAAGGGCGAAAACAGCAGGATTTTGTCACGTCACCAATGCTAATGGCGCGAACACTCAAGCTGTTTTACAAGCGTTATCTCTTTAATCATTAAAGCAAAGTCCGTTATTTGCGATATTGTTTAATCCTGCCAGACTTGTACCCTATCACTCAAATATTTATGTCGCGCAGTAGATGGTCGCACTAGTACATAGCCACACTAGGCACTCAAGGACAGCTCATGGAAAACAATAAGCAAGATTCAAGTCAATCAAGTACGAAAGATTCAACCGTTGAATCAGTGAATAATGAGGCTGAGTCTTCGACTGAATTAGAGCAAAGCAAGACATCTAATACTCAAAAATCCACGAGTAAAAATCATCAGAAAATCCAGACAACGGATGCCAAAGATTCAGAAAAGACTCATCGCACCGACAGTGATCCTGAAGTGGCTCCGAAACAAAAAAGTTCATGGTGGGTAAGACTTAGTATTTTATTATGTCTTATCATCGCGCTAGTTGGCATTGGTATTAGCTACTTATTACTAATTGAGCTTGAAAGCCAAAAAATTGAGCTACAGACTCAATACCAACAAACTCAAGCCATCAGCAATGAAGTAACAGAAGCTTTAATTGAGCCTAAAAGACGCATTGCAGAGCTAGAAGTACAGCAACAAAATGACACTTTGGCTTACCAACAACAAAATCAATTAGCTAAATCTCATCAACAATTGCAAGAACGGGTAGCCACTATTGCTCAGCGTAATCCGAACCATTGGATGGCATCAGAAGCTGAATATTTAGTGCGTATGGCTGGTCGAAAGTTATGGCTTGAAAACGATCCTAAAACTGCTGCAAGTTTACTGAGCTCGGCAGATGATCGTATTGAAGCAATGAAAGACCCTGCACTATTACCGATACGTCGCGCCCTTGCTCATGACCTAGCCCAAACTAATGCCATTAAAACAACAGATGTAGCAGGTACCATCTATTCGATAGATAGTATATTAAATCAATTAGATAGCTTGCCATTAAATCGCGCTAAGGCCCAAACAGCTGAAGACTTGGCAGAGCAGCATGTGATGACGGATTCGTTAGATGATTGGCAAAGCAATCTCGCTAAAACATGGCATTCGGTTACTGATGGTTTCATCACAATTAGAAAACGCACAACAGATCTGGAGCCGTTACTGGCTCCAGATCAACAATGGTACTTAATCGAAAATATTCGTAATAAGCTACTGCAAGCACAGCTGGCTTTATATCAACACGATGAAGTCAATTACCGTCAATCAATTGGGTTTGCCCGTACTTGGATCCAGCAATATTTTGATTTAGATGAAGCGCAAACTCAAGAGACCATGACAGCTTTGGATGCACTCATTACTGTTAAAATTGAGCAAGTAAAACATACCAATTTTGAGTCGACTCGGTTGCTACAGCAACTCATTACCTTCGGCTCATTGGTTCCTGCAGAGGAACCGCAACTATGATTAAAATCCTAGCTTATGTCATCATCATTCTAATTGGTTTTTGTATTAGCCCTTTTATTATTGGCAATACAGGCTATGTCTATATCGCAGCAGGTGAATACCAAATTGAAACCAGCCTAGTTTTTGGTTTACTGGGGTTAGTACTGTTTTATTGTGCTTTACAGTTACTTGAATGGTTAATTATCTTTTTACTTAATATCGTCATTAACAGCCGATACTTACCAGAAAGGTGGCGTAGAGAAGCCGCCAAGAAATATACCATGCAAGGCGCGCTTGCCCTCGCAGAGGAAGACTGGCCAAATGCAGAAAAAGCCATGGCAAAAGGTGCTGCAAAAGGCGAGCTACCAGCTTTAAACCTTTTTGCTGCCGCAAGAGCTGCTCATCACCAACGAAATACTAATGCACGTGATAAGTATCTCGCTGAAGCTGCTAAAGATCCTTTAACGAAAGCAGCAGTCAATACTTCTAAAACTCGCTATTTGATCCAACAAGGTAAGTTAACTGAAGCTCGCGTTGAACTTGATGCCTTAAATCCAACCAGTAAAAGTAAAGCTCCAGTTCTCAAGCTGGCATTAGATCTTTATCAGTTGCAACAAGACTGGCAAGCGCTGAAAATTTTATTACCCGTGATCCGTAAACGACAAATAGTTTCTGAGCAAGCATCTAGTGATATTGAACACTCAACCAATACAGCCTTGCTGACATCAGCGGCAAAAATTAGCGAGCAAGAGCTAGAAAAGTGCTGGCATTGGCTGAGTAAATCAGAACGTAATCAAGCTAAGTTAATTGCGATATATGCTCAAGGGTTATGCCAATATAATCGCAAGAAGGATGCCTTAAAGCTCATAACTAAGAGCCTTAAATCCGAACCGGAATCAGATATGTTATCTAAATTGCCATTATTAATTGACTCGGAAGATGAGGATATCCGAAAGCTATTGTATCGCTTTAAGCAGACTCATGAACATAATGCCGAATACCAAATTTGTTTAGCAAAACTAGCTCAGCAACAGCGCGATATTAAGTCAGCCAAAAGTCATTGGTCTCAGGTCTGTGAAATTATGCCTAAACGTGAATATTGGTTAGCTTTAGCCCAAACTCAAGAACAACTTGGTGAAAATACACCTGCGTTACAGAGTTATCGTAAAGCTGCGAATTCCACTGAATAGTTTCCAGTGAAGCGAATAGTTCATTTATTCAATAACCTGCCAATGGCAGGTTTTTTTATATAACTACCTTTCTTAAGCCTCATTTGAATCACCCTAAAAGTAGACTAAAATTTCACATTGGTTAACCTCACAATTTATTATTAAAACTTTAACAATTAATAGTAATCACTGAGTTACATTGATTTGTCACATAAAAAGTCAAATATATTACTTTTCATAGTCTTAACCACTATAACCACATTGGTCAAAAAATTGACTATCGATACAAATAAAGCTAAAATTGTTAAATTGCGGTTAATGCCCACCACTAACCAGACAACAACAAGTAACAACAATGTGTTTTTTTTATTATCTAACAGTGAAACGCATTGTTAATTAGGGTTTTGGAGCTAAATATGAGTTCTGTTGTAACAACTAAAAATGGTGTTTTGACTTCGGCTAACGGTGAGATCACTCTCACATTAAATGGCCAATCCAAAAGTATACTTCCAGGAAATCAAATTCCTGCAGGAGCTGAACTCCAATTTGCGAGCGATTTAGCTTTTGTTGTCACTTTTGACGACGGTACTGTGTTAAACGGTGACACGTTAAAGAGTGATCAAATAGATGCAAATACAACAGACGATTCAATTGCTCAATTTTCAACAGATATGACTTCTGGTGAGTTATCTGAAATTGAAGCCCTCCAAGCTTTAATTTTATCTGGCGAAGATCCTACTGAACAACTACCTGAAACTGCAGCTGGTGAAGCATCAGGTAATGAAGGTGGTAGTGACTATGTCTCCCTTGCTCGTGAAGGTTCTGAAACTATCGCAGCTGCAGGATTTGATACTTCATTTGAGGCAACAGAAACATTAACAGCCAGCCTATCTTTAGGTGATGAAGGCGTTAATGCATTAAATAACAACAATTTTAACATTGCTCAATTTACCGATAATTTTGTCAATGGTGTTTCGTTTACTACTTCTTCTGGTTTATCTGGTTTTACTGGTGACTTTGGTTCTCCAGGTTCTTTCGCTTACTTACCAGGTGACACAATTACTTTTATGATCGGTGGCGTTACCATTGCCTCATTTAGTGCTGATGTTATTCAAGGTGAGATTTTATTCTTGCAAGATATTGCTGGAACCTTATTGTCCGACACTAATATGGATTACGTTGAAAACATGGCTATTTTTTTACAAGCCTTGGACAACGACCTCACAGACGGTGTAGATGATGGAATACTTAACACTAATAGTTTAATAAATATTGAAGATAGCTATGCCACCAATATCAATATCCTGTTATCTGTTCATGAAGCCTTAGCAAATTATATTGACCCAACAACAGGTCAGCCTCTTAATATCGCCACAGCTGGTAAAGAAATGATCTCTCAAGTACTTGCTGAACTTGGAATTATTTTTACTCGCGAAACTGAAAGACAAGAGAATGAACAGAACTTGTTCGAAACTATCGCAATGGAGCACGTCGCAGATACGATCGATGACATTGCTGGCGATAGAGCACCAGATGAACACGATGAACGTACAGTCGATACTCTTGACGTGCCAGGTGGGTTAATTACATATAACTACAATGAATTAGATGGCCAGATTACTTTTTCGGCTAATGATTTACTTGAAGGCGCAGTTGGTCAGCAGGTGATCGATCAAAACTTGTTAGTGAGTAATGTCCGCCTTAGCGCTGCATTTGAAGATATTGGTACTTTGCAAGATTTGGGTGATGGCAATTATGTCATCATCTTGAATGAAGGCGTTACTCAATACGATCTGGAAGGGTTAAGCATTGATTATCGCGTCGAAGATTGGACAGTATTCAGAGACGTCACTTCTGCCACTCAAGACCAATATAAATCGCATTTATCTGCTGAAATCCCAGATGTGCTCGAAGATGTAGGTTTTAACCAATTTACGTTAAACAGTGAACTCACATTTGAAACTGATCAAGAACTGTTCATCACATTCACTAGTGAACTACTCAGTGAACAACTTGGATACCCTATTGCTGAATATGCCGATGACTATTTAGTACCGCTTGAATATTCAAATGATGGTGGTTTAACGTGGCAAACAATGACTATTGGTGGAATTGACTCAAGCGGTGATTTAGCGCGACCAATATTCAGTTTCAATCTTGAAGCTGGTAACAATAGTATTCTTATACGCGTCCCAATTTTTGATGATGCTTTCATAGAGCCAACTGAATATTTTAATGCGGTTGTATCTGGTGAAAATGTTTACGATGAAGAGTTAGAGTTCGCCATTTTTGATAATGATGGTGAAGGCTCAGATTTACCAATTGTTGATATTGATTATGCTGTTGTAGTTGAAGGAATGGAGTTTGCTTTATTCACCCTCACCTTGAGCGAACCTAGTACTGAAACTATTACTCTTGATTACAGCTCAGAAGAACTGACTGCTTTATTTGGTGAAGATTTTACCAATGTCAGTGGCACAGTCACTTTCCTTCCTGGTGAGACTACGGCCTACATCACTGTACCTATTACTGACGATTTAATCGTTGAAGATAGTCCTGAATTTGCGCTAATTAACTTATCTAATGTTACCAATGCAGTATTAGGTGATACCCAAGCGACATTACGTATTTACGACAATGATTCACCTGATAATACCGCCATCACTTTAGATATTGATCCAGTGACGGGTGATAACCTACTCACCCCAGATGAAAGCACGGGCACGGTTACTATTACTGGTACCGTAACTGCAGATGCATCCATCACCACAGGTATTGTCATGCTGACTATTAATGGTCAGGAATATCAAGCGATTATGCAGTCTGACGGTACGTTCTCCGTTGAAGTTAATGCTGCTGATCTTGTAAACGATGAAGACACAGTTATTGATGGTATTGTTTATGGATACGGAGCAGATGGGGCAAAAGGAACAGCAACAGCTAACGAAGATTATGATATCCCTACAATTGCAGTAAACGACAACATCACTGTTGCTGAAGATACTGTGGCAGAAGGTAATGTATTAGCTAACGATTCTGATAATGACGACACTCTGAGTGTTACTAGTTTTGAAATAAATGGTGAAACCTACCCTGCTGGCACATCCGTTACTGTAGATGAAGGGATACTAGTTTTAAACGCAGATGGCAGTTACTTATTTACACCCAGTGCAGATTGGAATGGCCAAGTTCCCGTTATTACATACACAACTAATACCAATATCACAGCAACACTGACCATTGAAGTAACACCTGTTGCTGATGGTGCTCCTGGTGTGGTTATTAATACTGATACCAATAACGATGGCATTATCAGCGAAGAAGAATTAGCAGGTAATACTGAAGTTTCAGTAACCATTGATCTAACAACCACTGGTGCACAGCCCGGAGATACCTTAGTTGTTAACGGTCAGGAAATTATTCTTACCCAAGAAGATATTGATAATGGCTCAATAGATTTAACACTACCAGCACCTGCTGAAGGTGAAACGATTGAAGTAGTAGCAACCATTGTTGATAGTGCCGGAAATATAAGTCCTGAAGGTTCTGATAGTGCATTACTAGATACCGTCCCTCCAGTGATTACCGTTATTGCTCCAGATAATAGTAATGATGATACGCCAACAATTACTGGTTCAACAGATGCTGAACCAGGTAGTACAGTCACTATCGTTGTCACTGATAATGAAGGCAATGAGCAAGTACTCGAAGCCATTGTTGATGAAAATGGCAGCTACCAAGTAGACGTAGAGCAACCTTTAGCCGAAGGTGATTATTCCGTTGTTGCAGAAGTCACAGATCCTGCAGGCAATTCAGCTACAGATAACGACGATGGTCAAATAGATACAATCGCTCCCGTCATTACTGTAAATGCACCTGATAATAACATCGATACTACTCCAACGATTACGGGTACAACTGATGCAGCTCCAGGAAGCACTGTTACGCTTACCGTTACTGACAACGAGGGCAATGAGCAAGTCTTAGAGGCAATTGTTAACCCTGACGGTAGTTATGAAGTTGATGTAGCTGAGCCATTAGCTGAAGGCGAATATAACGTAGTCGCGGTTGTTACAGATCCTGCTGGCAACTCTGCAAGTGCTAATGATACTGGAGATATAGACACGACAGCTCCAGAGATCACCGTGAGTGCACCTGATAATTCAGCTGATACGACGCCAATAATTTCTGGTACAACAGATGCAGAACCAGGCAGTACAGTCACAATTATTGTTACTGATAGTGCAGGCCAAGAACAAATTATCGAAACCATCGTAAACCTAGATGGTACTTACAGCGTTGAGGTTCCTTTACCATTAGCCGAAGGCGATTACACTGCTGTAGCTGGCGTTTCCGATAGTGCTGGTAATGGTGCCTTTGCGGAAGATAGTGGCGATATAGATCTAACAGCACCAACCCCAAGCGTTGAATTCAGCGGCATGGGCGATGATGGCATTTACAGTAGCAGTGAGATTGGCGCCGATGGCACCGTCACCGCAACCGTCACTTTAGCTGCCGGCACCCAAGTCGGTGACACCTTGATCATCACCGACACCGATGGCAACGAGCTGTTTAATGGTCTGGTGACTCAAGCGATGCTTGATGATGGCCAAGCCGTGGAAGTCCCTGTGGCTGACGGCGATACCCAAGTGAATGTGGACGCGCAAGTGATTGATGCCGCGGGCAACGCCTCGGGCGTGGCCACGGACATGCAAGG
>NZ_BPEV01000015.1 GCF_019654955.1 Shewanella sp. KT0246 | reverse complement strand
ACATTTATCAAAAATCAAAGTCGTGGCGCTTCGCCCACACCCGACCAAAAGGGAGTGAACGGCAACTCCCTCTTGGAACACCCTCCCGCTCCAACGAAGTTTAAAAAGCGAAACTTCCAATGGAGTTATTCATAGCGTTTAACTTTGCTTGTAGACTGCTTCGGCAAGCTACGAAAATCACTAACGCTTACGATGGGGCGTCCCTTCCCCTCGAAAGCTAGCTAGCCATCCATGGCTAGACTCACGCAATTTTCTTGCTTGCCTCAATTCAAATCGAACATTCATAACCTAAAAAACTCTATGCTGGTTTTAACTAAAATAAATGAACCTGCCTGTGCAACAGATCCCCATAGAAATTGCTGAAATGTGTTGAAGAAAATAGCGTAAGCCTGACAGGACGTCAGGCTAGCTTTAGTTGGCCATGGATGGCCTTTCTAAAGCGTTAGCTATTTTCGAATAAGCATGAGGCTTGCTCGCTTTTCAGAGCAATTTCGTAGGGGCGGCAAGGGATATCGAAAAGGGAAATGCTGTTGTTTCCCTTTCGTCTGGTGTGGGCGAAGCGCCACGACGTTGACCTTAATCCAAACGGAGTTTGGAAATACGGGAAGAAATCACGAATACTAAAATTGGATGAAGCGCCACGACTTTGATCTAATCCAAACGAAGTTTGGCAATAAAAAACATCATTTAAGTATGTTTACTTAAGCTGATACCGACAGGCCAAATCATCCAATTGCTTTTGCTCTTGCTTATCCATATGGGCTTGTCGTTGTTTCAGGCGATCTTGATAGAACCAATTAATCCCTTGTTGGCGTCCTAACTGGCTACGCCAAATTTTATCCACTCTTTGGTGTTCTTGTTCCAATAAAATCTTTTGCCGTGTGAGCTTCTTTTGCAGTGGCTTAATCGCATTAATCATCTGCACACTATTTTGCATTAACAATGGATTCGCACATTGCTGTGGATAAGCATGATACTGACTCACCATACTGGAAAGTTGTTGTTGCTGGTGACCTATCTCAAGCAGGCGCTGTTGGCTGGCATTTTTTTGCTGACTCAGCTTATGCAGTTTTTTTTCTTCTTGCTGGCATAACTGTAAAAGCTGTTTCATGTTAATTCTCTAAACGATAGTCAGTTAATCATTAGCTAAGGCTTAGCTCTAGCCTTAGTTCTAGCTCTAGTTTGAGCTTATTGGCGCTTGATAACCTAAGCCTTCGATCAATTGTTGTAATTGGCTGATGCTATGTTGATGGTCTGCCTGACTATGGGTCGCTTGCTGTAAAAAAGCGGCCATTTGTGGGTACGCTTGTACGGCAATATCTAACTCTTTGTCTTGGCCTGGTTGGTAACCACCTAATGGCAGTAGCTCTTTGACCTGCTGATATTTGCTGTTTAAATGCCTGAACACTTGCCCGTGGGATAAGCTGTCAGGGCTTGCCACTTGCGCGGCGAGTCGGCTCACTGATGCGCCGATATCAATGGCAGGATAGTGGCCTTGTTCAGCCAATTTTCTGTCTAATACTATGTGGCCATCAAGGATTGCTCTCGCGGCGTCAGCAATGGGATCTTGTTGATCATCGCCTTCGGTTAATACCGTATAAAATGCGGTTAATGTGCCTATAGGGTGTTGGCCGTTACCTGCCATTTCAACCAAACTTGGCAGCTGAGCAAATGCTGAAGGCGGATAACCTTTAGTAGCGGGTGGTTCACCTAAACTCAGGGCGATTTCACGTTGCGCTTGGGCGTAACGAGTGAGCGAGTCAACCAGTAACAGTACGCGTTTACCTTGGTCGCGGTAGGCGCAAGCAATGTGATGACATAAGCGCATTGCGCGCATGCGCATTAATGGTGTGGTGTCGGCGGGGGCGGCAATCACCACTGAACGCTGCCGACCTTCTTCACCTAAAGATTGTTCGATAAATTCGCGTACTTCACGGCCACGCTCACCGATTAAGCCAACGATGACAATGTCGGCTTCAGTAAAGCGGGTCATCATGCCTAGCAAAACACTTTTACCTACACCTGAGCCTGCGAATAAGCCCAAGCGTTGGCCGCGTCCGACTGGCAGCAGGGCGTTGATGGCTCTGATCCCCACATCCAGTGGTTCACTAATCGGCTTGCGCTTGAGTGGGTTAGTGCTCATTGGCACCATAGGAATTTGTTGAACTTGAGTCAGTGGGCCTAAGTCATCTAATGGCTGGCCTAAGCCGTTTAATACTCGACCCAATAATCCGTTGCCAACTGGAATTTGGCAGCGATCAGCGATGGGCATGACGCGTGCCCCAGGCATTAAACCTGAGGTTTGCTCAATAGGCATTAAGCACACGGTATCTTTGTAAAAGCCAACAACTTCAGCTTCAACGAGGCGACCATCGCGGCACTCAATATGACAGCGATCGCCTGTACCTAACTGACAACCAACAGCTTCAAGTAATAGACCGTTAACCCGAGTTAGCTTGCCGTAAACCTGCGCCACAGGCACTGTTGGCCAGTCAATAATTTGGGCGCTAGCCGGTGACGTATTAGCTATTAATCCAGCATCAGCCATGGGCTGTCTCATTCGCCAGCACGTCATTTTCGTCAATGTTAACTTCAGCGTTTTGTGCTAGTTTTTGTTCGATATCTGCGCGCTTTAAATGGTTTTCGACTTGGTCTAAACAGGCATTTAAACGGGTTTCCATTGAGGCATCAGCATCTGATTTTTCACTCACAATACGGCAACCGCCAGCGCTGATGCTGCTATCAGGCACTAATGTCCAGTGCTGAATTTTATCTGCTGCCAGTTCTTTGAGTTTATTCACAGCCGTTGGCTCTAAGTGAATTTTTACTTCGGTTGGATCGTCAGGAATAGCGGCTAATGTCTCTTCTACTAGTGCAAGAATTTGCTGTGGTTGTAGGGTGAGTTCGCAGCGAATCACTTGAATTGATACGCGGCGGACTAAATCTACAATCAGCTCTTGTTGTTGCATGATTTGATGGCTGTGACCTTCTTCCAGCAAGGATTTGACTGCAGACAGTGGTGCGATAAGCTGATTTAGCTGCTCATCAATGGCATCTTTGCCTTTTTGTTGGCCTTCAATTCGGCCTTGGTTAAACCCTGCTGCGTAACCAGATTGTTGACCTTCTTCATGGCCAGACACTAAGCCTGCTTCATGACCTTTTACAACACCTTCATCGTAGCCTTTATCGAAGGCTTGTTGATAATCTTGCCACGAAGGTTCACCTTGTGCTGGATCTGCTTCATTGGCGTGTAGTGGACTAAATTGGTGACGGCGAATACGCTCTCCATTGAGGCGAAATCGAATATCGGAGCTGCGAGTCTTGTTCATAAGGGCACTCTGTTGGTCGCTCAAAAATTGGCTCATTATTCAACAACCTGTTCTTCGAACAATTGCAGTTCAATTTGACCTTCATCCATCATTTGCTTAGCGAGCTCCATAATGTCTTTACGGGCTGCTGTTGCTTGGCTTAATGGTACTGTGCCGATGGCTTCAATTTGGGTTTCAATGGCGGAAGACATACGTTTTGGCAGTGCACGCAGTAAGGTCTTTTTCAGCTCTGGCTCAATGCCTTTTAGCGCTAACGCTAAGGTATCAGCCGGAACGAGTGCCATGATTTCTTGTAAGGTTTCAGCTTTTTGGCGACCCAAAATAATAAAGTCGAACATGTTGTCAGCGACTTCGCCTGCGAGCTTTTTATCATGGAGTTTAATCATTTCCATTAACTGCTCACGGTTACCTTCGAAGCGATTTAAGATATCTGCCACTTGGCGAACTCCCGACACTTGGGTATGGCTTTTTTCCATTGCAATCAGCATGCAGCGTTCAACTAAATGACGTAATTCTTCAACCACGCCACGTTCTAATTCGCCCAGTTGCGCAATACGTACCAATAATTCATCTTGGCCTGCCTCTGGTAATCCAGATAATACCTGTGCGGCACTTTCTGGTGGCAGTAAACCTAATAAAACAGCTTGTAACTGGCTGTGCTCATTAGTGATTTCTCGCGCTAGTAGTTTTGGATCTACCCATTCTAAGCGTTTGACTAGTGTTTTAATTTCATCGCCATAAATATTGTCGATTAAACTTTTAGCCACGCGATCGCCTAAGGCTAAATCTAACGTTTTTTGTAAGTATGAACGCGAAGCTCTGGCGATACCTGATTGCTCTTGGTAGCGTTTAAAAAAGCGTCCAATAACAAAGTCAGCTTCGTTTTGGGTAATGCTCGATAGCCTTGCCATCTTATGACTGAGATGCTGCACATCATTGCGGTCTAAATGTGCCATCACCTGTGCAGCGCCTTTTTCACCCATACTGAGCAGGATCATGGCAGCTTGATCTAGGTTATCTAAGTTGATATCAAGTTCATTCATCATTGTATTTATTCCTGTTCAGCAATTACTGTTGTTTAGCGTCTTTATCGCTGATCCAGTGAGCGATGACTTCAGCAACGCGTGCCGGTTCTTTTTCTGCTAGCACGCTAAGGTGTTCCATTTTCACTTTCAGTGGAGAGCTGGTTTCAGGTAACCCAATACTCATTAAGTCATCATCTGCTTGCGGTTGACCTAGACCCATTAGTTCATCTGCAAGGGATTGAGCATCATCACTGCTGCTGGCCAATTTCGCGTTACTGGTTTCTTGATATTGGTAATTTTCTTTTTCTTCTTCCACGTCTTTAAGCGCACTTAAATCAACGGTCTTGGTTAAGTGACGTACTAGCGGACGCAAGACAAAGAAGATTAATCCGATACCGAGCAATAGTCCGATAAAGTAGCGAAGATAAGATTCATACCCTTCAGTTTGCCACCAAGGCATTGGCTGGAATTCAGCGATTCTTACTGGAGCAAAGTCAAAGCTATTGATACTGAATTGATCGCCACGAACTGCCGCAAAGCCAATAGCGTCTTGCACCATAGAACTCATCGAGTCTAGTTGTGCTTGAGTCCAGCCATTTTCGCCAGCAGCTTGGTTGTTAAGCAGTACAGAAACCGAAATATTCTCTAACTGCATTTGCTGGAAACGAGTATGGGTGACGGTGCGACCAACGTCGAAATTACGATTGGTTTGCTGGGTTAAATTACGACGTTGGTTATTGTCTTCACCTTCAACAGCAGGGGCTGGCGGCTGGTTAGCTAACGCACCAGGAATACCCATGGCCATATCACCGTTAACTTCATTAGAGCTTTGCTGCTCAGTACGCATCACAGATTGTGGATCTAAAGACTCGTTTGTTTCTTCAACTTGGTTAAAGTTAACTTGGGCTGCAACTTGTACTTGGAAATTTTCTTGACCCAAAATAGGCATTAACATGCTAGATGCGCGGTTGATTAAGTTTTGTTCAAGCTCGTGAGTATATTTAAGCTGACGGTCACGGGCTTGGGTGATGTCATTGTTGAGCGTTAATGCTGAACTTAAATGATTACCTTGCTGGTCAACGACTTGCACTTGCTCAGCTGTCATGCCTGTGACGCTGCCTGCCACTAAATTTACAATCGATTCCACTTGTTCAGATTGAATATTGCTGCCCGCATAAAGGTCTAGCATGACTGAAGCTGACGGCAACTCAGGTTGCTGGCGAATAAATAAGGTCTTTTTAGGGATAGCAAGATGTACTCGCGCTGTTCTCACTGCGCGTAAAGCCATAATAGTGCGAGATAACTCGCCCTCTAAACTATAGCGATATTTAGCTTGCTCCATAAATTGGCTCGTGCCTATGCCTGAGTCCCCAAGCGACTCCATACCCATAGGCATTTGAGCTTTAACGCCACGAGCTGCCAAGATCATTCTTGCTTTACCCAATCTATCTTCAGGTACGAGTACTAAACCAGAATTGGTATCAAGGCGATAGCTAATTCCTTCAGTTTCAAGCACTTCAATAATTTGCGCCGTCTCAACTTTTTCTTGGCTGCCATATAGCGGGCGATAACCTTGACTGGCTGTCCATAGCATTAATACGATGACACAAGCCACTACAATGGCAAAAATAGCTAATACAGCGACTTGTTTGTCACCTTGGTTAAAGCTAGTCCATTTCTCTTTTATCGTCTTAAATGGCGATGCTTTCTCACCAACATCAGTAACGGGTTGGTTTGGTTGAGTAAGAGTTGTAGGCATTGTTTCTAATATCCTTGGGCTGAGATGCTTATTTATCTATAGGGATTTATCGTTTTTGAGCTCGTTAAGACTCTACATTTAAATAGGCATTTTCATTACTTCATCAAAGGCTTGCACTAAGCGGTTACGAATTTGGATCATGGTTGAAAAAGATAAGCTGGCTTTTTGAGAAGCAACCATAGCGCCAACTAGATCATCACTTTCGCCACTATCTACGGCGCGCATTAATGCGGAGGATGTATTTTGGTCGGTGTTTACGGCTGCGACTTTTTGTTCCATTAATTCTGTAAAAGAGGGTGTTTGTGTGCCAAAGTCCCGCGGGTTTGCAGCGACTTTGATAGCCCCCTTGGCCATTTCTGAATGCACATTCATCTGATCCATCATAGATTGAACGTTCACCATAGGTGTATTCACCATAGTTGCATTAGACATCTATTTTCCTATCTATTTCTAAGATACTAAGAGTAAGAGGGTTATTTAAGCCACTTTTCCAAGAGCAAGTTCAATATCAATGCCTTGTTCTCGCATTTGAGCCAGCTTGTAGCGCAGTGCTCGGGTCGTCATGCCTAAGGAATCTGCGGTGAGATTTCGTTGGCCGTTAAAGCGCTTTAAGGTATCGAGAATATATTGGAACTCAGCTTGACGTTTTGAGCCTTTAAGTCCCGATTCTTGGGTAGCTAATTGGGGCGATTGTGCTTGTTCAATACCAAGCTCGGCAACTTGTATTGCTTGGCCGCGGCGCATGACTAAAGCACGTTGAATCGTGTTTTCTAATTCTCTGACATTACCGCTCCAATCATGGCTCAGTAGTAAGTTTCGCGCTTGATCGCTGAAATAACAGGTCTGCTCGGTGTTGTTATTGTGGTAAATCGCTAAGAAATGTTCAGCAATGGGCAATATATCTTCGCGGCGCTGGCGTAATGGGGTGATTTTTAATGGCAACACATCAAGGCGATAGAATAGATCTTGTCTAAACTCTCCGTTATCTACCGCCAGTCGCAAATCTTTATTGGTTGACGCAATCACGCGAATATCTAAAGAAATAGATTTATGGCTACCTAAACGTTCCACTTCTCTCTCTTGTAGTACGCGTAGTAATTTTGCTTGCAGTAGTATTGGCATTTCGCCTATTTCATCGAGTAATAGGGTGCCACCGTTAGCTTGTTCGAATTTGCCTGGTTGATCGTTGACTGCACCAGTAAAAGCGCCTTTAACATGGCCAAACAAAATCGACTCTAAAATGCTTTCTGGGATTGCGGCGCAATTGATTGAAATAAACGGTGCATCAGCGCGGCTCGAGTGACGATGAATATATCGAGCTAGCGGCTCTTTACCTGTACCACTCTCGCCAGTGAGCAATACGGTGGCATTAGTGACTGCAGCGCGTTGAGCTAGCATCAATAATTGGCGACTCACCGCAGATGAAGCAATAATCTCAGAATCTGTTTTATCTAAGGTTTTGAGACGATTCAGTAAGGAAATAAGCTGTAGATTATCAATAGGTAATAATAAATAATCTTGCACACCTGACTGCATGGCAATCCCAGCGAGTTCAGTTTGTTCAGGATCTAGCAAGGCAATTTGATTATTGCTTGGATACATGGCTAATCGTTGAGCGACTTGTTCAGGCTCACAATCTGATAAGTTAACCAAATTAAGCCAAGGCTGAGTTTGCGGTGTATTCCAAAGTTGAAACCCATGTTTTAACAGCAATGTGGCACCGGCTTCAGATATCTGGGTATCAACTAATTGAATTGAATATTGCTGCTTCATCTAACTGCCTTATATGGCTGAACTGCAGCGAGCGTATTGCCTTTCACTAATCTCACCATTACGCGACGATTTAATTCACGACCTTGAGCGTTGTTATTACTGGCAATAGGATTTCGTGAACCATGGTTTCTGACTTGAATCATGTTTGCCGGCACGCCTAGCTCAACTAATCTTGATTGGATCTCGAAAGCACGTTCTTTACTCAGCTGTAAATTGACCAAGCGTTCGCCAGTTGCATCAGCATGTCCATCTATCAACACTTCTGTGATATTGGCATCGGCTTCAATGTAGCGCGCAATTGCCACAAGGTCAGGTTCGAAATGATTTTCTAAACGACTAGAGTTACTGTGAAAATGTAAGTCAACGCGACGTACATAGGAAAAGGGCTTTGGCAATAAATCTTGTTTGCATAAACGAAATTGTTTCACGACCCCACGGGTCGCTACAGGGGTAGATTTCACCTGATATTTGACGTTGCTGTTTGGGTCAATATTAACTTGCCACGTGAGCCCTTGTTCAAGCGCTTCTAAAAATGCAGCACTGTTGCGACTCGTGTGAGCAAAGTGACCTTGCCAGTTTAATTCAGACATTGCGAAAGGCTTATTGCGCTGCTGTTGCCAAGTAGAGCTTTCAATCACTATCTCACTGGATTGGTTCTGAAGTTTTAACCAATCGGCTTGCAAACTTATGATTAACTCTTCACCTGGAGTTGCTGTGAGTTTAAATTTCCCGAACCCTTCAACGTCATGGCTAATATCACACTGAAAGATATTGCCTGAGAATTCCCAAGAAGATTTTTCCATAGGTGTCTTATAAATATTCTCTATGGTTTCGGCATGGGAATGTAATGAAAAAATAAGAAATATAATTGTAATTGGTATTAATTTTTTCAACTATCAATATCCTATATTAATTTCTATTTGAATGGCTTAATAAAGTTTTGCAGTATTAAACACTAAATAAAAAACTATTCAAATGAATTTTTTGTAAAAGTTATAAATAGAACAAACTTTGTGAACTATTAATGATATTGGCGTTGTTATTGATTTAATAAATGATGTAGTATCTTGCCGAAATACTGGTTTTGCTGAGATATCTTAAAAGGAAGAGTAGATGTTTAATGTTTAAATATCTGATTTAAATCACTAAAAATTACTTGCTAACTTATTTTTAAATAATGTTTTAGTTTTTGTTTGATTAGGTCGCCTTGTATAAAGATTTTATTATTTAATTAAGCTTGTATTAATTTATTTTGTTATTTTGTTGTTTTGTTTTTTGAATGTACTGTCGCCATCATTAATTGTTTTACACCTTATTAATTTTTGCAGTATGTCAAAATTCATTATTTAGTCAAAATAATGTCGATTTAGTTTTTAATTGATGAGTTTGATTGGTTTTAGTTCGATTAGCTTCTTTGTAAGGTTAAGTGGAGCGATACAAATTATTACCAGTATTAATTATTCATTAATAAATGTATTTATGTTGAAGTGAGTTTTAAATTAAAATGAAAACCACAGCCAAAGCAAGTTTAATAAAAAAACAGCAACTTCAGAAAGTCAGAACTGTCGCGCTAGTACAAGAAAAATTAGCCCGTAGTCGCCTTGTTCTTCAATTAGAGCGGTGTCATCGCTCGTTGCTAGATAATATTAATGACTTACTCGGCCCAATTATCGGTCAAGGTCATCATGCGTTATCAAGAGTTGAGCTATCTACTGAGCTTAGCCCTGTCACACCTAACTTGAGTCATGCTTGGTTTTTAATGAGCTATAGACGTACGCCATTAGCATGGTGGCGAATTGATAAATGCACTTTAGATCAGCTAGCTAGTGGCTATTACGGTAGTTTCTCAAGTCCACTGCAGTCACCACTGCGAGCGCCAAGTTTGTCTGAATTTCGTCTAGTGAAACGGCTAATGCGTTCAGCATTAGATGTGTTGCCTGTAACCGAATTGGATGAGGATGGCTTAGATCTCGAATTGGTGGTGAATACCACTCCTATGGATGTGCCACTGGCATGGACTTTAAGTTTTCCTGCAGAACATGTTGGGCCGCCAATGATGTTATGTATGACGGAGTTTGCTCTCGGGCTTATGGCTGAGCAGCCAAGTGAATTTCAAGCTGCGACAGATCTAAGCGCTAAATTGAGCCAACGATTAAGACAAATCCCGATTAAAGCGACATTAGAGCTTGGTCATCAATTGGTGCCCGTAACGTCTCTTGAAGGATTGAAAGTGGGCGATATTTTACCGATGAATTTACATTCTCGCTGCCCCGTTACTATCGGTCGCAGACCATTATTTTACGCCACTGTTCATAATGATGATGGACAAATGGTTGCCAAACTTACCCAGGAAGCGTTTCGCTCAGAGGACACTACCCATGCCTGAAAATATACTTTTACAAGATGATGATTTCTTACTTGATGACGACTTATTGTTAGAAGATACCTTGGTAGAGTCTCAACCAGCACCAAAAGCAAAAACATTAAAAGATATGTCGTTTTTTCATCAACTGCCAGTGCAAGTGACGCTTGAGTTAGCCAGCACTGAAATGTCATTGGGTGAGCTAACCCAAATGGGTGAAGGGGATGTTGTTGCGCTTGATCGTATGGTAGGTGAGCCATTGGATATTCGTGTTAACGGTGCCTTACTCGGTCGCGGTGAAGTGGTTGAAGTGAATGGCCGTTACGGCGTGAGATTGCTAGAAGTAGAAGCTATCAGTTTAACTGGAGCGAACGACTAATATGGTTCGTGTCATCCTGCTATTGTTGTGCCTATTTTTAGCTCCCAATGTTTATGCTAATGATGGCTTAACGTTATTCACATTAGCGGATGGCGACCAGTCACAGACCGTCAACGTCAAGTTAGAAATCTTAGCCATGATGACCATGCTAAGTTTCATTCCAGCGATGTTGATGATGATGACCAGTTTTACTCGGATCATTATCGTATTAGCGATTTTAAGGCAGGCTTTAGGTCTACAGCAAAGCCCGCCTAATAAAGTGCTTATTGGTATCGCATTAGTGCTGTCGGTATTTATCATGCGCCCAGTAGGTGAGGTCATTTACGACGATGCTTTCTTACCATATGACCAAGGTGAAATTGAATTAACAGAATTGATTGTCCGTGCAGAAGTGCCAATCAGGCAGTTTATGCTGGCGCAAACTCGTGAGACCGATTTAGAGCAGATGTTAAAAATTGCTAATGAGCCAGTCACTTTAACTGCTGATGAAATTCCATTTTTTGTGTTGATGCCTGCGTTTGTACTAAGTGAGCTAAAAACGGCTTTTCAAATCGGTTTTTTACTTTATATCCCCTTTCTAGTGATTGATTTGGTGGTTGCGAGTGTGTTGATGTCGATGGGGATGATGATGTTGTCACCTCTGATTATCTCCTTACCCTTTAAATTAATGGTTTTTGTACTCGTTGATGGGTGGGCGATGACCGTTGGCACCTTAACAGCGAGTTTTGGTTAGCTGTGTTCAGTCAGAGTATTCAAATGATGAACGCCAGTCACGCGTCATTGATCAAACATGTAAAGCTCGTTTTCCTGCAGGAGCAATCTAATGGATGTGAATGAGTTAACGTCATTCTTTGCTGAAGCCATATTTTTAGTGGTGATGATGGTTGCGGTACTTGTTGTACCGGGCTTACTGGTGGGTTTATGTGTTGCAGTATTTCAGGCTGCTACCCAAGTCAACGAGCAAACCTTGAGTTTCTTACCTCGTTTAGTGCTGACATTATTGATGGTGCTGTTTGCAGGAGAATGGTTACTGATGAAAATCAGTGATTTGTTCGAGCGCCTGTTCTTTAGCATTCCCCATGTGATTGGCTAGGTTACTGTTAATGAATGCGAGTTTATCAACAAATGATTCAGCCTTAGCGCTAAGTTCAGCCATAACATGCTGTCGCTAACATCAATTCAAATCAGTTCATTTATCGGTACCTTTTGGTGGCCGTTTTGTCGTTTTATGGGGGCATTTATTGTGATGCCTTTTTTAAGCAGTAATTATATTCCTGCGAAGATTCGAATCTTATTTGCAGTATTGCTTAGCGCTCTAGTGGCTCCATTATTGCCGCCAGTGCCAGCAGTTGATGCTTTATCATTTGGTGCATTACTGCTCGCTATTGAACAATTACTAGTGGGCTTTATGTTGGCACTGTTTTTATTATTGCTTATTAGTGTGATGACAAAAATGGGCGCGATGATGTCGATGCAAATGGGTCTAGCCATGGCGATCATGAACGACCCTGCTAATGGCAACTCTAATCCAATATTAGGTCAGTGGTTCTTGCTATACGGCACACTATTATTTTTAGCTTTAGATGGCCACTTAGTGGCTATTGGGGTGATTGTTGATAGTTTCTATTTATGGCCAATTGGTAGGGGTGTATTCGAATTGCCGTTAATGGGACTTGTTGAGCGAGTCGGCTGGTTATTTGCTGCTGCATTTATGCTGGCTTTGCCTGCTATTGTAGCCATGCTGATGGTTAACCTGACCTTTGGTGTTCTCAGCAAGTCTGCGCCATCATTGAACGTCTTTGCTCTTGGTTTCCCCATGTCGATGTTAATGGGGCTGTTTTGCGTGTTCTTTTCATTTAGTGGTTTAGCAAGCCGCTATAGTGATATTTGCCTCGATGCCTTGTCTGCTATGCATCAGTTTATCGGGGGGTAATGCATGAGTAATAAAGATACTGGTCAAAGCAAAACAGAAGACGCAACTCCGCAGAAGTTAAAAAAAGCCCGCGAGCAAGGGCAAGTTCCCCGTTCAAAAGATTTAGCTGCATCAGCGTTGATTATTGGCTGCGCGGTTATGCTAACTAGTAGTGCCGATTGGATTGCCAGTGAAATGGCTGAAATCACTCGCTTTAATATGAATATCACTAGAGAGCAACTCGATGAACCCAAAATGCTAGAGATGCATATGGGCGCAGCTGTAATGGGTATTCTGCATATTCTTGGGCCTTTATTCATCTTAGTGGGCGCGATTGCGATGATTGCAGGGGCTATGCCTGGTGGGCCACTTTTTAGTATTAAAAATGCATTTTTTAAATATAGCCGTATTGACCCTATAGCAGGTTTAGGGCGAATGGTATCGATAAAATCCTTAGTTGAACTCGTTAAGTCGATACTTAAAATTACCTTGTTGATTGGCATTATGCTGTATTTCTTAAAAAGTAATATGCAGGGCATTATGGCCAGCAGTCAGTTGCCTGTTGATGAAGCGGTGCGATATAGCATTGATACGATTTCCGCTGGTATGTTCTACCTCGGTGTGGGCTTATTGATCATTACTTTTATCGACGTGCCTTATCAGTATTGGCATCATCACAAAGAGTTAAAAATGTCTCATCAAGAAGTTAAAGATGAGCATAAACAGCAAGATGGTAAGCCAGAAATAAAAGCTAAAATTCGCCAGATGCAGCAAAAAATCAGTCGATCTCGCGCTGATAATGCGGTGCCTCAAGCGGATGTATTACTGGTTAACCCAACTCATTATTCCGTTGCACTTCGTTATGATGCCGGTAAGGCAGATGCACCTTATGTCATTTCTAAAGGTGTAGATGAGCTGGCCTTATATATGCGTGAAGTTGCCCAGCGACATGATGTTGAGATTATCGAAATCCCAGCGCTTGCTCGCGCAATATATTATTCCACCAAAATTGAACAACAAATTCCGGCGGCATTATTTGTCGCCATTGCACATGTATTAAGTTACGTGCTGCAAATTAAAGCAGCAAGAACGGGCTCTCAGGATAAGCCTGAACCGTTACCGCATTTTTATATTCCTCCACATTTACGACATGATTAAAGGAAGCATTAAGCCATGAATTGGTTTGCGCAAGTATTTACTGGCAATCGGAGCTATATCGGTATTCCGATAATGTTATTAGCCATTTTGGCAATGGTGATTTTACCTTTGCCACCTTGGTTACTGGATATTCTTTTCACCTTCAACATTGTCTTAGCTGTGATGGTGTTACTGGTCAGTGTGTCTATTCGTAGGCCGCTAGAGTTTTCGGTGTTCCCGACAATTTTGCTCATCGCCACTTTAATGCGTTTAACCCTGAACGTGGCCTCTACTCGTGTGGTATTGATCGAGGGTCATAATGGTGGAGATTCTGCAGGTAAGGTAATTCAAGCCTTTGGTGAAGTGGTTATTGGCGGTAATTATGTTGTCGGTGCAGTCATCTTTTTAATCTTAATGATCATTAATTTTGTGGTGATCACCAAAGGTGGCGAGCGTATTTCAGAAGTATCAGCTCGTTTTACACTAGATGCCTTACCAGGCAAACAAATGGCCATTGATGCCGACTTAAATGCTGGAGTTCTTACTCAAGAGCAGGCACGAATTCGTCGCCAAGAAGTAGCGCGAGAAGCGGACTTTTATGGCTCGATGGATGGTGCTTCTAAGTTTGTTCGTGGTGACGCCATTGCTGGTATTTTGATTCTGATGATTAACATCATCGGCGGTATTTCCATTGGTGTGTTCATGCACGATATGGGCGCATCTGATGCTTTTAAAACTTTTGTACTCTTGGCTATTGGTGATGGTCTGGTTGCGCAAATCCCGTCGTTATTACTGGCAACAGCAGCTGCAATCATTGTTACTCGTGTTTCTGATGCTGAAGAAATGCCAGAGCAACTACAAAAACAGCTGCTTGCTAATCCAAAAACCTTAGCGACCGCCTCTATAGTGATGCTGATACTCGGTGTGGTGCCAGGTATGCCTGCGATGGTCTTTATTTCGTTTGCAGCGATACTTGCATTTGCATCGTGGAAACAGAGCCAGAATAAGCCCGAGGTGGTGGAAACCAAGCTTGAGCAAAAGCTAGAAAGCAATACCGCTGAACCGTCACCGCCCAGTTGGGATGCGCTGCCTTATACTGACTTAATTGAAGTTAGATTAGGCTATCAATTAGTGCATTTGGTTGAGCGCACTAAAGGTGCTGAGTTGCAAAAACGTCTAACAGGTATTCGCCGCACCTTGTCAGAACAAGCAGGATTTTTATTAGCAGAAGTGCGGGTGAGAGATAACCTGTCATTAGCACCCAATGCTTATCAAATTAATATGATGGGTAATCCAGCGGTGACAGCAGAGCTGCAATCTGAAAAGTTAATGGCAATTCAAAGTGGTCCTGTTTTTGGGGATATTGATGGCATTATTACTAAAGAACCTGCGTATAACATGGATGCTATTTGGATTGAGCAGGACTTAAAAGCCCGAGCGCTTAATTTAGGTTATTCAGTGGTTGATAACGCCACTGTGATAGCTACGCATGTGAGTAAACTCATTCGCGAAAACTTACCTGATATGCTGCAGCATGATGATGTTCTAGCATTAAGCGACCGCTTAGCTAAGCAGTCGCCTAAACTGGCTGAAGCATTAAATAATGCGCTAACGCCGATTGTGCAGTTAAAGGTGTATCGCTTATTGCTTAAAGAGCAGGTGTCGCTTAAAGATATCCGGACTATCGCTACGACGTTATTGGATTGCAGCGAAAACAGTAAAGATCCAGTGTTGTTAGCAGCTGATGTACGTTGTGCCCTTCGAAACAACATTGTTCACAGCATCGCGGGGGCCGAACCTAAGCTTAATGTGTTAACTCTTGCGCCTGAGCTTGAGCAAACATTGATGAACGCGCTTACTCAGTCGCAGCAGCAAGGGCAAGTGGCTTTAGATAGCTTCCCAGTTGACCCAACATTACTGGCTCAACTGCAACAAGGCATGCCGCAGATTTTAGCTGACGCGAAAGAGCAAGGTCATAGCCCTATGTTGTTAGTAGCGCCTCAATTAAGACCAATTCTCGCACGCTATGCACTAGCCTTTGCCAGAGGGTTACATGTGCTGTCTTACAATGAAATCCCTGAAAACCGAGAGTTAATGGTAGCGGGGCAGTTAGGCTAGTTATGATAGCTAACAGAATAAGTCTTAAGCCTTTTAAAGCGCTTTGCTTATGATCTAAGCGTGGCATATGTGTAAACGAAAAAGCCCAAATCAAGCTGATTTGGGCTTTTTGTTATCTGTTTAATGTGCGGATAATTTGGTTTTTTACTTAGCTTCTTATTCCTATTTAGAACTTAAGTCTTAATTCTTTAATTTTAACTCTGAAACCTTAATTAAAACCTCACTTGGTTACGGCCACGATCTTTGGCGCGATATAAGGCTTTATCCGCTTGTTTCATGCTTTGTTCAAAGCTTTGGTCTGACTTATGTTCAGCGCAGCCAATAGAGACAGTCACATTAACGGTTTTCTTTTTCACTGGTGCTTTACTGCGGTTTTTCTTGGAACTTGTTTTACGGCTCTCATCACGAAGGACAATGTCATAATCTTCAATGCTTTGTCTGACATCATCAAGGTGTGAGTAAACTTGGTCTATGTCTTTACGTGGGAACACAATGGTAAATTCTTCTCCGCCATAGCGGAAT
The DNA here is from genome assembly GCF_019654955.1 of Shewanella sp. KT0246. Classification (GTDB taxonomy): domain Bacteria; phylum Pseudomonadota; class Gammaproteobacteria; order Enterobacterales; family Shewanellaceae; genus Shewanella; species Shewanella goraebulensis. Next base: position 100,771 of record NZ_BPEV01000015.1, on the reverse strand, counting down.
GTCTTACCACCGCCAGTGACTTTAGCTAGCTTTACTGCTACCAGCTTTAATACGTCATCCCCTACATCATGGCCATAAGTGTCGTTGAAGCTCTTAAAGTGGTCGATATCGACCATGGCTACGGTGTATTTTCGGCCTAAAGCTAGACTTAAATTGAACAATGCACGTCTTGAAGGCAGGCCGGTTAACTCGTCTCGATAGGCTAAAAAGTAGGAGTCAAATAACACTGTGACTAAGAAGCTCACCGCAATACAGCAAAATAAAATAGATAGGGGAAGGTTGGTTGGCACTAAAAAATAGCAAAGCCACAATAGTAAGCAAATGCCTAAGCTAGTTTGGGCTAAATTGCTGTTCCAACTGAGTTTGGCAAATAACACGATTGCCAGCGGATAAATGGGTAATAAGTGTAAAGGAGAGCCTTCGGTGCTCAGGCCAAAGCTCTGCTGAAATTGGCTTATAGCAACAGGGTACTTCATGGTGAGATAGACCCAAATATAAGCAATAATACCGCAAATAACGATCCCACCTATACGGAAGAAGCTATGCACACTTAGAACTCCACGGTCTTTAATAAAACAGAACATGCAAATCACTAAGGTGCCAAATAGAGGTGAAAATTGATGAATAATGGGTGAGAGAAATAATCGATTATTTTGTAATGTGTAAAAAATTAGCAGTAATAAGCCAATATAAAATAATCTACTGCGATTAAACTGTAAGCAGATTAATGAGGAAGCTGCGAGTAGCCAATAAGGCGCAAAATGTAGGGTGTCTTGCCAGTCTATCCAATGACTTTGAAAATGTACTAATAAGCCTAATGATAAAAAAGTGATAAAGATAGGCAGTATAAAAAAGCGCATGGTATGCATTAAGCTGCTCATTGAATCCACCGTAATAAAGCTAACGTTAGCGAGTTGAAAAGAAAATATTCACGGCGGCATTGCTGAATGAACCGTTTAAAACTGACAAGTTACATTTTTAATAAATTAAAAACTCCTCTATCAAAGCGACCTTGTCATCACCAAACTGAAATATAAATCAAATGGATTGATTGCTAAAGCGATTTGCAGATAATTTTGCAGCGCCAGCATATTCTGTTAATGCGTTATAGCTGGTATAAAAAAGCGCAACGGGTTAGGTTGCGCCTTTAGCGTAATGATTTAGAAAGTCAGTAATGAGCAAAAGGCTTAACCTTTCTCCATCGATTCGATGAATTTATTTGATTCAGCAATCGACTTATTCATTTCTGTTATCAAGCTTGAGATGTCAGACTGTAAGCTATTAAACTCGCCTTTAATAGCACCAATCGCTTGGGCATTAAGGTTATGTTTTAAGTACAGCATGTTATCTTTCATTGCCGTCAAAATTGGTGGCATTTTTGCTTCAGCGCGGCGCATTCCTTTCACTAGTGAGTTATATGATCGCTGAGTTTCGTTTAACTTATTAGTGCTGTTGCGGCGAAGATTCGCTTTGCTGATTTCTTGTATTTCGGTTTCCCACTCGTCAAATAAAGCTTCGGCAACGTCTTCCACTTTATCAATACGGTTACCGACTTCATCAGCTGCTGACTGGGCTGATTCATATTCATCTTTAGCTTTGTTGTAAGCGTCTTCTAAATCACCACCATCAAACGCGAGCAAAGCTTGCATTTCTTCTAGTGCTGAACTGAATTGCTCTTGAGCTTCTTCTTGAGATTCTTTCGCTTCTTGTACGCGATCGACCATGATGTCACGCTTGTGATAGCCCACTTTTTCCATCGCACCGTAATAGGCACTTTGACAACCACTAAGTAGTAAACTTACGCTGAGGAATGTGAGTGATATCCATTTCTTCATCTTGTGCTCTCTTATTGTCGTTAATTGTTGCTATTCGGCTTTGAACGTTGCCGCATCAATGATGCTCCAAAGATGGATTACCGCACCTATGATTGCTGGGATAATTAATACCCAGAAGAAATAACACACCGCTGTAATACAGAAAAATAGAATTGCAGCAATAATGCGGCCTTGAACCAGTTGTCCTAAGCCTGGGAAAAATACGCTGGCAATTGCAGCAATCACATTGCCTGCCGAACCTTGTTGAGACATTAAATTACTCCCTAGGAGTGTAACTATCGTGTTATAACATTGTACGAAGATAACCGCATAATTGAAATTAAATAATCAGAGAATATTGTGACAAATAAGATAGATGTAGCGTATTTCAAAAATATGAGAGTCAGTATTTGGCAATTTTTAGTTCATCTAAAGTGCAGGCTGCAGGAAGATCAAATAAATGTCAAAGCAGGTCATTTAGCTTATGTGACCTTATTATCACTGGTGCCGATGGTGGCTGTGATGATGTCGATGTTATCCGCTTTTCCCGGTTTTGAGGGGCTCCGCGGTAAAATCGAAAGCTTCATTTATAGTAATTTCATGCCAGCGTCGGGCGATACCGTGCAGATTTATATTAATGAGTTTGTCGATAATGCTTCTAAAGCCACCTTTGTAGGTGTCATGGCATTGGTCGTCGTGGCGTTGATGCTGATCTCAGCCATTGATAAAGCATTAAATAATATTTGGCGAACAACCGATAAACGCTCCTATGTGGTGTCATTTTCAATGTACTGGATGGTGCTGACATTAGGGCCGGTATTAATTGGCGCCAGCTTAGTGGCAACGTCTTACGTCGTTTCACTTAAAGTCTTTGAAATGTCGGAAATATCTGGATTAATGACTTGGCTGGTTGAACGTTTGCCTATGCTATTTTCTGTGGCTTCAATTTTGCTGCTTTATATGGTGGTGCCGAATAAAAAAGTCCATTTTTGGCATGCGTTAATCGGTGCGATAGTGGCTGCAATACTATTTGAAGCGGGTAAAAAGGGTTTTGCTTTTTATGTTACTCAGTTTCCGAGCTATGAGGCGATTTATGGTGCGTTAGCGACGATTCCTATTTTGTTTGTTTGGGTGTATTTATCTTGGGTCATTGTACTGCTGGGAGCTGAAATTACCGCTGCGTTACCTGAGTATTTAGATTCAGGCATTTTTTCGCTTAAAAAAAATAAACAGACTATTACACCTAATACGGTGGTTGAGCAGCTTGCCGAGTCGAATGTAGAGAGTGACATCAAACCTACATAGTTAAAGATAAAACTTAGTAACAGAGCGCGCGATGAGAATAGCGATAAAATAAAGTGTCTTAGATGAATAATTTAGTTGTGCTTAAATTGTCTCTACACGGTATATTGCTATGTAAGTGTTAAATAAAAAAATCTAAGTTGTTTTCACTCTAACCAAGAGTTTATGCAGCTGTACTCTACAAGGATAGCAAATGAAAAAATTGATTATTGCAGCATGTGTATTAGGTTTAACAGCTTGTGCTGCAACCGACAATTCATCAGAAACCAGCGAAACGAACGCGGCGCCTAAAACAATTAACATGGCTGGCATGACAGATCAGCAAGCGACTGATGAGCTTTATAACGCTTTATTAAAGTCGAGCTATTTAGCAACTAAACTTAGCCCTAATAGCGTCGCTGTGCAATTTGGTGATAACCAGTTTGTGTTACAGCCAAGCATGAGCGAGCAAGGCGTTGATAGAATTTTAACAAACCGTTTGTTCGCTGTTCATCCGCAATTACATGGCAGTAAAGAACTTTTGGTATTGATTGGTTCACTAAACCAAAAACTTAACTTTGCTAAATTTGTTATTCGTGAAAATGGTGGCGTGATTCAGGTGCAAGGTGCAGCTACTTTTGTTGATTCTATTGAGTTAGAAGAGTTGCGTCGTTTCATGCTGTGGACTGATGAAGGCTTGAAGCAAGTAGGCAAATCACTTCCTAAAGGCTCAGAAGAGCTGATTAAACCAATTCCTGTAATTAAGCCTGACACAGGGGCGTAATAGGGGAGTAATATTGTAGAATGTGTTCATCAACCATATGATGAACACAGCAATAGGAAATAACATTGATTGGGTTAATCCAAAGAGTGGCACATGCAAGTGTCACTATCGATACTGTTGAAGGCAAGCAGGTCACTGGCAGCATCAATAAAGGCTTATTAGTTTTGTTAGGTGTCGAGAAAGATGACGACATTGAAAAAATGCGTAAGCTTGCCAAGAAGGTAATTGGTTACCGAATTTTTAATGATGAAAACGGCAAAATGAACCTAAATTTGCAGCAGGCAGATGGTGAGCTATTAGTCGTATCTCAATTTACCTTGGCTGCAGATACGGGACGAGGCTTACGTCCAAGCTTTTCGAGTGCAGCAACACCAGATAAAGCTCACGAGCTATATGAAGCTTTTGTCGCGTTTTGCCGCGAACAAGGCGTTAATACACAAACGGGCTCATTTGGTGCAGACATGAAAGTCGAATTGCTCAATGATGGTCCTGTCACGTTTAACTTGCAGGTATAACTTACTCCTGATGAATACTGACTCAACTCAAACTCATATATGTTTGTCGCCACAAGATCTGCAAAAGTTTGAGGGATGGTTAACTGAGTTAAAGCAAACTTGGTATCAGACCATTCCGGTGAGTCAGTTTATGCAGATCTCACCACAGACCTTTAATAGGCAACACTTCACTGTGACCGCGCCCATGGCACCTAATATCAACCTTCATCAAACCATGTTTGCCGGCAGTATTTACACCTTAATGACCCTAACGGGCTGGGGGATGATGTGGTTGCGACAGCGGCTGCTAGGTGTTGAAGGTAATATTGTATTGGCCGATGCGCATATTCGTTACCATGCGCCAATCAATCAAGCTCCTATCATCAGTGTTGTTTGGCCAGAAACAGCCTCGCTGATGCCTCTAACAACAGGTGGAAAAGCGAAAGTAAAACTTGAAGTACAACTACATTGCGCGGATAAACTGTGCGCAACGTTTAGTGGCTTGTATTTTAGTTATTAAGGTTCAACAGAGATTTAGCGCTCAATAGTTATCAAGCACTCAACGACTCACAACACAGCAAGTCTTTCATTGCTCCGCCATTCACTGCGCAGCTAAACCCCTTTGCTTCAAAGATATCACAGCCTTTTTGAGCTCTAATACCAGCACCACAATAAACAACAAACTGCTGTAATTTATCATGTGCAGATAACCAATTATCTAATTCAGTAAGTGGTACATTAATCGCTTCAGGTAAGTGACCAGAGGCAAATTCATCTGGATTTCTGACATCTATTAGCGGTGCACCTTGCTTAACTAGTTGCCAGCAAATATTAGTTTCTTGTTTGCCTGAAAGCTTTATTGCAGTGCTAGTATCAGTCTCAGCCATCTTTTCTAAACTTACATCTTGCATTACTAGCCCACCTGTTTAGTTATAATTCACGAGTTATATCAGTTAATTGAATAAAGTTCATTAGATTTAATTTAATAAGATTATTCTAATGTGATATTTTAAGCAAGTTAAAAAAAGATAGTCTGTATTGATAGGTTGTTTATTTATCGAGAGGAGTTGAGCGGGAAGATGAAGGTAAGGTGCTAATATTTATATGAAATATTAACGATTTTAATTAAGCTATTGAGTTCCCATAAAATATTGCCAGGTGAAGTGATTATTTCTAAATGGTTTTTCGAAATGATTTTAGGTGTTTAACGTCAGATTCATGTCATGAACAAAGTATTCTAAATTCAATAAACGTGCTTTAACGATATAGTTTTGAATCCAAGGAAGGTATTTACCTTCCTTGAAATCACCGTTTTAAGCCTGCCAACGTTTAAAGATCAATGAGGTATTAATGCCGCCAAAGGCGAAATTATTACTCATGACATAATCGGTACTAAGCTGTCTTATATCGTCTTTAATATAATCAAGTTGGGCGCATTCAGGGTCGACCTCTTCGAGGTTAAGGCTAGGCGCAAACCATCCGGCATTCATCATTTCAATACTTACCCAAGCTTCTAAAGCACCACAAGCACCTAGAGTATGGCCGGTGTAACTCTTGAGTGATGAAATAGGTGTTTGTTCACCAAAGACGGCATAAGTCGCCTTAGTTTCAGCGATATCTCCGCGATCGGTCGCTGTGCCATGGGCATTGATATAGCCAATTTGGCTAGCATCAATATCAGCATTACTCAGTGCTTGTCTAATGGCCACTTCCATAGTGTCTGCATTCGGTTGAGTGATGTGCAAACCATCAGAGTTAGTGCCAAAACCGACAAGTTCTGCATAGATAGTTGCTCCGCGGGACTTGGCATGTTCGAGCTCTTCAAGCACTAAAGTGCAAGCGCCTTCGCCAATCACTAAGCCATCGCGCTGACTATCAAAAGGCCTTGGTGTGGTGTGTGGCTGCTCATTTTTAGTGCTGGTTGCGAATAAGGTATCAAATACTACCGCTTCTGTTGGGCATAGCTCTTCACCGCCGCCTGCAAGCATCAGTGTTTGCTGGCCAAATTTAATTGCTTCATAGGCATAGCCAATCGCCTGACTGCCAGATGTACATGCGCTGCTAGTGGTGTGTACGCGACCTTTAAGACCGAAGAAAACCCCGACATTAACCGCAGTCGTATGGGCCATCATTCGAATATAACTAGTGGCATTGATACCCGACATATCACCATTTTTTAGCATATCGCCAAAGCCAATAATGGGTTCAGTACTGCCAGTTGAGGAACCGTAGGCAATGCCCATTGCTCCCGATGACACGATAGGATCATCTAACAGGCCTGCATCTTCTAAAGCCACTTCGCTGGCGCGGGTAGCCATGATTGAAACTCGCCCCATTGAGCGGATTTTTTTGCGCGAATAATGTTTTGGTTGCTCAAAATCAGTAATCGGTGCAGCAAGGCGTGTATTAAGAGAAGGGTACTTATCCCACTCATCCATAGTGACGACACAATTATGTTTTTGTTGTAACCGCTTGGCGATCGTTGGCCAGTCATGACCTAATGCGGACACTCCACCAATGCCTGTAATAACAACTCTGCGGCTCATATCATGCCTCCATTAACAGAGATCACTTGGCGAGTAATATAAGCTGCGTCATCGGACATTAAAAAGTTAGCCAGTCCGGCGATTTCATTAACTTTGCCCATACGGCGCATTGGCACGATTTGATTGACCATATCTTTAGGGAAATCATTGACCATATCGGTTTCAATTAAGCCTGGTGCAATACAGTTAACAGTAATTTTTCGTTTGGCTAGCTCTAAAGACAGCGCTTTGGTTGCACCAATTAGTCCAGCTTTTGAGGCGCTGTAATTCACTTGTCCGCGATTACCCGCAATACCTGAGACTGAAGCCATAGTAATAATACGACCACCATTTCTGGCTTGTATCATTGGCATAATGGTGGGCTGAATGACGTTATAAAACCCATCGAGATTGGTGTGAATAACACTGTCCCATTCTTCTTCTGTCATGGCAGGAAAAGCGGTATCTTTGGTGATCCCAGCGTTTAAGATTACGCCATAATAGGCGCCATGTTGTTCAATATCTTGTTCAATATGCGCTTTAGCAGCTTGTCTGTCAGCAACATCAAATGCAATTAAACTGGCGCTGACACCAAGAGCTTGGATTTCAGCTTGGGTTTGCTTGGCTGCGGTAATATTGCTGTGGTAGTGAACTGCAATATCAAAGCCTTGGGATGCGAGTTTTAGTGCTATCGCTTTACCAATACCACGGCTAGAACCTGTGACTAAAGCTCTTTTATTTGTTGTCATCTTTTATAAATACCTCTTAATCTCCATAAAGTGCAGCATCAGCTCGATATTGTGTTGAACTGACATGATTGGCTACACCGAACTTTCCTGTATATATGCTTGGGTATCTTGGGGCTGAAATACGTTCACATTGGCTGAGGCTATAACGGTTTCATCTGCTAATATTTGGCAGTCAAAAACTGCTAAACCAGAGTCTTCTTGATATAATCTTGCTACGCTAATTTGATATTTATGACCCAGTTGATAAAGGGGCTGGTGCATTAGTAATTTACGCGTGCCCAGTAAAAATCCAACACGAATTTTATCATTTCTAAGGTGCGCTTCAACACCAGCTAAAGCGGCAATACTTTGCGCCATATATTCGATGCCGACGTAATTGGGGACGCCATTGATAGCTGCATTAAAATAAGCGCTTTGTTCAGTTATCTCAACTTGTGTAATCAGACTGTCTTGCTGATGTTTGATGACTCTATCTATCAATATCATCGGTGCTCTATGGGGCACAAACTCAGCAATATCCTTGGCTAGTAAAGCCATAGTTGCAATATGTTCAGACATCTTGGTTTCCTGCTTTCGCGAAAATGATACTGGCATTGCTGCCACCAAAAGCAAATGAGTTACTCATAATATAATTAAGCGGGTTTGACTGTGCTGAGCCCACCAAAGGTAATACTGGATTGTTTGGATCTTGTTGCTTATCCCATATATGAGGGGGCAGTAATTGATCTAGATTGTATGAGCTTAATAACAAATAGCAAAATGCAGCCTCAATAGCGCCTGCAGCACCTAAACAATGACCCGTTAAAGGCTTAGTTGAGCTGCATTGAGGGATTGCATTTGGAGTACTAGTGTTAGAAATAGTATTGGCTATTTTACCTGCAAACACATGATGCATGGCGACTGATTCCATCGCATCATTCTTAGGGGTCGCAGTGCCATGTAAATTAACGTATGACACTTGGCTTGCATTGATATCTGCATCATTAAGTGCAGCTTCCATTGCGGCTATTGCACCTAAACCTTGCGGATGGGGCGCCGAAATATGGTGTGCATCAGATGACTCGCCGATACCTGCCAATAACACTTCAGGAGCTGATTGAGCTTGAGTATCTTCAGCATCTGTAAGCTGTAACATAAATAATGCAGCACCTTCGCCAATGTTAATGCCATCACGATGTTCGCTGAATGGATTGCACAAACCTTTAGAAACTGATTCGAGCGCATTGAACCCATTTAACGTTAACTGACATAAACTATCGACTCCACCAACGATAACCACATCACACATGTTTGCCTTGAGTAATCTCTGTGCACTGGCAAACACTTTGGTACTTGAAGAACAAGCGGTTGAAACGGTATAGCAAGGGCCATTTAAGTCGTAAAGCTTGCGTAAAAAGTCACTGGTGCTGCCAAGTTCTTGTTGAGCGTAATGGTAACTTGGTGGAAATTTACCGTGTCGCTGATGATACTCAAGCGCTGCTTCGCCTTTTGAAATACCAGAAGTACTCGTGCCTAAAACCACGCCAACTCTTTCTTTACCATACACATTTTTGGCATGTTCAATACTGCGTGTTAGCTGCATAGCCGCTGTATACAACAAGCGGTTATTGCGACAATTAAATTGCTCTAGCTCATCAGGAATGGTCAACAAGTCAGTATCATTGATGGCGCCAACTCGCGTTTCAGCATTAAACATTAAGTCATCTCTCATCACCATCGCATCAGTATTTCCAGCAAGTAAATTTGCCAGTACTGACTCAGGCGTATGACCTATTGGGGTACATAGTCCAATGTGTGTAATTGCTATGGAACGGCGCATAGTGATTGACATAGTTATTGGTACTTATCTTAATGATGATGGTTTACATCAGTTTAGTTATAGGCTTTTATTAACGCTATCGAGTTAAAGCAATGGCGAAATCGATAAGGTGATATTCGCTGCAGGAAAATGCAATGTCACCTCAGAAATCCATGGATTCTTATTTGAGTAATCAATGGTAATTGCAGGCTCGTTATTGACGAACAAAGCGCTACAACGCTGCTGGTCACAATCTATATCGCGCATTTCACCTTGGCTAAAGTATGGGTTAACTTGCTCATGAGGCCAATATATCAACTGCATGATTGCCATTAAATACTCAGCTTTAAAATCCTCACCCATTAATACATTTTGCTGACTAATAACTTCATCGCCATCAAAGGTGACAGTGAATAAAGCTTGGCCAATAGGCGCAAGACCGACCATGGTCATTTTAGTTGTCGTCAGTTCAAGTTGAGTCAGTAATTCATGATGTTTCTCGCCATGGATGAAACTGATTTTTTGACTTAAAAATTGCTCGTCACTGGCCTGTGTTTGCAACATAGGTGCGAGGCAATAATTGACTTCAGGCGTCAGTTTAACGCAGGTTTGGCGCAGTAATTGTTGACTACAACCTGAAACTAACAAGGCTATAATCACAATCGAAAATTGAATGAATCGATGCATCATTAACTCGCTTTAGTGTGGTCGCGACATAAGTCGACAATCATATTCAGTCGACGCTCTGAATCTTTCACAAATGGGTTATTAGTATCCCAAGCATAACCCGCCAAGATAGAACAAATCATTTGTTTTATGATTGGGTTTGGATCTTCGTAAAAAATCACATCCTGAAAACGGCCATCGTACCAAGCTTGAACATAAGTTCGGAAGGTATTAACCCCTTGCATTAATGGCTGGGCGTAATCTTGTTGCCAGTCTATTTCTTCACCATCAAGCTGTTTGATTAAGGCCTCAACGGCCATTGCGGCAGATTGCATGGCGATGGTCACCCCTGATGAGAAAACAGGGTCTAAAAACTCACCAGCATTGCCGAGCAGAGCAAATTGCGATGTGGCTAAGGTTGATACGTTGGCAGAATAGCCCTTTAAAGTTGCACAAGGCTGTAAAACTGTCGCGTTGGCAAGTAACGCCTTTAGGCCCGGTTCCTCATTGATTAACTGCCAAAGTTGTTGCTCTAGTTCGTCTTTGTTGTCGTCTTTAATTTCACCTTTGGCGCCACGTTCAACCCCAGAGCGATAATGTTCAATTAAATGTGGCTCAGCCACTACGCCCACCGAGCAGCGACCATCACTGAAAGGAATTAACCAATACCAAATATCTTTTTGAGTTGGATGAACGCTAATTAAGATCTTTTCACGATCAAAATTAGGATCAGTAATATTGTCTTTGATATGGGTAAATATGGCGCTACGAGCTGGTAAGTCAGATGGCTTTTCTAAATCTAATAATCTCGGTAACACTCGGCCAAAACCGCTGGCATCAAGGACATATTTCGCGGTAATTTGATATGGCTTTTTTTGCTCATCTGTGACACTTAGCTTAGGTGATGATGACAGGCTATCTCCCAAATCGATATCGTTAACGCTATGCCCGTAACGGATCTCTACGCCTTGGGATACAGCAGTGTCTGCTAACAATTTATCAAATTGACCACGCTGAACTTGAAAAGTGGTACCTGGGCCTTGGGTGAATTTCTCAGTAAAGTTAAATGTGGTGTATGTGCCATCATGGCGAAAAGCTGCGCCATTTTTAAACTGAAATCCAGCCTGCTTAACTGCGTCTAACATGCCCGCTTGTTCAATAAACTGCATGCAATAAGGCAGTAAACTTTCACCAATTGAGAAACGAGGGAAATGTTGTTTTTCAATCACCAAAACTTGCTTGCCTTGCTGATGTAATAAGCTTGCGGCAATGGCTCCAGAAGGCCCAGCACCTATGATAACCACATCAGCATCAATATTATTACCACTGATAGCTTTATCTTGTATTGCATCCTTGCTTAAACTTACTGGGTTACTTTCCATTATGTGCTACTTCTCTAGTTGTTTTTTCAACATGCATGCTTATGAGTGGTGCGAGTAAAAATGTAAATCCGATACCAAATAATAACGTGAGGCCAAAGTAATGAATGGCGTTTGTTTGACTTAAAGCGAGTAAGCCAAAAGCCAACAGCGTTGAGCAGGCTGACATTAATACTGCCATCATTACTCCGCTTGCAGAAGCCGTAGAGTTTGATTTAACGGAGGCGAAAAACAAACTGTAATCAATACCAATTCCCAAAACGAGGATAAGCGCTAATGCGTGGAATAAACTCAGTGGTGAGCCTACTAAACCAAGGCAAGCTAGAGTCAGTAGGATTGAGCTAGCTGGAATCATTACAATACGAACAGCAAGTTTAACCCCAAATTTGAAGCTAAAGATGCCAATGGCAATCACGCAGACCAAGACTAATAGCTGCAGAGTGAGTTGTTTGAACTTAGCCATTAATGCTGATATCTCACCGACCTTATCAACCACTTGCATTGATAATTTACTTTGAGTGACCCGAAGGTTAAGTGCCGCTAAATCATTAATTCCGCCTAATAAAATGATACTGCCAAATTGTGTTGACTGGGCCCCAGCTCCGATATCAGTTCCGGTATCAGCTCCAACATCAGGGCTTAACCAAAGCCCCGCTAAGTCTTTACCAGCAATATCAAGAACCGCATCGGGCGTTATAAAATCATTTTTACTTTGAGCAAGACTATTTAGTAAGTCAGGCTTGATGGACTCATCTAAACCAAGGGTATCAATAATTTCATCTAAATGCTGATGATATAACTGCTGGTAAGCGAGGTAATTATCTTGTTGTATTTGCTTGCTAGGTAAATAGCGACTCAAGCTAACAAAACTACTGATTTCTTTCGCATTAACTGCTGTTGATAACACTTTTGCGGCGAGTGTTAACTCAGCTAATAGGCTTTGCTCGGTGGCAGCGCTGACGAGGATAAATTGATTATCTGTGCCGCCGCTTAATACCTGTCTTAACTTATTTTCTTCGGTGATAATATTCGCTGGGCTTTGCTGAAGATTCCGAATATCGTCATTACTGGTGAGCTTGCTAAAGCCTACAGTTAAAAAGGCTACCGTTGCTAACGCTAGTAATGCCATTTTTAGGGGTTTATTCGTAGATTGCTGAGCCGTGACGTTATGCGTAAGCTTTGTTAGCCAAAGCAAATATTTTTCTGACCACACAAGCAGGTAAGGTGAAGTGGGCAGATTATGATTAGCCAGTAATGGATAAGCAAATACCAAAGTCAGATACGCGCCTATAAGGCCTGCAGCGCAGAATATAGCGACCTGCTGCATGCCCGGAAACGGTGTAAAGCCAATTGCAATAAACGCGATTGCACTGGTTAACAAAGCTAATGTCATCGCAGGTAAAATCTGTTGAATAACATCAATTGCGCTTGAGATTTTAAGCCGCAGTTTTTCGCAGTAAAAATGAAAGCTGTAGTCGATGGCAACGCCAATCAAGCTAGTGCCAAATACTAATGTGAGAAGGTGTAACTCGCCAAAAATGGCCAATGTAGCTACGGTGGCAAACAAAAAACCACAGGATAAGGTCAACATCGCTAACGACAGCGGCATGATACTTCTAAAGCCAAGCCAGACTAATAGCATCACCCCTAATAACGATAAGCTGCCGATAGTAGACACTTCGAATTTGGCGGTTTGCGTTGCCGCCTGAGCATGGAAGAGGGTGCCCGCCTTTATCACTTCAATATCAGGGTATTGAAGGGTTAACTCGGAAAAGGCATCGTTTAACCTAGAGATCTGTTGTTGCTGGCCATCAGGGTTAAATGCACTTTTGACCCCTTTAGCAATGATGATCGCGACGGTTTTGTTGCCTGATTGACCCAATAGAATATCTTGCTCGCTGGTTAACCGCTTAGATGGTGCCAGTGCCATGATGTTGTTAGGAAATAGCATTAATGGGTCTTGAGTTAACAGTGCGCTACTGGCGTATCCAAAACTGCTATATAACTGCTGCTGTGCCGCCTGTAATAACTGTCGCCACTGGTTCGAGGCTTCATCGTCACTTAGCTGTTTTTGTTGTTCATCAGTTAGCAACATAAAACGCTTATCAAAGTAATATTGACTCAACGCCTGCATCTGTTTGCTTTCACCACTTTGAATGTCAGTAAAGACATCTGGTGATTGCTGTAATTGTTCAATAAACTGAGTTGCCGCGCTAATCGCTTGCTGCTTATTCTCTACAGCTAAGCCAATATAAACTTGATCGGCAAGGCGAAACTCAACTTTGTCTAACGCCTTTTGAGTCAATGGCGCTTCGCTGAGTGTTGGCAGCATGGCCAATATGTTACTTTGTATTTTTGCGCCTGATTGCCATAAACTTGCCCCATAAACGCAGACCGATATAACCAGTAAACACCAGATAATAAAACGAGAATAGGCTTGTTTGGGTGAGTTAAACCAACTAACCAATTTGGCCATTAGTTGGTTTCGCTATCAGAGTTGTTAGAACGAGTTACTTGTTCTTTAGATTCTGACTCTTTAGTTGCTGAGAGCTCAAAACTTTGAATATCAGCAGGAGTAAGCTTTTGAACCACATTGAAAAAATTAATGATGGTTCTATCGCCAGTATCAGTAACTGTTGATGTTTTGTTTGGGAGTGTAGATAGCATAGTGAGGCGGTTGATTTGCTGCTTAGTGTCAACAGCGCCTCCTTCTAGTACCATTGCGCCAATGGCTTTTTGAATTAATGGGTCTTTTGCCACTAAACCTAATTGCCAATTTATTATCTGCGCCGAGTCACTGCTAGTCGCTATATTCTCGGGCATAAATAATTCAAAGTCTTGGGCTAAAGCGTCAAGATCACCTGTTAACAGTGCCTGCATCAATTGTGGTAATTGCTCAGCCATTGCAGAGCTGGTTTGATTTGCTTGGCTGTGGGTAATATTGCCAAAACTATCTTGTTGTATCAGGGTATTTTGCTTTAACACTAACGCGCTGGCAAATGGCGTTGTTTGCTTCCATAACAAGCCAATGTCTTGGCTGAAGATAAATTCCCCAGTACTTTTTAGCGGTCTTTTAAGCGCTGCGAGGTAACGGGTTTGTTGGAACTCACCTTTAGCTTGCGAACCAAGTTGCAGTTGCTGCGCCAATAGGCTGAGCTGTTGATTATTAACTTGTACGGTGCTGTTTGAGTTAGCGCTAGTGCTAAATAAGCTGGCTAATTGATCATTGGTTAATTCAGCCTGCTCAGCTTTTGCTGTGCCTAAGCATAAAGTGAAGCTGAGTAACGCAGTTAGCAGCAGTCTCATTGATTACCAAGCTCATGGTTAAGTTCATGTTTAAGAGGAGCACCTTTAGCAAGTTCAGCTGCTAGCTCTTGTTTTAGTTCACCCTCTTCAAGTAATGGCAAGATTTTTTGTCTAAATACTGGTGGGGTGACAAAACAAAGCTCTTCTGTTTCTATCTCAACAGCCGCTTGAATGGTATAGCCTTTAGTTATTCGCTGGCCTGTTTCGGCATCTCGAATTTGGTAATTAATCTTAAGGCGATTTTCCCACTCAACAATAGCTGCATGCACGATCAAGTGTTGATCAAAGGTGCTGCTTTTTACATATTTAAGTTGCGTGTCCACAATGGGCCAAGCGTAGCCAGAATGCATCATTTGGCGGTAGTTATAGCCCAGTTCATCGAGCAATTTACAGCGCGCGACTTCAAAGTAACGTAAGTAGTTACCGTGCCAAGTGATGCCCATAGAATCCACATCATGAAAAGGCACTACCATAGTAAGTTCAGTGCTGAAAATAGCTTTCATATCAGCAAACCTCCCACTGACCCAATTGAATCTTCTCGACCGTTTGACGTAAAACGGCTTCTAGTGGGCGATCTTCGGTCAGTAGTTCAAAGTCTTCACTAACTTGGATAACGGTTTTAGCTAATGAAGGAGTTAACGAATCATGAGCTAACTCGTTTTGAGCAATACGTAAATGAATACCTTGAGTCATGGCAAGTAAGGCAGCTGCAGCAACTTGCTCAGTAAGTTGTAATACTCGCATGCAATCTCGAGCTGCAATGGTGCCCATGCTGACTTTATCTTGGTTATGGCACTCCGTTGAGCGAGAAAACACACTGGCAGGCATGGTGTTTTTTAACGCTTCAGCAGTCCACGCTGATACACCAATTTGCACCGCTTTAAAGCCGTGGTTAATGGCTTGGCGTGCGCCAACTGAGGCCGATAAGTTAGCTGGTAAACCATTATTAAATTTAGGGTCCATCACTAACGCCATTTGACGATCAATTAAGTCTGCTAAGTTGGCAACGGTGTTTTTCATAGAGTCCATTACAAAGGCGATATGACCACCGTAGAAATGGCCGCCATGAAGGATGTGTTCACCTTCACCATCTACAATTGGGTTGTCATTGGCGCTGTTTAATTCGGTTTCAATGAATTGGCGCATGAATGGCAATGCATCTTGCAATACACCGATGATATGAGGTGCGCAGCGAATTGAGTATCGGTCTTGTAATCGGTCAGAGTTTCTTGGGTGAGTGTGATGATTTAAATCTTCACGGATCCAAGTGGCAATTTGGTTTTGACCAGGATGGGGTTTAGCATCAAATAAGATGTCATCAAAATGGTTTGAATTACCTTTAAGAGTGAGCGATGCCATTGCGGTAATACGACTCGACAATCGAGCAAGGTATTGGGCGCGATCGTAAGCTAAACAGGCTAAAGCGGTCATGACTGCCGTGCCATTCATTAACGCTAAACCTTCTTTGGGGCGCAATGTTAATGGCACAATCTTAAGCTCAGCATACACTTCTTTTGTTGGGCGGCGTTTGCCTTGATAAATCACATCTCGCTCACCAATCAATACTGCAGCTAAGTATGATAGTGGGGTTAAATCACCGCTGGCACCCACTGAACCTTCTTCTGGAATTACTGGGGTTATATCAAGATTTAACAGCAACTCAATACGTTGTAATAACTCGTAGGTAACGCCAGACTTACCCACTGCTAGTGAGTTTAATCGACAAGCCATAATGGCTCTAGATTGCATTGGCGAGAAAATATCACCTAAGCCACAACCGTGAAATCGAGATAAATGCAGTGGTAACTCGTGGACCAAATCGAGCCCAACAGTGACAGTACAAGAATCACCGTAACCAGTGGTTACGCCATATACCACACCTTCTTCACTGAGTAGGCTATCGATGAAGCGTGCGCCTTTTTGAATGTACTCTTGGTATTGGGCTGTTTCATTTAACTTCACAGGTGCGCCTTTTGCCACGCTCACTACTTGCTCAAGGCTAATAGATCGTTGACCAAAGTTTACCGTTGCCAAGGTCGATGCTGATGAAGGTGAAGTAGATTGGCTCATGGTATTACTGTTCCTGCTTAGTGTTAGGTTGGTTTTGCTGTGATTGACAAGTCTCGTTTTGAGGCTCATTCAGAGGCTTCGTTGATTCAGATTTTGCTCTTTGTGAGTGCTCGTCACGACGCCAAAAATCATAAAAGTTAAACCACTGTAGCGGTTGGCTGGTAGCAAAGTGTTCTAGGCGGCGGCTATATTCAGTCGCGGCTTGAGCTAAACGTTCTGTGCGGCCTTTGCGAGAGCCTTTTAAACTATTTGATAAGTGCTCTACATGAACACGATAGCGACCTTGTTCTTGTAAACAGAACATGGTGTATACCGGGCAATCTAGCAAGCCTGCAAGGATAAACGGACCTTGAGGAAATGCCGCTTGCTGATTGATAAAATCATTGTAAAAAACCCGCCCAGCAGTATCTGATGAGGTGCGATCTGCAGCAATAACGACAAGTTCCCCTGCAGCAATTTTGTCTTGCAGTAGCATTGCAGTGCTTGGTCCAAGCTCATTGACTTGAATAAGGTTTAAACCGCTGTTTGGGTTTAATTGCTTTAGCACATTATTAAAGTTTGCCGCATGGCTGGTGAGCACCATGACATTGACTTTAACTTGCTGCTGGTGGATTGAAATTGCGCGGCAAAGTTCGAGGTTGCCTAAATGAGACACTAACAATACAGCGCCTTGGCCTGATGCCACTTGGTCAGCTAAAACGTGTCTATCTGGAAAATCGACTTGAGCCAGCTTAATCCTGTCGCACCAAGCATCAATTCTATCTAAAGCGGCATTACCAAAAGCAAAAAAGTGCTTAAGACTGTCGCGCCAAGTGATAGGGTCAGTTAGTTGCTCATGCTCAGGATGCTTGAGTTTGACGCGGCGTAAAAAGTCCATCGAGGCATTTCTTGCGGTAACGCCAGTAAGGAAAAAATAGCAAATCACCGGGTACATGATGGCTCTACATAACCAATGACCGCCTAAGCGATAGCTATCGGCGATGAGTTTAATGCCCCAATAACTGCCACGTTCACCCATGGCTGACCAATGTTTATTGGCGTTTTTTTTTGACAATATTTGCGGTAAACGCTTTAACATGCCGAAAAATAACCCGGTGTGCATTGCTGAGATGCGAATGTTATCTTTTACGCCCTGAAAGTGACTAATACCGTCTTCAGGATAAATCACTTTGGTAGGAATATGAGTGACTGGTACACCTTGCCAATGGAGTTTCACCATAATTTCAATATCGAAATCCATGCGCTCGCCTAACGCTTGCTCACGAAAAAGCTGCTCAGTTGCGGCTAAAGGGTAAATTCTAAAGCCACACATTGAATCCTGAATATCAAAACTTAAGGTTTCAACCCACACCCAAAAGTGGGTGATATAACGGCCGTATAAACGACCTTTAGGTACCGACTCATCATATTGTGGTTTACCTGAAATCAGCGCAAGCGGCTCGGCTTCACTGGCTTCTATCATGGTCGGTATATCGTCTAAGCAGTGCTGACCATCCGCATCGACTTGTAATGCATGAGTAAAACCATCGGCCAATGCTGCACGCAGACCTGTGGTTACCGCTGCGCCTTTACCGCGGTTAAATGGGTGAGTTAACAACGTAACCCAGTCATATTTATCCGCTAAGGATTGTAATAAATGACGAGTTTCGTCATTACTGCCGTCATTAATCAAATAACAAGGAAGGCCAAATGGCTCCAAAGCGACTAAGGTGTCTGCAATGGCTTGTTGATGATTGTAGTTGGGAATAATAAGAGCCAGCTTCATGATTGGCTTTCCTTATTTTGAGTCGGCGCTAATGCAATCCGCCCTGAAGCGTAACGCTTATCGCCATCACGATAACTGAACGTCAGCTTTGATTTAGCAGAGTTATGACTAATCAATAATTCTACTTGGCTATCTGGCAACATAAGTTGTTGAAACTTAAGAACTTCAAGACTAGCAACTTCTGGCTTATATCCAAAAGCCTGACAACCTAGTTGAATAGCCCAATCAAGTTGAGTGACTCCAGGTAATACGGCTTGCTCTTCAAAGTGGCCTTTAAAATAGTCGAGCTCTGCTGCGACAAATATTTGCCAACAGATCCCATCGTCAGTGGTTTGCTGACTGATTATTTGGGGTAAAGCTGATTTAATCATCATTGAATACTGTTAATAAATCCGTTTGTACTCGCTTACCTTGTGCATTGACCGGTAAGGTTTCTGGGTAGCGCCAACGACGAGGTAATGTCACTCGCTCGAACTCGCTAAGTAAATGTTTTTTAAGATGGTTGTTTACGCTTAACTTACCTGATTCATCAAGTTGAGTCAGGCCTTCATCGGTCAATGTTATTGCTGCGCCAAGCATCATTCTTGGCTCTGTTAATTGAACTACTGCCGCTTCATTAACAAATGGGTGGGTGCATAACAGACTTTCCATTTGTGCCAATGATAAGCGTTTTTCTTCCACTTTAACGATGCGATCTAGTCGATGCAGCAGACTAAAACGACCATCGGCAGCAAGCTCAATTTTGTCATCACATTTAAGCCACTCAGCATTTGAGGCTAAGTAAGGTGACTTGATCATCAAGGCGCCATCTACAGGATCTGCCGCGATATCGATTTGACTGAATGGCAGCCAAGTTCTGTTAGGGGACATTTGGCGGCGATACGCAATACCGCCAGTTTCAGTGCTACCAAAGACTTCAATAGGGAATTGTCCGTAACAAGTATGAATATGTTGCGATGCTTCGTAGCTTAATGGACCGCCAGAACTAAAGATAAGACTTGGCGCGAGTTGTTGCTGCTCAAATTCTAGTGCTTCAGGTAAGCGCGATAATTGTGCGGGACTGCTGACTAAGCATAAGTTTGGCATCAAGGCGATGTAGTAGCTTAAGGTTTCAGGATACTCAATTAAGTCGCTTAAAAATGGGCGACTTGCAGCTAATGGCCATAAAATCTTAAATAATAAGCCGTAAATATGCTGATGAGAAACCGTTGAGACAACGCTACATTGGGGTAACCTTGATGCAAATGTGCTTTCAAGTACGCTGACTTCGGCATCAAGTTGTTCAATAGACTTTTTAACGGCCTTAGGATCACCGCTGCTGCCTGATGTGAACAGTACTAAGTCGCCAATTTGCGATGATTGTGGCCAAGGCTTATTGGCTAAGCCCATTTCTTTTTTTAATAAAATAAAGTGCTTAACTTCAGACAAAGGCTGATCGGCAATAATGCCATCGTAAGCATGGTTTAATTCATTTAATGTGCCGCCTTGGGTGTTAGACGGTAATACCACTTGTTTGCCTGCAAGTAGCGCAGCGCAAATGCCAGCGGCAAATAAATCACTGGTCTCGGCTGCCAATAACCAACGTTTAATAGGACTGGCATTAAGTTGCTCGAATAGATGGGCAACATGAGCAGTAAACAGAGAGCCTGTCACGATGTCATGATGATTGAAACTAATCAGTTGTTGCGTTTTAGGGCCTGTATTGAGCCAATTTATCAGCAAGTTATTCATGTTTTTTCAACCAAAAGTTGCGGTATATCCATTCTCCACCGAGCAATAAACCCATGAAGATATAGGCAATTAATCCATTATAAAGTGTCCACAATTCCAAAGTGGCAAATTCTGCAGTGTAAAACGCAGCTGAGCCATTAATGATAAATAATCCGCACCAAAGTCGGGTGACATTATTTAAATATGGAATTGCTGAGTCTGGTAAATCAGGCTCTTTTAATTTGGCCAAGCGCTCTATCATGCTTGGGCCATTTTTTAGCGAGTAACTAAACAAACCAAGCATGGTTAAGTTAATCACCACTGGGTAATACAGCAGCCAATCATTACGTTTGGCAATAAAACTAGCAGCGGTTAAACCAATACCCACCAATATAGGCAGTGCCATGGTTTTTAACTGCTGTTTATTTAGCACTAACCGAGCGATTAATATTCCACAAAGTAATAGTGCTATGGTGCCAGGTGGAAGGTACTGCAGGCCAAAGTACACTGCTAACGGGTAACAGATAATGACGATGGCGGTGACGATTTGCAGTAGCAGCACCATTAATCTTTCATTAGGCCTTCGATGGCATTAACAACATCTTCAACCGTACGCACGGTTTTAAACTGCTCAGGCTGAATTTTTTTGCCGGTCATTTGCTGTAGCTTAATGACTAAATCTACCGCATCGATGCTATCTAAATCTAGCGACTCATAAAGTGAAGCATCTAGACTGATATCATCAGCGTCGATTTCAAATTCATCGACTAGAATTTGCGTTAGCATCTCAAGGATTTGATCACGATTTTGCATGATGACTCCTACGAACGCTGAGATTCAATAAAGCTGGCTAAGCTAGCCACACTGAAAAAGTGTGCTTTAGTGGCATCTGAGTTTGCTTCGATTTTAATGTCGAATTGTTTTTTTATTGCCAAGCCTAATTCAAGCGCATCAATCGAGTCTAACCCCAGACCTTCACCAAAAAGTGGTGCATCGGTTTCAATATCATCAATACTGACATCTTCTAAGTCGAGACAGTCGATAATGAGTTGTTTAATTTCGTTATGTAGATTCATATTAATATTCTAATTTATCTGATTGTAATTATTTGTTGTTCGTTTCAGGTAACGGCGGTAGAGCGGTTATCTGTTGCGAATAAAGCTGCTCTAACTCTCTGGTTAGTACACGGGCCATTTTTGCGTCACTACTTTGACTTGTATCATACCTCAGGTGGTCAAAAGCTGCGCCGATTTCTACTGACATATTTACAGTTTGTCTTGGTGGTTCGTACCAAGGTTGTTGCTTTGTCAGTCCGGCCACATCCACATGCAGCATCACTGGCACAATATCAGTGCGAGTGCGAATGGCTATGTTAGCTGCACCGCGGGCAAAAGGATTAATCTTAGTACCAACGATTGTACGTGTGCCTTCAGGGAAAATGATCAAGTTTGTATGGCTATCTAGCACTTGTTGGCAGTCACTTAGCAGTAAATCTGCGCCTCGATTAGGGATATAACCCGCCGATGACAATACCCCGCGCATAAAGGGATTTCGCCAAAGCGCTTGTTTTACAATACATCCAGCATTGGGTATCAAGCTAATTAATACCACCACATCAATTAGAGTGGGGTGGTTAGCTATCACAATCACCCCCTTGGCATGACTTAATGCTTGGGTATGTTGGCTATGTACTTTTATTAAACCTGTGAAGGTTAGCATCCACACAAAGCCTTTAAACATGATGTGAACGGCTTTTTGCACTCTAGCGATACGCTGCTGTTTCGTGCCAGGCCAAAAACGTAATACTGGCAATACAGTGAGTGAGCTTAACAACCCACCTAGACCAAATACCACGTAACACATAACTCCGCCTATCCAGCGTGGGATATAGGCCATGCCTGTTAAATAAGGAAATGGCTTGGGACGGATTAGGTTATCGTTTGGGCTCATTGATTAGAGCCGTGCGCCAAGTTCAGATGGCATTGATAGCTGCCAATGCCAATGACATAAATGGCCTGATAGTGCCTTTTGACAAGTAATTGCGTTAATTAATTCTGCAAAACTTAGTGCTTTGCTTGTCGCGTTATCGCTGGCTGTTTGGCTTAAGGTCAACTGCGCAATAGCTGGCTGGTTATCATTATTGGCTGGCGCTAAATACAAGCCTAATGCTAACGGTAGTTCAAATTCTTGAGTGTATTGGTTATAAACAGGCGGCACAGGGTCATCGCCAAACACCAGTAATACAGGCGCAGGGTTTTCTGCGAGTTGCGCATAAGCTTCAATGAATGCTTGAGATAAAGTCTCTTCACCCGCGGCAATAGAAGTTGATGG
Source organism: Shewanella sp. KT0246 (assembly GCF_019654955.1). Taxonomy (GTDB): domain Bacteria; phylum Pseudomonadota; class Gammaproteobacteria; order Enterobacterales; family Shewanellaceae; genus Shewanella; species Shewanella goraebulensis. The sequence continues at coordinate 78,099 of NZ_BPEV01000015.1, read as the reverse complement.
CGCGGTATTGCCACTGACAATGCCGTAAATGCCGCTGGCAGTATTGTGCACCGACTGACTAAAGGCGAGTGGGGATAGCGCTTCTTTAGCGACAATATCTTTTAATAAACCAAGCGTGCGGGTGAGTTCGCCATGTCTTGAGGCAAACACACTGCGGCAATCGTTCGCGGGCTGACAATCATGGGCAGCAGTGAGCATCATTTTAGTCAATCGGCTAAAACGGCGGCGCTGCATCGCTGGAACGTGAGCTAATGCAGGGGAAGTTTTATTGTCTGATGACGATGTTGCGCTGGGATCCCACTGGCGCCAACTTTCTTTATCTTGAAAATCGACAGACCATGCGCCCCACGACAGAATATCAAATACTAATTGCACTACATTGCCTCTGATATGGCTCAGTGATCCCTCGCTGAGCTAAGTTTTCGTGCTTTGATAGTTAGAAACGTTATTAACTAGCCGTTCTAAAGTAGCTATGAGATTGTACCGTAATATTAGCAATTTAATGAAGTTTTTTACTACAAGCAAAAATAAAAAATAGCGACACGAATGTCACTATTTTTAAACGATTCAAACCTTAAGCTTACACCTCAATAGAGATAAAAATTAAGCAATTACGTTAAAGGCTTATTTCAGTTGCTGTTGTAGCTTTCTCACTGCGCCTTTAATCTTACGGGTGTTTTCAGGGCCCATTCTGACCATGAATTTTTGCACATTAGGTAAGGCTTCAAGTTTAGTGTCGACGAACTGGTAATTCACACTGATTGAAGAGAGCTCAATCGGATCTTCAATGATTGGCGCTGCTAAGATCATTTTGAAGGCATCTTGCATTCTGTCTTCAAAGCTCATGTCACCGTAACCTAGTTCATCAAATGCTTGATTGAACAGTGGTGATAACTCTTTAAAGGTGGCAACCAATTGTTCGTCATTCATGCCAGCAATCATGTCTGCATATAAGTCATAACGATGGTAACTGTCAGGGTTTAGATAAGTTTTATCAGTAATCTCACTTACACTAAAGCTGTCTTTAGGACCTTTTAACGGGCTAGCTTTACGAATAACTTCGCCTTGAGCCATATTATCGACAAATACCACAAACTGACGCGCGATATCCTTTTTAAGGATTATCGAATCGATTTTCATGCCATCAGCCATTTCAATGGTTTTTTGTTCAACAAAATCATCACTTTCAGTCAGTGCTGGTAATGGCTCAACGACGACTTCAGGCTCAGCAGGAATGACTTCAGATTCAATAACCTCAGGTTCTACAATCACTTCTTCAATCGGCTCTTGCTCGATTGGCTGTTCAGGTACAGGTTCAGGTAATTGAACTGGAATTGGTGCTACCACCTCAGGTTCTTTCTCTGAAGTGAAATAGAAATAACCAGCCGCCGCTAATAATACGGCTATAGTGATTCCGATGACGCCTGCATTGCTACCACTTGCTTTATCTGATTGTGGTGTCGCTCTGTCTTCTTGATTGACTTGCATTTCTATTCCTTAGCTTTAAACGTCGAAAGTGGAACTGAACACGGGATAAATAGATTAAACCTTAAGCTCAAATCTCATTCTGCAATATTCCTAAGACTTGTCTAGTGATAACAGACTTAGGTTAACAATAATTTATGCTTGTACATATTGTTGGCGATCACCCAACCAGCGGTGAATGATGCCATCAACATTATCTGGTACTTGTTGCATGACATGTACCGCTAATTTTTGGGTGTTCTCAATTAAATACTGGTCACGAACCAAGTCGGCAATTTTCATTTCTGCAAGACCGGTTTGGCGGGTACCAAGCACTTCACCTGGGCCACGAATTTCTAAATCTTTTTGTGCAATCACGAAGCCGTCGCTGCTTTCTCGTAATACCCCTAAACGTTTAGTCGCGGTTTGCGATAAAGGCGCTTTATAGAGCAGTACACAATGGCTGGCAATTGAGCCTCGGCCCACTCGGCCACGTAGCTGATGCAATTGCGCCAAGCCTAAGCGTTCAGGATTTTCGATAATCATTAAACTGGCATTTGGTACATCTACTCCAACTTCAATCACTGTGGTTGCCACTAATAAATGTAGCTCACCTGCCTTAAATTGGGCCATTATTTGCTGCTTTTCGGCGCTTTTCATCCGCCCATGTACTAAGCCAATTTTAAGTTCTGGCAGCAATCGACTGAGCTCTTCTGCTGTATCTTCAGCTGCTTGGCACTCTAGTACTTCAGACTCTTCAATTAAGGTACAGACCCAATAAATTTGTCGGTTGTCGTTCAGTGCCGCTTGTTTTACCCGCTCTATTACCTGATCTCGGCGGTTATCACTGACCGCGACGGTCGATACGGGTGTTCGCCCTGGTGGTAACTCATCAATCACGGAGGTTTCTAAGTCAGCGTAAGCTGTCATCGCAAGGGTGCGTGGTATTGGAGTGGCTGTCATGATCAATTGGTGCGGATGAAAGCCCTGGCTAACGCCTTTTTCACGTAATCCTAAACGCTGGTGAACCCCAAAACGGTGTTGCTCATCAATGATAATTAACGCCAGTTTATTAAAGCTAACTTGCTCCTGAAATATAGCGTGAGTACCAACCACCATTTGGGCACTACCGTCAGCAATATCTGCTAGAGACTGCGTTCTTGCTTTACCTTTTAACTTACCTGCAAGCCAGCCGACTTTAAGGCCCAATGGTTCAAACCAAGTGGCAAAATTTATTGCGTGCTGCTCGGCCAATAATTCAGTGGGCGCCATCATGGCAACTTGATATCCATTTTCAATCGCTTGCAGCGCGGCAAGTGCAGCAACGAGCGTTTTACCTGAACCTACATCACCTTGCACTAGGCGCATCATTGGGGTTGGCTTTTCAATATCTTGGGATATATCTGTGCCCACTCGTTGCTGAGCGCCAGTTGGCTTGAAAGGTAAGGCTTTTAAAAACGGATTAAGTAATTGGCCTGTAGCAGGCAAGATTACTGCTTTATCAAGGTTATTACGTTGGCGAAGCTTTAGCATACTCAGGTTATGGGCTAGCAATTCTTCTTGTACTAACCGCTGCTGGGCTGGATGCATGCCGAGTTCTAAATCTGCTTGTTCGATATCGTTAGGTGGACGGTGAATAAGATGAAGCGCACGGCCAATACTCATGTTATTAGGCTGCAATTCATTGGGTAATAGTTCGGTAAGGCCGCCTTGGGTTAGTTTACTCAAAGCTTGTTCTGTTAGCTTAATCCAGCTGGCTTGTTTCAAGCCTTCAGTGGATGGATAAATAGGCGTAAGCGACTCGCTCAAAGCAGGGTTTTCACCTTCTTTGATGATTTTGTATTCTGGATGAATGATCTCGAAATGGCGCTTGCCGCGCTTAATTTCACCATAGGCACGGATAATCGCGCCGTTTTGCATGCCGTTACGTTGGGCGACAGAAAAATTAAAAAAACGTAACGTCAGCATGCCACTGTCATCTGCAATGGTGCAGGTCAGCATGCGCCTACGACCGGGGACGATTTGAGTCGAAATGATTTCTGCTTCAACAGTGCCGTACATGGCAGGGTATAAACCGGCAATAGGGTAGATTTGGGTGCGGTCTTCGTAGCGCATAGGTAAATGAAACAGTACATCTTGCACTGTTTTAATACCGAGTTTTTCGAGCTTTTCGGCGACTTTTTTAGCGACGCCTTTTAAGTCGGTTATAGGAACCTGATCCAATGGTTGCAAATCCACAATGCCTTTATATTGTCGTTGACGCCTTTATGTACTGTTTAGCTAAATCCGTATTTAAATCGCTAAATAGAGTTATCCAAAGAGTTATACAACTCACTATTCAGCGTTGATGGCTGCTAGGGACAATAGTACTGTAAATATATACAGATGTATGGCTTATCTTAGCAGAGTTTTAAAACAAGGCAATATTATTACCGTTTTGTCTGCTAAGCGACTCTATAACCAACCTTTTTGCTTAGCAATACGGGCAGCATCAATTCGATTTGTAGCATTTAGTTTACTGATGGCTTCTGACAGATAGTTACGCAGGGTGCCCTCGGCAATAAAAAGCTGAGCGGCAATATCGCTGGTGGATAAACCTTCGCTGGCAAGCCTTAGTGCCTTGCGCTCTTTATCATTTAGCGGATCGATATCACCAATGGCACTGATCGCAAGTTCAGGGTCAATAACTTTTTTACCCGACATCACTTGCTTGATGGCGGACAATAAGCTTTCGGTTGGCGCATCTTTCAGTAAAAAACCTTCAACCCCAGCGCTGAGTGCTCGCTTGATATAACCTGCGCGGCCAAAGGTCGTTAGAATAATTATCTTGGTCTTTTGGTCAGATTTTGACTGAAAGTCCTGTAACCACTGGGCAAGTTCGAGCCCAGTATGTTGGGGCATTTCAATATCGCTCAGCAGTAAATCAAATGATTGCTGTTTCAGTAGCGCCATGGCTTGTGCGCCATCTTCGGCTTCAGTGACTTCTACTTGCCCAAGCTCAGCGTCGTCAGTGAGGGTTAATAATGCTGAAAGTGCACCGCGCACCATAGCTTGATCTTCAGCCAGCAAAATTCTCATTAATTCACGTCCTTGTTGGGTGTTATTTGCTCGTCATTTATCTCGCTCGTGGTTATTGGCAGTGAAATCATAAACCGATAACCATTAGTCGTTTCATAGTTGAATTCACCAGATAATAATTCCACTCGCTCTCGAATGCCTTTAAGACCATTGCCTTCAATGATTTCTTTAGTGGCGGCATTGTCGCTAAAGTTTATGGTTAATTGTTCATTGGTAGTTTCAAACTGCCACAGACATTGTGTCGCGTTTCCATGTTTAATCGTGTTGTTGACCAATTCAGTGAGCATTAATCCTAATTGGGACGCTATTAGGCTGGGCATATTTGGCAGTGAACCACTCACTTGTACTTCAATGCTTTGCTCACGTAGTCGCTCGGTTAATTGCTGAAGTGTATCGGCCAGTCCTTTATGTTTGTAGTCAGATACAGTTTGGCGAATTTGGCTTAGACTTTCTCGGGCTATATTGGCTAGTTGGCTCAGGTGCTCTTGAGCTAAGGCTAAATTGCCAGTTTCCACAAGCTTTTCTGCCAGTTGGGCTTTAAGGGCAATAGAGGACAAGTTGTGACCCATAATGTCGTGTAAATCACGGGCTATACGTTCACGTTCCAATGCGGTAGCAAGACTGGCTATTTCATCTTTTGATTGGCGCTGCTGACGCCTAAAGCGTTCACTATTATGTTCGATGACACCAAAAACACCGACAATGAATACGATTAACATTCCGTAGAGTGGGAAGTAATAGCCTTGATAACCAACCAGGTAATCGAGCGCCCATAGCCAAGCTGATATGACAATAAAGCTTAATGCCGCAGTACGCAGCGAATAGAAAAATCCAATAAAAAAGGCGGCAAAACTGAAAAATGAAATTGCGCCACTAGTAAATGGCGCTGCAACACTGGCGGTAAGTAGCATCAATCCAATAGGGTATATGCCTTTTGCTGATGAGCTTTTATATGCCCAAAAGTAGCTGTAAAGAAAAGGGATTAACAGCAACAAACTCACACCGACACGCAATAGATCTTCTTTCATAAACCACAGCGGGATGAAATAGAAAATCAGGTTAAATAAATATACCCATGCGGTTTTTTGTTTATATTCCCGTTCAGGGTGAATGGTATTGTTGTTAGCCATTATTTGTTGAACCTTTCCTTGCTCATTTTGACGGGTTAATCCTTGATTATTCATAACCTCTCCTTGCCAAGTTAGCATACTGTAACAGTAGCACTATTCAAGAGGCTGACTTTACCGTCAGCCAATTTCTGGGTTGGTTTCTTTACAAAACCGATAGGGATAAATCCATTCGCTAGGCTAATCTGTGCTGCTAGTTGCTGCAGGGTTAAGTAAAAAGCTTGCCCATGCGTAATTAGGGTTAATGTCGATAGCCTGTTGCCAGTCTTGCTCGGCACCTTGTTGATTACCTAACTCTTGCTGAGCAAGTCCTCGCCACGTATACGCTTCGCTGTGTCCCCAGCAAATGTCATCACAAGGATTTTGATAACGTTCAATGGCAATGGATGCATATTGCTTAGCTTTTTCAAAACCGCCACCATACTGAGTGGGAGTGTAAAAAGCGCTCATGGCTTTAACTAAGGCAATGCGTGGGTTTTCAGGTTCAAGTTGCTCTGCTTGCTCAAGTAAAACCCCAGATTTCATTCCTAGGCTTCTTCCTTTGCTAGGATCCGCTGATATTTGCATGCCGTAAACCGAGGCAAGTAACGTCATAGATTCGACGTCATCTTCACGAGTCAGAATACTTTCTAAGGTGGATTGCGCTTCATCTAATGCACGTTTTGATACACCACGTTGACCAACAATGTTGGCAGTAATGGCTGTACGGTATTGAGCGTATGCACGTTCATAGTCAACGCTTTGTTCACTCAATTGCTTTAGTTCATTGATGTTCATGGTATTGGCTGCAGCATCAATTGCGCTGATATCTGCCATGCTGCTATGGCTAACTAATGACAAGGTAACTGCAATAAATAATGTTTTCATGAGTAACTCCGTTTATTCAATGGATTGATGTGTTTGGGTACAGAGCTAGTATTCAAGATTTGGATTAATATATGCAGGCACAAACGTCATCAGTTTGATATGACAAATGTCATCAATGTAAAAGCACCGATATTAAATTATTGATTTTAAAACATTGGGTTTAGTGACCAACACACAAAAACGCCAGCATATCTTTCGATAGGCTGGCGTTAATGCTTGCGTTAAAGGTGGAGCTGAATTGCTTATCTGTTAAGACTGAAGGTTGGGTTGAACTCGATATGCCATCGCCGCAATCATGCTTGCACTACCAAGTAGCCGATATAGCCTAAGTAGCTTAATACTAAAAAGCTCGCTTCACGACGGCCAATGCGCAGCCCTGTATAAGCAAAAGGCAGCAATACCATCGCAAGGGCAATCATGGTGAACCAATCTATCGAGCTGATTTCACTATCCAAAATTGGATGAATTAATGCGGTGACACCTAAAATCCCTAGGATATTAAACAGGTTTGAGCCAATCACATTACCAATGGCAATATCACTCTCACCTTTCATTGCAGCAACAATGGAGGTAACCAATTCAGGCATGCTAGTACCAATCGCGACGATGGTTAAACCTATAATCACTTCGCTAATACCAAATGATTTAGCCATAGCTACCGCGCCATCAACAAATAATATTCCGCCACCTACAAGCATTGAAATACCAATAATAATCAAGACTACTGACAACCAGTTACTTTGCGTATTAACTGCTAATCCGTCTTCATTACTTTGTTTGTCAGCGGTGATATAGCTAAAAGATAAGTAACCGACTAATAACGTGGTAAGCAACATACCATTCCAAATGCTTAAGCCACCGTCGAGAAGCAGACTCCAGAATAATACAGATGCGGCAATCATAATTGGAATATCGCGGCGCACCATTTGCGACTCAATTTTAATGGGACGGATTAATGCCGTAATACCTAAAATAAGGCCAATATTGGCAATATTGGAGCCAATTACATTGCCTAAAGCGATACCACTATTGCCTGCCATAGCCGACTTTACACTTACGGCTAACTCAGGTGCACTGGTACCAAAAGCCACAATCGTCAGACCGATAATTAACGGAGTTAGGCCTAACTTGAGTGCTATCTGACTCGCCCCCCTTACTAGGGCTTCAGCCCCTATTGTTAGGATTAAAAAACCGCCAATAATCGATAATAGAATTAACATGATCAACGCTCACAAATGGGTTAAATCGAAAAGGATGGCAAGCATAGAGACTTTTTATTTTTGCGCAATTTAAATTTGCTTGTTGATGGTTAACTTTTGTTTAGTCATCACTCGTGCTGAGACATTAACATCAAGAAAAAGCACACTCGAAAGTGTGCTTTAAACTGATATTTATTTAGTTCAACGAGCAAGTGTTGCTAAGTTAAAGCTCATCTTCCCAGACCACTTTAGCGCCGCGTACACCATCAACTTTGGCACTAAACTGCTTTTCAAGCACATGTCGCTTAATTTTTAAAGTCGGCGTTAGTGCATCATTTTCGACAGTCCATGGTTCTTTAACAACCAAAACCGCGTCTACATGTTCATGTGATTCAAGGTTAGGGTTAATGCTATCAAGCGTTGCCTTGAGCGACGAACGCACTTCTTCGCGAGGCTGAAGGGCTGAACCTTCAGATAACTGCACTAAGGCTACTGGATGCGGTAAACCTGAACCAATGACACACAATAATTCAATGTGAGAATCCTGCGCTAACTTACGCTCAATTGGCACTGGCGCTACGTACTTACCTTTTGAGGTTTTAAAATTATCTTTAACGCGGCCAGTAATTGAAATGTAGCCATCTTCATCGATTTCACACAAATCACCAGTGTGGAAAAAACCATCTTCGTCAAAACAGGCTTTAGTGGCTTCTTCTTGCTTGTAATAACCCGTCATTAAACCAGGGCTTTTCACCATTAGCTCACCGTCGTCAGTACGGCGCACTTGGCAACCTTCTACAGGGCGGCCAACGGTGCCTATTTTGCTAGCGTCGAACGGGAAGTTAATAATGGAATAAGCACAGTTTTCGGTCATGCCCCAAGCTTCAGAGATGTTCATGCCTATTCTGTTGTACCACTCTAATTGAGTCGGTGGAATTGGCGCAGAACCTGAACCCAATAAGCGACAATGCTCAAGACCCAATCCTTTTTGGATTTTACGTTTTACTAAGCTGCTAATAACTGGGATTTTAAGTAAGAAATCCAATTTTGCTTCGCCCGCTTTATTAATAATATTGAGCTGAAACAGAGTCCATAAGCGTGGCACTGAGAAAAATACCGTCGGTCGGCAGCGCTGAACATCAGCAACAAACGAGTCGAGGCTTTCAACAAACGCCACAGAAGAACCTGAATAAAATGAAGAGCCCTGAATCGCCACGCGTTCAGTAATGTGTGCTAAAGGCAGGTATGAAATTAATCTGTCAGATGTGGTTGTTTTTAAGTCGCGAACCACGGCTTCACACGTCCAACCATAACTGCCAAAAGTTTGCATTGCGCCTTTTGGTTTGCCTGTTGAACCTGAGGTATAAATCAGGGTCATCATTTGTTCTGCGGTTGGCGTAGGTGCATCAACTAACGGCGTGCCTAACTCAAGGAACTTATCCCAGTGATACTGAGAAGGCATCGTTTCATAAGGCATCGAAATACGTAAAATTTCGCCGCCAACACCAGCTTCTTGATCGGCCCAGTAATCGAGTTTACCCGTAAAAATAGCTTTCGCGCCGCTATGTTCTAGTACATAACGAATCGTTTCAGCGTTAGCGGTTGGGTAAATAGGCACGCTAATATAGCCGCCATGCATTAAGGCTAAGTCAGTAATAAACCACTCAGCACAGTTTTTTGAAAGTACAGCGATTTTATCGCCAGGTTCTAGGCCTAGGTGGCGTAATGCGCCAGCTACTTGCTGTACTTTTTGTTGTACTTCACGCCATGTAAAGTCAACATACTGACCGTTTATAGGTTGGCGTAAGTATACTTCGTCGCCTTGAGTCTCAACCCAGTGCGATAACATTTCTACTGGTGTTTTCATTAGATTTTCCATCGACAATTCCGTGTTCGTTTTTGTTTTAATGTAGGACGTACATATTTCAATGTCATTAACGCAATAATCTATTGTAATCGTATTGAATATTTAATCAGTTCAGACCAGTCTAAATCCGCTATAAATTAGTTTTATGCAGCAAAAGCGAATAACAACTTCTGAATGCTCAAACTAAAAAACGCACCTTGATTAGCCCCCAATGAACGATAAGATTTTAAATACGATTGGTATCAGTATGGCTTTATAAAGATACCCGCGCAAACGATAACCTATAAAATTTAGGCAATTACGACTAATAAACTAGCAGGTTTTGCTGAAAAGTGAACTAATATCGAGTAATGACTCTAATAAAAAGGGCGCCAATAGGCGCCCTGTAGTGGAAAGTTCGGTTTGTGACCTAGATCTCCATTATTCCATCCATTTCTACTAAAGAGTCTTTTGGCAGTTGTTTTACGCCAATTGCAGCTCGTGCAGGGTAAGGTTGAGTGAAGTAACGAGACATAATTTCATTCACGGTGGCAAAGTGCGATAAGTCAGTTAGGAAGATATTAAGCTTAACGATATCAGCCATAGTGCCGCCGGCAGCTTCAGTAACAGCGGTTAAGTTTTCAAAAACTTGAACCACTTGCTCAGAGAAGTCATCGCTAACCATTTGCATGGTGCTAGGTACGAGTGGAATTTGGCCCGATAGGTAAACAGTGCTACCTACTTTTACAGCTTGAGAATATGTGCCAATTGCTTGTGGAGCTTTATCGGTTGCGATAATGATTTTTTCTGCCATGACGCCCTCTGCGAAATTAAAACCTACGAAATAAAATTAAGATGCAAGCAAACCTAAGCTGCCTCATTAAGTTAGAGTGATTCAGCTTAGGAAAGTTAGATTAGCAATCTTACTAGCGATTACGTGAGGTACGCAAGACTTCCGGTAATACGCGAATTCGGCGCATCACATTGGCGAGGTGAACACGGTCGTCGACCGAAATTCGAAGGTTGATTAAGTACACGCGGCCATCGCGTTCTTCAGTGCTCAAGTTATGAATATTTGAGCCTGCAGCTGCGATGATATTGGTGATTTTAGCCAGTGCGCCTTGATGATTCACAATCTCAACACGCAGATTAGCTTGGTAAGTTTCGCCTTCAACGTTATCCCAATGAACAGGAATATACTTGTCTGGCTCGCCTTGATAACCACGGATATTGGCACAGTTTTCCATATGGACCACTAAGCCTTTGCCTGGGCTGACATGAGCAACAACCGCATCACCTGGAATAGGGCGACAACAGTTAGCAAAGGTCACTAACATCCCTTCAGCGCCACGAATCGGCATCAAGTGCTCTTCCGTGTCGTCATCTTTATTGGTGGTCGTCAGTTTTTGACCTAACAAACGCTGAGCAATCACAATGCTCATGGCGTTGCCTAAACCGATATCAGCCAGCAATGACGCTAAGTCGTCATGCTTGGTTTCTGAAATCACTTTATTGAGCTGCTCAGGATCTATGCTATCAAGCTTGGTTTCACCCAAGGCGTGATTCAATAGGCGTTTACCTAGTGCTACAGCATCGTCACTGGTTAAGCTCTTTAATACCTGACGTATTTTGCCACGGGCTTTACCGGTTACCACAAAGTTTAGCCACGCCGCATTCGGGCGAGCGCCTTTAGCGGTAATAATCTCAACAGTTTGACCGGAGATTAATGGCTGGCTTAACGGGTAAGCTTGACGATTTACACGTGCGCCAACACAGGTATTACCTACATCGGTATGCACTTCGTAAGCAAAATCGACTGCAGTTGAGTTAACGGGTAACTCTAAAATGCGGCCTTCAGGGGTAAACACGTAAATTTCTTCAGGGAAGAGTTCGGTTTTAACGTTTTCCACAAACTCAAACGAGCTACTAGCACTTTGCTGAAGTTCAAGTAGGCTTTGCATCCACTTATGGGCGCGAATTTGAGTGGTACTTTGTTGCGAACTACTGGTGCCGCTCTTATACATCCAATGAGCCGCAACCCCTTTGTCCGCCATCAGATCCATTTCTTCAGTACGAATTTGTACTTCAACTGGAACCGCATGAGGGCCAAATAATGAGGTATGCAATGATTGGTAACCATTGGCTTTTGGTATCGCGATATAATCTTTAAAACGGCCAGGATGTGGCTTATAAAGACCATGCATGGCACCTAATACGCGGTAACAGGTATCAATAGAGTCGACCATGACTCTGAACGCATAGATATCCATGACTTCTTGAAACTGCAGCTCTTTATTGCTCATCTTACGATAGATGGAATAAAGGTTTTTCTCACGACCTTTGACTGTGCCTTTAATGCCGGCATCTTCAAGACGAGTCGTAATAGCACCTTCAATACTGTTAATTAGTTCTTTTCTATTACCACGGGCTGCTTTAACGACTTCTTTTAGCACACGGTAACGCATTGGATAATAGGCTTGGAAACCTAAATCCTCTAACTCGCTTTTGATATTATGAATACCAAGACGGTTGGCGATCGGTGCGTAAATTTCTAAGGTTTCGCGAGCAATACGACGACGCTTGTCAGGACGTAATGCACCCAAAGTACGCATGTTATGCGTTCTGTCTGCAAGCTTGATTAAAATAACGCGGATATCCTGCGTCATTGCCATCATCATCTTGCGGAAGTTTTCTGCTTGGGCTTCTTTTTTATCGCGGAACTTAATTTTGTCGAGTTTTGACACGCCTTCAACAAGTTCAGCCACAGTTACACCAAATAACTCAGTGAGTTCTTCTTTGGTAACAGGGGTGTCTTCGATGGTGTCATGAAGCAGGGCTGCCATTAATGTCTCGTGATCAAGACGCATGTCAGCCACGATGCGGGCTACCGCAACGGGATGGGTAATATAAGGTTCGCCACTTGTGCGCATTTGCCCTTCATGGGCATCACGCGCAACAATGTACGCCTGCTTGAGTAATTCTACTTGCGCGGGTTCTAAATACCCTGACGCAGACTCCTTAAGACCTTCAAACAGATACAAGTGGCGCTACTCCTTAAAGTGAACGGCCTTCGGCAATTGCTGCAACAGCGGCAATTTCAGCGGCTTCGCGTTCACGAACAGTTTGACGCTCATCAGCATCTAAAGTGTTAGAGGTGACTAAGCCTAATTCGATTTCGCGTAAAGCGATAACCGTTGGCTTATCATTCATCTCTTCAACCATTGGGTCTTTACCTTGCACAGCGATTTGGCGTGCACGACGCGCTGCAACCAGGATCATATCAAAACGGTTGCCGATTTGTTCTACGGCGTCTTCTACAGTTACGCGAGCCATGTGGTGAAACTCCAGTGTTATATATGGGAAAAAATGACGCAAAATTGTACACTATGACAATTAATCTGCCAACAGATCGTTAATCATATCATTGTGAGTATGGATCTGACTAGCACAGGTTGATCTTTGACTGCGAATGATCGCGCAAAGATCGCCTAAAGCGACATCAAAATCATCATTTACAATAATATAATCTGCATCTTTATAGTGTGACATTTCAGATACAGCCTCAGCCATACGTCCATCAATCACGTCTTGGCTGTCTTGACCACGGCCAGTTAGGCGGCGTTCAAGCTCAGCTCTCGAAGGAGGTAAAATAAATACCCCAATAGCTTCAGGCATGACTTTTTTGACTTGCTCGGCGCCTTGCCAATCAATATCTAAAAATACATCAATACCATTTGCCAATGTTTGTTCAATAACCGTGCGGGATGTGCCGTAATAGTTGCCAAACACTTCAGCCCACTCAAAAAAAGCCTCATCAGCGATTAATGCTTTGAACTCTTCAACTGACACAAAGTGGTAATGTTGACCATTAACTTCACCTGGGCGCGGTTGACGGGTGGTGTGTGACACAGACACTTGCATGTCGCTTGGCTTATCTTTTAGTAAAGCAGAGATAAGTGAAGATTTACCGGCGCCACTTGGGGCTGACACAATAAATAGATTTCCACGAGCGCTCATAGTGCAATTTCCAACCAGATTATTTATCAGGGCGAGTATTATACTCAAAGCGATGCAATTTGCGAGATTTGTGATGGATAAAAGTGCACAAATCTACACTTGAACAGTTAGTCGATTATTGTGGTTAATAGTTATCAAAGGCCTTTGCAGCGTTAGCTTCAGGGCGCTGTAGGCTGAAATTAACCTTAATTGAAAAGCTGACTGGCTGTGCTTTCGAGGTGATTTAGCACCAAATTGATATTTTTAGAATTATTTTAGGCCATTTTTACTTGGTTTCACTGACTTTAGCGGTGAAATTGTTTAGTCTGCCAACAGATCATTTTTTAGATATTAGGATTTCTCGTGTCATTCGCATCCTTATTTTGTCGTCAAGGTCGAGATAACGGCCTCAGAGCCTTAGCCATTCAATTAAGCTGCTTAGCTTTTGTATTGATCTTCGCGCTATTATTTTCAAACAGCGCTGTGACCTTAATTGCAGCAGTGATAGCTTTGCCTATTTGTGGTTTGAGCAGCTTGCGCCGTGTTAAAGACGCTGCAAAACCAAACTCGATAATTGCTATCCCGTTAACCTTATTATTGCTATTCAGTTTATCGTTGAGCTTAAGCTTTCCTGCCGTTGTCACTAGCATTTTATTTATACTTGCCGCGATTGTGAGTGCTGGTTTTGCGTGGCTTCCTGCCCCAAAAACTAATCAACGTAAAACCATTTATGTGATGGGTTATAACGGCCCGCACATAAAAGCAGGTGAGGCCTCAGGACAAGCGCGTCGCAGACGAGAGCCAACCATTGGCGAGTCTGGGCATAGTCATCAACACTTTGATGCTGAATTTGATGAAGCGCAAACATACGAACAAAATTTTGAGCCGGGATATCAGCAAGAAACCGTTTATAGAGAAGAGTCAGATAACTCTGCTAACCACTCAAAAGTTAACCATTTAGGCCAAAGTCAGCAAGATGGTGAGTCACATTATGCCGCCGATGATAAACCCACATATCGGGTCGATCGCGGTGCGTTAGAGTCAGGTTCGTTATCGGAACTATTAAAGTCTTGGCTTATTTGGGCCCAAAGCAATCAAAAAGTATTGCTGATGGTGGCTAAAGGTTTAGGCATCGTATTAGCCATTACCTTGTTTATTTACCTCATTAGCCTGTTATTTACAGGTGGTGAAGTAGAGCAGGAACCTGTCGAAATCGCGCCAATAGCCCAACCAGAAACTATTAACGAAACCGCAAGGGTTAAACTGCCAGATGGTTTTTGGCTGATACTCCAGCAAGATGTATTAGTGCTTCGTTGGTTAGGTGATGAAGGCGATGCCCAGCCTATTTGGCGTTTAGACACCGCCAAAGGTGACAAACGCTGCGCTGAACTGACTTTTAACGATGGCAGCAAATTCCGCCCAATGCAGGTCGATTTAATGGCTGACAGTGGCACAGAGGCGAGGTTCTCACCACTAGATAACAATCAAATTATCAATAATGTGGCCATGCGGGGCAGCTTTAAGCTTTGTGGTTATAACTTTAGCTTAAAAGGCAGCCAGGCAACGCTATCAAGTCAGCCAGCCTTTGCAAAATATATCAAAGGATTATGATGTTCACGACTGAGTATTACGCCAAACTGGGCGATACTCAGTAAATTAGCATTGTAAGTGTTGTGGTTTATATCAATCGTATTAAACTGTCTCGCTCGCAACAAAAAGATATGGAGAGTTGGGTGGTTGAGTTTATTAGGCAAACAATTTTGCCTTTGTATGGAATTATTGATGAAAATGCGAGTGTTTCGCCGTTAGGCAATGGTCATATTAACCAAACTTACTTAGTAAGGTGGTCAACAGGCCACATAGTGCTACAAAAAATTAATACGACGGTGTTTACTAAGCCAGAAGTGTTAATCGACAATGCCGCAAAAGTCAGCCATCACCTCATTCAAAAAGCCAATAATGGCGAATACCAGCTCGACGTGATTTCCCCTGTGGTGTTAAAAGACGGCCGCTTGTCTGTCAATTTAGGCGACAAAGGCTTTTGGCGTGCAATCCGCTATTTGGCTAACAGTCACACCATTGAAGTGGTCACAAATCAAGATGAAGCTAAAATGGCAGCCAGTGCTTTTGGCCACTTTGCTCATGCATTAAGTGATCTAGATGCCAATAGCCTTGAAGATGTTATCCCTAACTTTTTAAACCTTCCTCAGCGTATAGAGCAGCTTAAGCAAGCGGTTGCCGATGACAAATCGGGCAGACTGGCTGACTGTCGCGAGTGGGCCGAATTAGCCTTGTCGCAACAAAGCTTGTTTGATGAACTTGCAAAAGTTGAAAGCCAATTACCGCTACGTATTTGCCATAATGACACCAAAATCAACAACATGCTGTTTGATAAACGCGACATGTCGAGCATGGCCGTGATAGATATCGACACCTGCATGAAAGGCTACTTGATGTATGACTTTGGTGACATGGTTCGCGCTTTTTGCTCACCAGAGGAAGAGGACTCAACCGCACTTGATAAAGTCGTTGCTCGTCCTGAAATTATTGCCGCCGCGTGTGAAGCTTATACCGAGCAATTGGCCGATATTTTAACGCCAATTGAAAAGCGCAGTTTATGGTTAGGCCTTAAAGTCATGGCGCTCATGCTGGGTTCGCGCTTTTTAACCGACCACTTAAACGGTGATGTGTACTTTGGTATCCATCGTGAAGGCCATAACCTAGACCGAGCAGCTAACCAGCTTACGGTATTCAAGAGTTTAGTGGCGCAAGAATCAAGCCTTAAAACCCTATTTGAATAACGCTTTTTAGTATCTTGATATAACCCCCATAAGGGCTAGCAATGAAGTACCAATGGATATTGTTTGACGCCGACGAAACCTTGTTTGATTTTGATATTTTTGCAGGGTTAAAGTTAATGTTTTCCCGTTTTGATATCGACTTTGATACTACTGATTACGCATTCTATCAGTCGGTAAACAAACAACTTTGGGTAGATTATCAGCAAGGCTTAATCGATGCCGCTGAGCTGCAACACACACGTTTTTTACATTGGGCGCAAAAACTTGGCGTAACCACAAAGCGTCTTAACAGTGACTTTTTAGCCGCCATGGCTGATATTTGTCAGCCACTGCCGGGTGCTAAACAATTGGTATCAAGCCTTAAAGGTAAAGCGAGCCTTGGCATTATTACCAATGGTCTTACTGAGCTGCAAAATGTTCGTTTAGAACGCACAGGCTTTAAAGCATCATTTGAACATGTGGTGATTTCAGAGCAGTTTGGCAAAGCCAAGCCCGATGTGAGTATTTTTGAGCACACCTTCGAGTTAATGGGTAACCCAGACAAAAACACCGTATTGATGGTGGGTGATAACCTACACTCGGATATTCTAGGCGGCGTAAATGCAGGTATTGATACTTGCTGGCTTAACCACCATGGCAAACAAACCACGGACGGCATTACCCCCACGTTTGAAGTAAAAGACTTACATCAATTGCACGATTTACTGCATTCAGCTAAGTAAGTTTTCTCTTATCTTAACAAATAGAATTTTTAAGGTTTGAGTAGCACAGCGTTTAAAATGACACATCAAAAAGCCACTCGATTGAGTGGCTTTTTTGGTGTTATTGCATTAGAAGCGCATTGGATATTGAGGTTAACGCATCAAGCTTTATCCGATTTAGGGAAAGCCTCATGGTAAGCCACCATAAAGTCTTTTCTGATATGTTGCTCTAAATGCGTTGCGCGCTCAGTGGGGCAAAAAATCATAATATGGACGACTTGTTCGCCAGCAGGCCCACTGTGAATATGAATGTGTGGCTCAGGCCCTGGTAGGTCAACACCCGCGTGCCTTTCAATAATATTATTATATCGGGTCGCGACTTCTAGAAAGTCTTCGCAGTGTGCTTCAATCTTTTTAACTAAATCTGGGAACAGCGGATACAGGTTTACAAACTCAACGACCGTAATATTAAAGCTGTGATAAACATAGCGCTTCATAAAGTTGAGGTTTTTCACCGCATAACTAAAGAACATACTATTAGGGAAGGTGACCGTTTTCCCCGTGTAATGGTACTGACCATGGTGTAAATCAATCTCTTGGATCACCGTCGCCATTAGATTGTGCTCGATGACCTCACCACACAGCTTGCCCACTTCAATCCAGTCGCCAATCACAAATGAGCGCGAACTCGCCCGTTGAATCGAGCCGGTAAAACACAAAATGATTTCTTTTGACGCCACCACAAAGGCAATCGCAATAGCGGTAACAGACAGCGCAAACTTATTAATCTCGGTTTGCCACAGTAAAAACAACACCATGACGATTAAAATAAAGGTGCCGTTTTTAGTACGAGACATCCATTTACGTTGACCTTCACTCACAAAAGCCACATCACCACGGATCTTAGACACCACAAAGCGTTTAAGCATCGACAGCAGTAGGATAATTAGTACAGTAACAAACAACTTATAAGTTGCTAAAAAATCAATGACGATAGTAACTTGTTCCACAAAACCTTCTTTAATAACGATAACTTGGTGATGAATTCAGATATAAGGCTCACTGTAACATAGCCATAGATTAAGTCAGCTTTGACCAGTGATTTTAATGGAAAAATCTTTCGCTGTAAGAAGGACAAATTAGCTGTGGTAATAGCGTTAAAATGCAGAAAAGTAAATGAAAGCGAAGCTGCCAGAATGCCGTTTTTATAAAAATCCAGCTTTGATAAAAACGACAGCTTCGCTAACATGCAATTGCACTAGAAGTGATAAAGCGGATTAATGCTTCAAGAATATATAGCCAGCCTTTTCTGCGCCCCACACTTGCTTATCCTCGCTGTCATAGCCGCGATCCCAACTAACAATACTGTCTTTGGTTACGGTCACTTCAGATGTGGCATAGGTTGCCCCGCGCAGCTGACTTAAACAGGTTTTCTCATCGGTGGAGCCTGCAAAGTGCTGCTCTGCCTCAGACCAAGTTAAAAAGACCGTACACCCTGCTTTTTCAGTTAAGTCACTTGGTGTGAGCTCGTTAAGCGGCGCCTCATTTTTGTAAGCACCCGCAAAGCGCTTATCATTTTCAAAGGTGTAAACCTTGCTGGCAAATTTAGTGTCAGACAATGCCGTCACTTCATAAACGCGTTGACGATATGGCTTATTTAAATGCGTTGCAGCAGCTTGCTCTACGTAAAGCCACGTCGAGTTATCTTTAGGCCAAATCTGCACCATATTAAGGTGAATATTATAAAAATCTTTATCGTCGATTGATTGCTGCTGACTATCGAAATGTCCCTGCATCCACTCAAGTAACAAAGCCTGTTTGTCTTGTTCAGTCGCTTGAGAGGTGATTGGCACTAGAGCTAAGGCAGAGAGTGCGGTGGTTAGAGCAATATGAGTTATTGATGTTTTCACAGGAAGTCCTTTCCGTTAAATGGTTAAGTTGAGTAGCTAAAATTTAACGATTGCTCTCATTTGCAAAGATCAAACTATCCGTTTTATACATACTTTTCAGTTTTGATGAAAATCAATAAAGAGTAACAATAACATTGTGTTGTTATATCGTCTCTGTAATATTAGCTGCTATCAAGCTTTGTTGTTAGTAGGCTAAATGAAAATTCAAATTGGTGATGTTCTTAGATATAAAAAGCCTGCATGTGCAGAGAATCTTTATGAAGGTGGGTATCTTAACTTTCATTTTTTAACTAAGTCTCCAGAAGTAAAAAGATTGCAACTGGAGAAGGGCATTAACCCATCCGCTAAAATAAAAAACTGCTCTGGTGAATCAGTTCGTCCTGCTATTCTCATTTCTAGTAGTCCTAATAAGAAAGGTTCAGCAGAAACACCATGGGAAGATTTCTATGATGTGGATAATGGTCATATTCGCTATTTTGGTGACAACAAAGAACCCGGTAAAGATCCGGCTACAGCATTAGGTAATAAAGCGTTACTGGAAGCTTTTCGTTTATCGCACTCCCATTGTGTTGAGCAAAGATCATTAACCCCGCCAATATTGTTTTTTAAACGTGCAACCGTTAATGGTGTCGCTAAAGGTTATCCGCAGTTTCATGGACTGGGGATTATTAATTCTGTTGAGTTAGTGACGCAATGGGATAACAAGCTAGAACGAACATTTACTAATTACGCTTTTGATTTTACCGTGCTTTGCATAGCGAATGAGCACGAAGCGTTTGAATGGGATTGGATTAACAACCGGCGTAAGGTAGGTTTTTCACTCAATTTAACCAATAACACAGCCCCTAGTAGTTGGCGAAAATGGTTAACTGAGGGCAGCAACTCACTTAATAAACTTCGTCGCAGAGTGTCTAAGTTAAGTCTTGAAAAAACTATTAATCAAAAACCGATTCCGGGATCTGATTCTGAGCGTGTCCTCAATGAAATTTATAATTACTACGCTAACAAAAAGCACCGATTTGAGGCATTAGCAGAAGTTATTGCAGCCCGCGTTATTGATCGGGAACATGGCATCTATCAAAAAGGTTGGGTCACACAAGGCTCGAGTGACGGTGGTGCTGACTTTATTGGTAAAGTCATATTAGGCAGTGGCTTTTCCAAAGTTGAGTTAATTGTATTAGGCCAAGCAAAGTGTGAAGCATTAAAATCGCCTACTGGCGGCAACCATATTGCTCGAACCGTCGCTCGCCTAAAGCGCGGCTGGCTAGGTGTCTATGTGACGACTAGTTATTTCTCTGATTCGGTACAACGGGAAGTGATTGAGGATAAATATCCCATCATCTTGATTCATGGTCGCAGAGTGGCAGAAGAAGTCGCTAAAATTGTTTATGAGAGTGAAGAGTTTGGGGATGTTAATGACTTTTTAGTCTCGATGGATAAAGACTATCCATCGCGATTAAAACAAAGGCAAGCAGAAGAAATCCTAAACGTATAAATACCTTATTACTAAAGCTTATCTGTACAGTTATATCAAAAAATCCTGCATTAACAGGGCTTTTAGTTTGTCCTATTCAGACGTTACTCTACGTTCTGTATTTGTTCTCATTTGCTCCATTAACACTTTAATCTCTGCCGCTACGGCGGTGACTTCTATGCTGATTGATTTAGACGCTAGGGTGTTCAGCTACAACTTGATATGTTTCATTTCTTCAGCTTGAGCAAGATAGTATTCACATCGTGTTTTAATGGACTGTTTATATCGTTCAGCATACTCAGATTCTGCTTCCGTAAGCTCACCAGCTTGTTTTGCCACTTCATCTAGATTATCGAGGATGGCTTTTGCTAGTTGCTTGAGGGTTAATTCAAGTATGTTTGGCTTAATTCCACATTCTTCTGCCAATGTCATTAATTGATAGGCGTGGATCTTACTGGCTTCAAATTCATCACCAATTGCCATCGCCAGTTCTTGATCAAAGTCTGGGTACATTTTCACGTTGACAAGATCATACCATGGCGTCGCTTCAAGGCCTTTAGCGGTGACATAGAATGAATAGTTTTTACCATGTGAATCAGCATTGCATACGAGCAAGTTAAAGATTGTCCAACGAAGCATGTCGAACTTGGCTTGAGCAGGATTAGCACAGTGCTCAGCGATGCTAAACAGCTTTACTAGACTCACTCCTTCACGAATATCTTGCTCATCACGACCACTACCAAGATGTCGCTCATATTTTCTTGCAACGGAATAGCCTAAAGCCTGACGTGCATCGATTTGGTGACGACGCATCACTCTATGATGCTTAGCGTCATAGAGGCGATCAAAGCGGGTGACAGATAATGCTTTGTATTTCCCAATTGGCATTATCTGACGGGTGGTTATGCGCAAAGATTACCGCACTTGCGTTAACCTCAAGTACCGCTTTAACCACCTCTCGCGGATATATGCTTGCACTATCAATTGAACCGAAGAATAACTCCCGGTATTCAATCAGTTGATGCTGAGTATTCAACAGCATTACCGCAAACACTTCCCGTTCATATTTTCCTAGTTTAAAAGTTAAATACTCTTTGGTTGCTTTAGCGGTACTAAATGCATCTCCTTTAATGAATTTATCAGCAATGATCTCTGCGGCTTTCTCAAGTATCTGGTGTTCTGTCATTGGTCTGCACAATGCGTAACTGTGGGTAGATTTTGTGTGCATATTAAACTCCTTATGTAACCCGTTAGTGGGCTTATGCACATAAGTGATATATATCTGAAATAATCTGGAATCGAATTACTTTCGGTGAATTTTTACTCGCTCAACCAATGGTTTGAATGAACACAATAAGGATTCAAACCATGCGATTAATTAAGCTAGCAGAAGTAATGAAGCAAACAGCATTAGGCCGTTCGAGCATTTACAAATATATGAAAGAAGGATTATTCCCAAAGCCTGTTACACAAATAGGCAAATCAGTAGCTTGGGTAGAAGGTGAAGTGCAAGAGTGGATATTGGATAAGATTAAACAACGTGATGACGCAGAGTTACAGATTGCCGGATAAATAAGACATAAAGACAAGGGGCTACTGGTTCCTTGTCTTTATGCCCTGTTTTAATGATATCTTGAAATATATTAGAAAAGGCTGAAATACAAACTAATAGGCAAAAAGTAGACCTCCTTCACCTACATTATTCATTCAACACTTTTCTAGCACGATACCTTTACCCCCCCCACCCACCAGAAAAAACCACCCATCATAAATGTGACTAATAGTCCGTAGACTTATACGTCTCACAAAGGCATCTTGAGAATTTAGGTTGTAAATATGAGCAAAAAACTTGTCTTAGGTGTTTCGCAAACATTGAAAACACTCCGAAATGCTAATCAAATCAGCCAAGAAGAACTAGCAGAAAAAGCAAACCTAGACAGGACATATATTTCTGGCGTTGAAAGAGGGGTAAGAAACATAACCCTATCATCACTCGAGGCCATCGTTGATGGCTTAGACATAGACCTACTTGACTTCCTTGACTCATTAAAAAATCACATCCAATCAGAACAAACACTCAACCAACACAACTCTGATAAATAGAACATTTCTCATCATCAAAATTTAAATTTGGGGGGTAATACTAATTATGAATTTAACAGCCTTTAATAATTCTTCTTGGGTTGCCATTGAAAAGCACCTTGAAGCAATTGATAGTAATAAACAAAAAGGGGATCTTTTTGAGTATTTTACATATTTCTATTTAAAGTATTTCTCTAAGCTTCACGCAATTGATGAAATCTATTGCCCAATAGTAGACGGGAAGAGCTTTCCCGCTAAAGTTATAAACAAACTTAAACTTGAAAATACAGATAATGGTGTTGATGGGGTATATATAAATAACAAAGGCGAATATATAGCGTGGCAAGCAAAGTTCAGATCAAAAAGGGCCGCATTAACAGCAACTGAATTATCAACATTTTGGGCTGAGGCAGAATATGCAGATCATCGGTTGATAATTTCTAACAGTAAAAAACTAACAAAAGTAGCAAATAAAAAATCAGGCCACCTATCATTATTGTCTGACAAATTTGAAGTGCTAGATGAGCACTTTTTTACTCAACTTCATGATTTTTTTACTACAAAGAACAAAAAAATAGTAATAGATAAAAAAGTACCTAGAGACTATCAAGAAAAAATCGTAGAAGATATCCGAGAGGGTTTTTCTACAAGCAATAAAGGCAAAGTGATAGCAGCCTGTGGAATTGGTAAAACTCTTATTTCAATATGGTCAGCAGAAGCAGTTAAAGCTAAAAGGGTTATATTCTTTGCTCCAAGCCTTCAACTTGTAAGACAAACACTTGAAGCATGGTCCTTTGAATCATCAAGCACTTTTTCTTATCTATGCGTCTGTAGTGATCAGTCAGTAGATTCTGATATAGATAAAAATAATATTGACCTGGATGACATTGATATTCCAGTCACTACAAACCCTAAAGAAATTGCTAATTTTCTTTCATTAAAAAACCAAGAAGAATGCGTATATATCTTCTCTACTTACCAGTCCGCAGAAGTAATTGGGACGGCTATAGAGTCATTAGATGACTGGACATTTGATTTAGCAGTGTATGATGAAGCTCACCGAACCGCTGGAATTGGAGCTGACTCAAAATTTTCAAAAGCTCTTTTAGATGCATTAATCCCCACAAGAAAAAAATTATTTTTAACAGCTACCGAACGCTTAATACGACCAAGACTCAGTAACGCCGCTAATGAACTAGGGAAAGCAGTTTTCTCCATGAATGATGCAAATGTATATGGGCCTACCTTCAGTAGACTTACATTTGGTGAAGCAATTCATAAAAAAATAATTTCAGACTATCGAATAGTTTTTTCGGGTATAACCAATTCCGACCTTTCAAGAATAATTTCAAATAACCAATACATCAAAGATGAACTTTCAGATGAGCAGCAGACAGAAGCCATACATAATTTGTTCAAACGAACCATATTAAAGAAAACAATATTGGACCTTGGCGTGAGAAAGGTAATTACTTTCCATTCAAAAATAAGTGAAGCTGTAGAATTTTCAAAAAAACTAAATGAAGAGCTTATAAGTAATGATCCAAAAGATGATATCGCAATAAGCCATATTAATGGGCAGATGAGTTCACAAGCTCGGTGTGAAATAATTAATGATTTTGAAGCCTCAGACATAGGAGTGATATCCAATGTCCGCTGCCTTACGGAAGGGATAGATATCCCGTTAATTGATGCCGTATTCTTTGCAGACCCTAAAGGCTCTCTTATAGATATTGTGCAAGCTATAGGTCGAGCTCTTAGGCAAAAATTTGGACAGGAAAATAAGACCGCTTACATAATAATTCCTGTACTAATTGATGATGAATCATCTGACATTTGTACCGGGCAAGGCTTTGAATCACTATTTAATTTAATTCAAGCGTTACGAGATCAAGATCAAGAGTTATCAGAGTGGATTGATTCTATAAATTCAGACAAAGTAAGAGGCCGAAAGCAGTCCAAGGGGAACTTAGGGAAAATTGATGTAATACTCCCGAAAGAAATTGATATATCCCAATTTGAAGAATCCTTAGCCATTAGAATCGCAGATGTAAACAAAGATCCAACAGGAACGATTGGTGTTGGAGGACAGTTAGGAAAATCAGAGCGTAAGGGAAGCATAACTCGGGTATTTAAAACAGCTGTGGATTTCACCGCAAGCGTATGTTTAGAAAATCTGGTAGAACCTACCTTAAACTTGATGCTACCCAATCAAACTTATACTAGAAAAGACTTAATAATTTATACAAAAAATAATAGACCTAGTAATAATAATGTTTCTCATTGTGAAAGATTAGGGATTATTAAAAAAGTAGCAAAAGCTCAATTCCAACTCACTGGAATAGGTGAAAAAATAAAAAGTAACCAGCATGATTTCAACGACATGTTTAAAAATCAAATGATGTTATTTTCTCAGGACAAAGATGGATCTACACTATTCCCATATAGAGAAGTTTTTCTGTTTCTTAAAAGGCTGAAGTCAATTAACTTCGTTCAATTTGTTTATGGGATTTACTCTATTGAGTTTGATGATGATGATAAACCTAACATTGAGAAAGCAATATCTAACGCTCAAGAAATAAACCAAAATTACCCAAACATTCACCTCACAAGCGAAGCTAACAAGCAAGGCATTCTAAATGAGTTAAATGAAGCGTATAATTGCAACTTTTCCTTTGCAAATGTCTGGACTGATAGGACTACTGTTGGAAACCAATACCGCTACTTAAAGAATGACTTAATTATCTTCGATGAAATATTTACTTTTTCAAATAAGTGTATTCTATTGAAAGATGGCGGTGAAGAGAAAATTAGCGAAATATTATCTAGGTCTGGTGCATTCTTATCCCCTGAACTGTACGGCGAAAAAATTTGGATTAATGAATGAATAACGTTTCATATTTTAACAAAACAATAAAATCTTTAGGCCACACCCCTATATATAAGACACACAAATACTTTGCGCGCCGGCCACACAATGTATTCCGAGAGCTTATAAAACATTATTCTCAGGAAGGTGATGTGATTTTTGACCCCTTTGGTGGAGGCGGAGTGACATTAGTGGAAGGGCTTACAGAGAAAAGAAGGATTATCATCTCTGATATTAATCCAATAGCTTCTTTTATTCAGCTTAATCAAGTATCTGAAATTAATGAAGAGCGCTTTAAAATTCTTTCTAATAAGATCAATAAAGAAGTTATCGAAAAATTGGGAGAATTTTACTCAACTAGTTGCACTGAATGCCAAGAAGACTCTCACGTAAGATGGTACGAACACGCTTACAATGTCCACTGCCCTTCATGCTCAGTTTCAACCTGTATTGACCATAAATCAAAAGCTATAGGTAAAACTGGAAAACCAAAGAATGGGGTTTACCTTTGCAATCATTGTAAACATGAATTCAGAGCAGTTAATAGCCCTAGAATTAACAGTGAAATTTTAAATATTCGTTTCAAATGCTCTAGTTGCGGTACGCAAGATAGCAAACAACCGGAACAAGCAGATATTGAAAAGGCAAAATATTTCGTAGAGAATTTGAGCAAGTTAGTTGAGAAATTTAACATTGATATCCCAGATGATGAAATACCTGAAGACTGGGATAGACAGCAAGAGGATTGCCTCCACCGAAAAGGTTTTCATAAATTATCTGACCTTTTTACAAAGAGAAACCTTATTACTTGTGGGCTTTATTTCTCTTGTATCGAACGTATCAAAGACGAGCTAAAAGAAGATGAGTACCAATACCTTTTATTTTTAATTAGCTCATTACTCAGATATACAAATAACATGAATTTTTCCACCTCCTCATGGATGGATGGTAGACCTGTTGCGTGGTCTAAGCATGCCTATTGGACACCTAACCAATTCATAGAGGTGAATCCTATTGAGTATTTTTCCAATAGAGTTAAAGCTTTCAATTCATCAATAAAAGATAGGAATTCTAGATTCACTGATACTAAGTACTCACTCAACCTGCAAGATGTTCTTAATCAAGAGGCAGATTATTCCATCAACTGTGGGGATTCATCAGAAGTTAGCTTACCGGAAAATTCTGTTGATTTTGTCCTCACAGATCCTCCATATGGCAGTAATGTTCAATATGGTGAGCTATGCAGATTTTGGGATGTTTGGCTTAATAAAAAGTCACCATTTACATCTCACGATAAACTACTGAAAGCAGAGGCGGTTGTCCATAGAAGAACAAAATCAGAGGAGTACTCAAAAGATTTTAATGATTATTATTTATTATTGAACAAAGTATTTAAGAACTGCTACCGAGTGCTTAAACCTAATGGAATAATGGCATTCACATTTAATAACAAAGATATACGAGCATGGCATTCAGTAATAAAGGCCGCAATTGACGCTGGATTTTACATTGAACCTAGTGCTATTTTTTACCAAGAAGGTATAGATGCATATCGAGACACTGCACATTTACGTTTCGATGGAACACCCCAAGGTGACTTCATATACTCATTTAAGAAAACAGATAAAACTATAGATTTCAGTATGGTTCAGGATTCATTTTCACAATGTTTAGAGCGGACTCTTAAGGAAATAAAAAATAACCAGGAAACATTCACCTTAGGAGAGTTCTACATAAAACTCTTTGCTATTTCAACACTTTGCCTGATTAAGCAAGTTACAGAAGGTAAAAGTACTGCTGAAATAAATGAAGAGTTTTCGCATGAACTCATAGAAAAATTTCTCGACACTCAAGCAACTCTAAATAGAGATGGTAATCGCTGGCAAGTACGGGGAAATAAATAATGACATACTCATGGCTATCGCTAAAAGATGCGTACAACTCTCCCATTCTAAAACAAACACTAGAAAATATGGAATCACAATTTCATGGCCGAGATGAGACGGGTTATTTTTCAAGTTTAGTTAATACATCTATATCAAAAAAACAACCTTACCACCGCTGGATGAGATATAGGGAAGGGTATGCTGGAGACCTAGTTAAAGAGCTATTAAAGCGATTTCCAGTCGATAAGTCTGATTACGTAATTGATCCCATGTGTGGTTCAGGATCAACGATGGTCGCTTGTAATGAATTAAATATAGCTTCACTAGGGCTGGATGTTAATCCATATGCAGTTCTATCGACAAAAGTTAAAGGATATAAATTTACAACACAGGAAATCATTGATCTTAAAAAATATACTGAAAATATTTTATTGGTAGCTACAGATATGGAAGTAACAGCCAATGAATATGACGAAAGCATCTCAAAATATTTTAATTACAGTAACTTAAATCAACTGATAGCGATTAAATCCTCTATAAAAAAATTATGCACAGAGAGATATTTTGATTTTTTCTTTATGGCGTTACTTTCTATTATCGAAGATTGCTCCAACCGTAAAAAAGATGGGAATGGACTAGCAACACGAGAAACCAAAATTGTTGATTGCTTCTCTACATTTTCTAACCAAATAGAAATAATGCTTCAAGACTTCCAAATAACTCCTCACCTTCAAAATAATTTATCAAAAGCAATATTAACCAGCGCTATAAATTTGGATAAGCCAGATATAAAGCAGGCTCTCAATAAACAAAAAGTTGGGTCTATTATTTTTTCCCCTCCTTATGCTAATTCTTTTGATTATTTTGAATCATATAAAATGGAATTAATTTTTGGTGAATGGAGTAAAGCAAATGAAATTAAAGAAAAAAGAAAGCTTCTTATAAGGAATTTCCGCCTAAGTTACAAAGAAGACCTAATTTCAAAACTGCCTATCGTTGAACTTCTTTGTGATGAATTATGGAAAAAAATACCACAAAAGGAAAAACTAACAGGCAAACGAGATGGGAGAACAAGACTTGTTCCAAACATGCTAAGAGCCTACTTTGCAGATATGGGAGAAGTAATTAACAAAGGAATGCACCTCCTCAAAGCTGGTGGGCATATGCATATTGTCATTGACCAAAGCGCATATGTTGGTGTCGCAATTCCAACCGATACAATTTTCGCTTTCATTGCAAATGAACTGGGATATGAGGTAATTGAAATACTCAAATGCAGAAAAGCAAATACATCAGGCCAACAAATGAAACAATACCCCTATCTTAAAGATTTGCTTAGAGAAACTATAGTTACAATTAAAAAACCTGATTTAAATTAAAACCAATGCTTAGGTATCTCTAATTCAAACGTATTAGCAGCATGCCTAAGCATTGATATGACCTCTTTATGCTTAGCCTCGTCATATCCTTCGGATGAACCTCTCTGCTCAAGTAATTTCTTTAAAAGCGGTAAGTTAAACATCCCTAACTTATATAAATTACTCCAATTTGGTTCACCAAATAAATTATAAATTAATTCTGTACCATCCCGTTCACTCGCTAACCTTTTATCCCCTAAAATTAAACTTTCTGCTTTTTCAGCTTCATCTTTGTCTTCATATGTATTCAATAATTTCATATG
This sequence comes from Shewanella sp. KT0246, assembly GCF_019654955.1. Taxonomy (GTDB): domain Bacteria; phylum Pseudomonadota; class Gammaproteobacteria; order Enterobacterales; family Shewanellaceae; genus Shewanella; species Shewanella goraebulensis. The sequence continues at coordinate 49,118 of NZ_BPEV01000015.1, read as the reverse complement.
CACAACCTATTTATTAATAATGGTCTTCAAATTTACAGAGAGTATGTATAAGGCATCACTTCGCTAATCAAAATAGTCATACCGATCATAAATCCCTTCAACACCTTCAATTTATGATTCAAACAGCGCTCGGCGACATGGCCGGGCGTTCCTTGTGCCGCTAATAGACTTCTGCAAGTGCGCCTTAAATCATGTACGGTGAAATGTGCCATGTCACCCATTTGGTTAGCTGGTTGTTTCTTCTTGCCTGCCTCATGACCAAACAACTTAGTAATAGCGCGATTAAGCGTATCTTTGCCCATACAGGGCCGCTTGCTTCTTCTGCGACTAGGGAAAACATAGTCTGATCCACATGCTCTGATCTGAAGCTCTTTAAGCCACTCTAAGACTGTTTCAGGTAACGGTATAACAATGCCGACACCGGACTTACTGCGATCTTTAGGAAGGCTCCATTTAGCCTCTTCCAAATCAAATTCCTGCCATAACGCTTCTGTTAACTCCCCTTTCCTTACACTTAATACCACCAGCAATGCACAAGCGAGATAATTATCACGGCTAAAGCTGTCGCTGTTGTCACGTGCTGTATGAAAGAAATGGGTGAGCTCTTCGATGGTTAAGGCTCTGTCTTTACTCTTTTCTACTCCACCAGCATCCGTAACCGAAAATGCACTCGCTGGATTTGCGCTAAGCAGATCCAGTTTTATGCCGTGATTGAAAAGTTGCTTGCTGTACATCAGAGCATCGTTAGCGATTGCTGGGCGGTTAGTGGCTGCGATGGCTTGTAATACTGCTCTTATGTCTCTGGCTGTGACGCTATCGACGCTGAAGCTACCTATATGTGGAGCAATGTCTTTACGGTAGATACGTTCGGGGATTTCGTGATGTTTTAGTCTTTTGATATTACCTAAATGCCAATCGGCAAACAGATCATCAACGGTTTTAATTTCGGCTTGTTCGGCGCGTTTCTTGGCAACGAGAGGATCTAGACCATCACGAAACTGCTTCATTTTAATTGCGGCTTCTGCGCGAGCATCTGCCAATGAAAGATCACTGTACTTAGCCAAAGTCATCTCTTTGCGTTTTTTGTTGGCGGTGTAGCGGAGCATCCAAAATGGTTTGCCGGATTTGGGAACGACAAAATATAAACCTTCACCATCAGCGAATCGGCAAGGCACTCCTTTGGATTTTGCTGCAACTTCCTTTGCGGTTAACTTTCCCATAAGCCCTTAGTCTCCAGTCAAATACAAGGGTGGGTTATTTACCCACCACCATGCATTGGCTATATACTAAGTTACTCACCATATCACCCACCATTTAACGTTGGAAAGTAGTGGGTGCTAATGGACCTCTTTGGACTGAGGTTTAATTAAAGCGTTTAAAATCAGTGGTCAAAGGTTTTATTTGGACTCTATTGGATGCTATTCAACGTTTTGGATCTGTTCTCTCATCTGCTCAATCAACACTTTAAGCTCTACCGCTGCGGCGGTGACTTCTGCGCTGATTGATTTAGAGGCTAGGGTGTTAGATTCGCGGTTAAACTCTTGCATCATGAAATCTAAACGGCGGCCTTGTGCACCACCTTTTTTGAGGATTAAACGCGTTTCAGCAACATGTGCGTCAAGGCGGTCCATCTCTTCTGCGACATCCATCTTTTGTGCAAGTAGCACCATTTCTTGTTCCATTCGGGCTGGATCAAGTTCGCCGGTGATTTCTGCTAAACGGTTGGTGAGCTTGTCACGTTGCCACTGCATAACCGCTGGCATGTGTTCACGTACGATTGCGACTTGCTCAACAATTTGGTCTAGGCGAGTTTGTAACATAGTGTTGATGGCTTCACCTTCACGGCCACGGGCTTCAATAAATTGCGCTACTGCGCCATCAAAAGCGACCAGCAGGTCTTTGTTGATATCGTCCATATCTTGCTCTGCGCCCGACATCACACCAGGCCAGCGTAGTATGTCTGCTAAGTTAAGCTCACCGTGGCTAGATTCTTTCTTTAACCAATCTGCAGCATTCAGCAGTTGTTTGGCTAAGTCTTGGTTTAGGCGCATTTCACTGCTGCCAGACTCTGATAATTCGTAACGTAGGTTTACTTCTACTTTGCCGCGGTTTAATCGCTTACGCAGGCGGTCACGTAATACGGGTTCAAGGCTACGCATTTGCTCTGGTAAACGTAGGTAAGTTTCCAAGTAACGTTGATTGACTGAGCGGAGTTCCCAAGAGGCAGTGCCCCATTCGGCTTTGTGCTCAATGCGAGCGTAGGCGGTCATACTTTGGATCATGTTTGAACCCTAATTAAGTTAGCGGCAATTGTATTGTGTCGATTATAGTCTGCTAGCAGTGAAGGTCAAAGTATACAAAAGCTTATGGACTAGCTTTTACATTAATATGCAACTTACGCCGACTTTTTAGGTCATATTGGCTACATATGTGCGGGCGAATGGATTTATCATGGCTGCTTGTTACTGGTAATTAACGTGTTGTTGGCAATGAGCATCGAATTACACGATTGAATTGTTTATAGTAAGCCTACATCTGCTGCTTGTGCCTAAAAGGTTTAGCTGTTTTATTATTTTGGAGTAGTCAATTGGACCATTTTGTGTGGAATCTCGACCCTGTGTTAATTTCGTTTATGGGTCTTAAAGTACATTGGTATGGTGCCTTGTTTGCCTTGGCCATTGCGAGTGGGTTTCAGGTAATGAAGCGCATGTATAAAAAAGAAGGCTTAGATGTTGAATCGCTCGATAATCTACTGATGTACTGTGTGGTCGGCATTATTGTTGGCGCACGTTTAGCGCACTGCTTCTTTTACGATCCAAGTTACTATTTTGCCAACCCGATGAAAATTTTAGCTATTTGGGAAGGCGGTTTAGCCAGCCATGGCGGCGGGTTAGGTGCCATTTTAGCGCTGTATTATTACAAGCGTAAAACCGATATGCCGTTTTTGTTTTTGTTAGACAGACTGGCTATTGCGACTGCAATATTTGGTTTTTTTGTGCGTATGGCCAACTTCGCCAACTCAGAAATATTAGGCTTACCGACCACTAAACCTTGGGGCATTATTTTTGAGCGTGTGGATATGCTGCCGCGTCACCCAGCGCAGCTATACGAAGCGATTAGTTATTTAGTTATCTTTATTACGCTATATGCGGTGTACAAGTTTACTAACCTAAAAGAAAAGCACGGCGTGATTTTTGGCTTGTTCTTGTGCAGTGTGTTCAGTGCGCGTTGGGCCATCGAAATGGTGAAAGTGAAGCAAGCAGCTTATGCCACTGAATGGACCATGAGTGCAGGGCAGTTATTGAGTATTCCATTTTTAGTGGTAGGCGTAGCCTTACTGATTTTACCGTTTGTGAGAAAGCAAAAGTAAACGCTAGATTGGTTTAATATGAATCGATAACAGGCCGTGACTTGATAAAGTCGCGGCCTTTTTTTGCTCTAATTAAGACTGCTTAAAGTAATGTGTGAATGTCGACCTTCTGGCCTTGTTCTAGTTTGTTAACCGCTGTGACTATGGCGGCATTAACGGGTGTCGCAACCTGATGTTGTTGCCCAAGTTTAACCACGGCTTGGTTTAAGTATTCTATTTCGGTTTTGCGATTAGCCTGTATATCTTCCCACATGGAAGAGCGCGCCTCGGGGTCGATATCGAGCATTTGTTTAGCGAGCACTGTAAACAGGCTGTCGGGTAAGGACAATATCAGCGGCAACCATTGGGGCTTAACTTTGGTGAATTGCGCTAAAGGTAAGTGAGCTTTTTTACATACGTTTAGCCACTCTTTCATCGCAAGGCTTAATAGTTTGCGAGTCGGTGCTTGGCTAAGCTGCTGCTTAATGGGCACGTCAGTAATCGCATTAAGTGCGTTATTGAGATTCAGCAGTAATTTGCCATAAATGATTGGCGCCATATCATCGACCAAGGTGCAGCTTAAACCATTAGAAATCATTGCTTGATGAACTGTCTGCGTATGGGGCGTGTTGGCAAATATGAATTCGCCTTCGGTGCCTTTATGAAAGGTGGCAAGTTCTTTTTGCAGCACGTTAAACGGCGTTATGCCTTGGATGACGAATCTTGATTGCTCTGGGTATTTAGATAATGCCTGTGTTATCTCATCAAAACTGCCTAGACCGTTTTGCATTAATACTATGGTGCTTTGCTTATGAGTTAGTTGCAGTAGTTGCTCAGTAATATTACTCAGCTGGTGGCATTTTAAGGTGACAAAAATTAGGTCGAATGTTGGTGTGTTGGCTTCAATTTCGGTAATAAGGGCTGTCGGCATCACTTTTTGATGCAAACCTTGGTAACTGGTGAGGGTGATGCCTTGGTTATCAATAATGCTGTGCTTAATTCGCTCGCGGCAAATGAGGCTCACATTCTGCTTTGCCATCAGTAGTTCGCCTGCGAGGTAGCAACCGGTAGAGCCAGCTCCAAATATGGCAATGTTCATTATTTTCCTTAACCTTTGCACCGAATCCTAACCCAGTGTGCCTTTTTGTTAATAAAAATCCAATAAGGGTTTTGTTTAGCGTGGCATCCGCGCAAACAAGTCACTATAATGTGCAGCCAAATATGCACGAAATTAAACTGCATAAGCTTAGATTCAAATATTAGATGCTGAGTCTAGATTCAAATATTAGATACAGAATTTGTCATCGATTCCACAAATAGGAAATTCATATGCGCCCAAGCGACAGAACACCTGCACAATCTCGTCCAGTTACGATTACTCGTCAATTTACAGCTCATGCTGAAGGTTCGGTGTTGGTTGAATTTGGTGACACTAAAGTTTTATGTACCGCAAGCTTTGAAGAAGGCGTGCCGCGTTTTCTTAAAGGCCAAGGCCAAGGCTGGGTAACTGCTGAGTACGGCATGCTTCCTCGTTCGACTCATAGCCGTATGCAACGTGAAGCTGCCCGTGGCAAACAATCTGGTCGTACTCAAGAAATCCAACGTTTAATCGGTCGTTCTTTACGTGCTGCTGTAGACATGAAAGCGTTAGGTGAGAACACTATCGTTATCGATTGTGACGTAATTCAAGCTGATGGTGGTACTCGTACCGCTGCAATTACTGGTGCATGTGTTGCACTTGTTGATGCACTTAACTGGGCGCGCGGTAAAGGCATTTTAAAAACTAACCCACTTAAGTTCTTAATTGCGGCAGTGAGTGTTGGTATTTACAAAGGTGAGCCAATCTGCGATTTAGAATACATCGAAGATAGCGCTGCTGAAACAGACATGAACGTAGTCATGACTGAAACTGGCAAGATGATTGAAATCCAAGGCACTGCCGAAGGTGAGCCGTTCAGCCACGAAGAGTTATTAAGCTTACTTGAGCTTGCTAAACATGGTATTCGCGAAATCGTGGATACGCAAAAAGCAGCATTAAGCTAAAACGTATTTGATTAAGGGGCTCTGTTAATAAGAGCCCCTTTTTTTAAGCTTTATTTAGGCTTAGTCGTCATTAAATAAAAACAGATAACAGTGTTAAGGAGATAATGTGAAAGCATATCAACGTGAGTTTATTGAATTCGCTCTTGAGCGTCAGGTATTACGCTTTGGTGAGTTCACCTTAAAATCAGGCCGTACTAGCCCTTACTTTTTTAATGCGGGTTTATTTAATACGGGTCGTGATTTAGCACGTTTAGGTCGTTTTTATGCTGCTGCATTGGTTGATTCTGGTATTGACTACGATTTAGTGTTTGGTCCGGCTTACAAAGGTATCCCTATTGCGACAACGACTGTTGTAGCGCTTTGCGATCACCATGATAAAGATGTGCCTTACTGCTTTAACCGTAAAGAGAAAAAAGATCACGGTGAAGGTGGCTCATTAGTGGGTAGCGAGCTGGCGGGCAAAGTGATGCTAGTGGATGACGTGATTACCGCAGGTACTGCTATTCGCGAGTCGATGGAAATCATCGCAGCCCACGATGCAAGCTTAGCAGGTGTGTTAATCGCACTTGATAGACAAGAAAAAGGCAAGGGCGAGTTATCAGCGATTCAAGAAGTTGAACGTGACTTTGGCTGCGCTATCGTATCTATCATTAAGCTAGGTGATTTAATCAATTACTTATCTGAAAAACCAGGAATGGAAAAAGAGCTAGCGTCAGTGAGCGCTTACCGTGAGCAATACGGTATTTAATCCATCTTCGTTAAAAACAAAAGCCAGACTTAATGTCTGGCTTTTTTGTGTTTGTTTTTCAGTGAGCAGGGTTAATGATTGCTAACTAACACTTAGACTGGTGTAAAAACTCAGCACGGGTGGCTGGGTTTGATTTAAAAATCCCGCCTAATGCCGTGGTGGTGGTTGAGCTGGTGGAGTCCATCACGCCGCGAGATTTAACACAGTAATGCACCGCATCCATCTTAACGGCCACATCTTTGGTTTCAAGCAAGGTTTGCAATGCAACTAAGACTTGCTGGGTCAGCCTTTCTTGTACTTGTGGGCGCTGGGCAAAAAAGCGCACGATGCGGTTTATTTTTGATAAACCGATAATTTTAGTGCGAGGCAAATAGGCGACAGTGGCATAGCCATCAATGGTGACTAGGTGATGCTCACAGGTGCTGGTTAGGCTTATGTCTTGCACACGCACCATTTCATCAACGCCCATCTTATTGTCGATGACAGTGATTTTAGGGAAGTTTTGGTAATCAAGCCCTGAGAAAATCTCATCAACATACATTTTAGCAATGCGGCGAGGCGTATCCATTAAGCTGTCATCTGATAGGTCTAACGCCATTAGCGTTAACACTTCTTTCATGTGATGCTCAATTTTTTGCTTACGCTCTTCTGGAGTATGAGTTTGCGGCAGCATTGGGGTTTCGAGCCCTTGCTCAGTCAGTGCTGTTTTGACCTGTAATGCAGCTTCACTTAATGCCATCTTATCCTCCAACCACAGGGGTAGTGCGTTTTACTGAGTGTATGTTAAAAATCGCCTTGTTGCTGATGCAGCAAATTAACTTGTGCTTCATGCGTCGCAATCATAAGGGACGGGGATAATAGCGTGATTTGAGTCAAATTAATATTATTGAAATAAAAAAAAGCCGACCCTTTTAGTCAAGTATTTGTTTTATGTTTAATTTGGTTGGTTTGGCGACGAATGAGATATTTATTTTTAGCATAAAAAAGCACTCAGTTGAGTGCTTTAAATTATTGCTGTTTAGCTCAGATATTTATTAGCTAGGCTTTTTATTAACTACGCTCTCAGTAACTGAGAGATTTACTAGCTGCGTAACAATTGCTGCTGCACAAACTGCCATTGCTCGTCAAAGTGCTCGGTAGGTTTTTGTTTAAATTCACTACGAACAAATTGGGCGATTCTGCCTTCGGCGATAGCTAATAATAAGTTAGCTAAAATGGCTTCATCTAAATTAAAACCATGGCCTTCACGTAAGGTTTTTTCACGTAGTATTTGCTTGATTTGGGTTTCTATTTTGGCAAATAACCCGCTGATGCGGCTACGTAAACGCTCATTTTCACCTAATAACGCATCGCCATTTAAAACACGTGATATTCCAGGGTTACGCTCAGAAAAGACCAATAACAGCTGCAATACTAATTCGCAGCGTTTCATGGTGTCTTTTTCTTCATCCATGATGATGTTTAATCTAGATAAAATCGCATCTTCGATGAACTCGATTAAGCCTTCGAACATTCTAGCTTTACTTGGGAAGTGACGATAAAGCGCCGCTTCAGAAACACCAACTTCCGCTGCCAATTTAGCAGTGGTAATACGTTGGCCAGGGCTGGTTTCCAGCATGTGCGCAAGGCATTGTAAAATATGCTCACGACGATTTATTTTGGGGCTAGCCGCCATTTGTTATTCCTAGGCTTGTGACTACTTGTAAAGGCTACTTGGTACCTGAGTGACCAAATCCGCCTTCACCACGATCTGAGGTATCAAACTCATCGACTAAGGTAAATTGTGCTTGTACGACAGGGACAAATACCAGCTGAGCTAGTCTGTCACCGATTTCTAATGTGAATGGTTTATCGCTGCGGTTCCAACAAGACACCATTAACGGCCCTTGATAGTCAGAATCAATCAATCCAACTAAGTTACCTAATACAATACCGTGCTTATGGCCTAAGCCTGAACGCGGCAAAATCACGGCTGCAAGACTTGGGTCAGCAACGTGCACTGCAATCCCTGTAGGGATTAATACAGTTTTACCTGGCTCAATGACCATTGTGGTGTCGATCATTGCGCGTAGGTCCATTCCAGCACTGCCTGGTGTGGCATAGCTTGGTAATGGGAACTCAGCGCCAATGCGAGAGTCGAGTAACTTCAGTTCTACAGGTGTTTTCATGATGTTTTTATTTTGGTCGCTATTAGAGTAAGTAATTGTTTTGCAAGCGTCAGTTTATCGGTTGCAGGCAGTTGTTGACTACCATCTTGCCAAAAAACATGTAATGCATTGGCATCGGCATTAAAGCCAAGGCCAGCGATTGATACGTCGTTAGCGGCAATTAAGTCCAACTTTTTACGTTCAAGCTTTCCGCGGGCATATTCTTCTACGTTATCGGTCTCAGCGGCAAAACCTACAGTAAAAGGTCGTTTAGTCAGGGCAGAAACGCTGGCTAAGATATCAGGGTTACGGACAAGCGCAAGCTGCATATTTTCTGACGACTTTTTAATTTTTGACTCAGCAACTTCGGCAATTCGATAATCCGCTACAGCAGCGCAGCCAATGAAGATATCTTGGTTATCGACATTATCCATTACCGCATTAAGCATGTCTTGCGCTGATTCTACATCAATTCTGTTTACGCCTTGTGGCGTCGCTAAGTTAACAGGACCTGTGACTAAGGTGACTTCGGCGCCCATTTGAGTTGCTGCCGCTGCTAAAGCAAAGCCCATTTTACCTGAGCTATGGTTAGAGATATAACGCACGGGATCAATCGCTTCGCGCGTTGGGCCTGCAGTTAACAGTAGTTTTTGGCCTGTTAACGGTTTAGGGCCAAAGAATTGCACCAGCTGCTCAGCAATGACTAATGGCTCTTGCATACGACCCGGGCCGACTTCGCCACAGGCTTGGTCGCCACTCGCCGGCCCCCACACTGTAATGCCTTTGCGGGCTACATTGGCGAGGTTTTCTTGGGTGGCTTGATTGCGGTACATCTGCTGATTCATTGCTGGGCAGATGATCACAGGTGCTTCAGTGGCTAAACAGGTGGTGGTTAATAGCTCATCTGCCATGCCTGCATTAATGCGGGCAATAAGGTTGGCGGTGGCAGGTGCCACGATAACCACATCCGCCCATCGTGCAAGCTCGATGTGTCCCATTGCTGCTTCTGCTGCTGGATCAAGTAAATCGGAGGCGACAGGGTGGCCTGACAAGGCTTGAATGGTTAGGGGAGTAATAAATTCCATCGCGCTTTGGCTCATGACCACACGAACATCTGCGCCGCGTTCTTTAAGACGACGAATTAAATCAGCGCTTTTATACGCTGCAATACCGCCACCAATTCCTAAAAGGACTTTTTTATTTGTCAGCATGTTTGGCTCAATCCTGCTATTCGCTTTATTGCCGCTACGATATCACAATCCACTTAAATGGGGATGATCCGAAATTAAAAATTTAGACCATACTCTTGTAGTTGCAAATGGCCATATCAGGTCACAAGGATGTATTAATTAGCAATATATAGGTAATAAACAAGGGAGTGTTTATGGTAATTAAAGATTGGCCTGACGGCGAAGGACCAAGAGATAAATTATTAAAGCATGGCGCAGGGCATTTATCTGATGCAGAACTATTAGCGGTTTTATTACGCAATGGATTAGCAGGGCACAATGCGGTGGATTTAGCCCGTGGGATGATCAGCAAATTTGGCGGCTTAAGACCATTATTTGCAGCGCCTAAATCTCAGGTGTGTCAATTGGCGGGTATTGGGCCGGTAAAATATGCCCAATTACAGGCTGCATCGGAGATTTCGAAGCGAATTTTTCAAGAAAACATGCATCGAGGACAAATTTTAATAAATCCTGATTTAACTCGGGACTATTTAATGAGACAATTAGCAGACCGATCCTATGAAGTGTTCGCATTATTATTGTTGGATAGCCAACATAGAGTGATTCAGTTTGTAGAATTATTCCGCGGAACGATTAATTCGGCATCAGTTTATCCACGTGAAGTGGTGACACTAGTGCTGGAGAAAAAGGCTGCGGCAGTCATAGTGTGTCACAATCACCCGTCTGGCATTGCAGAGCCAAGTCAGGCAGATCGGCAAATTACTGACAGATTAAAAAAAGCCCTTTCAACCATCGATGTTTCCCTTTTGGATCATATGGTTGTAGGCGATCAGGAGATAGTTTCCTTCGCTGAACGCGGATGGTTATTATAAACAATACTTGATCTTAGTTTTGTTATCGTGTATAAAATGCGCCCTCTTTGTGCCTCGGGCGACGGCCACACGAGGCACATAAATGCTCGAGCGTTTTAAAATTGTTTTTGGAGAAGATTGACATGTCAAGAGTATGCCAAGTAACTGGCAAGAAGCCTATGGTTGGTAACAACCGTTCGCACGCTAAAAATTCGACTCGTCGTCGTTTTTTACCTAACCTACAAAACCACCGTTTTTGGTTAGAAGAAGAAAAACGCTTCGTGCAACTACGTGTATCTACTAAAGGTATCCGTATCATCGACAAAAAAGGTATTGAAGTTGTAGTTAAAGAACTTCGTGCCCGCGGCGAGAAGGTATAATAGAAAATGGCTAAATCTAAAGGTAATCGTGAGAAGATCAAATTAGTATCTAGTGCTAAAACTGGTCACTTCTACACTACTGAAAAAAATAAGCGTAACATGCCTGAAAAAATGGAAATCAAGAAATTTGATCCAGTTATTCGTCAGCACGTTATGTACAAAGAAGCTAAAATCAAGTAATTGATTTTGTTCTTTTGAAAAGCCCCTTTATTGGGGCTTTTTTTTGGCCTTTTTTTAGTATTCGCTGACAATAATGATTACATTTATCGCTCCTACCTTTTAGCAATAAATCTTTACAGTTACACAGCTTATAAATTGGCTTATTCATTAAATCTGTCATATTTGGCCACTAGGCTGTCACATATTGTATTTTTGCTTATGTCTTCGCATACTTTTCAATGTTGTTGGGTTTTACTGTGAGTTTCACTAAGTAATTGTCACTGCAATAATTTATTGGAATGTCACTCTTGGGTGGTTTTGATACCATTTTTGAATAGTTAAATACTAAAAAGCCATAAAAAACCCAATAAAAGCCTTTTAAAGTGAATTTAAATGCAATAATATTGATTAATTATATTAACCTTGTTGTTCGCAACGAGACTTAATACCGATATATTTATTTGTGTAGGGGTTAATGTGCCTTTAAGAACCACAGAGCTTGTTGATGGTTTTCGTCATTCAGCACCGTATGTCAATGTACATAGGGGGAAAACCTTCGTTGTCATGTTGGGCGGCGAAGCGTTATTGCATAATCAGTTTCGCGGCATTTTAAATGATGTTGCCCTGTTGCATTCGCTTGGTATCAAAGTGGTACTGGTGTATGGCGCGAGGCCGCAGATTGATGCAGCGCTTCATGACGCAAACATTGAACCTAGTTATCACAATGGCGTGCGTGTTACTGATGAAGACTCACTAAAGGTCATTAAACAAGTAGCAGGTGCAGTCCAGTTTGATATTACCGCTCGGTTGTCGATGAGCCTTGGTAATACGCCAATGCAAAATGCACAAATCAACTTAGTCAGTGGCAACTTTGTCATTGCTCAGCCGCTTGGTATTGATGATGGTGTAGATTTTTGCCTGACGGGTAAAGTGCGTCGTATTGATACCCAAGGGCTTGAGCGTCAGTTAAACAATAACTGTATTGTATTGATGGGGCCTATGGCTGTCTCAGTGACTGGTGAGTGCTTTAACTTAACTGCGGAAGAGGTTGCCACCAAAGTTGCTATAAAACTGAAAGCAGACAAAATTATTGGCTTCAGTAGCACCCACGGTATTTTAGACCAAGTGGGTGAAGTGATTGCTGAGCTTATGCCTAATGAAGCGCAAACCATTTGGGATGAGATGAACCAAGCAGACCAACCTTGTGTTGGGACGATGGCATTTTTAAAAGCCAGTATCGATGCATGCCGAAATGGGGTGCCACGCTGTCACTTAGTGAGTTATTTAGAAGATGGCACCTTGCTACAAGAGCTATTCTCCCGTGAGGGTATTGGTACTCAAATCGTTACCGAAAGCGCAGAACGTTTAAGACGCGCTAATATTGGTGACATTGGTGGGGTACTGGACTTAATACGTCCATTAGAAGAGCAAGGCATTTTAGTACGTCGCTCGCGTGAACAGCTTGAAATGGAAATTGAGCAGTTCATGCTGATTGAACGCGATAGCCTAGTAATTGGCTGTGCGGCGCTGTATCCATTTGAAGAAGATAACGCCGGTGAATTTGCCTGCTTAGTGGTGCATCCTGATTATCGCGATGCAGATCGTGGCAGTGTGCTACTCAATAATATTATTGGTCAGGCTCGCGTGCGTGGCTACTCTCGCTTATTTGCGTTAACCACACGTAGTATTCATTGGTTTTTAGAGCATGGCTTTAATATCGTTGAAGTGGATGCCTTACCGAATGTGAAAAAGCAGTTATATAACTTCCAACGTAAATCTAAAATTCTTGCGTTAGATTTATAATCCTAAAAATTTAGCGTAATAAAATGCCACTTCATGGTCATACATGGGTGGCATTTTTGTTATGCTCGACAAATCTATCAGCTCACTATTAGCACTTTTAAGCCTTTGGAAAAATGATGAATATTGAACTTGCAGGACTCTCTAGTAATGCCATGGCGAATTTTATTGGCTTGTTAATTGGCTTAGTGCTGTTAACGATACTGCTGAAAGTGAAAAAATTACCAAGTGCGGCGTTTTATTCAAGCTTAGGGATCATTATTGCGGTATTCGCTTTGTTTTCGCTGACCATGTATCAATCGAGCCAATCAAGGGTATCTGTGAGTCAGTCGGGCGCTGTTGAGGTGAATATTCCATTGTATGGTCAACATTTTGAGGCTGGTGAGGTCGATTGGCAGCAAGCTAAGGTGATAAACCTTTTAGAAGAGCCTCAATACACGCCTAGCAGGCGAACTAATGGATTGGGCCTAACAGGATACTTTTTAGGTTGGTTTACGCTTAAAAATGGCGATAAAGCCCTAGTGTCGGTGACAACTAATGAAGCTGTATTACTCGTGCCAACAAAGAGAGGATATACGTTGCTGTTATCGGTGGAAAACCCGCAAGCAACAATGAATAAGATTGCTGCTTTGCAGGAATAAGAGAGATGGGCTAGCAGTTTATGTTTGCTTGATGCGGCGTCTGCGTTGCAATGCCATATCCGCAGTAAAGATAATTAACGCACTCCAAATAAAGCCAAAGGTGATGCCTTTTTCAATATCGAAGGGTTCGTTATATAAAAAAATCGCTAATATGAACATGATACTCGGGCCAATATATTGGAAAAATCCTAACATTGACAAGGGAATACGCATCGCCGCCCCCGCAAAACATAATAGCGGCACAGTGGTAACAATACCGGCAGCGATGAGCGTTAAGTTCATCGTCATATTGTTGGTGAAGATGTTTGCTGTTGCCGTATCTAATGTCAGCAGCAAATAGCCTAAAGCTACGGGTAATAGTATCGCGGTCTCAACCAGTAAACCGGTTTTAGCATCAATGTTGACCTTTTTACGCAGTAAACCGTAAAAACCAAAAGAGCAGGCTAAAGCTAGCGATACCAATGGAATTGAGCCAAACGAGATAAGTTGAACTAACACACCAATACTTGCGAGTGCCACTGCCAGCCATTGTAGTTTCCGTAAGCGCTCAGATAAAAATACCATTCCCAGTAACACATTAAATAATGGGTTAATAAAATAGCCTAAGCTTGCATCTAGCATATGGTCGTTATTAATCGCCCAAATGAAAATAAGCCAGTTAACGGCAATCAGTACTGAAGTAACCGTTAGCACTAACAGTTGTTTGGGCTTTTTCAGCACCAATTTAAGGCGCGAAAATCCGCCAATAAACTGCATTAAAATAATGATGAAGAAAAATGACCACAGCACTCGGTGAGCCAAGGTTTCAAACGCCGAGACATCGCTGAGTAATTTAAAATAAAGAGGCGCAATTCCCCAAAGGAAATAGGCACAAATGGCAAGGGCGATGCCTTTACGGTGTTCAAGATCTTGCATGGGAACCAACTGCACGGAAATAGAGAAAGGGCGATTGTAGGTTGCTGGTGATGATCACTCAAGTTATTAGCGTAATCATTTGTTTCATTCTGATTAACTAATAAGAATTTAGCAGGTAAGGATTTAACTGGTATGTGATGAACTAGTGCAAAATTTCCCTAGTTCATCAAATTAACGCTTAGCTCAATATATTAACCAACCATATAAGTGCCAGTACCAAAAGCTAAATGTGTCCCTTGCTCGTTATGTAGCTCCATGCGACAAACTGAAACACGATTACCTGAGCGAATAACACAACCTGTGCCAGTAAATACTTCACCACGACCTGGACGTAAAAAGTCTACACGCATGTCGATAGTTCCTAAGGTGGTTAAGCGTTTTTCTAATTGCTCGATTGTCCAATCTTCTCGACTTGAGACTAACCCTGCAAATGCGGTTAATCCTCCAACCACATCCAATAAAGTAGCTGTTACGCCGCCATGGAGAATGTTTTGGTGGATGTTACCGATAAGTTCGGGTTTCATACGAATAACAACTTCAACGCCTTCGGTGTCATAGCGTTTAATTTCTAATCCCAATAGATTATGAAATGGTACATGTTTATCAAAAATTTCAGCGACTTGCTTTAGTGCGTTTAATTGAACTTCCGTTGTCATAGTTAACCTTTTTATTGTTATTTGAGGTCGAGTGGCATGGGCAAACTAGCTAGAGTATTTAATCTAACTTAATTAGCTTTATAAAATCAATGCTGCATATTTGAGCAGTTAAAGATTGCAGGCTGACATTGGGTCGAGACATATGCGTGGCAGTGCTTTAAAATGACGCTTCTTATCTTCAGCCTAAAAGATGGACAGTCCTATTTCCAGTTCAAGCTCAAGCCAAACAGTTGATCAAATCGACTCTGCACCCAACGCGACTCAACAAGAGGCGCAGGATGTGCTTGGGCATCAGTTACAACAGATATTTGGTTATCGAGACTTCCGTGAAGGGCAGCGTGAAATTATTGAGCAGACATTGAGTGGCCAAGATACTTTGGTGATCATGCCTACTGGTGGTGGCAAGAGTATGTGCTACCAACTACCAGCCTTAATTTTACCGGGTCTTACCGTAGTGGTTTCGCCGTTAATTTCATTAATGAAAGATCAAGTGGACAGCTTGACTCAATCTGGTGTCGCAGCGGCTTATTTGAATTCATCTTTGCCACGTGACGAGACAGTGTCGATTTTGCGCCGACTGCATCAAGGTGAGATTAAACTGCTTTATGTTTCACCTGAGCGATTATTAAGACCTGATTTTATTGAACGATTGCACGAGCTTCATGTGTCATTATTTGCTATTGATGAAGCGCATTGCATCAGCCAATGGGGTCATGATTTTAGACCTGAATATGCAGCGCTTGGTCAATTGAAAGAAATATTCCCGTATATTCCGCTAATGGCGCTTACTGCAACGGCCGATCAGGCTACGCGAGATAGCATTTGCCAGCGTTTGAGCATTAATCCATTTTGCTTATTATCCAGTTTTGATCGACCTAATATTCGTTATACGGTGGTTGAAAAGCTCAATGCTGCGAATCAATTAAAGCAGTTTTTACAACTTCAAAAAGGCAGCAATGGCATCATTTACTGCAGTAGTCGACGACGCGTTGATGAGGTGGCTGATCGCCTGAAACTACAAGGATTCAGTGCTGCGGCGTACCATGCTGGTATGACCCAAGAAGAACGCATTGATATTCAGGATAAGTTTTTAAAAGACAAAATCGACATTGTGGTGGCGACGGTTGCTTTTGGTATGGGAATTAACAAGTCCAATGTGCGCTTTGTGGTGCATTACGATATCCCTAAAAGCGTCGAGTCTTATTACCAAGAAACGGGTCGTGCTGGCCGTGATGGGTTAGATGCTGAAGCTTATATGCTGTTTGACCCTGCTGATATCGGTCGAGTGAAGCACTTAATCGAGCAGTCAGAACCTGGGCCGCAACAAGATGTAGAGTTTCACAAAATGAATACCATGGCAGCCTTCGCTGAAGCGCAAACTTGCCGCCGTCAGGTATTGCTGCATTATTTTGATGAGAGTGCAGATAAGCCTTGCGGTAACTGCGATGTGTGTATCGACCCTCCTAAGAAATATGATGGCACTGAAGATGCTAAAAAGGTGCTTTCTTGCATCTTTAGGCTTAAGCAGTATTTTGGCGTGAATCAGGTCATTGATGTATTGCGTGGTTCAAAAGCCGCTAACGTGATGGATCGTGGCCATAATAAATTATCCACTTGGGGCATTGGCAAAGATCAGAGCCATGAGTATTGGTTATCGGTCACTCGTCAGCTGATCCATTTAGGTTTAGCAAGCCAAGACATTACCCGTGGCTCGTCAGTTAAGTTAAATGAATCTGCCAGACCAGTTTTACGGGGTGACGTTAAGTTAAAGCTGGCAGAACCGCGAATTCAATTAGTGACCACCAAGCGCCGCACCAGTTCATCTCGTGCGCCGCAGCAATATGACCGCAAACTGTTTGCTCGTCTTAAACTACTGCGCCGTGAGTTGGCTGAAGAGCACGATGTACCACCGTATTTGGTATTCAATGATGCAACCTTAGCTGAAATGTCAGCTATGGTGCCTACCAGTGCAGGTGAAATGTTGGCAGTGAATGGGGTTGGTGAGCGTAAGTTGAGTCGCTTTGGTAATGCATTTTTAGATGAAATCAGCCAATACCTGATTGAAAACTAAATTGTTCTAACTGTTGTTAATCAATGTCATCACAGACTCTAGTTACAGCTCTTGTTGCCAAGAATCCAATAGGAGTAACTAAGTTTAGTATTCACTGAGTGCTATGTCCCTAATTTCGAACAATCATCATTTCTAAATAATTCCTCTCTTTCGTTTGCAGATACTGCAATCACATTAAGCTTATTTCATATTTGATATAACAATTTTTGTTTAGTTGTTTTCAATTTTTTTATGCAAGTTTTATCCATTGAAGTGACTGTTTTCAACCACGGTAAAATTGAGTGAAAATAAATGCTTAAATCAGTGTATATCAAGCTTTACGGCACGATACATAGCTCAAATGAATTGGTTTAACTCAATTTATGAAGAGCAAACCTACAGCATTATGTTTGCCAATGGCTAAAAGATGAATAAATTGGGGTTGACACAGCAGGCTGGTCACGTTAAAAAGTGGGTATAGAAAATTTTAATTTAAGAATAATTAGTTAACTTTAATGAATATTTATAGTGGTAACATTCTCCTAGGTCTCCTTCTTCTCTTACGCAATATTTGCGCGGAGTCCTTTGTGTTACTTGCTAAATAAGTTTACTGGCATTCACAAACCCCGCGCTAACAGCCGCGGGGTTTTTTGTTTCTACAACCGATTAAATTTTTGAACAAACAAATTAAATGAACAAATACAGCTAACGAAATGGATTTAAGCGGTACCAAAATGCAGCAGTAAATCGTTAGTTAGGCGAGCAAACTTTTACGTGAACAATAGGTTCGATGGAGAAAACTGATGTCCAATAGAGTCATAATATTTGATACCACATTGAGAGACGGCGAACAGGCGTTAGCGGCAAGTTTAACTGTGAAAGAAAAACTTCAAATCGCACTGGCGCTTGAACGCTTAGGTGTTGATGTTATGGAAGTCGGTTTTCCTGTGTCATCGCCTGGTGATTTCCAGTCGGTACAAACGATTGCTAAAACGATTAAAAATAGTCGTGTTTGTGCCTTATCCCGTGCATTAGAAAAAGACATTGATGCCGCCGCCCAAGCCATGGCTGTTGCTGACCAGTTCCGAATTCATACATTTATTTCAACCTCGACCATTCATGTTGAAAGTAAACTAAAGCGCTCTTTTGACGATGTATTAGAAATGGCCGTAAGCGCGGTTAAATATGCGCGTCGCTTTACGGATGATGTTGAGTTTTCTTGTGAAGATGCTGGTCGTACACCGATTGATAACTTGTGCCGTATGGTTGAAGAAGCCATTAAAGCAGGCGCACGTACCATTAATATTCCTGACACTGTGGGCTACACCGTACCAAGTGAGTTTGGCGGTATCATTCAAACTTTATTCAATCGTGTACCCAACATCGACCAAGCAGTGATCTCGGTGCATTGTCACGATGACTTAGGTTTGTCAGTGGCCAACTCCATTACCGCAGTTGAGCATGGTGCGCGTCAGATTGAATGTACTATGAATGGCATTGGTGAGCGTGCAGGTAATTGTTCACTAGAAGAAATCGCCATGATCCTTGCAACCCGCAAGAATTTATTAGGGCTTGAAAGTAATATTAATGCTAAAGAAATTCACCGAACCTCATCGCTTGTGAGCCAGCTATGTAACATGCCTATTCAGGCTAACAAAGCCGTGGTGGGAACCAATGCATTTTCTCATTCATCAGGTATTCACCAAGATGGCATGCTAAAAGCCAAGAATACCTATGAAATTATGACCCCAGAAAGCATCGGCTTGAATCGTAATAATTTAAATATGACCTCTCGTTCAGGCCGCCATGTGATTAAACATCGCATGGAAGAAATGGGCTACAAAGAAACCGATTACGATATGGATACTTTGTACGAGCAGTTCTTGAATTTAGCAGATAAGAAAGGCCAAGTGTTTGATTACGATCTTGAAGCGTTAGTGTTTATGGAAGCGCAAACTCAAGATGATGATAACTATTCGCTGCAGCACTTAATGGTGCATTCAGATTCAACTGAAGGTGTGGCAACAGCTACCGTGCGTATTGTGGTGGATGGTAAAGAAATTACTGAAGCCGCTACAGGTAATGGCCCAGTCGATGCAGCGTATAACGCCATTGCACGTGCAACGGGTCGTACAATTAATATTACTAATTACAAATTAGGTGCTAAAGGCGAAGGCCAAAATGCACTAGGTCAGGTGGATATTACTGCTGAATACAATAAGCAGACATTCCACGGTGTCGGCTTAGCGACAGATGTGGTTGAGTCATCAGCACAAGCATTAGTGCACGTGATGAACTTAACGTATCGCGCAGATAAGGTCGCTGATTTCAAACAACAGATTCATAAAGATAGGGAGTTAGGTGGAGTATGAGTTATCAAGTAGCAGTATTAGCAGGTGATGGTATTGGTCCAGAAGTCATGGCTGAAGCACGTAAAGTGTTAAAAGAAGTTGAAGCCAGATTTGAACTAGATATTGAATATGCTGAGTACGATGTCGGTGGTATTGCCATTGATAACCATGGTTGCCCACTGCCAGATTCAACTTTAAAAGGCTGTGAAGCTTCAGATGCCGTGCTATTCGGTAGTGTTGGCGGGCCTAAGTGGGAGCATTTAGCGCCTAACGATCAACCTGAACGTGGCGCTTTATTACCACTTCGTGGTCACTTCGACTTGTTCTGTAATTTACGTCCTGCCAAGTTGCATACTGGACTTGAGCATATGTCACCGCTGCGTAGTGATATCTCATCACGTGGTTTTGATGTGCTATGTGTTCGTGAATTAACGGGTGGTATTTACTTTGGTAAGCCAAAAGGGCGCCAAGGTGAAGGACCAGATGAAGAAGCGTTTGACACTATGCGATATAGCCGCCGTGAAATCGAACGTATCGCCCGTATCGCATTTGAAGCAGCACAAGGCCGCAGCAAAAAAGTCACGTCCGTTGATAAAGCTAATGTTTTAGCGTGTTCAGTACTGTGGCGTGAAGTGGTTGAAGGTGTTGCCAAAGAGTTCCCTGATGTCGAGCTTGAACATATTTACATTGATAACGCGACCATGCAGCTGTTACGTCGTCCGAATGAATTTGATGTCATGCTTTGTTCAAACTTATTTGGCGACATTATTTCTGATGAAATTGCCATGCTAACGGGGTCGATGGGCTTATTATCATCAGCCAGCTTAAATAGCTCAGGCTTTGGTATGTACGAGCCTGCTGGTGGCAGTGCGCCAGATATTGCAGGTCAAGGTATTGCAAACCCAGTGGCGCAAATCTTATCAGCGGCGTTATTACTTCGTCATAGTTTAAAACTTGAAGATGCGGCTAGTGCGATTGAACGTGCTGTTAGCAAAGCATTATCACAAGGTTATTTAACCGGTGAACTATTGGGTGCTGATGAACGCCACAATGCTAAATCAACCAGTGAAATGGGTGACTTTATCGCAAACGCTGTTAAGGAAGGTGTCTAATGGCAACTCAAGTAAGTGCTGCTCAAACCCTGTATGAAAAAGTATGGGAAGCTCATGTATTAGCATCGCCCGAAGCGGAGGCGCCGATTATTTATGTCGACCGTCACCTTGTTCATGAAGTGACCTCGCCACAAGCGTTTAGCGGTTTAAAAACGGCGGGCAGAAAGCTACGTGCACCAGAAAAAACCTTTGCCACTATGGATCATAATATCTCTACATTGAGCGCGAGCCTTGATGCAATGAGCCCTATGGCACGTATTCAGGTTGAAACTCTAGCGCAAAACTGTAAAGAGTTTGGCGTGAAGCTTTATGATATTCATCATCCTAATCAAGGTATTGTCCATGTAATGGGCCCAGAGCTGGGTATTACTTTACCTGGTACGGTCATTGTTTGCGGTGATTCACATACTGCAACACATGGTGCATTTGGCGCGTTAGCATTTGGTATTGGTACCTCTGAAGTTGAGCACGTTTTAGCTACCCAAACTTTACGTCAATTAAAAGCCAAAACCATGAAAGTGGAAGTGCGTGGTAATGTCGCCGAAGGCATTACTGCAAAAGATATCGTACTGGCGATTATTGGTCGTTTAGGTATGGATGGCGGTACAGGTTACGTGGTTGAGTTTTGTGGCGAAGCCATTGAAGCATTATCAATGGAAGGCCGCATGACCTTATGTAACATGGCCATCGAAATGGGCGCTAAAGCGGGTATGGTTGCACCAGATCAAACTACATTTGATTATTTAGAAGGTCGTGAGTTTTCTCCTAAAGGCGATGACTGGGAGCAAGCTGTAAAAGATTGGACTGCACTTAAAACTGACCCTGATGCAACGTTTGATGCAGAAGTGGTGCTTGAGGCTGCCGATATTGCGCCGCAATTGACTTGGGGCACAAATCCAGGGCAGGTGGTTCCGATTGATGCAGAAGTGCCAAATCCTGAGACTGAATCTAATGCTACCGTCCGTGGCAGCATGGAAAAAGCGCTTGAATACATTGGCCTGACTTCTGGCACTAAGATGGTCGATATTCCAATCAATAAAGTGTTTATTGGCTCGTGTACTAATTCGCGTATCGAAGATTTACGTGCAGCAGCCCATCACGCTAAAAACCGTAAAGTCGCAGATGGCGTCGTTGCCATTGTGGTTCCAGGTTCTGGCCAAGTGAAGTTGCAGGCAGAAGCGGAAGGTCTAGATAAAGTCTTTTTAGAGGCGGGTTTTGAGTGGCGTTTACCAGGTTGTTCTATGTGTTTGGCAATGAACGATGACCGCTTAGAAGCGGGCGATCGCTGCGCATCAACCAGTAACCGTAACTTTGAAGGCAGACAAGGCCGTGGCAGTCGCACTCACTTAGTGAGCCCTGCAATGGCAGCAGCAGCTGCCATTGCAGGCCACTTTGTTGATATTCGTAAGCCTTATTAACCGACAACCAAAAGGAAAATCAGATGCAAGCTTTTACAAAACATACTGGTCTAGCGGTTGCGATTGACAGCGCGAATATCGATACCGACCAAATTATTCCTAAACAGTTTTTATCTAAAGTCACCCGTGATGGGTTTGGGGTTCACTTATTCCATGACTGGCGTTACCTAGATGAAGCTGGTGAGCAAGATAACCCAACGTTTTCTTTAAACTTACCTCGCTATAAAGGCGCTTCAATTTTATTGGCGCAAGAAAACTTTGGCTGTGGCTCAAGCCGTGAACATGCGCCATGGGCGTTAGCTGATTTTGGTTTACGAGTCGTGATTGCCCCAACGTTTGCCGATATCTTTTATGGCAACTCGATCAATAACGGTTTATTGCCAGTAAAACTAACCCATGAGCAAGTTAAAAAGCTTATGGCGGAAGTTGAAGCAACTGAAGGCGCTAACATTACTGTCGATTTAGAGTCGCTTACTGTGACGTCTCCATCAGGTAGTGTATTTAATTTTACTATCGCGGAATCTGCAAGACACAAGCTATTAAACGGCTTAGATGCCATTGGGTTAACGCTTGAATATGCGGCGGCCATTAGCGACTATGAAACAAGCATTCCTGCTTGGCGAGCTTAATAGCGAATAGTAGATAAATAGAGTGTCATTTATTAGCTTACTGAGAGTGTCGAGTTAAGCTATTTTTTGATTCGCAAATACATCCTTATTTAAGTTATAGGGTTTAGCGTACACCTGTACCAAGTTTATATTAGTTAAAGCCTCTACTGGTTTCAGTAGAGGCTTTTTTATTGAATTAAGAAAATGATATCGCAATAAGGTTATGAATTTAAATGGTAAATCTATTATTGGTTTCTGTTTGATAAAAACTTAGTTTAAATCACTATCAATTTTAGCGTACTGGTGTTTAACATTTTTAACCTTATATCTATA
Organism: Shewanella sp. KT0246; assembly: GCF_019654955.1. Taxonomy (GTDB): domain Bacteria; phylum Pseudomonadota; class Gammaproteobacteria; order Enterobacterales; family Shewanellaceae; genus Shewanella; species Shewanella goraebulensis. The sequence goes on along the minus strand of NZ_BPEV01000015.1, from coordinate 26,367 downwards.
TGATAAATATGTATTTAATCTTTGTATTGGATATGTTTGATGTAAGTCTTAGCGAATGATTTCTTGAAAAAACGCTTATTTGGGTAATTGCGGTGTGACTTGGGTCACTTAAAATGTTTGATATCAGTCTTTTGCTAGTTATTTACTCTGATTTAAGTCTTTTAGTTGTAAATTTATTCTGCATCAGTAAACTTGCCGCGATTTCAAATTGAGCAATTGCTCTAATGATGTAAGAGATTAGGCAAACATAAGATTTGCTATAAACAGAGACTAATAATGAAAAAGACAATATTGACTGTGGCAGTTAGTGCCATGCTTTTCGGGGCAACGACTCAAGTAAATGCGGCTGGTTTCCAGTTAGCTGAATATTCTTCGACTGGTTTAGGCCGTGCTTTTGCTGGTGAAGCTGCAATGGCAGATAACGCAGCAGCGCAAGCTAGAAACCCTGCAATGCTAACGTACCTTGAAGGCCGTCAGCTTTCTGGTGGTGCTATTTATGTCATGCCAAATGTTGATGTACTTGGTGACGTTAGTATTTCTTCTCCATTATTAGGGGCCGATCCTGTGATGGTACCTGCCGATGCAATTGATATTGCTGACAGCGCGGTAGTACCTAATTTCTATTACTCGAATCAATTGAACGACCAGTGGACTTGGGGTTTAGCAGTTAACTCTAACTATGGTTTAGCGACAGAGCTAGATGCTAGCCATGCAGCTGCTATATTTGGTAGCGAAACTGGTATCACCACAATTGAGTTCAATCCGAATATTGCCTACAAGGTGAATGAAGCATTCAGTGTCGGTGCTGGCTTACGTGTTGTTTATGGTGAAGGCCATGTCGGTGCATCTATGCCGGGTTGGATTGATGGTGTTAAGCAAGCGGTGCCAGACTTAGCGCCAATGTTACCGGATGCTGGTGCAAGCCTTAAATATATGGAAGGTGATGATATTGCTTTCGGTTGGCAGTTAGGTACTAGCTGGCAAATAAACGACACTCACCGTTTAGGCTTTGCTTATCATAGTGGCGTTGAATTAGAACTAGACGGCGATGCATCTGGTTTACTTTATGATGGCGGCCAAGATGTTTACATTGAAGGCTATTTACCGATCGAATTACCAGCGTTTGCAGAACTAGCATCGCATCATCAGTTCACTGATAACTGGGCAATGCACGCTAGTGTCAACTGGACTCAATGGAGTGTATTTGAAGAGTTAGTGGCGTATTTCCCTGGTGAAAATAAGCCAACTGGCGATCTTGAGTCCGATCTAGTTAAAGAAGAGAACTTTAAAGATAACTGGCGCTTTGCTGTCGGTTCGACTTACCAGCTTAATGATAAGTGGTTAGTACGCGGTGGTGTAGCGTTAGATAAAGGCGCTGCGCAGGACGAGTATCGTTCAACTACAATTCCTGATTCTGACCGTTTATGGTTCAGTGCGGGTGCTGGTTACCAAGCGACTCAAAACTTAACGGTCGATTTTGCAGTGACTTACATTAAAGGTGTAGGTGATGCTCCGATTAACGAAACTCAAGATTTATTGGGTTTGGCATCAGTTAACTTCAGCGGTGACGTTGAAGCTGACGTATGGTTAGCGGGTATTCAGGTTAGCTACAAAATGTAATCTATTGGTTTTGTTTGCCAATTTAGATTAAAGCCTCGCTGATGCGGGGCTTTTTTATGTTCAAAAATCTTATTTTATCTGGATAACATGCTTTAGCCCTATTTACTGACTTGTGATTAAGCCATATCCGTCTTACCTTATTATCATGCAGTATTAATAATGAAAAAGCTCGGGCGAAGAGAGCTTCAGCTTTACCTTTTGCTTCGATAAATAATTTATAACCAAGTTTTCGTCAGTAATAAGTAGATAGGCCAGTAATGAATTCAAAGAAATATGTTATCGCGCTCGATCAAGGCACCACCAGTTCAAGAGCAATTGTGTTTGATCATAAAGCTAATATGGTGGCGGTGTCCCAGCGAGAGTTCAGCCAAATATATCCACAAGCTGGTTGGGTTGAACATGATCCTATGGAAATTTGGTCTTCCCAAAGTTCATCGTTAATTGAAGTATTAGCCAGAGCGGGGATCAGTTGTGATGATGTTGCCGCAATTGGTATCACTAACCAACGTGAAACAACCGTTGTGTGGGATAAAAATACCGGCAAGCCAATTCACAATGCTATTGTGTGGCAATGCCGTCGCAGCCAAGCAATATGCCAGAAATTTAAAGCTGATGGTCTAGAAGAGTATATAAAATCGGCCACAGGTTTAGTGTTAGACCCTTATTTTTCAGCAAGTAAAATTAAATGGTTATTAGATAATGTTGAAGGTGCTCGAGAAAAAGCCGAGGCTGGTGATTTACTGTTTGGCACTATTGATACTTGGTTAGTTTGGAAGCTGACTAAGGGTAAGGTGCATGTTACCGAGCCAACTAACGCTTCACGCACAATGTTGTTTAATATTCATCAGCAACAATGGGATGAAAAGTTGTTAGCCGCTTTTGATATTCCTCGTGCTATGTTGCCTGAAGTTAAGCCTTCTTGTGCGGTTTACGGCACGACGACTATTGCGGGTGGCGAGATAGCCGTGGCAGGCATGGCTGGCGATCAGCAATCTGCACTATTTGGTCAACTATGCTTTGAACCCGGTATGGCTAAAAATACCTATGGCACAGGTTGCTTCTTATTGATGAACACAGGTGAAAAAGCCGTTTTATCGACCCATGGCTTGTTAACTACCATAGGTATTGGTAGCGATTTATCCGTTAACTATGCTTTGGAAGGCGCGGTATTTATGGGCGGTGCGGTGATCCAGTGGTTACGTGATGAAATGGGTTTAATTCAAGATGCACAAGATACTGAATATTTTGCCAATAAAGTTTCAGACACTAATGGCGTCTATTTGGTGCCCGCTTTTGTAGGCTTAGGGGCACCTTATTGGGATGCTGATGCACGAGGTGCGATTGTTGGTTTAACCAGAGGTGTTAACCGAAGCCATATTATTCGTGCCGCCTTAGAAGCAATCGCATATCAAAGTAAAGATTTACTTGAGGCAATGAGCCAAGACTCTGGTGTTGCGCTAAAACAAATTAGAGTGGATGGCGGCGCAGTTGCCAATGATTTTTTGATGCAATTCCAAGCTGATATTAGTGATGTCGATGTAATTCGCCCTCAAGTCACTGAGACCACAGCGATGGGTGCAGCTTATTTGGCTGGACTGGCGGTAGGGTTTTGGCAGTCAACAGACGAGCTTAAAAATATTGCTGCGACAGATAAGCAGTTTACTGCGCAAATGGACAATTCGGTAAGAAGTGATTTGTATGCCGGCTGGAAGAAAGCGGTTCAACAGACTATTTCAAACTAACAGTCTTTTTCAAAGTAATAAAGTGAGTCACAGTCGCTGTGATTAAACTTCTATGTCGATGTGTTTTATTTTTGAATTGTCGTCAGTGTGCTGGGAAGCTTTGTTAGCGCTAGTGTCTTTTGGCGTTAGCTTGGTTTCTGGTGGTAATTGAGATTGAGGCGCTTCATGGCTATCAGCAGATATCGATTCACTGTCGCTGACTTTTTTGACATTTCTTTTAACTCCATCAACTTGCCTAGGCGGCCTGGCTACAATGGCGTAAATACTGTCTAAACTCATTTTGACCTCCTTAATCACATTGAACGATACTGTTAGTTTCTAGTTTCTAGTTTCTAGTTTCTAGTTTCTAGTTTCTAGTTTCTAGTTTCTAGCTTTGAACTGTTAGCAGTTAATTATTAACTTACTCTCGGCAATAATCATCTTATCGAATCTCATCCGTAGATTTAGCGTTAATAACCTAAGTTATTACTATATCGGCAATGGCTGATTAATATTTAATCTATTTCATTGTATGTAGTTCAGCCTTTAATCACAATTATCTAGTCTCGTTTGCTTGTTTCACTTTGAATTCGATTTCTGAAATTCACGGTACACATTATTTCTATAAAGAGACCCATCACACATTGGGTGGATATTTCTGAATAAAAATACAAGCTGAAATCGATCCTTATTGTTATTTTTATATGAAAATAGTCACAACTTGGATCAAATTCCCCACATTTATTACTGTTATTAGTGCTGTTATGTCTATGGTTTCGTTCATTTACCCGTCTATAAACCACTTTTCTCCACCTCGAAGAGCGTAATTATAATTTGCTGCTAACCCGCTTCAGAACTGGATTTAATTAATGTTCTCATCGCTTGACAATACTTGTGTTGTATCCCTAAACTTAAGGGTTGTGGGGAATTGTGGATATTTGTGGGAATTTTAATAACAATTAATAGGGATCGATGGCTGTGTTTCGGGGTGCTAGTGCGATAAATATGGATGCAAAAGGACGGATCGCTATTCCAATGCGATACCGCGAATCCTTACGCACCGAGCACGATGGCATTGTCGTTATTACTGTGGACATCCAATCACATTGTTTATTGATCTATCCGATCCACGAGTGGGAATTGATAGAAGCTAAATTGTTGCAATTATCAGACACCGACAAAGTTGAACGTTCCATGAAACGAAGATTATTAGGCCACGCTCATGAATGTGAGTTAGATGGTAATGGGCGTGCGCTAGTTCCTCCAGCATTAAGACAGTATGCAGGGTTACAAAAGAAAACCATGCTGGTGGGCTTATTAAACAAGTTTGAATTGTGGGATGAAGCCGCTTGGCAGACGCAAATGGATGAAAGCCATGAGCTGATCCAAGCTGAAGATCTCGCTAGCCATGAAAGATTAGCTAATTTTTCATTATAAATAACCAATTAAGAAGAGTCTGATGAGCCAAGAATTTGCCCATTTATCTGTACTACTAAAAGAAACCGTTGACGGTTTGAACATCCATGAAGATGGCATCTATATCGATGGCACTTTTGGACGTGGTGGTCATTCTAGGCATGTGCTGAGTCAACTTGGTGAAAATGGCCGCTTGATTGCTATCGATCGCGACCCTCAAGCTATTGAAGCGGCAAAACAGTTTGCCGACGATCCGCGCTTTCAGATTGTTCACGGTGGTTTCGGTCAGATAGAACAATACGTTACAGAGCTCGGCCTTAAAGGCAAGATCGATGGGGTGTTATTGGATTTAGGTGTGTCTTCACCTCAGTTAGATGATGCTGAACGCGGATTTAGTTTCCTGCGTGATGGCCCTTTGGACATGCGGATGGATAATAGCCAAGGTCAAACAGCTGCGCAGTGGATTGCTAAAGCTGAAATTGAAGATATGGCATGGGTATTTAAAACCTATGGTGAAGAGAAAAATTCTCGGCATATTGCCCGTTGTATTGCCGCAGACCGCGATGAAAAGCCATTTTTAAGAACCAAAGATTTAGCTGAGTTAATTGCACGTATTACTAAAAATAAAGAACGTAATAAACATCCTGCTACGCGTGTGTTCCAAGCTATTCGTATTTATATCAATAGTGAATTAGAACAAATAGAGCAAGCATTAGAAGGTGCTGTTGCTGTACTTGCGCCAGAAGGGCGTTTATCGGTGATCAGTTTCCATTCTTTAGAAGACCGAATGGTGAAACGTTTTATTCGTAAATACAGCCAAGGTGCGAGCGTGCCGCATGGTTTGCCTATTACGGAAGCTGAAATCAATAAGTCAAAAAAATTAAAAGCAATGGGCAAGGCAATGAAGCCTTCTGATATTGAAATTGAGCAAAACCCTCGTGCACGCAGTTCAGTACTTCGTGTTGCGCAGCGTCTTGATTATTAAAGAACGAAATTAACGGTCTTATTTAAAGACCTTAAAAGAACAATAGATGAGGTTAACTTGGGGCAATCATCGATAAAATTATCACGTATTGTGCTTGCCGATATCTGGCGACATAAGTGGATTTTATTAATGTCGGTGGTTGTACTCGTCAATGCAGTAGGCGTGGTTTATACCAGTCATGCGACGCGAAAGTTAACCTCGCAAATGGATCATTTATTACAAGAGCGCGATCGATTGGACATTGAATGGCGCAATTTGTTGTTAGAAGAGCAATCTAAGTCAGAACATAGTCGGGTGACACGGATTGCGACTAAAGATTTAAAAATGATGCGTCCATTACCGAAAGAAGAAGTGGTCATTCGGTTACAGTGAAATTATATAAGCGGTTAAATTAATAAGGATTGTTGAGTCACTAACTCAAGTTTAAACGATGAGCAGACAAGCCAAACGTAAGTTAAACCCAGAGCTGATCCCATGGCGATTATTCGTTGTGGTTGGTTTTGTGTTGCTTTTATTTACGGCTTTGATTGCACGTGCCGCCTATATTCAAATTATAGAACCCGACAAATTACGTCACGAAAGTGATATGCGTACTTTACGTACCAGCAGTAATCAGGTGCAACGTGGCTTGATCACCGACCGTAATGGCGAAATGCTCGCTGTCAGTGTCCCTGTTCGTGCCGTTTGGGCAGACCCTAAAATTTCCCATGATAAAGATGCCTTTAAAGACATGCGCCGCTGGAAAGCGCTTGCGGATGTATTGCATGAGCCTGTTGATGAGATAGTAAACAAAGTACAGCGCGATCCTAAACGTCGCTTTATCTATTTAAAACGCCAAGTTACTCCTGCTGTTGCTGAATACATTAAGCAATTAAAGATTTCGGGTATTTATTTAAAGTCTGAATCTCGTCGATATTATCCTGCAGGTGAAACTGCAGCGCAGCTAGTTGGATTAACTAACATTGATGATGTTGGTATTGAAGGTATCGAAAATGCTTACGACAGCTGGCTAACTGGAACACCTTCAAAGCAAAAAGTGCGAAAATCTCGCGATGGTAAAGTGGTGCAGCGTTTAGATATTGTTGAAGAAGGCGAAAGTTCAAATGACTTGGTGCTCAGCATTGATCAACGTATCCAGCAATTAGCGTATCGTGAGTTAAAACGTACGACTGAAATCAACCAAGCGACGTCAGGCTCTGTTGTTGTGCTAGACGTGAAAACCGGTGAAGTACTGGCGATGGTCAATACGCCATCTTATAACCCCAATTCTCGTGAAAACTTGCAATCCTATCGTATGCGAAATCGCGCATTAACCGATACCTTTGAGCCGGGTTCTACAGTTAAGCCGTTTGTGGTTGCTGCGGCTTTAGAGGCTGGCACGGTTGAGCGAGATGACTTAATTAATACTTCCCCAGGCTGGATGCGAGTGGGTGGACGCCAAGTGCGTGACACTATCAACTACGGCAATATGACCTTGGATAAGATTTTGGTGAAATCCAGTAACGTTGGGATCAGCAAAGTGTCTTTATCGATGCCAGTGCAAGAGTTATTGGGGACTTATCAATCGATGGGTTTAGGTAATTACTCAGGTATTAATTTAGCGGGTGAAAGTGCAGGTCTTATTCACGACCGTCGCCGTTGGTCTGACTTTGAACGTGCAACATTGTCTTATGGTTACGGCCTTACTGCCACGCCGCTTCAATTAGCGAGAATGTACGCAACATTGGGCAGTGGCGGAATTCTATACCCTGTTTCGATTCTTAAGTTAAAGCAAGCCCCTCGCGGTGAGCAAGTTATCTCTGAACAAACTGCCAAAGACGTGATGGAAATGATGTTAGGTGTAACCGAAAGGGGTGGCACAGCAACTAAAGCACATATCGATGGCTACCCTATTGCAGGCAAAACTGGTACTAGCCGTAAGTCCATTGCAGGAGGTTACGGAGATGATTATGTTTCATTGTTTGCGGGCGTTGCGCCAGTACATAATCCACGTTTAGCGATTTCAATTGTGGTTAATGAGCCAAAAGGCGATAGATATCATGGCGGCGATGTGGCTGGCCCTGCTTTTGCAAAAATTATGTCTGGAGCATTACAGATGCTCAATGTAGAACCATTAAATGAGAAAGAGAAAGTTGAATTGGCAGCAATCGCTAGGAGGGCAGAATAATGCTTCTTAGTGATTTATTAGCACCTTGGTTTCATTATGCTGGCCGTGAGTCAGTCTCTTCAATGACGTTAGATAGCCGTGAAGTCAGCCAAGGATGTTTGTTCGTTGCTTTACCTGGCCATCAAGTTGATGGTCGAAAATTTATTAATAAAGCCGTTGAAGCGGGCGCCTTAGGTGCATTAATTCATACTGATAACCCTGAGGAACATGGCCAAGTTAATTATCATGATTCTGGTGCCGTGTTGGTGTCTTTTTTTCAATTAAGCCGCCAGTTATCGGCCGTTGCTGCGCAGCTATATCCTTTATTCAACGCCGATATGGCGATTATTGGGGTAACAGGGACTAACGGTAAAACTTCGGTCAGTCAGTTGATTGCACAGTTGGTGACCCTTAAACAGCAAAAAGCCGCTGTTATGGGCACGTTAGGTAATGGTGTTTGGGGCAGTTTAATCGATAGCGGCAATACAACCGCTGATGCCATTACGCTTGTCCGTCAATTACATGAGTTTCAGCAGCAAAATGTTAATACTTGCGCGATCGAAGTCTCAAGCCATGGTTTAGTGCAAGGCCGAGTAGAAGCTGTGCCTTTTAGTACGGCAGTGTTTACCAATTTAAGTCGTGATCACCTTGATTATCATGGTGACATGGATGCTTATGGCGCGGCAAAGAAGCGTTTATTTACTTTTTCTTGCATCAAAAATGGCTTATTAAATCTTGATGATGCCGTAGGTGAAAGATGGTTTGATGAGCTGAAATCGGCAAGTATGTTTGGGTTTAGCCTTAACAAGCATCCTTTAGCGCGCTTTTACACTGATAACATGCATTTCAATGATGCAGGGGTGACGTGTGATTTCTATTACCCTGCTGATATTCATCATCAAGATTCACCATTATTGAAAGGTCAGTTGTCATCACCGCTTTTAGGTGATTTTAATCTATCAAATCTTGTTGCTGCGCTAGGTGCACTGTATTTGCAAGGTACGTTAACGGCACAGGATAGCAGCGTAAACCTAATGGATGAGTTGCTTACGTTAGTACCTCATTTGACCCCTGTTGCCGGTCGTATGGAGCGATTTAATCAAGCTAATGGCCCGACCTTAGTGGTTGATTATGCCCATACGCCTGATGCCATCGAACATGCTTTAAAAGCGCTGCGAATTCACTGCCAAGGCACCTTGTGGTGTGTGTTTGGTTGTGGTGGTGACCGTGATACAGGTAAGCGACCTTTAATGGCGCAAGCTGCTGAGCAATTTGCTGATAAAGTCATGGTGACCAGTGATAATGCTCGCAGTGAAAAGCCGATGAGTATTATCAATGATGTGGTTGCTGGATTAACTCACCCTGAGTTGGCATTGACTCAAATTGACAGGGTTGAAGCGATTAAAGCCGTGACTAAACTCGCCAAAGCGGGTGATATTGTCTTACTCGCGGGTAAGGGACATGAAACCTACCAAGAAGTCGCAGGTAGCAAAATTGATTACGATGAACGTGCATTAGCCATGATGTTAACCAGTCCAGATGCAGAACAATCTCTTGTCAAAACAGGAGGCATCTGATGATAGAGATTAAATTATCAACTTTAGCTGCTGAGCTTAACGCTCAACTCATCGGCGCTGACATCACCATTAATGATGTAACCAGTGACAGCCGGAAAATGCTGGATAGCAGTTTGTTTGTTGCCTTAAAAGGTTTACGTTTTGATGGCCATAGCTTTGCTGAAACAGCAATTGAAAATGGTGCAAAAGCCTTACTGGTAGAGCGACAACTTGATGTCAATATTCCACAGCTTGTTGTCGAGAACACGCAAAAAGCCATGGGCGCTATTGGTGCTTATATTCGCCAGCAAGTTAACCCACTTTCAATAGCTCTGACTGGCTCTAATGGTAAAACGACGGTTAAAGAAATCGTTGCGACAATTTTATCTCAGCACCATAAAGTGTTGTTTACTGCTGGCAACTTTAATAATGAAATCGGTGTGCCATTAACACTATTAAGACTTGAGCAAGGCCATGAGTATGGTGTGTTTGAGTTAGGCGCAAATCATCAGGGTGAAATTAATTATACTTCATCTTTAGTGACGCCTCAGGTGGCATTAGTGAATAATGTCGGCCGTGCTCATCTTGAAGGTTTTGGTTCAATTGAAGGCGTTGCTGAGGCAAAGTCTGAAATCTTTAATCATCTAAGTAAAGACGGTACTGCCATTATTAATGCTGATGATGATTTTGCTGATTTCATGGTAAAAAAAGCATCGGCCTTTAAGCAACTGACATTTTCAATTTCTGAAACTATCGACGCTGATATTAAAGCAGTTGATATTGTTGCTAACGATAGCGGTTGCTATCAATTTAATTTAGTCATTTTAGGTCAGTCTTACCCTGTAAAACTTCCATTAGCGGGCTTGCATCAAGTGAGTAATGCATTAGCTGCTAGCGCCATTTGTATCGCTCTGAATATCCCTGTTACAGATATTGTAACGGGGCTAAGTACGTTAACGCCTGTTAAGGGGCGAATGGTGCCGCACAAGTTAGGACGAATTTTATTGGTTGATGACAGCTATAACGCCAATCCGACTTCTGTTGATGCCGCGATCAGTTGGTTAAAACAAACTCGTGGTTTTCGATGTTTAGTGCTGGGAGATTTAGGCGAATTAGGTGACAATAGCGCCCTTTTGCATTTTGAGGTTGGTCAACAAGCCAAACTCGCTGGAATCGATGACCTGTTTTGTTGCGGACAACTCACTGAATCGACTAGTAAAGCGTTTGGTTCTGAGCACTTTAGTGACTCAGGCTCACTTGCTCAAGCATTAATGAAAAAGATAAATCTGTTACCGGATGATGTAACTATTTTAGTGAAAGGCTCTCGAAGCGCAGCGATGGAAACTGTGGTCGAAGAGTTATTAAGTGCCAATAGGCGTGGGGAGTTTGTTTAGATGCTGGCTTATTTAGCTGAGTATTTAACCCAGTTTTATAGTGGGTTTAATGTATTTTCATATCTGACCTTAAGAGCCATTTTAGGGCTTATGACAGGTCTGATTTTTAGCTTATGGTTTGGCCCTAAGTTAATTGAACGTTTGCAGTTACTTCAAATTGGACAAGTCGTTCGTAATGACGGTCCAGAATCACATTTCAGTAAGCGTGGCACACCGACAATGGGCGGTTTGCTGATCCTCGCAGGGATTTTTGTCAGCGTTTTATTATGGGGCGATTTATCAAATAGATATGTCCTCGTGATGCTATTTGTACTGGGTACATTTGGTGGTATTGGTTTCCTCGATGATTACCTAAAGGTAGTCAAGAAAGACTCTAAAGGTCTGATTGCCCGTTGGAAGTATGCTTCGCAATCAATTGCCGCTTTAGCCGTTGCTTTTTACTTATATAGCTCAGCGACAATTCCGGGTGAGACTCAGTTAGTCGTACCATTCTTTAAAGATGTGATGCCACAACTAGGTTTGCTTTATATCGTGTTGGCCTACTTCACTATTGTGGGTGCCAGTAACGCTGTGAACTTAACCGATGGCCTAGATGGTTTAGCAATCATGCCTACAGTCATGGTTGCAGCAGCATTTGCACTGATTGCCTATTTATCAGGTCATGCTCAGTTTGCTAGTTATTTGCATATTCCGCACCTGCCAGATGCAGGTGAGTTAGTGATTGTGTGTACCGCGATTGTTGGTGCTGGCTTAGGATTTTTATGGTTTAACACCTACCCAGCACAAGTGTTTATGGGTGATGTTGGATCGTTAGCGCTTGGCGCTGGCCTGGGTGCTATTGCCGTATTAGTTCGCCAAGAAGTGTTATTAGTGATTATGGGCGGTGTTTTCGTTATGGAAACGGTGTCGGTGATTCTACAAGTGGGTTCTTATAAATTACGTGGACAACGTATTTTTAGAATGGCACCGATTCACCACCATTACGAATTGAAAGGTTGGCCAGAGCCAAGAGTGATTGTTCGCTTTTGGATTATTTCGTTATTCCTAGTAATGCTAGGACTGGCAACCCTTAAGTTAAGGTAGTAAGCAATGCAATCAAGCTATTCACATATTGTTTTGGGGTTAGGTGCAACAGGTTTATCTGTTGTGCGTTATCTGATGTCCCAAGGTATTACACCATTGGTGATGGATAGCAGACGAGCGCCACCTGGACAAGAAACGTTAGCGCAGGATTTTCCTGATGTTGAGTTGCTTACAGGCGGATTTGTATGTCGTTACTTAGTGCAAGCGAAACAAATTATTGTAAGCCCAGGCATCGCAGTTGATACTCCAGAAATTCGCGCTGCGATTGATATGGGTATTGAAGTTATTGGGGATGTGGAGCTGTTTGCGCAAGCAGTAGCAGATAGAGCGCCTTGTGTTGTTGCAATTACCGGCTCAAACGGTAAAACCACTGTGACTACGCTTGTTTACGACATATTGGAAGCAGCAGGTAAAAAAGTTGCTGTCGGCGGCAATATTGGTATCCCAGTATTGGATTTATTAACGACTGACGCAGAATACTTTGTCTTGGAACTATCGAGCTTTCAATTAGAAACAACCCATAGCTTGAACTGTATCGCTGCCACTTGCTTGAACATAAGCGAAGACCATATGGATAGGTACCACGACATCCATTCCTATCGCGCTGCAAAATTACGTTTGTATCAGCAAAGCCGTTTTGTCATGTTCAACCGTGACGATCAGCTGACGTTTCCTGATGAACCAACAAACCAAAACACTTTTGGTTTAGGTGTTCCTGAAGGAGATGAGTGGGGCATTGCTGACGGCAAGATATTGCATGGTGAAAGCGAAATCATGAATTTACATGAAGTCAGCTTAATCGGCAGCCATAACCAAGCTAACTTGTTAGCAGCTATGGCATTAACAGATGCTTGTGGCATTGATAAGAGCTTCATGATTGAGATTGCATCAAACTTTGTTGGTTTAGAGCACCGATGTGAAATGGTAGGCCTTAAGCAAGGTGTCACTTATATTAATGATTCTAAAGCAACCAATGTTGGCGCCACCGTTGCTGCATTGAATGGACTAAGTGATCACTTAGGTGATTTGATTTTAATCGCCGGTGGTGAAGGTAAAGGCGCAGACTTTAAAGAGCTGGAATCTTCATTAAGCAATGTCACGCAAGTTATTACCTTTGGTAAAGACGGCCCTAAAATCGCAGCGTTAAAAGCAGATAGTATTTCAGTTAACAGTCTTGAAGAGGCAGTAGCTAAAGCGGTTGAAATCACCTTTTCAGGCGATATCGTTTTATTATCTCCAGCTTGTGCCAGTACAGATATGTACAAGAACTTCATGGAAAGAGGTCATCACTTTAAACAATTAGTGGAGCAGATTGAAGATGGCGAGGGGTGAGCAGCAACTGAGCTTATTCCAACAAGTCCTAAAGAGGTCTTGGCCAGATATATTATCTGAAACGTCGCCAGGCGATCAGCTTTATGACCGCAGCTTGTTTGTAGCAGTTGTAGGACTTATTGCCTTTGGTTTTGTGATGGTGATGTCGGCTTCTATGCCAGAAGCTCAAAAGCTGACAGAGAACCCGTTTCATTTTATTTATCGCCATGTGGCATATCTAATGGGATGCGGGATTATTGCTTACGCAGTACTGAACATAGAGTTGAAGTTTTGGGAGCGTTACAGCGCTTATTTAGTGTTGCTGGTATTACTCATGTTGGTTGCCGTGTTAGTGGTCGGCACAACGGTAAACGGTGCAACACGGTGGTTGTCTGTTGGACCCGTTAGAATCCAAGTAGCTGAAATAGCCAAGTTTGTTTTTATTATTTATATGTCCGGCTATTTAGTTCGCCGACATGGTGAGCTTAGAGAAAATAGCAGGGGTTTTATTAAGCCTATTATTGTCTTTACGCTGTTTGCTTTATTGATTTTGGCACAGCCAGACTTGGGAACAGTCGTTGTATTATTTGTGTGTACAGTCAGCTTGTTGTTCCTTGCTGGGGCAAGAATTTTAGACTTTTTAGTCTTGATGATTTTTGGTGTTGGCTCTTTTATATTCTTAGTGGTGTTTGAGCCTTACCGTATGCGAAGGGTCACGTCATTTTTAGACCCGTGGGAAGATCCATTTGGTAGTGGTTATCAGTTAACACAGTCTCTTATGGCTTATGGACGCGGTGATATATTTGGTCAAGGTTTGGGTAACAGTATTCAAAAGCTGTCTTACCTGCCTGAGGCTCACACTGATTTTATCTTTGCAGTGATAGGCGAAGAGTTAGGTTTTGTAGGCATTGTTTGTGTATTAACTGTGTTGTTTTTTGTGTCGTTTAGAGCGATTCGACTGGGCAATTTATGTTTGAGTATTCAGCGTCCATTTGAAAGTTATTTAGCTTACGGTATCGGGATTTGGATTTGTTTTCAGACCGTTGTAAACGTTGGCGCAAGTATTGGCATGTTGCCGACAAAGGGACTGACTTTACCTTTTATTAGTTATGGCGGCAGTAGCTTGTGGGTAATGACTGCAGCGGTGATGCTGTTGATACGCATAGATTATGAAAGGCGGTTAAGTTTGACACAAGCGGTGCAAGGGAGAGTAAAAAAATGAGCCCTAATATGACAGATGCACCTAAATTATTGGTGATGGCTGGCGGCACGGGTGGACATGTATTCCCGGCGTTAGCTGTAGCAAAAGCGCTAGCTAAAAAAGGCTGGCAAGTACGCTGGTTAGGTACAGCAGATAGAATGGAGGCGCGTTTAGTGCCTCAACACGGTTTTGATATTGAGTTCATTGATATTAAGGGCGTGCGTGGCAATGGCATCATTAGAAAGCTCGCTGCGCCATATAAAATTTTACGCTCCATCATGCAAGCTAAGGCTTTTATCAATGAATATCAGCCGGACGTAATTTTAGGCATGGGTGGCTTTGCTAGTGGTCCAGGTGGAGTCGCAGCAAGAATTTCAGGCATCCCATTAGTATTGCATGAGCAAAATGCGATACCGGGGATGACAAATAAGTTGTTATCAAGAATCGCTAGCAAAGTGCTATGTGCGTTTCCGAATACCTTTTTACCAGCGACGAACTCCGAGGTAGTGGGTAATCCGATTCGACAAGAGTTAATCGAGTTAGGGCAAACTGCAAAGGTATGTGACGACACCGCATTAAAAGTATTAGTGGTGGGTGGCAGCTTAGGTGCAAAGATATTTAACGATGTGATGCCTGATGTTGTAGGGCAACTTAGCCAACAACACTCGATTACGGTATGGCATCAGGTAGGTAAAGGAAATGAGCCTACCGTGAAAAGTCACT
This sequence comes from Shewanella sp. KT0246, assembly GCF_019654955.1. GTDB lineage: Bacteria > Pseudomonadota > Gammaproteobacteria > Enterobacterales > Shewanellaceae > Shewanella > Shewanella goraebulensis. The sequence continues at coordinate 11,211 of NZ_BPEV01000015.1, read as the reverse complement.
ATCAAGACAAGGGTCAAGCGGCCAGTGTCAATGTGGCAGAATTTATAGATGACATGGAAGCCGCTTATCGCTGGGCCGATGTTGTGGTTTGTCGCTCAGGAGCATTAACCGTTTCTGAATTAGCTGCAGTGGGTAGAGCCAGTATTTTGGTGCCATATCCCCATGCGGTTGACGATCATCAAACAAAAAACGCTTCAGTATTAGTAGAAGCCGGTGCGGCATTTTTATTACCGCAAACCATATTAAACGCAGATAATTTAGCCGAGAAGTTAACCCTTTTTGCTGAAGAAAGACACGTTGTTTTAGAGATGGCGCAACAAGCCAGAAGTGTTGCAGTGTTAGATGCAACCCAACGTGTAGCGAGTATTTGTGCTGAATTAGCACGAAAGGATTGAAATGACTAAAACAGAAAAGTATGCCCAATTACGCACCATGATCCCAGAGATGAGAAGGATAAAGAAAATCCATTTCGTCGGCATAGGCGGAGCTGGTATGGGCGGGATAGCCGAAGTATTAGTTAACGAAGGTTATCAGATCAGTGGCTCAGATATCGCTGTTAACAGTGTTACCGAAAGATTAGAAAGTTTAGGTGCGAAGATCATTATTGGTCATCAGGCTGAAAGTGTTGCAGACGTTGATGTTGTCGTGGTTTCGACCGCAATTGATAAAGAAAATCCTGAAATTATTGCAGCAAAAGAGCGCCGAATTCCAATCGTTCGCCGTGCTGAAATGTTAGCAGAGTTGATGCGTTATCGTCATGGTGTAGCTATTGCTGGTACTCACGGTAAAACAACGACAACCAGTTTAATTGCTAGCGTTTATGGTCAAGCTGAGCGCGATCCTACGTTTGTTATTGGTGGTTTGTTAAATAGTGCAGGTACCAACGCACGTTTAGGTACCAGTCGTTATTTGATTGCCGAAGCAGATGAGAGCGATGCAAGTTTTTTGCACTTACAGCCAATGGTTAGTGTTATCACTAACATCGAAGCTGATCATATGGACACGTACGGTGGCGATTTTGAAAAGTTGAAAACCACCTTTGTGGACTTTTTACATAACTTGCCTTTTTACGGCGTTGCTGTGATGTGTATCGATGATGAAGTCATTCAAGAGATAATGCCAAGAGTGGGCAGACAAGTTGTCACTTATGGCTTTAGTGATATTGCTGATGTTCAAGCACTTAACTTTAAACAAGTGGGACATCAGAGTCAGTTTAGTGTTCGCCGTAAAAACCGTGAAGATTTAGATATTGTATTGAATCTTCCTGGTGAGCATAACGTGTTAAATGCATTAGCGGCCATTGCTGTTGCCAGTGAAGATGATATTGCTGATGACGCTATCGTTGCTGCGTTAGCAGAGTTTGAGGGTATTGGCAGACGTTTCCAACATCTTGGTGAGTTTGATACTCCGAATGGCAAGGTGATGTTGGTTGATGATTATGGCCATCACCCAAGCGAAGTATTAGCAACGATTAAAGCGGCTAGAGCTGGTTGGCCTGATAAACGCTTAGTTATGGCATATCAACCACATCGTTTTAGTAGAACACGTGACTTGTACGAAGACTTTGTTGAAGTGTTATCGCAAGTTGACGGCCTATTGTTGCTAGATGTTTATGCTGCAGGCGAAAGCGTTATACCTGGCGCAGATGGTCGAGCCTTGTGTCGCTCAATTAGATTACGTGGGCAGGTCGACCCGATTTTTGTGGCATCACCTGAACTATTAGCTGATGTATTGCCAGATGTGCTGCAAGAGGGTGACTTATTGCTGACCCAAGGTGCAGGTAATATCGGTGCATTGTCGAAGTTATTGTCATCGAGTAATTTAGGCTTCGATAAGTAATTGTCAAACTGGCGGATGCTAATAATTGATGAATGAATTTTATATTATAACTGTTTGTAAATATAAGCTTTAATACCGTCAGTATGCTAGATATAATGGTGGATTGCCCAATGAAAGTGACAGTGTACAGTTTGGAGTTGCATTAACTGTGGCGTGGAGTGATAAAGCTCGCCAACTGAAAGGCCATTTGAGTGAAGTCAATTGGTACTTGTATACAGGTTTGCTGTTTTTATTGACGGTATTGCTCACAATAGTTTGGGCAGGTTTGAAGTTAAATGTACTGCTTAATGATGCCGATGCATTGCCAATAGATGCTGTCGCGATAAAAGGTGAGCGAGTTTATACCTCAGATGCTGAAATTCAAGCGGCTTTGCAGGCATTGATGGAACGTAGTTTTTTTAGTGCCGATGTAGGTGAAGTGCAGCAAGCATTAGAGGCGTTACCTTGGGTTTATCATGCCTCTGTAAGACGAGAGTGGCCTGCAAAGCTTAAGGTTACTTTGCAAGAGCAACATGCTGTAGCTCATTGGAATGGCGATGATTGGTTAAACATTAATGGTGAAGTTTTTGTGGCGCAACCTCATGAAAGTATCGAGCGTTTGCCACTCCTTTCAGGCCCAGAAGAAATGTCTTCTGAAGTGTTAACTAGTTATCAGCAATTGTCTGATTTATTAAGTATTAATGGATTTAAGCTAGCAAGTTTAAGTTTAAGCCCAAGGCATGCATGGCATGCAACGTTAGATAACGGCATTCTGCTTGAACTAGGTAGAGAAGATAAAATGTCTAGAATACAAAGATTTATTAATGTTTACCCTGAAATAACACGCAATCAAAAGCCAATAGCAACCATCGATTTGCGCTATGACACCGGAGTCGCCGTTGGCTGGGACGATACTAAAACAGAGAGTCGACACTAAATGACCAAGAATCAGGAAAGAAATCTTATCGTAGGCTTAGACATTGGTACGTCCAAGGTCGCAGTGATCATTGGTGAAGTACTGCCTGATGGTGAGATTAGCGTGGTCGGTTTAGGCAATCACCCTTCACGTGGGATGGACAAAGGTGGCGTGAATGATTTGGACTCTATCGTTAAAAGTGTGCAACGAGCACTAGATCAAGCTGAGTTAATGGCCGATTGCCAAGTATCATCAGTGTATTTAAGTATTTCAGGTAAGCACATCGCATGTCAGAACGAAAATGGCATGGTGTCTATTAACGATGAGGAAGTGACACAAGAAGACGTTGATAATGTTATTCATACTGCGCGGTCGGTAAAAATTCCGACAGAAAGACGGATTTTACACGTGTTACCGCAAGAATATTCAATTGACGTTCAAGATGGTATTAAAAGCCCTATCGGTATGTCAGGTATGCGAATGGAAGCGAAAGCTCATATTGTCACCTGTGCCAATGATATGGCAAAAAATATCACCAAGAGTGTTGAGCGTTGTGGCTTAACAGTAGATGACTTAGTTTTTTCTGGTATTGCTTCTGCTGATTCAGTATTGACCAATGATGAAAAAGACTTAGGTGTGTGTATTGTCGATATTGGTGGCGGAACCACTGATATTGCTGTTTATACCAATGGTGCATTGAGACATTGTGCCGTGATATCGGTTGCTGGTAATCAAGTGACCAGTGATATCGCTAAGATTTTTAGAACACCATTAACTCATGCTGAACAGATAAAAGTGCAATTTGCCAGTGCAAGAAGCTCAATGGTGAGCCGTGAAGACAGCATTGAAGTGCCTTCAGTAGGTGGGCGACCATCACGGAGTATGTCTCGTCATACATTAGCGGAAGTGGTTGAGCCAAGATATCAGGAATTATTTGAACTGGTATTAAAAGAATTAACTGACTGTGGTTTAGAAGATCAAATAGCCGCAGGCATAGTATTAACAGGCGGTACAGCATCTATAACAGGTGCTGTTGATATTGCTGAAGCGACTTTCGGCATGCCAGTTAGGGTAGCCTCACCGCTACCAGTAAAAGGGTTAAATGAATACGTGGATCAGCCTGTCTATTCTACTGGAATAGGGCTGCTTCATTATGGCGCCAGACGTGTTATCGAACGTCAGTTCGAACGTCCTGAACGTCAAGGGGTTACCAGTCTTTTGAATCGGGTCAAAAGCTGGTTTAAGGGTGAATTTTAATAACGCAGACTAACGGAGATCAGACAATGTTTGAGATCATGGACACACATAATGACGAAGCGGTGATCAAGGTCATCGGCGTCGGTGGTGGTGGCGGTAACGCTGTCGAACATATGGTTAAACACAGCATCGAAGGTGTTGAGTTTATCGTAACGAATACGGATGCTCAGGCATTACGCAAGTCAGGTGCTGGCTCTACGATTCAATTAGGACGTGATGTCACTAAAGGTCTAGGTGCTGGAGCAAACCCTGATGTAGGTCGCCAAGCTGCTGTTGAAGATAAAGAAAATATCCGCGCTGCAATTAAAGGCTCGGATATGGTCTTTATCGCTGCAGGCATGGGTGGTGGTACTGGTACTGGTGCTGCACCTGTCGTTGCTGAGATTGCTCGTGAAGAAGGTATTTTAACCGTTGCAGTTGTAACTAAGCCTTTTCCTTTTGAAGGCAAGAAGCGCATGACATTTGCCGATCAAGGTATTGCTGAACTTGCAAAGCATGTTGATTCGCTTATCACTATCCCAAATGAAAAGTTACTAAAAGTATTGGGTCGTGGTACTTCGCTACTGGATGCGTTTGCTGCAGCCAACAATGTTTTATTAGGCGCTGTGCAGGGTATTGCTGAGTTAATTACTCGTCCTGGTTTAATCAACGTGGATTTCGCCGACGTTAAAACGGTAATGTCTGAAATGGGTAATGCCATGATGGGCACAGGCGTTGCTACTGGTGATGACCGTGCTGAAGAAGCTGCTGAAGCGGCTGTTGCAAGTCCATTACTTGAAGATATTGATCTAGCTGGTGCGCGCGGCGTATTAGTTAACATCACAGCAGGTATGGACATCAGTATTGAAGAGCTAGAAACTGTGGGTAATCACGTTAAAGCTTATGCATCTGATAATGCAACAGTGGTTGTTGGCGCTGTGATTGATCCAGAAATGAGTGAAGAGTTACGTGTAACAGTTGTTGCTACAGGTATTGGCGCTGAGAAAAAGCCTGATATCCAATTAGTGACTAAGCCTGTTTCACGCCCAGAGCCTGCTCCAGTTGTTGAGACAAAAGTTGAGCCAGTTGAAGAGCAAAATGTAGCATCAAGCTATGTTGCACCTACAGGCAACGCTGTTCCTGCTCCTCAGCAAGCAGCGCAACCTGCAGCACGAGTTGACGGTGATTACTTAGATATTCCAGCATTTTTACGTAAGCAAGCTGATTAGTTGCTGATAGTAAAATGAAAATCTAGAAAGCCTAAGATGTTGATAAAATGTTGCTTATGTAAGTAGAGGCGGATAAAAAGACTGTAAAGGGTGTTTTTTTGTGAAAAGACAATTTTATGGTAGTATACCGCCTCAGCTTACTGGGTATACTCAGTATATATAGCTCAAGAATGTTTATTTAAAAGTGATTAAAACGGGTAACTGAATGATTTTTCAAAGAACTGTTCAAAAAATGGTGAAGAGTACTGGTGTCGGATTGCATTCCGGCAACAAGGTAACTCTGTGCATTATGCCCGCACCTGTCAACACTGGTATCGTACTTAGACGTACAGATTTAAGCCCTGCAGTGGAAATTCCTGCAAAGGCTCATCTTGTTCGTGAAACAACTATGTGTACGGCATTAGTTAATGATGAAGGTGTTCGCATTTCTACTATCGAACATTTATTTGCAGCACTTGCAGGCCTTGGCATAGATAACGCTGTTATCGAAGTTGATGCTCCTGAAATCCCGATTATGGATGGCAGTGCAAGTCCGTTTGTTTTTTTACTGCAAAGCGCGGGTATAAAAGAACAATCGGTAGCTAAAAAATATATCAAAATCAATCAAACTATTCGCGTTGAAGACGGTGATAAGTGGGCAGAGTTAAAGCCATTCAAAGGCTTCAGAGTTGATTTCAAAATTGACTTTAATCACCCTGAAATTTCGCGCAGTCAACAACATATGGTGATGGATTTTTCAACATCTGCTTTTGTTAAAGATATTAGTCGTGCTAGAACGTTCGGCTTTATGCAAGATATCGAATACCTGCGTGCTAACAATTTAGCATTAGGTGGCAGCATGGAAAATGCTGTTGTGCTTGATGAATATCGTGTCCTTAACCCTGACGGTCTGCGATATGAGGACGAATTTGTTAAGCATAAGATTCTTGACGCATTTGGTGATTTATATGTAGCAGGACATGCCATTGTTGGTGAGTTCTGTGCATATAAAACAGGTCATGCTTTAAATAACCAATTGGTTAGAGCATTACTTGCACAACAAGAAGCTTGGGAATTGGTCAGCTTTGAGAATGAAGTTGATGTACCACTTAGTTTCATGGTGCCAGGCGCTGTATCTTTAGCGTAAAAATATTAAGATTGCCTATTACGGCTGGCTAATGCAGCCAGCCGTTTTAGTTTTTCGCCAAGAGAACCTTCTACGTGATCAGCCAATGACTGCAGGTGTTGTGCAGCTGCAGGGCTGATTTTTGCATAATTAGTTGGTGCTTTACTTGGCGTAATTGCTATCCCTGGGTTGACTTTAACCTCTATAGCGGTAAGCATTGGAAGCGTTTCTTCCTGAAGTTGTTGCAGTAGTTTGGTCTTTTGGAAATTTATTCTAGCAGCCCATGCAGCCGAAGTAGTTTCAATAACAAGAACACCCTGACGAAGATTAGCGACTTTTAGCTGTTCACTAACAGGACCATTTAAGCACTGCTTAACGTAGTTATTCAGTTGGTTTAACAGTTCTGCTTTCTCAGCGAGTTCCGGTAATGTTCCCGATTGATGTAGTAATCTACTGAGATCTTGAGGGGGCTTTTTCATATGATAATAAGATGGCTGAGTTAGGCTATGAGTGTAACAGTTTTTATTCAAGGTCGAAATGGAGTAACGCGTTGGCATCCTAGCAAACGTTGGTTACTTCTACCTATCCTTTTAGTGGCGGCAGGAACTGGTCTTTACCAGCAGAGTGCTGATCGTTTTGCTGCGCAGCAAACCAAAGTTGATGAAAATCAGAAATTGCGCGAACAGCAAAAACAACAAGTCATTAATCTCAAAAAAGCGACAGAAACACAATTAAGCACCTTAGTTGCCCACGTCGCGCGTATGCAAGCTAACGTTACTCGTCTTGAGGCGTTAGGCCAGCAAGTTGCCGAAAATAATTTACTTGAAGATCAGTTCGATTTTTCTACCGAAGTGGGTGTCGGTGGGTTAAGTGAAATAGGCGCAGGTGTTGAATTAAACCAACTGTTAGATGACATGTCACAGTTGGCCTCCAGAATTGATAATAATAATGTTCAGTTATCACTACTTGAAACAGTGGCAACTAATCTCCATATAGATAAAGAACGTTATATATCAGGGCGACCAATCGTTAAAGGTTGGTTATCTTCGCCCTACGGTTTACGAAATGACCCTTTTAATGGTCGTAGAACATTGCATAAAGGCATTGATTTTGCGGGCAAGGAAGGCGGCGATGTGATTGCTACTGCTGCAGGCGTAGTTACATGGTCAGGAAATATGCTTGGTTATGGCGGGCTTGTGGAAATTGATCATGGAAATGGTCTTCGCACTCGTTATGGGCACAATAAATCTATGTCAGTAAACCTAGGTGACGTCGTTGCCAAAGGCGATAAAATTGCCAGTATGGGTAGCACAGGCCGGTCGACCGGTCCCCACGTGCATTACGAAGTGTTGCGAAACGGACAGCAAATAGATCCAAGAAAGTTCGTGTATCGCAAGGCTAGTTAATAACATTTTCGGTTAAGTCGCTCATTTGAGCTCAACCTACAAGAGATAAGTGATTAAGATGTTAGGCAAATTACTGACAAAAGTATTCGGCAGTCGTAACGACCGTACCTTGAAAGGCCTTGGTAAAGTTGTAACTAAGATTAATGCATTAGAAGCTGAATATGAAAAGCTGACTGATGACGAACTAAAAGCAAAAACAGAAGAGTTTCGTCAGCGCATAGAAAATGGTGAAACATTAGAAGCTATTATGGCTGAAGCATTTGCTACAGTTCGTGAAGCATCAAAGCGTGTATTCGAAATGCGTCATTTCGACGTCCAATTATTAGGTGGTATGGTGCTAGATAGTAACCGTATCGCTGAAATGAGAACGGGTGAAGGTAAAACACTTACCGCAACACTTCCTGCATATTTAAATGGTTTAACGGGTAAAGGTGTTCACGTTATTACAGTGAATGACTATCTTGCTGGCCGTGATGCTGAAAATAACCGTCCTCTTTTTGAATTTCTAGGTTTAACTGTCGGCATTAACGTCGCAGGTCTTGGCCAAGTTGAAAAGAAAGAAGCGTATAACTCAGATATTACTTATGGTACTAACAACGAGTTTGGTTTTGATTACCTTCGCGACAACATGGCGTTTTCGCCACAAGAGCGAGTTCAGCGTCCACTTCACTATGCACTAATCGATGAAGTCGATTCAATCTTGATTGATGAAGCGCGTACACCGCTAATTATTTCAGGCGCTGCTGAAAACAGTTCTGAGCTATACATCAAAGTAAACACGCTAATTCCAAATCTTATTGTCCAAGAGAAAGAAGACACCGAAGATGAGATTGGTGAAGGTGACTTCAGCGTTGATGAAAAAGCAAAACAAGTTCACTTCACTGAACGTGGACAAGAAAAGGTAGAACAACTACTTATCGATATTGGCGTATTAAACGAAGGTGATTCACTTTATTCGGCTGCCAACATCTCTTTATTACATCACGTTAATGCAGCACTTCGCGCTCATACATTGTTTGAACGCGATGTAGATTATATTGTTCAAGATGGTGAAGTGATTATTGTTGACGAACACACTGGTCGTACAATGCCAGGTCGTCGTTGGTCTGAAGGTTTACATCAAGCTGTAGAAGCTAAAGAAGGTGTAAACATTCAAAACGAAAACCAAACGTTAGCGTCTATTACATTCCAAAACTACTTCCGCCAATACGAGAAGTTAGCTGGTATGACAGGTACCGCTGATACTGAAGCATTTGAGTTCCAGCACATTTACGGACTTGATACAGTAGTAGTACCAACTAATAAGCCGATGGTTCGTAATGACATGGCTGATTTGGTTTATCTAACTGCTACTGAAAAATACAATGCTATTATTACCGATATTAAAGGTTGTCGTGAGCGTGGTCAGCCTGTACTTGTGGGTACAGTTTCGATTGAGCAGTCGGAGCTATTAGCAACGTTATTAAAGCAAGCTAAGATCCCACACTCTGTACTAAACGCGAAATTCCATGAGAAAGAAGCGCAAATTGTTGCTGATGCTGGTAGTGCCGGTACGGTAACGATTGCAACTAACATGGCAGGTCGTGGTACCGATATCGTGTTAGGCGGTAACTGGAAAGTTGAAGTCGAAGCACTTAATAACCCAACTGAAGATCAAATAGCGCGTATCAAAGCTGAATGGCAAGTGCGTCATGATGCTGTAATCGCTTCTGGTGGTCTGCATATTCTTGGTACTGAACGTCATGAGTCGCGTCGTATTGATAACCAATTACGTGGTCGTTCTGGTCGTCAAGGTGATGCGGGTTCTTCACGTTTCTACTTATCAATGGAAGATAGCTTAATGCGTATCTTTGCATCAGATAAAGTAACGGGCATGATGAAAAAACTGGGTATGGAAGAAGGCGAAGCCATCGAGCATCCATGGGTATCACGTGCTATTGAAAATGCTCAACGTAAAGTTGAAGCGCGTAACTTCGATATTCGTAAGCAATTACTTGAATATGATGATGTTGCAAATGACCAACGCCAAGTTGTTTACTCACAACGTAATGAGTTGATGGATGCAGAAAGTATCGAAGATACTATTTCAAACATTGAGCAAGATGTTGTTAGCACTGTAATCGATCAGTACATTCCTCGACAATCAGTTGAAGAGTTATGGGACATTCCAGGTCTAGAGCAACGCCTTGAACAAGAGTACGGTCTTAAACTGACAATTCAGAATTGGTTAGATACTGAAGATGACTTACATGAAGAGACGTTACGTGAGCGAATTGTAACGAGTTGGAGTGATGCATATAAAGCTAAAGAAGAAATGGTCGGTGCACAAGTACTTCGCCAATTCGAAAAAGCGGTTATGTTGCAAACGCTAGATGGCCTTTGGAAAGAGCATCTCGCAGCGATGGACCATTTACGTCAAGGTATTCATTTACGTGGTTATGCGCAAAAGAATCCTAAGCAAGAGTATAAGCGTGAATCTTTTGAATTATTCCAGCAAATGCTAGAGTCACTTAAACTCGATGTCATCAGTGTATTGTCTAAGGTTCAAGTACAGGCTCAATCAGATGTTGACGAAATGGAGCAGCGCCGTCGCGATGAAGAAGCTAAAATTCAACGCGATTATCAACATGCAGCGTCAGAAGCATTAACTGATAACACTGAATCCGAAGCGGCAGCTCCAAGAACGGTTATTCGTGATGGGGAAAAAGTTGGACGTAATGATCCTTGTCCATGTGGTTCAGGTAAAAAGTACAAGCAATGCCATGGCAAACTAACTTAATTTAGCTTTCCTAAGCGCATTTTCTAAAAGCAGCTATCAATAGCTGCTTTTTTTATATCTGCAAAATAGTATAAGAAACAAGCGTTAGGGATTGGTTTGTGGATAACATTGTGGATTAATAGTGGTTAGCTTGTGGCTAAATAGAAACTTTTAAAATAAATGAAATTAATTGAAAAAAGCCCTTGCGGTGTTTCAGAATCTGCCTATAATGCGCATCCACTGACACGGCAAACCACGCACTAGCATGGGTTACACGCCAAATCAGTTCACTGTAAAGTGACGCTGAAAATAGTTTTTAAATAAGTTTAAAAATGACTTGACGCGAAAAGGGAATTGCGTAGAATACGCATCCCAAGCCAACGACCTAGCGTCTACTGGCGGAGTCTGAAAAATTGATTCCACGCTCTTTAACAATTTATCAAGTAATCTGTGTGGACACTCACAGGTGTTGAGTTAATCGAAATTGTCACTTAGGTGGCAATCAAAATTATTATCAATGTAACGATGAGTGTTCATAGCAATATGTAACAAACAGGATGTAGATTCTTCCGAGTCTGCATAATGTAATCAGAATTCATTGAGCCGAAGCATTTTCGAATGTTTCAAAAAACTTTAATTGAAGAGTTTGATCATGGCTCAGATTGAACGCTGGCGGCAGGCCTAACACATGCAAGTCGAGCGGTAACAGGAAGAAAGCTTGCTTTCTTTGCTGACGAGCGGCG
>NZ_BPEV01000014.1 GCF_019654955.1 Shewanella sp. KT0246 | reverse complement strand
GTTTGTTTATTGTTCGATTAAATAAATATGCGCTTATTTGTATTTTATGTGCAAACTTCTGCACAAATGTAGATCTACGTCTCAATCTAACTGTTTTGCGTGATCGGACTCGCTTTAGCTTGATTGATACATCGGAAAAACCGAGGTTTTAGAGCGAAACTAACGATTATGATTGTTTGAAAAATTCAGATAGTATTAATCTAATTGTTTTTTTTGGAGTAAAATATGGAACGTGCAATTAAGAATTTCTTAAGTCAAGAATCTGCAGGGGGTATCATTTTGATGATCTCTGTAGCACTGGCTATGTTAATGGCAAATTCGCCATTAGCAGGTTTATACAGTGGTTTTCTTGATACAGAAGTCCAAGTACGTGTGGGTACATTAGATATTGATAAGCCATTATTATTATGGATTAACGATGGACTGATGGCTCTTTTCTTCTTACTTATTGGTTTAGAAGTAAAACGTGAATTATTAGAAGGCGCACTATCGAGTGTTGCCAAAGCATCATTACCTACCTTTGCTGCCGTTGGTGGTATGGTATTCCCTGCTTTATTTTATCTAGCATTCAACTACTCAGACCCTGTTACACAGGTTGGGTGGGCTATTCCTGCTGCAACTGATATAGCATTTGCATTAGGTATTATGGCATTGCTCGGTAGCCGTGTGCCTGTAGCACTTAAAGTGTTCTTATTGGCACTAGCAATTATGGACGACTTAGGTGTTATTGTGATTATCGCTCTGTTCTACAGTGCTGATTTATCAATAACGAGTTTAATCGTTGCGGCAATATCTATTACATTAATGGTTGTGTTAAACCGCAAAGGTGTGAGCTCTTTAATTCCTTATGGTTTACTCGGTGTGATCCTGTGGGTCGCAGTACTAAAATCAGGTGTGCACGCTACATTAGCTGGTGTAATTATCGCATTCTGTATACCTTTACGCGCTAAAGATGGCTCTTCGCCTTCAGAGCATTTAGAGCATAGTTTGCACCCTTGGAGCACATTCTTCATATTACCAGTGTTCGCATTCGCTAACGCAGGTCTATCGTTATCAGGAATGAGCATCACTTCTTTAGCTGAGCCTGTAACAATCGGTATTATCTTAGGTCTACTTCTTGGTAAGCCTGTAGGTGTATTACTGTTTAGCTTTGTTGCAGTAAAACTGAAGTTAGCTGAATTACCTCCTGGTATTGGCTGGAACCAGATTATTCCGGTATCAATTATGTGTGGTATTGGTTTTACTATGTCAGTGTTTATTTCTTCACTCGCATTTGAAACTGCACCTGAACAAATAGGTGACTTTGCCCGCTTAGGTATTCTTATGGGCTCAATGCTCGCCGCAATTATTGGTTATGTATGGCTTAATAAAGTACTTCCTAAAGCTGAAGCAAAGTAAAGCTGGAGCAATAAATGAAACCAAAACTGTTAATGTTAGCCCTAACAATGGGGTTGGTAAGTATGCCAGCCCTAGCGACTTCTTTTAATGTTTGTCAATCAAACGTTGAATCAAGTGAATGTAAGAGTTACTTAGATGGCATTGTAGATGGCGCATTGATGTATCACACCGATGCGTCAGGCAATCGCCTAGAGGAAGCCGAAGGGTATGAGTCTCGTGCACTTAAGTATCGTGCAGGTAAGCGCTATCAAGAGGCTAATCGCAGTTTTTGTGCTGACAGAAGTCCACATAAAGATGAAATCGTTTTAGCTATTCAAGAGCAAACAGTAGCTAAAAATGTTAATAATCTGGATGAACTATCAATATTAATAGATAGCTTGTTGGACTGTCAGCGATTAAAATAAATCATCTTTCTTAGCTGGTTTATATGAATGCAACATTTAAATTATAACCATCTATATTATTTTTGGATGGTTAGAAAAAAAGGTTCGGTGGCTAAGGCCGCCGAAGCTTTATGCCTCGCTCCTCAAACTATTACTGGTCAAATCCGCGCTTTAGAAGAACGACTTCACGGTAGTTTATTTAAACGTGTCGGTCGATCGCTTGAGCCCACCGAGCTTGGCGAGTTAGTTTTTCGTTATACTGATAAAATGTTCAGCCTCAGTTATGAGATGTTAGATTTATTAGCCTATCAAAAAGATGAATCCATTTTATTTGAAGTCGGTTTTGCTGCTGCGTTATCAAAAGCATTAGCCAGTCGCGTATTGTTAACGGTCATACCCAATGATGGTTCAATGCATTTGAGTTGCTATGAATCTACTCATGAAAACTTAATACAACGTCTTCGCGAACATAAGTTAGATATGATTCTGTCTGATTCTGCAGGTGAATCGCTTAAATACCCTGAAATTTTATCTAAAAAACTCGGTGAATGTGGCATTAGCTTTTTTGCAGCTTCTAAACCCTCGTTAGATTTTCCCGCTTGTTTAGAGCAAGAAAAGCTGTTGATACCAGGTAAGCGAACCTCTCTTGGGCAGCAATTACACCGATGGTTTGCTGAGAAAAATCTCGAAGTCAGTATTTTAGGTGAGTTTGACGATGCAGCGATGATGAAAGCGTTTGGGTTATTCAAACGTGGTATTTTTGTTGCTCCATCAATTTATCGACATGATATACTCTCTCAAGGTATGGTTTTAATTGGTGAAACTGACGATATTAAAGAAGAATATCATGTCATGTTCGCTGAAAGGATGATTCAACATCCGGCAGTGCAGCGGTTACTTGAAACTGATTTTACTGACTTGTTTGCTGGTGTGGATCCTGAGATACAAGATGTAGAACATCGTAGTTCACATCAAAGATAAAATATCCTTAGAAGATGTTAGGAGAATAGCGTTGGAATTAATGAATATTGCCAGAGTTCGCTGGGCTTGTCGTAGAGGAATGCTAGAGTTAGATGTCCTTTTTCAGCCGTTTGTAGATGCACATTACGAAGCGCTTTCTGATACTGATAAGCAAACTTTTATCGATTTACTAGCCTGTGAAGATCCTGAATTGTTTGCATGGTTTATGGGGCATGAAGTGTGTCCAAATAACGCGATGCGTGAAATGGTAAATACGGTTCGTGGTCGACCTCAACCTTAATTTATTTATTCTTAATAGGGTTTCCCAATACCTAATCTGCTTGATGTCATATCAAGTTCAAAGTGGCGCTTAACGTATGCATGTCAGTTTAAGTGCCTCTTTTAATCAACTTCTTTCCCATATCGTTCTTATCTGTTTGTGCTTAACAAGCTTTTTGTTGTGGCCTCAAGTTAACGCCCTCGCTTTAACAATACTTTATTGGTTGGTGATAATTGCTGTGGTTACTTTCTTTAGCTGGCATTTAATTAAGCTTAAACATTGGCACTATGATATCTACTTGAGTGATATCTATGAGGGGAAGCTTAATCAACAGTTGTTTTGTTTTTGGCGTGAGCCCATAGTGACTGTTTTTGCTTGTGTGATGTTTATTGAGCTAGATTCAACATCCGATAAGAAGAAAAAGGTATTACTAATAGTATGGAGTGATATGTTATCTGATAAGGATTATCGTCAACTTTGTCGATTACTGATTAAGCTTAAAAATCAATAATCATAAATCTTGTAATGTTTCAATTTTACCTTTTATAAAACTGATACCGTTAAAATATCTGATTTAAACAGTATCAGTCAGTGTACTTATCTAGGTTTGCTTTTTACAAATCACCTTTCCGATTGTAAAATTGTTGGCTGTGGATTGTCCAGTTGCTCTGGATAATCGGCATTATAATGTAAGCCTCGACTTTCTTTACGTTCCATCGCGCATCGAATGATAAGCTCAGCAACTTGAACTAAATTTCTTAACTCTAATAAGTTGTTACTGACGCGGAAATTACTGTAATACTCTTGAATTTCCTGCTGGAGCATAGCGCAGCGACGCAGTGCACGCTCTAAGCGCTTATCGGTCCTTACAATGCCTACGTAATCCCACATGAATAACCTCAATTCATGCCAGTTATGGGCAATGACAACTTCTTCATCGGAATTACTCACCTGACTTTCATCCCAATGAGGAACTTGGCCTGGTGTTGGGATTTTTGAAAGTAAACTTTCAATATCTTGCGCAGCAGCGCGGGCAAAAACAAGACACTCTAATAATGAATTACTGGCAAGACGGTTTGCCCCATGAAGCCCAGTGTAGGCCACTTCCCCAATAGCGTATAAGCCATTAATATCAGTTTGACCATGTAAATCCGTCATTACGCCACCACAAGTATAGTGGGCTGCAGGTACTACTGGGATCGGGTCGGTGGTGATATCAATACCAAACTCTAGACAGCGTTGATGAATGGTTGGAAAATGTTTTATCACGAAATCGGCAGGTTTATGGCTGATATCAAGATATAAACAATCAGCACCTAAACGTTTCATTTCGTAATCTATTGCTCGAGCTACAATGTCACGTGGAGCAAGCTCTGCACGTTCATCAAACTCTGGCATAAATCGAGTGCCGTCAGGGCGCTTAAGATAGGCGCCTTCGCCGCGTAATGCCTCTGTTAATAGATAATTTCGCGCATCTGCATGGTATAAACAGGTTGGGTGGAATTGATTAAATTCCATATTCGCGACGCGACATCCTGCGCGCCAAGCCATGGCGATACCATCTCCACTGGCAATATCAGGATTAGAAGTATATTGATAGACTTTGGAACTACCACCTGTTGCGATTGCAACAAATTTTGCGGTGACGGTTTCTACGTGTTCGGCATCACGATTCCAAACATATGCACCCACGACTCGATTTCCCGGTCTATTGAGTTTGCGAGTGGTGATTAGATCAATCGCATTATAACGCTCTAGTACTTGAATGTTTGGGTGAGCTAGGGCTTGGTCTTGTAAAGTCGTTTGTACTGCTTTACCTGTGGCATCAGCAGAATGTAAAATGCGGCGATGACTATGACCACCTTCTCGAGTGAGGTGATAAGGTGCGTTACTTTGGTCACCATCTGCTGTTTCTTCTTTATCGAAGGCCACACCGCATTCAATCAACCATTTCATAGACGCTTTGGCATTTTCAGCTGTATAAGTCACCACTTCTTTGTCGCAAAGTCCCGCACCAGCGATAAGTGTATCGCTTACGTGAGACTCAATAGTGTCTGATTCATCGAAAACAGAGGCTATTCCGCCTTGGGCATAATAGGTTGAGCCTTCTGCTAAAGGGCCTTTAGATAAAAGAATAACTTTAGACTTTTCAGCTAGATGGAGTGCTAGGGTTAACCCTGCAGCACCACTACCAATAACCAAAATATCAGATTGGTGTTCAACTGCTTGTTTCATAAGGTATCATGGGTGACTTAATATGGTTTCTCAATGGTAAAACAAAACCGCTTTTTTGGGTACTGAGACATCGCTATTAAGCGATATTTAGCCATTAATTATAAAAAATTAAATTTTTTTCATTCAATATCGAACTTTTTCAAAGCATACGAGTCTACTTTATTGTGAATATGATTCGAGCGACTGAGAAATCAGTATTATAGATTTAGGAGTAGTCGGCTCGGATGAGTGGACAAATAAGTGATCAACAGTTAGTTGAACGTGTACAACGTGGTGACAAAAACGCATTTAATCTGTTAGTTCAGAAGTACCAAAATAAAGTAATGAGCTTGATCTCACGTTACATTAGAAATCAAGCTGACATCGCCGATGTAGCACAAGAAGCGTTTATAAAAGCTTATCGTGCATTACCTAATTTTCGTGGTGAAAGTGCGTTTTACACATGGTTGTACCGAATTGCAGTAAACACTGCAAAAAACCATTTGGTTTCTCAAAGCAGAAAAACACCGGCTAACAGTGTTGATGCAGAAGAAGCTGAATACTACGAAGGTAGCGATGCGTTAAAAGAATTTGCATCTCCAGAACGTTTAGTTTTGTCAGATGAAATTAACAAGGTGATTTTTGAAACCTTAGAAACGTTGCCAGAAGAATTGAAGATAGCAATATCATTGCGTGAACTTGACGGTATGAGTTACGAAGATATTGCCAATATCATGGATTGTCCTGTTGGAACGGTAAGATCGAGAATCTTCCGAGCTAGGGAATCAATCGATAAGAAACTCCAGCCTTTGCTGGAACAGTAATAGTCTTAATTGACACAGGTGAAAAATGCTTAAATCAGGTCAAGAATGGGTTTCATCAGCAGTTGATGGCGAAGTTGATGCTAAGACATTAGCGGAACTATCAGCAGACGAAGGCTCACATAAGCAGTGGCAAAACTATCATATGATTGGTGATGCTATGCGTGGTGAATTACCGCAGACAATTGATTTAGATCTAACTGCAAACATTGCAGCTGCCATTGAGTTAGAGCCAGCGATAATGGCGCCTCAAACAGAAACAGTATCAACTCATGATACTGCGACTGCAGCGGCTAATACTGACACCACACAAACCAAGAAAGATAATGTTGTGCCTTTCTTTAAACAATTTGGCCAATACGCTATTGCTGCTACTGTTGCTATGGTTGCAATCGTTGGTGTGCAAAACTATGGTCAAGAGCAAGACGCTGAATCGCCATTACCTGTACTAAATACTCGTCCATTAGTGGGTACGGCTTCACCTGTGAGTTTGCAAACTGGTGCAGTTCAAAACCAATCTAACGTTAACAATGACAATGTTGTTGAGCAACGCCGTAGAATTAATTCTTATATTCAAGACCATATGCTACAACAAAGGTTGAATTCAGGTGTAGTTGTGCAGCACAATGACGGTATTGATAACAACGTTAATAATTAATTCGGAGTTAGCTTGCGTCTAATCCTGTTAGCCCTTGTTGTATTGGCATTTCCTACTTTTGCCAATAGTAATACTGAAAGTATTGCCGAAGAAGAAATGTCTGCAAAAGCTTGGCTTGAAAGTATGAGCCAAGCGCTACAAACCAAACAGTACAAATCCTCTATTATTCAACTTCAAGCGGACCATATTCGTCCTCTTGTTTACCTGCACGGTACTGTGAACAACAAAGAAGTCGCTTTCTTAGAATATCTCAATGGCCCGCCTAAAAATGCCGTAAGAGTTGCAGATACAGTGACTTTTATTGAGCATGATCAACCCGCATACAGTATTACTGCGCCGCGCATTCAAGGTGTTTGGCCTACTATTTTTGCAACCGATTTGAGCTCTTTAGAAGAGGGATATCAGTTTATATTAGGTGGCCGTAGCCGTATTGCTGGGCGTCCAGGGCAAATGATCCGCATAATGCCAGTCGATGATAACCGCTTTATGTCACAAGTATGGATTGATATGGATACGCGCCTTCCACTGCGCTATGACATGATTAATCAAGACAAGCAACTCATCGAACAAATGATGGTTATTGAGCTATTAGAGTTGAATGAGCCTGCAAAGATTCTAGTCGAAGCTGAAAAGCAAGGTTTGCCACCTGTTATGAACCCAGCTGAGCGAATTAAAGGTCAGAACTGGGAATTTAGTTGGCTGCCTGCTGGTTTTCATATGGTCGTTAAAGACCACCATCGTTTAATAGGTAGCGATGAGTCTGTTGAATACATTGCACTGAGTGATGGATTAGTTAATATTTCTGTCTATGTTGCACGAATGGGTGATAGCCCAATGCCTGATGAACTTATTACTCGTAATGGCTTATCTATGATTGTTGAACAAGTTGGCAATGTAGAAGTGGTTGCTGTGGGTAAAGTGCCAGCTGAAACTTTAAATCGTATTGCTAAAAGCCTTATCTTAAAGTAAATCCCAACCATGTCGGAACCTTCCTCGCACAAGCCTGAACAACAGCCAGCATTGAGTAAATCAATGCTGGAGGAAGTTGCGACTGTTACTGCTTACAACCCAGATGGCTGGGTTACGGTCGAAATTGAACTTAAGAGTGCCTGTAATCATTGTTCAAATAGTGATAATTGCGGAACTTCCACTGTGGCGAAAGCTTTTTCAGTAAAACGTCAGCGATTTTCATTAATGAGTGAAAAGCCATGTGAAGTTGGCGACTTGCTCAAGCTCGCTTTACCTGAAAGTGTCATTATTAAAGCTGCTATGTTGGTTTATATTGTGCCTTTAATTGGACTATTTGCTGGAGCAGCTATGGGTTTATGGCTTGGCGACTTGTTAAGCGTTAACGCTGATTACACTTCAATGATATTTGCTTGTATTGGTGGGGTTAGTGCTTGGTTTGCCGGAAAACGACAAGCTGCCAAATTAGAAAAGTCTTCAACACCGGTAATAACAGCTTATTTAGGTCAAGCTGTGAGTTTGCATCGCGGCTAAAACGCTAAAATCTTCCATATAAACCGCCTATTTTTACATTGATTTCCATTGGTCTATTGATTCTGATTGGTATTAACCCCTTATTCAGGTACAATTTGGCACCATTATTTTCATCATTTTAGTAGTAGTCATTTCATCCAAATGAAACACATTAGAAACTTCTCAGTTATTGCTCATATCGATCACGGCAAATCAACCTTGTCAGATCGCCTTATCCAATTTTGTGGTGGTTTATCAGACCGTGAAATGGCCGCTCAAGTTCTTGATTCTATGGATATCGAGCGTGAGCGTGGTATTACCATTAAAGCACAGAGTGTTACACTCGATTATAAAGCTGAAGATGGCGAAACCTATCAGTTAAACTTCATTGACACGCCTGGTCACGTTGATTTCTCGTATGAGGTATCTCGTTCGCTTGCTGCGTGTGAAGGCGCATTGTTGGTTGTTGATGCGGGGCAAGGCGTAGAAGCACAAACACTTGCTAACTGTTATACCGCGCTTGAAATGGACCTTGATGTGGTACCAATCTTAAACAAGATTGATTTGCCACAAGCAGATCCTGATCGCGTCGCAGCTGAAATTGAAGACATTGTTGGTATTGACGCCATGGATGCCGTTCGTTGTTCAGCTAAAACCGGAATCGGTATTAAAGATGTATTAGAAACCATCGTTTCTGATATTCCGCCACCTGAAGGTGATGTTGATGCTCCACTGCAAGCATTGATTATTGATTCCTGGTTCGACAGCTATTTAGGCGTCGTGTCTTTAGTTCGTATTAAACATGGCGTACTAAAGAAAGGCGACAAATTTAAAGTGATGTCGACAGGTCAGAACTACAATGCTGACCGAGTTGGTATTTTTACGCCGAAACAAACGGACACACCTGACTTAAAAGCTGGTGAAGTTGGTTTTGTTATCTCTGGTATTAAAGAGATCCACGGCGCGCCTGTAGGTGATACGCTCACACACGCTAAAAATGGTGCAGAAGAGCCACTTCCTGGTTTTAAAAAGGTGACTCCGCAGGTTTACGCTGGTGTTTTCCCAATCTCTACCGATGAATTTGAAAACTTCCGTGAGGCATTGAATAAGCTGAGTTTGAATGACGCTTCATTATTCTTCGAGCCTGAATCATCGTCTGCGCTAGGTTTTGGTTTCCGTATTGGTTACCTTGGCTTACTGCACATGGAAATCATTCAAGAACGTTTAGAACGTGAATACAATCTTGATTTGATTACCACAGCGCCTACTGTAGTTTACGAAGTTGAAATGACTAGTGGCGAAGTTTTGTATGTCGATAACCCATCAGGTTTACCTGCGATAAACAATATCGAAGAAATTCGTGAACCAATTGTTGAAGCTAACATGTTGGTACCAAAAGAATACTTAGGTAACGTCATTACCTTATGTGTTGAAAAACGTGGTGTTCAAACCAATATGGTTTATCACGGTAATCAAGTATCTGTGACTTACGAACTGCCAATGGCAGAAGTGGTGATGGATTTCTTTGACCGTCTAAAATCTACCAGTCGCGGTTATGCATCATTAGAGTATAACTTTGTTCGTTTTGAAGCTGCTGACATGGTTCGCTTAGATATCTTGATTAATGGTGATCGCGTCGATGCTTTAGCAATGGTTATTCACCGTTCAAACATCCGTCATCGCGGTTTAGCACTTGTTGATAAGATGAAAGAGCTTATTCCAAGACAAATGTTTGATATTGCTATTCAAGCAGCAGTTGGTAGCCAGATTATTGCGCGTTCAAATATTAAAGCGATGCGTAAAGACGTAACAGCAAAATGTTATGGTGGCGATGTTTCTCGTAAGAAGAAATTATTACAGAAGCAAAAAGACGGTAAAAAACGTATGAAGCAGGTAGGTAATGTTGAAGTACCTCAAGAAGCGTTTTTAGCCGTATTGAAGCTAAATGACTAAGCTCTTAATCAATAAGCCTTACTGAGGCTTTTAATAAGAGTAAAGATAACGCCGCAGTTTGCGGCGTTGTTATTCCTAAAAGTCATTTTTATACGTTTTTTGAAAAATTTATGAGCAAAAGTTAATTTTGCAAACGAAGTGATTTTGTATACTTTGTAACATTACAGACAGTGATTCTGAATGACCTACACAGGATACTTATTAAGCAGTTTAAATCACTGAATCCATTTTAAAGTGTAAGGCAGGAGCTTAATACCCAATGGCAGCCCATTTTTCTCTTATTTTAGTTATAGTCACTCTCGTGAGTGGTTTGATTTGGCTCGTCGATGTTATCGCGTTTGCGCCAAAGCGCCGCGAAAAGCTTGCAATTGCAGAAGCAAAACAATCAGATTTGAGTGACGAAGCAAAAGAAGTCATCACTCGTGAGCCTGTGGTAGTTGAATTTGCCCATTCAATATTCCCAGTGATTGCCTTCGTATTGATTTTACGTTCTTTCATTTATGAGCCTTTTCAAATTCCTTCGGGTTCAATGAAACCAACGCTGCTTGTTGGTGACTTTATTCTCGTTGAGAAATTTAGCTATGGATTACGCGACCCAGTTTGGCGCAGCAAATTAGTTGAAACGGGCGAGCCTGAGCGTGGTGATGTGTTCGTATTCAAATATCCAGAAAACCCACAAATAGACTATATTAAAAGAGTTATCGGTTTGCCTGGCGACCGAATCGTTTATCAAAATAAGCAATTTTTAATTGAACCAAAGTGTGAAGAAGGAACCAATTGTCCCCCAGCCAAAGCTATTAAGTTAAGTAATGTCAATCGTGGTGAGTTTTCACAGGAAGGCATTCCATTATCTCGTTACACAGAGCAACTTGGTGACGTAGCACATGACATTCTAATTAACCCGTCACGTCCAGACTTTAGTAATCATTTTTACGAACAAGCTGGCACCGCGGTAGGTGAGTTTATTGTTCCTGAAGGGGAATACTTTGCAATTGGTGATAACCGCGATAACAGTACTGACAGTCGTTTTTGGGGATTTGTCCCTGAAGCTAACTTAGTCGGTAAAGCGGTTGCCATTTGGATTAGTTTTGAATTTGAACGTCCAGCTAGCAGCTGGTTGCCAACTTGGGTACCAACAGGTGTTCGTTTTGACAGAGTAGGTGCAATTAAGTAATGGAACCAATAAAGAATTTACCTCGTTTATGCAGAACGCTGGGTTATGAGTTTACTAACGTGGATTTGTTAACTCAGGCATTAACGCACCGAAGCGCTGCCTCAAAGCATAACGAACGTCTTGAGTTTTTAGGTGATTCGATTCTATCAATCATTATTTCAGATGCGCTATATCACCAATTTCCAAAAGTGACCGAAGGTGATTTAAGCCGTATGCGCTCTACGTTAGTAAAAGGTGAAACCCTTACCGTAATAGCGAAAGAGTTCAAGTTAGGTGATTACCTTTATTTAGGCCCTGGTGAACTAAAAAGTGGTGGGTTTAGACGTGAATCGATCCTTGCTGATGCGGTTGAAGCCATTATTGGCGCAATTTATCTAGACGCTGATATTGAGACTTGCCGTGGCTTATTACTGACTTGGTATAAGCAACGTTTAGCAGAAATTAAACCGGGTATTAATCAAAAGG
Source organism: Shewanella sp. KT0246 (assembly GCF_019654955.1). Lineage (GTDB taxonomy): Bacteria > Pseudomonadota > Gammaproteobacteria > Enterobacterales > Shewanellaceae > Shewanella > Shewanella goraebulensis. The sequence goes on along the minus strand of NZ_BPEV01000014.1, from coordinate 106,726 downwards.
ATCCTAAAACGATTCTTCAAGAATACTTACAAGGTTATAAAAAGCCGTTACCTGAATATCAAGTTGTTGATGTTAAAGGTGATGCACACAACCAGACATTCACGGTTGAATGTCGCATTTCAGAAATTGATAAAGTAGTGACAGGTGTCAGTACTTCAAGAAGAAAAGCTGAACAGCTAGCAGCTGCTCAGGTATTGGAGCTAATTAATAAATGACCAAAAAAACAGACTTGCCAGAAAGCTCGCCAGCAGAGCCAAGCTTGGATGAATTATTGGCAAGGATGAATGGCGCTGCACCCGCTGCTGAAGCTAAATACGAAGTGACTTTTTGTGGCATGGTTGCCATTGTCGGCCGCCCTAATGTAGGTAAGTCGACTTTATTGAATAAGTTGCTTGGGCAAAAAGTTAGTATTACTTCTAAAAAGCCGCAGACCACACGTCATCGTATTATGGGTATTCATACTGATGAAGCGAAACAAATCATCTTTATTGATACTCCAGGTCTTCATATTGATGAGAAACGGGCTATCAACCGTTTAATGAACCGTGCTGCTGCCAGTTCATTAGCTGATGTTTCTATGGTTGTGTTTGTTGTTGACGGTATGACATGGACTGAAGATGACGAAATGGTGCTTAACAAACTGCAACAAGGTAGTGGAAAGCGTAAAACGGTTTTAGCCATTAACAAAGTCGATAATATTAAAGATAAAGAAGCGCTATTTCCTTATCTAGCTGAGCTGTCTGAAAAGTTCACCTTTGATGAAATTTTGCCAATTTCAGCAACTAAAGGCACTAACGTTCAGCGAATTTTAGATTTAGCCCAAGAGTCATTACCTGAAGGGCAATTTTATTTCCCTGAAGACTATGTGACTGACCGTTCTCAGCGCTTTATGGCTTCTGAAATTGTGCGCGAAAAACTCATGCGTTTCTTAGGTGATGAACTACCTTACGATGCTACCGTTGAAATCGAACAATTTAAAATGATGGATAATGGTGTTTATCAAATCAATGCCTTGATTTTGGTCGAACGTACAGGTCAAAAGCGCATGGTAATTGGTAACAAAGGTGAACGTATTAGAACCATTGCTACCCAAGCTCGCCTTGATATGGAAACCTTATTTGATAATAAAGTTTTCTTAGAGGTGTGGGTAAAAGTTAAATCGGGTTGGGCTGATGATGAACGTGCGCTGCGCAGCTTAGGTTATGGCGAAGACTAACGCTATGTCAGTCTCGTGCTTATCCATTAGCCTTTAGGCGTCGCTCTGATGCTGCGCGGCTATATACTCCACCATCGTCCTTACAGAGAATCAAGTGTGATTGTTAATCTGTTAGTCGATGGTGTAGGTCGCCTTGATGCCTTAGTCAGGGTGGGTAGCGGAAAAAAATCTATTAAAAGTATCATTCAGCCTTTTCAGCCGCTGATATTTCAGTTCAATAACAAGTCAGACTCTGCTGATACCTCACTTAAATTTATTACTCAAATTGAGCCAGCCGCACCAGCATTACCGTTAAAGTCTAATAGTTTATATTCTGCGATGTACCTCAATGAACTTCTGGTTAGAGTACTTAATGCCGGCCAGCATGCTGAAGGCTTGTTTTTACATTACCATCGCAGTTTAATGGCACTTGCAAGTGAGTTTGACTCTCAACATTTACGTTACTTTGAAATGGAATTGCTGAATGAATTAGGCGCTTTACCATCCCTTGAATATGACACTCAAGGTGAAAATATAACTGCTGAGACTAGCTATCGAATTATTGCAGATGAAGGTTTTTTACCTGTGGCTCAGCAGGCATCGGCAAACGTGACAAATAGCCGACATTTATTATCAGGTGAGATGCTAATTAACTTAAAATCCAAACAACTTGCTGAAAATAATTTAGTGCAAGCTAAAGGCTTAATGAGGTTACTATTATCTCCTTTGCTAGGTGGGAAGCCATTATTGAGTAGAAAGTTATTCATTAAAAATCCCCCAAAAAACAACAGTGAATAGCAAGTAAAGGACTATGGCAATAGTTTGACCTAGATTTCATGCCTAATGAACATTTTAAAAAGTAGTTTCTCTGTAGATTTCTTTATAAAGTGTTCATAAAAACTAATTGAGTATTGATGTCAAAACTGACATCAGGCGATAAAAATATAAAGGAGCCCACAGTGAGTGGAATTTTATTAGGAATTAACATCGACCATATTGCCACTTTACGTCAGGCTCGTGGTACTGAATACCCCGATCCTGTTCATGCAGCAGCAGTGGCAGAGCACGCAGGCGCTGATGGTATTACTATCCATTTACGTGAAGACCGCAGACACATTGTTGACCGCGATGTTTATTTACTCGCTAAAACATTAAAAACAAGAATGAACTTTGAGTTTGCTGTTACTGAAGAAATGATTTCAATCGCTTGTGATGTAAAGCCAGCTTACGCATGTCTTGTTCCTGAAAAGCGTGAAGAACTGACGACAGAAGGCGGTTTAGATGTTGCTGGTCAGCTCGATAAAATAACTCAAGCTGTCAAACGATTAGCGGCAGAAGGTATCAAAGTGTCTTTATTCATAGATGCTGATAAAACTCAAATTGATGCCGCCGTTGCTTCAGGCGCTCCGTATATTGAAATTCATACAGGTTGTTATGCTGATGCCAAAACAGATGCTGAGCAGTCACTAGAATTAGCCCGAATTACCGAAATGGCAAAGTATGCCCATGGAAAAGGTTTAATCGTTAATGCGGGGCATGGTTTGCATTACCATAACGTAAAGCCTATCGCAGCAATTCCAGAGTTATATGAGTTGAATATTGGTCATGCAGTTATTGCTCGTGCTGCGATTGATGGTTTAGCTGTAGCGGTAAAAGATATGAAGCAACTGATGCAAGAAGGTCGTAGAGGCGAGTAATGGCAATAATTGGTTTAGGGACTGATATTGTCGAAATAGCGCGAATAGAGTCGCAGTATGAGCGTCTTGGCGATAAATTAGCTAAACGTGTATTAACGGCTGTGGAACTCGATATTTATCAAGTATCTAAAGTTCCACATCGTTACCTTGCGAAGCGATATTCAGCGAAAGAAGCGGCTGCTAAAGCGCTTGGGACTGGGATTGGACGTGGTGTATCGTTTCAGCACATTCATATCAGCAATAATGATAATGGTGCTCCGCAGATAAGTTTCACCGATGGTGCTTTAGCGAGAATGAATGAGTTGGGTGCTACCTGTGCGCACATTACTATTGCTGACGAACTGCATTATGCAGTGTCGACGGTCATCATAGAATCTTAGTTTTATCGCTCTTTATCCCCTTGAAAATTATAAAGGCGCTTATGCGCCTTTTTTATTGCGCTTTATAAGCCTATGTATGCAGCAGTTAGACTGTATTTTATTATTCCTGATTCAAACAGTTGTTTATCTAGAGCTTGAGCTCCATCGCTGAAATAGGGTAAGTTAATGGGGTGTTACATTATAAAAATAACAAGGACTCCTAATGAAAACGGCTGTGGAACAACTCGCCACTTATAAAAGTGTGCATTTAAATCCTAAAAATATCAGAACACACTTTGTAGGCGTACCACTCATCATTTGGTCTGTATTTTTGTTACTGAATTTGATACCAATCAATTTTGTATTCTTAGCTGAAGATGGCTTAAAAATTAATATCGCCACTATTTTTGCTATAGGCACACTCATTTATTACTTCATTTTGCATAAAGGTTTAGCGCTGGGATTAACGATTTTTATTATTCCAGTGCTCATTACATCATCGATGGTAGCAACGCTTAATGGTGCTTGGGCTATTGGTGTAGGGGTATTTTTTGTTGGTTGGGTGATTCAGTTCATTGGTCATAAATATGAAAAAGCTAAACCCGCTTTTATTGATGACTTAAATCAATTACTCATTGGCCCTTTTTTCTTGATGGCAGAGTTATATTTTATGCTAGGTATAAACAAACCTTTAGAGGCAGAGATAACCCCGATTGCCCGTGATAAACGTAGAGCCCTTGAAGCAAAAAGAAAACAAGCTGCATAGCATTAAACTTAACATTATTAGTAAACAAAAAGGCGCATGATGCGCCTTTTTTGATGTTAATAATCAATACTGAATAGAGACACGCTTGTGCTAATCCGTATCTTCTTCAGGTTCTTCAATTAGCCCAGGGATAACTTTGACGGCCTTGATCATGTTGTCGGATACTTCAATCACTTCTATATCATAATGATCTATTTTTAGCTTTGTGCCAGCATCAGGGATATCTTCAAGGTATTCAATAATTAAGCCATTGAGCGTCTTAGGGCCATCTATTGAAAAGTTCCACTTCATCTCTTTATTCAAATCACGGATGTTAATTGTTGCATCAATGACAAAGCTACCGTCTTGCTGAATATCAATATCTTCACTGGCAGTGGTGATCATTGAGGTAGTAAAGTCACCGACAATCTCTTCAAGAATATCTTCTAGGGTGACTAAGCCTTGAATATCACCATACTCATCAACTACTAAGCCAAAGCGTTCTTTGTTCTGTTGAAAGTTCGATAGTTGAACCGTTAGAGGTGTGCCTTCGGGAATAAAATACAGCTCTTTTACAGCTCGAAGAAGAGACGATTTACTAAACTCTTCCTTAGACTGTAACCGCAAAGCATCACGTAAATGAATAAAGCCAACCGCATCATCGATGTTATCGCGATAAACTAATACGCGAGTATGAGGGCTTTGAGTAACTTGTTTATTAATCAGTTTGAATTCGTCATTAACGTTAATTGCATAGATATCGGAGCGAGGGATCATGATATCTTCAACTGTGACCTTTTCTAAGTCGAGGATCGACAGCAACATTTCTTGATGTCGTTGTGGAATAAGGGCGCCAGCCTCATGGACTACAGTACGCAACTCTTCCTGACTTAATGCATCATTGACGCTGATATTTTTAATACCTAATAGACGCAAAAAACCTGATGTGATGAGGTTAATGACCTTAACTAATGGCCATAATACTGAAAGTAACCCACGTAGTAAAAAACTCGATGGGAAAGCAATACGTTCAGGGTGGAGGGCTGCAACGGTTTTAGGAGTGACTTCTGCAAAAATTAACACCACTAATGTCAGCACGCCGGTAGCTATCGCAACGCCGACATCACCAAACAAGCGCATACCAATGATTGTGGCAATAGCAGAGGCTAAAATGTTGACTAAATTATTGCCAATCAAGATTAACCCAATCAATCTGTCTGGTCTTTCAAGCATTTTTAATGCGCGTTGCGCACCCTTATGGCCGCTAGCAGCAAGGTGACGAAGACGATAGCGATTTAACGTCATCATAGCTGTCTCTGAACCTGAAAAGTAGGCTGAGATCAGGATTAACACCAGTAAAGAGAGAAGAAGTGTGCTGGTAGAAATGGCGTCCAAAAAGGGCTCCAGTTGACTTAGTAAAATTTACAGTAAAAAAAAGACGAATGATGAGTATCAATCATTCGTCATGAGTGTCAAGTCTGAGAGGGGGTACCTGCCAGATTTGTAGTTTATCTTAAAATGATTTCAGTCACTATTCGAGCGCCAAAATAAGCTAAAGACAATAATGTTGCCCCTGATAATGTGTAAATAACAGCAGTGCGGACTCTACAACCAATGGCATAGTTCTGCCAAAGCATCGCACCATAAACTAACCAAGCTAAGATTGATAAAATAGCTTTGTGACCTTTTCCGTCTTCAAACATATCTTCTAAAAAGATAAAACCAGTGGCTAAGGATAGGGTCAGTAGAATCATGCCGATAGTCACTAAATGATAAAGTTGTTTTTCAACTGTCATTAAAGGTGGCATGCCAGGGCTCATCATTGCTTTTTTGTTTTTGAGTTTGTTCTGAATCAACAACAATTGAATTGCATAAAGTGCGGCAATCATTAATGCACTGTATGCCATTAGAGAAAGCACAATGTGGGCTAAAATCTCTGGATGAATATCAAAATGGATAATGTACTGAGGTGGAATTAACCACAAAACAGCTACCGAGATCACCGAGCAAGCATAAACCACTGGGACCACCACAATTACTTTTAAGCGATGCATGATGATGGTAAAGCTGAATGCGATAATCCAGTTAACCAATGATATTACATTGGTTAAACTAAAGTTCTGCCCATCAGCGGTGAAAATCGTTTGCGAAAGTGCGATACCGTGCAGCACAACTGCAATTGATGCAAAAATGGCCACTAATCTACGATTAGGACCTTCTGCATGGAATAATCGACTCGTTACTAGCACAAGTGCAATGCAATAAAACAACATAGCCGAAGCTGAAAAAATGACCATCTGGAATAAACCTATCAAGTTATGAGTGCAGGTTGTTTTTAAAAATAAAATCAGCACATCTATATTTATCTTAGATTAACATGAACCCTACCCATTAGGGCAGTGACCCAAGACTCAAAATTTAACAGTTTCCACCATTTAACTCCAAATAATTTACGAATAATGACCTACATCAATAGTCAGGCTTAAGGCTAATCTCGCATCTTTAAGTAGTTTGGGTATAATAGGCGCCAATTATCGAATCGTTTAAGGTAAACAGCAGAGCATGTTTGAGAATCTAACCGACAGACTGTCACGAACCCTCAAGAATATTAGTGGTCGTGGTCGCTTAACCGAAGACAACATTAAAGAAACCTTACGTGAAGTGCGCATGGCACTACTTGAGGCTGATGTTGCTTTGCCCGTTGTACGCCAATTTGTAAACAGCGTAAAAGAACGTGCAGTCGGTCAAGAAGTCTCTAAAAGTTTAAGTCCAGGACAAGCATTCATTAAGATTGTCCAAAATGAACTTGAAAAAGCGATGGGCGAAGCTAATGAAGCATTAGATTTAGCCAGTCAGCCTCCAGCAGTATTAATGATGGCAGGTTTGCAAGGTGCGGGTAAAACCACCAGTGTTGCAAAACTTGCGAAATTCTTACGTGAGCGTGAGAAAAAATCTGTTTTAGTTGTGAGTGCTGATGTTTATCGCCCAGCTGCGATTAAGCAATTGGAAACCTTGGCTGAAGAAGTTGAAGTCGAGTTTTTCCCATCAGATGTTAGTCAAAAGCCAATTGATATTGCTACTGCAGCAATTGCACACGCGAAATTAAAGTTCATTGATGTTGTTATTGTCGATACGGCAGGTCGTTTGCACGTTGACGAAGCCATGATGGATGAGATTAAAGATCTCCATGCGGCTGTGACCCCTGTAGAAACTTTATTTGTTGTTGATGCTATGACAGGTCAAGATGCGGCTAATACAGCAAAATCATTTAACGAAGCGTTACCTTTAACCGGTGTTATTTTAACAAAGGTTGATGGTGATGCTCGTGGTGGTGCAGCGTTATCAATACGCAACATTACTGGAAAACCAATTAAGTTCTTAGGTGTTGGTGAAAAAACTGATGCGTTAGAGCCTTTCCACCCTGAACGTATCGCTTCACGAATTCTTGGCATGGGTGACGTATTGTCACTGATTGAAGAAGTAGAACGTGGCGTTGATAAAGATAAGGCCATGAAGCTTGCTTCAAAGGTGAAATCTGGTGGTGGATTCGATCTTGAAGATTTTCGTGAACAACTGCAGCAAATGAAAAACATGGGCGGCATGATGGGCATGATTGAAAAGTTACCAGGAGTAGGGCAACTTCCTCCAGAAGCATTAGCTCAAGTTCAAGATGGCAAGATGACCAATCAAATGGAAGCTATCATCAACTCAATGACGCCTGGCGAACGCCAACGTCCTGACATTATCAAAGGCTCGCGTAAGCGCCGTATTGCATTAGGTTCAGGTACACAAATTCAAGACGTTAACCGTTTATTGAAGCAGTTTACCCAAATGCAAAAAATGATGAAAAAGATGTCAGGTAAAGGTGGCATGAAGAAAATGATGCGTAGCATGGGCGGAATGATGCCTCCTGGAATGAAATTTCCAGGGCGTTAATACGCTTTAAAACTTCAAAAAATTTATCTACTTCAGTCCGTAAGACTGATTCTCAACTATGCGGCCATTGTCTCTTTGGTTTTTAAAACAACGGATTTGGTTGCAATAGTTGAAAAATCAGGTAAAATCTTGCGGCTTTCTCTGGGGCCCTTCGCGAACACGGAGTCCCAGTTTTTATTTTTGCTTACTAGCAAATCATTAGAGGAATAAAACGCATGGTTACCATTCGTTTAGCTCGTGGCGGCGCAAAAAAGCGTCCATTTTACAATATCGTTGTTGCTGATAGCCGCAATGCTCGTGACGGTCGTTTCATCGAACGTGTTGGTTTTTTCAATCCTTTAGCTAAAGGCCAAGAAGAAACTCTACGTTTAGATCTTGATCGTGTTGATCACTGGGTTGGTACTGGTGCAGCAACTTCAGAACGCGTAGCGAAATTGATCAAAGACGCTCGTAAAGCTGTTGCTTAATAGCGTTAAGGTATAAATAGATGAGTAGTAACCAACAACCAATCGTACTAGGCAAAATTGGCTCTAGTCATGGTATTAAAGGTTGGATGAAAATCACTTCTTATACCGATTCTGTTGAAGGTATTTTTGATTATTCACCTTGGTTCATTAAAGAACAAGGCGAATGGCGTGAAGTAAAAGTCGCTCAGTGGCGTTTTCAAGGGAAAGCACTTGTTGCTTGTCTTGAAGGTATAGATACACGTGAGGATGCGCAACAACTTACAAATTGTGAGATTGCAATTCAGGCTGACCAAATTAAAGACTTGTCAGAAGATGAATTCTACTGGCGAGACTTGATTGGTTGTACTGTGACCAATACTAAAGGCTACAACATGGGGGAAGTTGAACAGATCGTGGAAACAGGATCTAACGACGTACTTCTTGTTAAAGCTAACGTAAAAGATGCATTCGGCAAAGCGGAACGTATGATCCCCTTTGTCCCTGAGCAGTTCGTCCTAGAGGTGAACGTGCAAAGTAAACAGATATTAGTGGATTGGGATCCAGACTTTTAAGTCGAGGTACAACATATGTGGTTAGGGGTAGTAACCCTGTTTCCTGAGATGTTTCGTGCTGTTACAGACTTTGGAGTTACGGGTCGAGCCGTTAAAAACGGCCTGTTAGAGTTGCAAACGTGGAATCCTCGTGATTTTACGAATGATCGACATAATACTGTTGATGACCGTCCTTACGGTGGTGGTCCAGGTATGTTGATGATGGTGCAACCGTTACGCGATGCTATTCATGCAGCGAAAGCTGCGGCAGGTGACGGTGCGAAGGTGATTTATTTATCGCCTCAAGGACGCAAGCTGGATCAGCAAGGCGTCAGTGAGTTAAGTAAATCATCTAGTTTGGTATTGGTATGTGGTCGATACGAAGGTGTTGACGAACGTATCATCCAATCTGAAGTTGATGAAGAGTGGTCGATTGGTGATTATGTGCTTTCGGGCGGAGAACTACCAGCAATGACTCTTATTGATTCAGTTGCAAGGTTAGTACCTGGTGTACTAGGTAAGCAAGCGTCAGCAGAGCAAGATTCTTTCTCTGATGGCTTATTGGATTGTCCACACTATACTCGCCCTGAAAACTTAGATGGTGTCGGTGTTCCAGCAGTGTTGTTAAGCGGTGACCACGAAAAAATTAGACTCTGGCGGTTACAACAAAGTCTTGGTAGGACTTTTTTGAGACGACCAGAATTATTTGAAAATCTAGCTCTGACTGGCGAACAAAAGACTCTTTTAGCAGAGTTTGTTTCAAACATGGACAAGCCTGTTTAGTCGAAGCTCAGTTAATCCTAGAACGGAGTAAGTTATGAACAATATCATTAAAATGCTCAACGATGAGCAAATGAAAACTGACGTACCTGAATTTGGTGCTGGTGATACAGTAGTAGTTCAAGTACGTGTTAAAGAAGGTGAAAAAGAGCGTCTACAGGCGTTTGAAGGTGTGGTAATCGCTAAGCGTAACCGTGGTCTTCACTCTGCATTCACTGTACGTAAAATCTCTAATGGCGAAGGTGTTGAGCGTGGTTTCCAAACTCACAGCCCACTAGTAGCTAGCATCGAAGTTAAGCGTCGCGGCCGTGTTCGTCGTGCTAAGCTTTACTACCTACGTGAGCGTTCAGGTAAATCTGCACGTATCCGTGAGAAGTTGGCAACTAAGTAATAGTTACCTGCTTGAAAAATTAGATGCAGTGTTCGCACAACAACCCGCCTATATGGCGGGTTTTTGTTTATTTGGAGAAAATTGTATTTATGGGTTGCTAAGACTCATTGAAAAAGGCATAGTTAGCTCAAGTTTGTAATGGTGTAGCGTTACACTAATATTTTAAAGTATTGTTTAGTGATAAACCGATAAGAAGTGAGTAATGAGCATGCAACAAGATACGATTAATAACGTCCATATTAGTTCTGAAAAAGTGCTGGTGACCCCAGCTGAGTTAAAAAAAGAGTTACCGTTATCTGATCATGCTTATCAGTATATTTTAGATGCACGCCAAACCGTGGCCGATATTGTGCATAAGCGTGATAATCGCGTGTTAATCGTTACAGGTCCTTGCTCTATTCACGATATCGATGCCGCTAAAGAATACGCTTTAAAACTTAAAAAGCTTCATGATGAGTTAAGCGGCGAGTTTTACATCTTAATGCGAGTCTATTTCGAAAAACCACGCACAACAGTAGGCTGGAAAGGACTAATCAATGATCCAGATATGAATGAATCATTTGATGTAGAAAAAGGCTTAAGAATGGCACGTGAGCTGATGATTTGGCTTGCAGAATTAGAGTTACCTGTAGCCACAGAAGCACTCGATCCAATTAGTCCACAATATATGTCAGAACTTGTTACTTGGTCAGCCATTGGTGCACGTACAACTGAATCGCAAACTCACCGTGAAATGGCTTCGGGGTTATCTATGCCCGTCGGATTCAAAAATGGCACAGATGGCAAACTTGATGTGGCCATTAATGCATTAAAATCTGCAGCGAGTAGCCATAGATTTATGGGGATAAATCAGCAGGGGCAAGTATCATTACTGCAAACAGCAGGTAACCCAGATGGTCACGTGATTTTACGAGGTGGTAAAACACCGAATTATGATGCACAAAGTGTCGCAACATGCGAAGAGCAGTTACATAATGCTAAGCTCAATGCCCGATTAATCATTGATTGTAGTCATGGTAATTCATCGAAAGACTATACAAGACAGACCATAGTTTGCGAGGATGTATTTCAGCAAATAAATAACGGTAATCGTTCAGTGATTGGTGTCATGTTAGAAAGTCATTTGAATGAAGGTAATCAATCATCTGATAAGCCTTTACCAGAACTTGCATATGGCGTTTCTGTTACTGATTCATGTATTAATTGGGCAACAACAGAGTCATTATTACGTCGAAATGCCGATTTATTAAAAAACATATTACCGAATCGCTTTGCTGATTAACTAATGAGTAAGTCGTGCGATAGATGGATATAAGCTATGAATGAAAAAACCACATTAGATTTAGAAAACTTGCGCGACTTGATAGATGGCGTTGACCAACAACTACTAAACCTACTCCGCAAGCGTCTCGACCTTGTTGCGCAAGTCGGTACGGTAAAACACGCTGCAGGTGTGCCGATTTATGCACCGCAACGTGAAGCCTCGATGCTTGCAAAGCGCCGTAAAGAAGCCAGTGATATGGATATTTCTCCTCAATTAATTGAGGACATCCTTAGACGGTTAATGCGCGAATCTTACCTGAATGAAAAAGATGTCGGCTTTAAACAGGTTAAAACTGACCTTGGGCATATCGTTATTGTGGGTGGTGAAGGTCAGTTAGGTGGTTTATTCAGTCAAATGCTGACGCTTTCAGGATATCAAGTTAAAAGCTTAGATAAAGACGATTGGCATCGAGCTGATGAGTTATTTGACGGTGCTGGTATGGTAATTGTTACTGTACCTATCAATGTCACTTGTGAGGTGATTCGTAGCAAGTTAAATCATTTACCTGAACAATGTATCTTAGCCGACCTTACCTCAATCAAATCTGAGCCACTAAAGGCGATGCTAGAAGCGCATAGTGGACCTGTAGTGGGTTTACACCCAATGTTTGGCCCAGATGTAGGTAGTTTAGCTAAACAAGTTGTAGTGGTGTGTGATGGCCGAGATTCAGATAAGTACCAATGGTTTTTAGAGCAAATTACTATTTGGGGAGCGCGCATCGTTAATGAAGATGCCGAGCGTCATGATAAAGCAATGCAACTAGTGCAAGCCATGCGACATTTCTCAAGCTTTGTTTACGGGGTTAACCTATGCAAAGAAGAAGCTGATATAGAAAGCTTATTACAGTTCAGCTCACCTATTTATCGACTTGAACTTGCCATGGTAGGGCGTTTATTTGCTCAAGATCCTGAACTATATGCCGATATTATTTTTGCACAAGAAGGTAGCCAAGTGGCTATTAGTGATTACCTTGATAACTACCGCGATGCATTAGATTTACTGAAAAGTGGTAATAGGGAAGCATTTGTCGCGCAATTTAGAGATGTTGCTAAATGGTTTGGTGATTTTGCGCCGCAATTTCAGCACGAGAGTCGCGCTATGTTGCAGTCAGTGAATGATATGAAGACCAATTAGGGCAATTTTTTGGGTTAACGCTGCAAAAGATTGCGAAATATACAATCTAGGATTATTGTTATAAGGGAGTTGCGATAAGTAACTCCCTTAATTTTAACGTAATAGGAGTGAAATCTGATGACAGAGACAGAGGTGTATACTGCAGAAGATTTATCACTCGGGCATTTTTTATATGCGTTATTGAGTGCATTTCCGCTATTTTTCTTACCTGTTTTTTTCAGTTTAATTATTAATATTTCACAGACCAATATTGCTGCTAACTCTTTATTGTCATCTCATTTGCGCTGGCAACGTAACAGTATCACAGGATTAGTGCCGTTATTAATGATTGGTTACTTTTTACCACAGCTGTGGTTAAGTATACCGGTATTCATATTTGCATTAGTCTGGTTTAGTTATCGGGTTTTCAAAGGTTGGTTAGGTTTAAACGACAGTGTCAGTATGTATTAAGTGCTTGCTGGAGCTTATTTTTAACCAAAGAGAACTGCAATAAACATAAAAAAACCGAACTCATCAGTTCGGTTTTTTGTTTTAGCGAGATATAAAAAATTACTGATGAAGTTGATGCAATAACTCAGCTTGTTGTTCCGAACATGTCAGTTGCTTTTCATTAATAATCAAGCCACTCGAACCTAGTTGCTTGATTGCGTTGGCTTGTTGGTTAATGAGCTTATCTTCGACGGCGTAACTCGTATTACCTAGCACTGGTAGATGACTTTCAGATATTATTTCAATGAGTCCGGCAAGATCTAAAGCAAGCTGCTCAGGGTTACTAAAGCTTCTAATTCCTGCTTCCACTAAAATAAGCTGTTGGTTACCTTGAGTCAGTATTTTGTTCGCTGATGCTAACCAATCGGCTGTACTTGCCATGGTATTTCGCTCTAACAATACAGGGGTACTTACAGAGCCAGCTATGGTGAGCAATTCATCATTGTACATTTCTTTGCCCGCGATATAGACCATGTCAGCGACTTTCACGGTTTCGTTAAAGTTAGTCACCGAATCTATCTGCACCGCGCTTGCTAATCCAGCCTGAGCAATCAAATGGCAATAGCCTTTTATATCCAGTGTACTCAAGTTTGCAGATGTAGGGTTGAGCAATAAGACAGCTTGAAATCCTGACTCTTTAATCTGTTTTACTTTGGTGGCAAATACATCAGTACTAATCGGCAGTGTTAATTGCTGCATTGCCGCAAAATCATCGCCGCCTACGTTAAATTGGTTAACCTCAATTAAAGTATTTTGTTGGCGGTATAGTTTTGAATACTTGGGCGCATCGTTATCTTGCGATGGCGTCTCTACTTTTTCCTTTGAGCTGATTGGTTCAATGAGTAATTGGCTATTGTTCAATTGAGTAGGCTTGACCGTTTCACAAGGGTAGCAACCTAATACTTTAATAAAGCGTGTTAGTCGCTCTAACTCTTTTAATGCCTGTTGAAGCTCGTTGGTTGCTAAATTAGCGTCAACATCTAGATAAAACATCTCTTCCCAAGGGGTTCCTGGTATTGGGCGAGACTCAAGTTTACTCATATTAATGTTATGTGCTTTGAGCACTAGAAGGGTTTCTACTAGTGCACCAGGTTTTTGCCCTGTCGCCATAATTAAGGTGGTTTTAGCTGGCAGTTGTGAAGGCACAGCGACAGCTTTTCTCGCCACAACAATGAAACGGCTTTGGTTAATTTTTTGATTAGCTAAGCCATTTTCAGCAGCGCTTAACTGGTATAGAGCACCACCCTCAGCACTACCGATAGCCGCAACACTGTTATCTTCAGCATCAATTACTTTTTGCATTGCTTCAGCACTGCTTGAGCAATATGCCAGAGTCAGATTAGGGTGTTGCGATAACCAATGGCTGCATTGGCTAATTGGCTGGGGATGAGCAAACACGGTTTTAATGCTATCTAAACTCGCGCCATCTTTAGTTAATAGACAATGCCCAACCTCTATAGTGGTTTCGCCAACAATAGACAATGAAGTGTGTTGTAGTACATCGTAAACTTCATTGATTGAACCTGATGAGGTATTTTCTATTGGCAGAAAGCCTAAATCAGCATGACCCAGCTCAACAGACTTAATAATTTCATCAAAGCTTTGGCAACCTAGGTCAACCATCTCTACTTGGCGGCGCTGACAAAAACGACTAGCAGCTAAATAAGAGTAGGAACCGCGAGCACCGAGATAAGCAATTGTCGATTGTTGTTGCTGTATTTCAGGGTTAGCTCTGCCATGTAAATACGCTTGTTGATTTAAAACTGAGTCTTCAATAATGCTTTGGTATAAAGAAATAACAAAATGCGCATCTAAACCGTGCTCACGTCCTTGCTCGACCAATCTAGCGAGTAATTCTTTTTCTCTTTGAGTATCGCGTATAGGTCTTACATCGACTTCTTTGCTGCGAGCAACATCTAAGCTTAAATTACGACGTTTAGACAATAAGGAAAGCAGTTCTTTATCTAAGGCGGTGATTTGTTTGCGGGTTTGGTTTAACTCTGGCGCTTTGTTCATATTTGCCTCAATGACGACTGCTTAGCTGACATACCTGTTTAACAGATAGCATTTAAAAATTAATAATAAAAAGCCCCCCAAGTGGGAGGCTTTATATTTCATTTTCGTTTTTACACAAAAATTCCGCCTCAATATGGGGGCTGCATAAAAAAGAAAATAAAATCGATATAGGTAAATTTGTTCATCTCATTAAAACTAAAGGGATGAAGGGAAAGTGTCAATCAAATTATGCTGAAGATTGCTCATAATCTTTCGTATGGCAAGGTTATGGGAATGATAAAGACTTATCTGACAAAATTTGAGCATTAAAAAGCGCACCCGAGGATGCGCTCTTGGTTAAACGTTAAATAAATCGTCAAGCTGCGGTTTCCTCCTTATAGTCATACTCAAAATCATTATCCGTTTCAGCTGTTGGCGAAACGTGACGTTGAGCTTGGGGCTTATGAGTCAGGCGATTTAGCTGTTTCTCCAGCTTTTTACCCATTGCAGTAATTGCTGCGTAAAGGTTCTCGTTTTTCGCCTGGGCAAATAGTTCTCCACTTGGCAAGCCTACAGAAGACTCGATCTTAAAGTTCTGCTTTTCCTGAGTAATGATAACGTGTGGGTTTATTAGTTGAATATCGTGTCGTGCTAGTTTTTCAAATTGTCCTTCGATGCGTTCAAGAATTAGTGCAGTGACTTCAAGTTGCTTGCTAGTGATTTTCAGCATATTTCGAACCTTCTGTTGTTTGCTTAAATTCAGATTACCAAGCTCACAGACAAAAATTGTGATCTAAATCACATTTTGGTGGGTGTTTTAGTCTGTTTGATTCATATTTGATCGCTTAGACAAAATGGATAAAAAAGTCACCAAAAATCCTTGTAATCTCTTTTTATTAGGCTCATATTGGAATGGATAACAATGTATGTGATTTATAAACTTCTGTTAATCATGCTTAAAATTTGCACAGATTATTAAGCTTCCAATACATCTAAATCTTCCTGTTTGTCCTTCTTTGCTAGTGTTTGAATAATCTCTTTATCGAAAAAGTTAACGCTTGTGGATTGAATGCAAACTCGCTTACAAATCTCATATCAATTTAAACTCATAATTTGCTTGATCTTGATCTAAAACTTTTCGATTATATCGCCGTGAAATAAATTGTCGTAAAAGGCATAGCTTGTTAAAAACTGCGAAATTACCGCACATAACTTACCTTTCTTTACGTTTCTAATCTATCAGGGTGAGTTTAGTGCCTTTATAATCGAACAGAGTAAACACTATCGATTATTTACACATTAATAGTATTTACGGTGAATTATATGAGTATAGAACAAAAAAAAATTAAGGTATGGGATATACCCACTCGTTTATTTCATTGGCTCACTGTTGGCTTGTTAGTTTCACTTTGGTGGACTGCTGATAGTGGAGAAATGGAGTGGCATCAAATATGCGCTTATAGTCTGATGGTGTTAGTGATTTCAAGACTTTTATGGGGAATTGTTGGCAGCGAGACTTCTCGCTTTACTGATTTTGTAGCTGGCCCCAAAAAAGTACTGAATTACCTGACGGGAAAGCACTCATCAACAGTAGTCGGTCATAATCCATTAGGCGGTTACATGGTGCTATTTATGCTAACCGTGTTGAGTTTACAATTACTTAGTGGCTTATTTTCTAGTGATGATATTTTTACTGAAGGTCCATTGTATTCAATGGTTTCATCTGATCTTGGAGCTTGGTTTACCTGGCTGCATAAAGTTAACTTCAATGTCATTCTAGGCTGTATTATTTTGCATGTTTCGGTCATTTTGCTTTATGCAATAAAGGGGAATAACTTGGTGACGGCGATGATTTCTGGAAATAAAAAATTAACTGATGAAGAATACAAAATGCTTTCTAAAGAACCCAAAATGACTTCATCACTGATAGCAATGATGATTGTTGCATTAATTGGTTTGGTGGTTGGTTATTGGTTAATTGCGCCTATTGTAGCGTACCTATAATGATTAAGTGGCGTAACTTTAGTTATTAATAGTCCAGTGTTTGTATAGCGGTTAGTCAATTAACTAGAACAGCATTTTCAAAGTCTAAAAAAGCCCACTTTAATGTGGGCTTTTTATTGGTTACTACATCATCTATCGAATCACCGAATCACCGAATCACCGAAGCTAGAGATAATGATTAGTCTTTTTTGTACATATCATGGCAACCTTTACAGCTTTTGCCAGTATTCCCAAAAGCTTGTTTTATTTGCTTTTTGTCACCGGTTTGCGCTGCAATATTTAATTTAGCTGCATTTTCTTGGAACGTAGTCATTTTTTCGTCAAAGTCAGCTTTATTGCTCCATATTTTTGCAAGAGCTTCAGTGTTACCTTTGTCAGACCCGTCGATAAAGCCTTCATGAGGGATCTTAGAAAGAGCGGCAAGGTTTGCTGCACGTGTTTGGAACACGTTTAAGTCAAAATCCTTTTTCCCTTTCAACATCGCACCCATATCACCAAACTGGTAGCGGATCAGGCTGAAACCAGATTTACGATAATCAATCGCATCATCAGTATCTTCAAAGTTATGTGCATTTACAGTAGGGATAAGTAATGCGCTCGCAGCAATTGCAAAAATTATGCTTTTCATAAGTTTTCTCTTATTTTCTAATTATATGGCTAGTGGTTTAAGTCACATTTTACACATAAATTTGAACTGAGTGCGAGACTTGTTTGTGTCTATTTGTAAGTAAAGTGACAAAAACAGCTAACAACGAAATAAATTACAAATTTACTTTTTGCTAGGTGTGAATTATTGGTACACTTTGTACTGTTGAGGCATTACTAAAAGAGAGTGTTATGCGAGCTGATTGGGATTGTGTTGTCGAGAAGGTGTTGAGTTATCCGAACTCTGATGAATTAGGCATTTTATTTCAACTATTACTGACAGAGGAAGAACGCAGTGCGGTCGCAGGTCGTTTGAAGGTTTTTCAATTGCTATTGGAAGGCGACTTGAGTCAGCGCCAAATTTCAGCTGATTATCAAGTTAGTATCGCAACGATCACTCGCTGTTCAAATTACTTAAAAAACATGCAACCTGCACAGAAGCAAAAAATCCAGCAATTACTGCTGGATTAATGAAATCAATCTAAAATTTAGACGGTGAGTCTAAGTTTGTTAGTTAAATTTGGCCTTGGTTTGTACCGTCGGAATTTTATGGTGACGATAGCTTATTCTGCGTAATAGAACGTAAGCACCATAGGTAAATAGGCATATCGATATCACTACACCAGAGTCTTTTGGTAGAAAGCGGAAAATTAATCCTGCTGACATGATGTAGATAAAAGGCAGATACCCATATATAGACTCGGGAAGTATCCCATCAATACGTTTTCTTTTGCGGTCTGTTCTGCGGTTTTTAGAACGTTGGTTCCAGATATGAGCACCATAAAAAAACACCAACAATGAAGCTAATATGGCGTATGGCTCTTTCAGCAGTGCAACACTTCCCGCTCCTACAATCATGTATGTAAGGGGCAAGATTTCATAAATCGGTTTAATTAACATAAGCACTCCGTCGCTTGTGATTAATCATGGGTAGGTTTTTTCAGGTTAAGTCTATGACCTCAGCAATTCCCTACCGTTACTAAACACCTGACCCATTAAATGCGTTTCCAAATTTAATCATAGTCAGTTAATTCATATTTAGTTTTGTAAATGCTCTTTAACTAATATGAATAATAACGCAAAAAAAATACGTTACCCAATTTATTGGCTAACGTATCTTTGAATTCAAACTTTAGGTTTAGGGTTATATAGCTAACTCATTGAAATAAGCATAATGAGCTTAGTTATTTGACTCTAATTAATGGCAACCACAGCCGCCATTACCATCACAACCTGGTTTTTCTGTATCACATTGCTCATTTTCGTGAGCATGATCGTGTCCACAACCACCAGCAGCATGAATATGGCCGTGAGCGATTTCTTCAGCTGTCGCTTCGCGCACGTCCATCACTTCAACACTAAAATTTAATGCTTGACCTGCTAAAGGGTGATTGCCATCAACGACAACAACAGTATCTTTCACTTCAGTGACTTGAACTGGACGTTGGCCCATTTCGGTTTCAGCAATAAAACGCATACCCGGAACGATATCTTCTACATCACCGAATGCTTCTAAAGGCACTTCTTGCTTAAGGCCTTCATGGTATTCACCATATGCTTGCTCAGTAGGTATGTTGGCATCAAACTTATCACCAATGACTTTGCCTTCAAGTTCACTTTCTAAGCCTGGAATTAGGCCCTCAGTACCATGAAGATATGCCATAGGCTCTGCTTCAAATGAGCTTTCAATAAGTTGGCCATCTTGGTCTGTTAAACGGTAGTGAATAGTCACTGCTGAATGTTTTGTGATTTTCATAACGACTCCAATTCATAATGTGGCCGCATGATAATACTTTTTATAGTAGGGGGGAATGATCAGTATCAGCTTTTGCTTATTCAATCACATGTTTTGTAAATTCAGTTAGATGAATCAATTTCATCTTGGATAACATAGCTGAGATTGATAAAACTGGTTGTTTGTCGAGGTTGGATGTTTTTATAAGGTGTAAGCCCAACAATTATTGGTTAGTGATTTATATTTAAGCTTGTGGCTGTTTAGGTTTATGTTTTATATGAATTTTAATTAACTTGGGTTTTTGGTGTTACGTTAACGTAAACATCCATAATAGCCTTTTCGTCTGGTATATATTGTATAAAATATGATGTTTGATTGTTCTAATCGCTATTTTAGACTGATGTGGAATATGTGCTTTTAAATAAAGCTATAGTTAAGGGTTGACAACAGACACGTAAAAAAGCAATTCTATTATTAATTCAAAACAAACACATAAAAATTAGTCGAGTGTCATAATGAAAATCCAGTTCCATGTTGTAGCTACCATTATTACAACCACCACAATTAACATTGTGGGGGCGGGCTGAGTACACCCTAAAGAATTTTTACAACAAGCCCGCTTCCCACAAAGAAGCGGGCTTTTTGTTTTCAGGCTTTAAAATATTTCGATTTAAAATTTAACTTAGCGCTAGCGAGTCAAGGGAGTAGAAAATGAAAGTAATGAAATTTGGTGGGACCTCGTTAGCCAACTGGCAACGTTTCTTAATGGCTGCGGACATCATCGAGCAATCAGCAAAATCTGAATCGATTGCCACAGTATTATCAGCCCCAGCCACTGTGACCAACGGATTGCTTGAACTTGTTGATTTAGCGCAGCGTGGTGAGGACTATTCAGCAGTAATAAGCCATATTGAAACGGTATTTAATGGCTTGTTTGAACATGCTGCCGAGCAATTAATATCGGCACAACAGAAAAGTTTATTAGAGGCAAAGCTTGCTGCACAGCTTGTTGATTGGAACGATAAACTTACAGGTATTAAGTTACTTAATGAATGTCCTGATCATGTACAGGCACAAGTCGTTGTATCTGGTGAGCGCTTATCTGCTGCGTTAATGGAACAAGTGATGCTGGCTAAATCACTTACGGCAGCTCAGTTCGATCCAACTCAGTTATTTGTAGCCCATGGTAAAGCCTTAGAGTCAGTGGTTGATATCAGTGTCAGTAAACCGCGTTTTGCAGCACTCGCATTAAATGAAGCAAGAGTGTGGATAATGCCAGGTTTTACCGCAGCCAACGAGCAAGGTAAAACAGTGACGTTAGGGCGTAATGGCTCTGACTACTCAGCGGCAGTTTTAGCTGCTTGTTTAGATGCGTCTAGCTGTGAGATTTGGACTGATGTTGATGGTGTTTATAACACCGATCCACGTGTTGTAACTGATGCAAAGCTTTTAGAGCAACTTAGCTATCAAGAAGCGATGGAACTGTCATATTTTGGTGCTAAAGTGCTGCATCCTAAAACGATTGCACCTATTGCGCAGTATCATATACCTTGCTACATCAAAAACAGCTTTAATCCTTCAGCACCAGGTACTTTAGTATCCAATGAAGTGGACAAAACTGGCCTACAAGTTAAAGCGATTTCTAATCTTGATAATCAAACCATGTTTAATATTTCAGGCCCTGGCATGAAAGGTATGGTTGGTATGGCAAGTCGCACATTGGAAGCTATTTCAAGAAGCGGAATTTCAGTCTCGTTAATTACTCAAAGTTCATCTGAATACAGTATTAGCTTCTGTGTTAACACTGACGAAGCTGAAAAAGCTAAGCAAGCACTTGAACTTGAATTTGAATTAGAGATTCAGTCCGAGCTATTAGAGCCTATTGAGTTAAGACAAGACTTAGCTATTGTGTCGTTAATTGGCGATGGAATGAAAACTCATAAAGGCGCAGCAGCTAAGTTCTTTAGTGCTTTAGCTAAAGCGAGTGTCAATATTGTTGCGATTGCACAAGGTTCGTCAGAACGTTCTATTTCAACTGTTATTCAACAGCGTAAAACAAAACATGCGATCAGTGCCTGTCATCAAGCTTTCTTTGATGTGCAGCAATACCTTGATGTGTTTTTAGTTGGTGCAGGTAATGTAGGTGCAGGATTGTTAGAGCAAATCAAACAACAAGCTGCAATGCTGAAAGAACAACATATCACCATGAGAGTATGTGGTGTAGCAAATTCACGCAAAATGCT
This sequence comes from Shewanella sp. KT0246, assembly GCF_019654955.1. Classification (GTDB taxonomy): domain Bacteria; phylum Pseudomonadota; class Gammaproteobacteria; order Enterobacterales; family Shewanellaceae; genus Shewanella; species Shewanella goraebulensis. The sequence goes on along the minus strand of NZ_BPEV01000014.1, from coordinate 85,057 downwards.
GCTTAACAGTGATGGAGTCGATTTAGCTAATTGGCAGGCATTGCTCGCAGATTGTGATATGCAATATGATTTAACAGAGTTATTTGCATGGGGTAAGGAACAACAGTTGTTGAACCCCGTACTCGTTGACTGTACTTCAAGTGAATTGGTGTCAGACCGATACGTTGATGCGATGAACTCAGGGTTTCATGTTGTTACGCCTAATAAGAAAGCTAATACCCGCGATTATCAATATTATCAGCAGCTTCGCAGCACTGCGCTATTGCAACGTCGTCAGTTTTTATATGAAACAACTGTAGGTGCTGGCCTTCCGGTAATTGATAACTTGAAAAAGTTACTTTATGCAGGTGATAAGCTTCAACGTTTCAATGGTATTTTATCGGGTTCACTCTCTTATATCTTTGGTATGTTAGATGAAGGGATGAGCTTATCTGCTGCAACATCGATAGCCCGTGAAAAGTGCTTTACTGAACCGGATCCTCGTGAAGACTTAAGTGGTATGGATGTCGCGCGTAAAGTGCTGATCTTAGCCCGTGAAGTTGGCATGGAATTAGAGCTTGAAGACATTAACGTTGAGTCAGTTTTACCTAGCTCATTTGATGACTCTGGTGACATTGATACCTTTATGGCTAATTTACCAAAACTTGATGCTGAAGTTAGCGCTCGAGTCGAAGCTGCCAAAGCTGAAGGTAAAGTGCTGCGTTATGTAGGACAAATTGAGTCTGGCAAGTGTTATGTGCGCATTGCTGAAGTTGATGCAAGCGACCCTTTATACAGTGTTAAAGGTGGCGAGAATGCATTAGCGTTTTACAGTCGTTACTATCAACCAATTCCATTTGTATTAAGAGGCTACGGCGCAGGTACTGATGTGACCGCAGCTGGCGCATTTGCTGATGTATTAAGAACACTTAATTGGACTCGTGAGGTAGGATTATGAGCATAACGGTTTATGCCCCAGCCTCAATGGGAAATGTCGGTGTAGGCTACGATTTACTTGGCGCAGCGTTAGCGCCAATTGATGGCAGCTTATTAGGTGATAGAGTAATGATTGAAGCAGCAGATAGCGGCGTACATTATTCACAATCTGGCCCGTGGGCTCATAAATTACCTGAAGATGGTAAGCAAAATATTGTTTATCAATGTGCTGAGTTTTTCCTAGAAAAGCTTAATAGCAGCCAAGGTGTTGCTATTGGGCTAGAGAAAAACTTACCTGTTGGCAGCGGCTTAGGTTCGAGTGCAAGCTCGGTAGTCGCCGCGCTTTACGCACTCAACGAACACTTTGAGCAACCATTTGATGAGCAAGCTTTGTTACTCCTAATGGGCGAGTTTGAGGGCATGATTTCTGGTAGTGTGCATTTTGATAATGTCGCGCCATGTTACTTGGGCGGTATGCAGCTAATGCTAAATACCCCTAAACAAGTGTGCGCAGCCATTCCAAGCTTCAAGCAATGGTATTGGGTTGTGGCTTACCCAGGTATTTCATTGTCGACCGCAAAAATGCGTGAGCTGTTACCGAGTCAATATGACAAGTCGGTGGCAATTGATTTTGCGCGTCATTTAAGTGCATTTGTTCACGCCAGCTATCAGCAAGATGCAGAGCTTGCGATATCTGTACTGAAAGATGTTATGGCTGAGCCTTATCGAGCAGCAGCTATACCGGGTTATACAAATGCTCGTGACGAACTTGAAAGAATTGGCATGTTAACCACTGGTATTTCTGGCAGCGGTCCAACGCTATTTTCTATTACTGACTCACTTGAAACAGCACAAGCAGCTCAATTATGGTTAGAGCAACACTATTTATCTCAGGCTGGTGGTTTTGCCCACGTCTGTAAGCTGGATGAGTCTGGTACTCGTCGGGTTTAAACTGAATTACTTTATTAAGGCATTAAAAATGGAATTATATAATTTAAAGCATCCATCACAAGTGGTGAGTTTCAGCGAAGCAGTGCAGTTAGGATTAGGTAAAGATCGCGGTTTGTTTTTTCCTAAGTCTATACCAGTGTTAGATAATATGGATGAGCTGCTTGATCTTCCTTTTGCTGAACGTAGTAAACGTATTTTAGGCGCTTGGCTAGCAAGTGAAATAGGCCAAGAAAATGTTGATAAGCTAGTTGATAATGCGTTTACCTTTGACGCACCATTAGTTAAAGCTGATGACAAACGTGCTTGTTTAGAGTTATTCCATGGCCCTACATTAGCTTTTAAAGATTTTGGTGCACGATTTATGGCGCAGTGCGTCAACTTACTTGCTGGCGATAAAAAACTGACTATTTTAACTGCGACCTCTGGTGATACTGGCGCTGCAGTAGCAGATGCATTTTATGGGTTAGAGTCTGTTCAAGTAGTCGTGATGTATCCGAAAGGAAAAATCAGTGAATTACAGGAAAAGATGTTTACTACTTTAGGTAAGAACATTCACACTGTTGCCGTAACCTCTGATTTTGATGACTGCCAAACACTTGTTAAGCAAGCTTTTGATGACAGCGATGTACGAGACGGCTTGCATTTAAATTCAGCTAACTCAATCAACATAAGTCGTCTGTTAGCGCAGATTTGTTATTACTTTGAAGCTGTTGCGCAGGCTAAACAAAATAGTGATGAAGAAATTGTAGTATCAGTACCGAGTGGTAATTTTGGTAATTTAACTGCGGGCTTATTTGCTAAGGCTATGGGGTTACCAATTAAGCGTTTTATTGCGGCGACTAATTCAAATGACACAGTACCGCGTTACCTATCTGCAGGCGATTGGGCCCCCAATGCCACTGTTGCGACAATGTCTAATGCGATGGATGTCTCTGAGCCTTCAAATTGGCCACGTGTTGAAGCCATTTGTGAAGTGATGAAATGGCCTTTATCTTCAATTACAGGGTTAGCATTGACTGAAGCGCAAACAGCTAAAGCGCTAAATGAGTTATACCAATTAGGTTATCAATCAGAGCCTCACGCAGCGATTGCCGCTCAAGGGTTATCTGACGAGCTTAAAGAAGGGGAGACAGGGATATTCTTAGGTACAGCTCACCCTGCTAAATTCAAAGATGTGGTCGATGCTCAATTAAATATCAGTTTATCACTGCCTGCAGAACTTGAAGCCGTAGTGAATAAACCTATTTTATCGGCAGAACTTGATGCGGATTTTGAGCAACTTAAAGCTCATTTATTTAAAACACTCGCCTAATCATTTGTCGTTCTATTTGTGAGTATAGAAAGCACCTTTGGGTGCTTTTTTATTACTGCAATTTTGTTCGTCATTGTTTTAAATCACTTTTTTGACAATTTATAATTTTATGATCTTCGTCATAACATCATTAATAGCACTAGTGTAGATTGGATATATTCAATGTTTGCTTAATCTTTATACGTGAAGGAATGGTGATAATGGATAAGATGATACTGAAAAGGCTTATGAATGATCATAAGCATATTGCTATTTTGCTTGATGTATTAGCTAAGAAAAACATTAAGCTGTCAGAAGGTGAAGCAGTAAACTTTGCCTTGATAAGAGACGTTGTAGAGTATATGCAAGTCTATGCTGAACATAGCCATCACCCTTTAGAAGACATTACATACGATTACTTTGTGAAAAAGTTTTCAAGTCCTTGTAATACCCAATTGCATGAAGAACATAGCCGACTTGCTGAATATTCTGGCGCCTTAATGTATAGCTTGAATTTGATTTTATCAGATGTAGTGATTTCTAGAGAGAAGCTAGTCACAGATCTACAAGCCTATGTAGAAATTCAACAAAAGCATATGGAATATGAAGAGACCGAGTTGTTTCCTTTATTTGCCAAACAACTTCAAGCTGAAGATTGGCAAGCGATTAAATCTCAGTGTGAAAAGCAATTAGTTGAAGATCCATTATTTAGTGATAATGATGAAACTATATTCGAAGAGTTAAAAGAGCATATTTCACATGTAGATAAAAGGTGATTTAACATTTTAGATACAAAAAGAGCGCCAAAGGCGCTCTTTTTTATTTTGAAATTTGAATAACTATTCAATTAGTCATTAATACCTAAAGAGGCATTGTTTCAAAATCAAAATCAAAACTAGTATCGATGTCTTGAAGTTCTTTGAGTAGACGCTGTTTGTCCTTTAACGCTTCTATCTCCCGCCATTTACGTTTTTTATTTGAGCTTTTTGAGCGAGTTGGTCTTTCAACAACTTGGTCTAGCGCACCACCATAGTCTAAACGATCCATGGTAAACCTCCCTTGTTATTATGATGTCTCTATGCAAATAAGTATCATATTTCTTCGCTATTGTGCAATAGCTATGTTTCATTTTTGTTAACTTGAGCTGACAAGTTAATGAAGGTTAACTGGACTATTTAGAGATTTGTGCTACCGAGTTGATTGAAGTGCTAATAAAAAAGCCAGCTTGCGCTGGCTTTTTTAGTGTTTATATCTGACCTTGTCGATACAAATTAATTAATGCATTACTAGAAGAATCTAACTCAGTTGCCGCACTTTCAGCGCCAATCCGGTCCAGTACATCATTTCCAAGTAATTTGCCTAACTCTACACCCCATTGGTCAAACGAATTTATTTGCCATATAGCACCTTGAACGAAGGTTCTATGCTCATAAAGGGCAATGAGTGATCCTAAAGTAGTTGGAGTCAGTTTATCCATTAATAACGTATTGCTTGGTTTATTACCTGTCATCACTTTATGTTGCGAAATAAGCGTTTTATCAGAATCAGGTAAGTCTTTACCTGATAACTCTGCTAATGCTTCATCAAAAGTTCGGCCTTGCATTAATGCTTGCGTTTGGCCAAAGCAGTTTGATGCAAGTTGATTATGATGCTCGCCTAATGGATTGTGACTTTGCAGTGGCATAATGAAATCAGCAGGAATTAATGCAGTTCCTTGATGCAATAACTGATGGTAAGCATGTTGGCCATTGGTGCCTTCACCGCCCCAAATGACAGGCCCTGTGCTGAAATCGACTTCAGTGCCATCTAACATGACCGATTTTCCGTTACTTTCCATATCAAGTTGCTGGAAGTAAGCTGGTAAACCACGCAGGTAATGATCGTAGGTCAGTACAACATGTGACTGAGCATTATGGAAGTTGCCGTACAATACTGACATCATGCCCATAATGACAGGCATGTTTTGCTCCAGCGGTGTATTGGCAAAATGGTTATCCATTTGGTGAGCACCATCAAGCAATTGCTTGAAGTTATCCATTCCCACAAGAAGCGCGATAGGTAAACCAATTGCTGACCATAATGAATAACGGCCGCCAACCCAGTCCCACATAGGGAAGATGTTTGTAGCATCAATACCAAACTCTGTGGCCTTAGCAACGTTTGAAGTTACTGCGACAAAATGCTTAGCAACGTCAGTTTGTAAGCCGCCATTTGCTAAAAACCACTCTTTTGCGCTTAAGGTGTTTGTTAATGTTTCTTGAGTGCCAAATGACTTAGAAGACATCACAAATAAGGTTGTTTCAGCGTCTAAATTCTTTAACTTTTCACAAATAGAGCTAGCATCAACATTGGCAACGAAATGACAATTTAGACCTTTAACCCAGTATGGTCGAAGTGCCTGTGAAACAATCTTAGGACCTAAGAAAGAGCCGCCAATACCAATACTGACGATGTCTGTAATGGTTTTACCGGTATAGCCTTTCCATTCGCCTTGTTGTACTGATTCAACAAACTGTGCCATCTTAGCTAAAGTTTGCTGAACTTCAGGAACAATATTATTGCCTTCAGCCATGATGACTTGCTCAGGCTTACTGCGAAGTGCCGTATGCAGTACTGCGCGTCCTTCAGTATTGTTAATAATATCGCCGTTAAACATAGCGGCAATTTTATTACTTAAATCAGCTTCTTTAGCTAGTTTAAAGAGTAAGCTTAGGGTTTCATCATCAACTCGGTTTTTAGAATAATCTAATAACAAACCGCAATCTTTAACACTTAATTGCTCAAATCTCGAAGGGTTTTGGGCAAATAATTCACGCATATGTGGTAATGCTGCTGCATTTTGAGATAACTGCTGCCAGGTATTACTCTGAGTTAAATGTGTCATGCAAATCACTCCATTGAATTTGGATTTAGCCAAGTTTCTCGTTTAACATGACCTCTAATTTTCCTTGGTCAATGGCAAAGTTTCGAATACCTTCAGCAAGTTTATCAACTGCCATAGGGTCTTGGTTATATTCCCAGCGGAACTGTGCTTCAGTTAGCGGCGTTGGCGCAGCTTTGATTGATGTTGCAGGCTTAAGCTTTTGCGTGATTGCTACATCACTGTTAGCTAGTTCTTCAAGTAATGCAGGACCAATTGTAAGACGGTCACAACCCGCAAGCTCGATAATTTCACCGATATTACGGAAACTTGCACCCATAACGACAGTGCTATATCCATGACGTTTGTAGTAATCATAAATGTCTGTCACTGATACAACGCCAGGGTCAGTTTCTGCTGTATAATCTTGGCCTGTATCTTTTTTATACCAATCTAAAATACGACCAACGAATGGTGAAATTAGGTAAACGCCAGCTTCAGCACACGCGCGTGCTTGGGCAAAGCTGAATAATAAAGTTAAGTTACAATTAATGCCTTCTTGTTCTAATTGCTTTGCTGCGCAAATACCTTCCCAAGTAGAAGCCAGTTTAATCAGGATACGAGATTTATCGATGCCAGCTTCTTTATATAGCTGAATAAGCTTGTGCGCTTTTTCAATTGAACCTGCTTTGTCAAACGAAAGACGTGCGTCAACTTCTGTTGAAATACGGCCAGGAACAATTTTTAAAATTTCCACGCCAATATTGACCGCTAATTTATCGCCAGCATCTTCAACTTGTTGTGCAACATCACTTGATTGGCCTTTTGCCCATGCAATGGCGTCATCAATTAGAGGTGCATATTCTGGAATTTGTGCTGCTTTTAGGATCAGAGAAGGGTTGGTGGTCGCATCTTCAGGTTGGTAACGTTTAATTGCTTCGATGTCGCCAGTGTCTGCAACAATGGTTGTTAGTGCTTTAAGTTGAGCTAACGTGTTCGCCATGGAAATTTCCCTCTCAAGTAACAAAGTTATTTTGTTCAGTGCGGTTATTAGAAGCGATTTTACTGTATTTTCCAACAATTTTTGTAAAAAAATTACATAAAAATTGCCATTTAGAGCGTTTTAACGGAAAAACTTGTTATTTAATATCTGATTCTTTAGTTATTTAACAAATTCACCCGCTTGTTAAAAAAATTGTTACCGATAACAACCTTGTGGTTGTAAGGGTTTCTTTATTCTGTTTGTTAAAATTCAAATGAAAGTTTTAAAATAAAAAGTCGCTGCAAGCAGCGACTTTATTATTTCAATTAAGCTTAGTACTTATTGTATTTTATTTTAGTACAGGACGCTTTTCTGCACCACTGACTACAGCTTCAATACGACGGTTTTGCTTGTTAGCTTCCGCTGAAGTGCCTTCTATGATTGGGCGATCTTCACCAAATCCAACAGCTTTTAAACGAGTAGCATCAATACCGTAGTCATTAACTAGTGCATCTACAACTGCTTGAGCTCGTTTCTCTGATAATTCCATATTGTAATCAGAATTACCAACGTGCGAGGCATGCCCTTCAATAACCACTGATGTATGTGGGTTGTCTTTTAAGTACTTCGCTGCTTTGTCCATACGCGGTTTTGATTCAGGTTTTAAAACTGCAGAATCATTATCGAATAATAGGCCTTCTAAGCGTGAAGAAATTGGTGCGTCTTCATAAATAGTACAACCTTGTGCATCAACTTTATGGGTCGAAGGTGTATCAGGGCATTTATCTAAATCATCTGTTACACCATCATTATCTGAATCTATTGGTGCAGCAACAACGGGAGCAACGACAGGTGCTGGCTTATCTACGCCGAAGCGGTAGCTAAGTTCAAGTCCCCAATAGTTACTTTCCATATCGAGCGTATTGTATTTATCATCATCTAGGTTTTCATAACGACGATATTTAGCTTGTAGCTTTAGATTTTGGGTAAAGTTGTAACCAAAGCCAACACCAACATAAGGTGCTATGCCGCTGTCACTATAATATTCAGTATTATAGTTTTTCTTATTAGAAATAAGGTAGTTCATTGCACCAGCTTCAGCTGAAAAACTCCACTTTTCGCTAATAGGTAAAAATGCTGCTAAACCTAACGTCATGCCTCTAGCGCCAACATCGTTACGTTTGTTGCTGTAGTCGGTCCATTCTGCGCGACCTAAGTCACGGTAGCCTAGCTCGACACCAAAGTAATCGTTAAATAAGTAACCACCGAAAACATCCCATGCATATGGGTCATCTTCACCGCAAACTTTCATTGTTTTCTGATCGCAGTTAGGTTCATAGTTATTAATACCTAAACCACCACCTACGTACCACGGTGTTAGCTCTTGTTCTGCTGAAGCAGCAAAAGGTAACATAGAGGTGAGTAATACTACTTTTAATGTGTTCTTCATCATGTATAAGTCCATTGTTATTTTACTCCACCATAACGCATGCAAGTTAATAGTTTGTTACATGCGTCGCTGACGCTTATGTGGTGTTCCTATTATGCTTTTGTCAGCAACGTAATTATCGTCGTAAATTCAATGGTTTTCCATAGTAAGAAAGATTAATGTTTCTATTAATTAGAATGTCTTTGTTATTTAAGTTGTGCTGATGTTGTTTATTTGGTTTTTATGCGGGCGTTTAAGGCATTAAAAAAGCGCCCTAGGGCGCTTTTTATTTAATCGAATGTGTATTGATAATCTCAGTTAACGAGTCCAGACCCAGTTTTCAATCTCTTGTGGGTCAACACCATTTGCTTTGATGTAGTTACGGTGCTCAACTAATCGCTGCAACATATCAGTAGTGATAGCCACATGCTGAGTTTCATCAATAACACCTTGTTGGAACAGTTTGTATGCCATATCAATCACTAAATGATAGCGTGATGTGCCATTTCGAACGCCCATATCGAATGGTGTGGTTGTTGAACCTTCTTCTTCATAACCTTTAATTCGGAAACGGCGGCTACCTTTATAGTCAAATACGAGCTTCTTAATCGTATTAGGGTAGCCATGATAGTTAAATACTACGCCTTTATCTTCGGTAAAGATTTCATCCATCATCCAAGGTTTTGCTTGGAAATCTCGGCTACCTAGACCATTACTGTTTAATTCTGTGACACTGACAAATCGAATGCGTACTCTTGGCAGTAATTCGCGAATTAGTACTAGTGAAGCCATACATTCCTGCGTGACGTAATCGCCACAACCTGCAAGTACAACATCTGGGTTTTCGTCTGAGGCGAAATCCCACACCATAACACCATCTTCGGTTTGCTTGCGAGATTCATCAAGTGATAGCCATTGAGGTAAATCTTTTTTACCTGCAACGAGAATATTTAACTTGTCACGGTCTTCATAAGCACGTTCAGTGTAAGTAAGAGTGGTGTTGCCGTCTGCTGGTAAATACGCAGAGATAATGTCAGGGTGTTTCTCGAGCATTGCCCCTAAGAAAGAAGGGTTTTGATGAGAGTAGCCATTGTGATCTTGACGCTCTAGTAATGAAGACAGCACCACATTACAAGAAGGTACAGGTTTACGGAAATGAACCCCTTGGCTTGCATATACATATTTACAGTATTGGTCAGCCATGGATGAAACGACTTGAGAGAAAGCTTCGTAGGTCGGGAACATTGCATGGCGACCTGTGACAGTGTAACCGTGCATCATACCAAAGAGTAAGTTCTCTGAGAGTAGCTCAATCACACGGCCGTCACGAGCCATGTCTTGATCCCAACTCTTTATTGGCCATTGCCAAGCACGGTCAGTTTCTTCGAAGACCGCTTGCAATTGATTAGAGTATGTTTCGTCTGGGCTGAAAATACGAAGGTTGCGTTGATCGCGGTTTAATTTAAATGCATCGCGCATCCATTCGCCCATCTTATACATTGAAACACCGCGAGTACCGCGAGGAGTTTCAGGGCCATAACTTAGTTTTTTAAGATCAGGCTGAGCAAGAGCGCGAACGACTTCACCGCCGTAGCTTAAATGTTGGCGACCGCAGCATAAGTGCTTAGGTGGAATAAGTGATTGGATATCTTTATCAAAGGTAATTTGACCTTCAGTATTGATTTCACACAATTCGTCAAACTTATAACTGTCTAACCATTCGTTTAACGCGGTTAAATGACTTGCGTCAGTGGCGCACTTATTAACGATAACTTGATGTGATTCGCAGTTACCTTCTAGTTTTTTACCGCCATGTTCTGCTGTACCAGTCCAACCTTTAGCTGTACGCATTAAAATAACAGGCCAGCGAGGTTTACAAACATCTTCGCCATTGCGAGCACGAGTTTGAATGTCGTTGATCATTTCGTAAGACAAGTCCATCGCATTCGACATTTGGACGAACACATCTTCTTCAAGCTCATCATCAACAATAATTGGGTGGTAGCCTAAGCCGCGGAATTCAAGATCGAGTTCTTCATGATCCATACGTCCCATTCGAGTCGGGCCAGAAATTTTATAACCATTAATGTGAACGATTGGCAGTACTGCACCATTAGTAGCTGGGTCTACTAAACGATTTGCATACCATGAAGCTGCTAATGGCCCAGTTTCTGACTCACCATCACCTACCAGACAAGCCGCAATTAAATTTGGGTTATCAAGTACAGCACCCCAAGCAACAGAAAGTGAGTAACCTAATTCACCTCCTTCAAGAATTTGCCCCGGCGCTTCAGGGTTTGCATGAGAAGGGTAACCGTAAGCTGCAGAGAACTTTTTACAAATATCCTCAATGCCAGCTTCATTATATGGAATGGTTTCTGGATAGAAGTGACTTAATGAACCTTCAACAAATAAGTTAGCTTGAACTGCAGGGAAACCATGGCCAGGACCTACAAGATAAATGAAGTCCCTTTGATGTTTGACGATGAGGCGATTAACGTTAGCGTAGACAAAGTTTATCCCAGGGCAGGTTCCCCAATGACCAAGTAGTCTTGGCTTAATATCTTCGTGTTTCAAATCTCTTTTGAATAATACATTTTGTTTTAGGTAGATTTGAGAAGTGGCGAGAAAGTTTGTAGCTCGAACAAATTTCTTTAGCGACGTGATTTCATTTTCATGCGTCATAATTGACCTCAATGTTTAAAGTAAAATTTATTTAACCTTTAATGAGAACACTGTATTCTTAAAACGGTTGCAATAATGTGGTCTTTGTCTAAGTTTTTATTAAATCTTTTTATTAAAAAAATGGGTGTAGGTTGATTTGATGTTAATTCTTTTACGATTAAGGGCGTAAGATTGTTATTTGAGATGAGGGTTAAGGCTGGTAATTAGATAAGTGTGATCAAGATCACCTGACGCTTCAGATCATCTATGCTAATTTTTTGCTCCGAAAAAACAGAGATAATGAATTGAGAAAGTTTGCTAGGCATTCGTGCTTAAAAAAAGTAAAGTTAACTCGATCAAATCCTAAATAATAAATAACTAATATTTTCGCTCACTAAACTCAATGTCATCAGATAGCCTTAGTGGGTTGTTGACTTAGAACTTGAGTGTTTTTATTAAAATAATACGATAATTTTATTTTGTTTGAAGCAACAAGCCTTTGGGGTAATTCAATACAGGCTGTCTTTTTGCAAAATAAAGTTATTCCAAGGAATAAATAAAGCATGGCAATGTTAGAAACGATTGTGAATTTCATGAACGATTTACTCTGGGGTAAATTGTTAGTTTACGGGCTGGTTGGTGCAGGTTTATTTTTTACTGTACGTTTAGGTTTCATTCAAATAGCTCACTTTACACACGGCATCAAAATTTTAGCGATTAGCCGTCGTCCTGGCCGTCATGGTCTATCTTCCTTCCAAGTATTTTGTACCAGTATGGCTGCGCGTGTTGGCGCGGGTAACATGGCTGGTGTTGCTGTCGCTATCGGAATGGCAGGCCCTGGTGCTGTCTTCTGGATGTGGGCAATTGCTGTATTAGGTATGGCAACTGCTATGATTGAATCTACTTTAGCGCAAGTCTATAAAGTGAAAGATTCTGATGGTCAATACCGCGGCGGCCCTTCTTACTATATGGAAAAAGGTTTGGGTCAGCGTTGGATGGGGATCCTGTTCTCAATCTTGCTGATTATCTGTTTCGGTTTAGTATTTAATGCGGTTCAAGCAAATACTATTACTGGTGCAATGACGGCTGTATTTGGTTTTGACCCAGTTTATGTGGGTATTGCTATCGCTATATTAAGTGGTGTAGTGATTATGGGTGGCCTTAAGAAGGTTGCTAAAGTGTCTGAGGTTATCGTACCTATCATGGCGCTAGCCTACATTGCGATTGCATTTGTCGTTGTCTTGATGAATGTTGAGCAATTACCAGCAGTCTTCACTTTGGTTATTAAAAGTGCATTTGGCTGGCAAGAAGCCGCTGGTGGTGCGGTTGCTTACAGTATCGCTCAAGCTATGCAAGCAGGTATTGCACGTGGTCTGTTCTCAAACGAAGCGGGTATGGGTAGTGCTGCCAATATTGCGGCGAGTGCTTCACCAAATCCAAATCACCCGGCATCACAAGGTTATATGCAAATGATGGGTGTTTTCTTTGACACTATTGTAATTTGTACTGCAACCGCTGCGATTATTCTATTGTCTGGCGATGCTGCCGGTAGTGGTGATGGTATTGGGATGACAATTAATGCGTTATCTTCCCATGTTGGTGATTGGGGCGGTGCGTTCATTGCTTTTGCCATTTTACTGTTCTGTTTCACTTCTATTATTGCTAACTATTCATACGCAGAAACCAACGTAATGTATCTTTCTGGCAATAAGAAAGGTGCATTACCGTTATTCCGCTTAGCGGTTTTAGGTATGGTGATGTTTGGTGCTATTGCAAAAATTAATATCGTATGGAACCTAGCAGATGTATCTATGGGCTTAATGGCACTGGTGAATGTCATTGCCTTACTATTATTATCTGGTCTAGCAGTTCGAGTGATTAACGATTATCGCCAACAAGTTAAAGCTGGAGAAGAACCAGTTTTCGATACAGATAAGTTCCCTGAGCTTGCTGAACAGCTTGAAGATGGCATCTGGAAAAATAAGCCAGTTGAATCTGACAAGTAGATTAAAAGGATTGATAGAGTCCACTTTAATGAGTGAACACTAAACTCTATTAGTACAATCTAAAAAACCATGCATTTATTGCATGGTTTTTTTTATTCAGCCCAGTATCATAGGAAGTATTAAAGTTGAATACTGTATGGCTTAATAGGATAGTTAACGATGTTAGTATTAGTTTCTCCAGCAAAAACCTTAGATTTCGATACCGCAGCTAAGACCTCGTCATTTACTCAACCCACTTTATTAGATCATAGTCAGCAATTGATTGAAGTTTGTCGCGAACTTACCCCAGTAGATATTGCTTCATTAATGAAAGTCAGTGATAAGATTGCAGGCTTAAACGCGGCAAGGTTTAGTGAATGGCAACCTAACTTCAACCTTGATAACGCCAAGCAAGCCATGTTTGCATTTAGAGGGGATGTTTATACTGGGCTTGATGCTGACTCAATGACAGAGCAGCAAATTAATAAAGCTCAGCAACATCTGCGCATTCTTTCTGGTTTATATGGGCTGTTAAAGCCGCTTGATTTAATGCAGGCATACCGCTTAGAAATGGGCACCAGTTTAGCTAACTCAAAAGGTAAAAACCTTTATGCATTTTGGGGTGAGGTTATCACTGATGAAATTAATGCCGCGGTTACAGAGCAATCTGACGACATTATTGTAAATTTAGCCTCAAACGAATATTTTAAAGCTGTAAAACCAAAGCAATTAAAAGCGACATTAATCACCCCGGCTTTTAAAGACTGTAAAAATGGTCAATATAAGGTAATTAGTTTTTATGCTAAAAAAGCCCGCGGCCTAATGGCGAGATATTTAATTGATAATGGCATTAATACGTTAGCTGGGATTCAACAATTTGACGCCGATGGTTATTATTATAGTGAAGAGCTATCGACGCCTGCTTCTCCAGTTTTTTTACGTGAAGAAAGAAACCAGTAGGTTAATTTTTTTACAGAAAAGAATAGGTTTGAAAACCGAATAAAAAAAAGCAGCTTATTAGCTGCTTTTTTTATACTTTAAGTAAAGTGAGCTTTGCTACTTTTTATCTTCTTTTTTAGCTAGCGGACGCAAATCTAATTCTGACTGCGCCATGATATAAGCGAATTGCGCATAGGCTGCGACATTTTGCGCTAACGCTTTAGGATCAATTTTATCTAGCGTGTCATTCGGCGTGTGATGATAGTCGAAGTAATCCGTACCGTCTTGTCTTAGTGATGCAACAGGGACACCTAATGAAGGCATCATTGATACGTCAGGGCCGCCAGTTGCTTTATTATTACCAAGCTTAACGCCATTAATTGTCATCGCACTGTGTTCGGCCTTTACTTGCTCGAACACTGCAGGATTGACATTAAAGTCTATTTGATAAATTTCTCCAGCGCCAAAATCTGACTCTGCAGCGATATAGTGCTTAGTTAATTCATTCGCGTGCTGCTTTGCGTAAGCTTTACCGCCCACGAGTCCGACCTCTTCAGCTGCATATAACACCACTCTGATTGTTCTAGCCGGCTTTTGTGGCAGATCTTGAATTAGTTTAGCTGCAGCGGTGACGATTGCGACGCCTGCACCATCATCAATTGCGCCAGTCCCTTCATCCCAAGAATCAAGATGAGCACCAATTAACACTACTTCATCTGGCTTATTGCTTCCGGTGACTTCAGCTATCACATTATATGAAGTGGCAACGCCTAAATTTTTAGAGCTTAAGTTTAAAGATAACGTGATGTTGCTATCACGCTTTAGCATTGAATTGATCATGTCAGCATCGGGTGCTGAAAGCGCTGCAGCGGGAATTTTAGCAACACCTTCTTTGTAACGCATCATGCCAGTATGGGCCATACGGTCATGATCTGTTCCAATTGAGCGAATGACTACGGCCACAGCCCCTTTTTCAGCAGCGGCTACAGCGCCTCTTGAACGTCCGCCTACGGATTGACCATAACCCTTACCGCTGATATGCCTTTCTGTTTTATGGTCAATAAAAGCAATTTTGCCTTTTACAGCTTCAGGATCTGCAGCTTGTAAATCAGCGAGGGTATCAAACCTAATAATTTGGGCTTCTAAGCCATCTGTTGGTGTCGCGACACTACCACCCAAGGCACTGATAACAAGAGGTTGCTCAAAAGGGGCTATAATTGATGCTTTGGCGCTGCCACGAGACCAAGCTGGTACTTGAACAGATTCTTTGTAAACTTTATCAAACCCTAAAGATTCTAGTTTATTCATTGCCCAGTTAACCGCAATGATATCTTTCTCTGAACCCGCCAATCTAGGACCGACTTCTACAGTTAATGACTCAACAATGTCATAACCCAATGAAGAAGCTAAAGCTTTTTGAGCTAACGTTTGACTAATTTGATTGTTGTTAGTGTTTTCTACATTAGTTGCATTTGTTACTTGTGTATCATTTGTATAGTTCTGACAACCTGATATTGCTGTAAAAATCGTCGCAGCGCAGAGAGTCTTATTGTAGTTTTTCATGAGTTTCCTTCATTTTTATTAGCTAAGTCTCACTTTTAAAAACAATCTACCAAAAAGTGTGCTTCATGTCGCTGCCCTATTTGTTAGGGAAGGCTATATTAGCCAAGGAGATGATTGAGGAGAACCAAGCGCGTGATGAATATTGAATTAATGCAACAGCGTGCAGATCATGCTGTAGTAATGCTGAAAGCACTAGCAAATGAACGTCGTCTGTTTATTTTGTGTCATTTGCTTAATGAAGGTGAAATGTGCGTTGGTGAGATGAACAAAAAACTAGGTCTAAGCCAATCTGCATTATCGCAGCATTTAGCTTGGCTAAGAAAAGACAATCTCGTTTGTACACGTAAAGAAGCCCAAACTGTTTTCTATTCGCTGAAAAGTGAAGAAGTACGTGAGTTAATCAAAGTATTGGACAACTTATACTGCCACTAATGGCAAAGTTGGGCATGCTAAAAGCGTCTTAATTATGCTTACACTATGTAAGTAATGATTAAGGCGTTTTTTTTGTTAAATCTTTAATGAATCGCTTGGGGTTGAATCTGAACTTAGGTGAGAGTTTGAAGATAGGCAGGGATTGCTAGACTGAGACAAATTTCAGACATAAAAAAACCGGCCTAAGCCGGTTTTTTAAAGACTAAATCACAAAATTAAGCAGCGATTGCTTTGATTCTTGTGTTTAGACGTGCCTTTTGACGAGCAGCTTTATTCTTGTGAATAAGGCCTTTAGTCGCCATACGGTCAACAATTGGTTGTGCTTCTGCGAATGCTTCTGTAGCCGCTTTGTGGTCACCGCTCTGGATAGCAGCGATAACACGTTTAACGTATGTACGTAACATTGAACGACGACTAGCATTATGCTGACGACGTTTTTCAGATTGAAGCGCGCGCTTCTTTGCAGACTTGCTATTAGCCAAGGTGCAACTCCTAAAACTGGGATTAATACTTTGAGGGCGAGGAATATGCCTGCTTTTATTCATTTTGTCAATGAATATGGCAGAAATATCCTCAAAAAGACAAATAAAACTACCTTGCTCGGTTATCTTCAACCCAACTCGTGTAAGATGTGGCGCATTCTACCAGTTCTTGTATTGCATAAACAGCATTAGAATTGAAAAATTGAGATATATCCGCGTTTAATAATTCATTAGCAAACTGCTATGGAGGGGTGCTTGAGTAAAAAGCTATTAAAATCAGGTGCAATTGTCAGTGTGATGACATTGGTATCAAGAGTATTAGGCCTGATAAGAGATGTGGTAATAGCAAACTTGATGGGCGCAGGTAGTAGCGCTGATGTGTTTATTTTTGCCAATAAAATCCCCAATTTTTTACGTCGACTGTTTGCTGAAGGTGCATTTGCACAGGCGTTTGTGCCTGTGCTCACTGAATATCAACAAAAACACACCCCTGAAGAAACCAGAGAGTTACTTGCTAAAGTTGCAGGTACGCTTGGGGGCATTGTCAGCGTGGTTACTTTATTAGGTGTAATTGCCTCGCCCATTCTTGCAGCGCTATTTGCAGGTGGTTGGTTTTATGACTGGCTAAATGATGGCCCTGATGCTGACAAGTTTGAGCTTGCATCATTAATGCTTAAAATTACTTTTCCGTATTTATGGTTTATTACATTGACCGCTTTAGCAGGTTCAATTCTGAATACCCGTGGCAAATTTGCAGTATCTGCTTTTACACCTGTTTTTTTAAACATTACGATTATTGTTGCAGCACTTTATTTTGCGCCAGCAATGCAACAACCTGAGCTGGCATTAGCGTGGGGCGTATTTACAGGTGGTTTAGTGCAGTTTTTATTTCAACTGCCATTTTTATTACGCGAAAATGCGTTAGTTAAACCTTCTTGGGGATGGAATCACCCTGGCGTTGTAAAAATTAGAACGCTAATGATACCTGCATTATTCGGGGTGTCGGTTTCTCAAATTAACTTACTGTTCGATACCTTTATTGCCTCATTCTTGATGACAGGCTCAATAAGTTGGCTTTATTACTCAGACAGGTTGCTCGAGTTCCCATTAGGGTTGTTTGGTATTGCTATTGCAACGGTTATATTACCGGCATTATCTAAAAAGCATGTTGATGCAAAGGGAACAGATTTTAGCGATACCATGGACTGGGGCGTTAGAGCGATTTTACTACTTGGCGCGCCAGCGATGTTAGGGTTAATTATTTTAGCTCAGCCGATGCTTATGGTGTTATTTATGCGCGGTGCCTTTTCAGTGACAGATGTTGAAATGGCCTCATACAGTTTAGTTGCATATGGTTGTGGCTTACTTAGCTTTATGATGATCAAAGTTCTAGCTCCGGGATATTTTTCACGTCAGGATACTAAAACTCCTGTTAAATACGGCATTATCGCCATGATTAGCAATATGGTGTTTAACATTATTTTCGCCATCCCTTTTGGTTATGTTGGTCTTGCTATTGCGACTTCTATGTCTGCTTTACTCAATGCGGTTTTATTATATCGAGGACTTCATATTGCAGGAGTGTACCGATTTAGTCGTGCCACATTAGTATTTTTCTTAAAGATAGTGCTTGCTACCGCGATAATGGCTGTAATGCTTATTTATACTTTACCCGCGCAATTATTGTGGCTAGAAATGTCGATGATGGTCAAAGTGGTAACCCTGCTTAAACTCATCGGTTCAGGGGCTGGTGTTTATTTATTGAGCTTGGTATTAATGGGGCTGAGACCTTGGAAGATGAAACGTCAATCATGAATGCTGATTATCGAATCTATCTAGTATATAATCAGCCGATTTACAGTAGCAGTTAATTGGCGTAATGGAACTAATCCGCGGTATACACAATATTTTACCTTCGCATCATGGGTGCGTGCTCACTATTGGTAACTTTGATGGTGTGCATCGTGGTCATGCGCAAGTGCTTAATAACTTAGTTAATAAGGCAAAGCATTTTCAGCTACCTGCTGTAGTGATGACGTTTGAACCTCAACCACAAGAGCTTTTCCGTCAGCAAGATGCCCCAGCAAGAATTAGTTTGCTACGGGATAAAATTAGTTTACTTGATGAGCTCAATATTGATCGCCTGCTTTGTGTTAATTTTAATAGTCATTTTGCCAATCAACCTGCTGAGCAGTTTATTGAAGATTTACTCGTTAAAAAACTCGGCGTTAAGTATTTAGTTGTTGGGGATGATTTTTGCTTTGGTAAAAACAGAACTGGCACTTTTGAAATGCTGGTAGCCGCAGGTAAAAAGTTTGGATTTACGGTTGTTAGCACACAGAGCTTTATTTTAGGCTCTATAAGAGTGAGCTCAACAGCGGTAAGAGAACAACTTGCTTTAGGTAATTTAGAGCATGCAAGAAGATTATTAGGCCACCCCTTTGTGTTAACAGGCCGTGTTGCTCACGGTCAAAAGTTAGGAAGAACCATAGGTTTTCCAACAGCAAATATTGCCTTGAAACGTAAGGTCTCACCTGTTCGCGGTGTGTTTGCAGTTAAAATGTATTGGGATGACAGTGATATTTATGAGGGCGTTGCCAATGTTGGGTTTAGACCAACAGTTGATGGGCAAGTCTGCCAGCTAGAAGTGCACTTATTTGATTTCGACGGTGACTTATACAGTAAACGTGTTGAAGTAGAATTGGTGGCAAAAATCCGTGATGAACATCCGTTCGAATCATTGGAAGCACTGAAAAAACAAATTTTGAATGATGCAAATGAAGCAAAAGCTTTATTTGGCAATGATGCAGGTTGAAATAAATCAGCCCAATTAATGGTATAGGATCAATGACCGACTATAAATCTACGTTGAATTTGCCGGAAACAGATTTTCCGATGCGCGGTAATCTGGCTAATCGTGAGCCAGAAATGTTAAACCGTTGGACTCAAAACGAACTTTACCAAAAGATTCGTGATAGTCGTATTGG
Organism: Shewanella sp. KT0246; assembly: GCF_019654955.1. Classification (GTDB taxonomy): domain Bacteria; phylum Pseudomonadota; class Gammaproteobacteria; order Enterobacterales; family Shewanellaceae; genus Shewanella; species Shewanella goraebulensis. The sequence goes on along the minus strand of NZ_BPEV01000014.1, from coordinate 65,577 downwards.
ACGAAAACCATTCATTTTACATGATGGCCCTCCGTACGCGAATGGCAATATCCATATCGGTCACTCAGTAAACAAAATTTTAAAAGACATCATCATCAAATCTAAAACGATGGCAGGCTTTGACGCGCCATACGTTCCAGGTTGGGATTGTCACGGTTTACCGATCGAATTGATGGTAGAGAAAAAAGTAGGCAAGCCAGGCCAGAAGATTTCAGCTGCTGAGTTCCGCGCTGAATGCCGTAAGTATGCCGCTAAACAAGTTGACGGTCAGCGTGATGACTTTATTCGTTTAGGCGTATTAGGTGACTGGCATAACCCATATTTAACGATGGATTACAGCACTGAAGCGAACATTGTTCGTTCACTTTCAAAAGTTATCGACAGTGGCCATTTACACAAAGGTGTAAAGCCTGTTCATTGGTGTACTGACTGTGGTTCAGCTCTTGCTGAAGCAGAAGTTGAATACGAAGACAAAACATCACCAGCAATCGATGTTGCTTTTGATGCGGTAGAGCCTACTGCAGTTGCTGCCAAGTTTGGTGTTGAAGGTTATACATCAACGATTTCAGCTGTAATTTGGACAACGACGCCTTGGACTATTCCAGCTAACCGCGCGTTATGCCTAAGCCCTGAGCTTGATTATAGTTTGGTTGAATTTGTTAAAGATGGCGTGACTAAAACTCTCATTTTAGCTGAAGTGTTAGTTGAGTCGTGTCTGGCTAGATTTGAAGCTGAAAGCCATACCGTTATTGGTACAGCCAAAGGCGCTGAACTTGAGCTGCTCCGCTTTAACCATCCTTTGTCAGCATTTGATGTGCCGGCAATTTTAGGTGACCACGTAACAACTGAAGCAGGTACTGGTGTTGTTCATACCGCTCCTGGCCACGGTCAAGACGATTACGTTGTTGGTCAAAAGTATGGATTAGAAGTTGCCAATCCAGTTGGTGATAACGGTGTATACAAAGCTGATACTGAATTCTTTGCTGGTCAACACGTATTTAAAGCGAACAAGAGTGTTGTTGAGCTGTTAGAAGAAAAAGGTCAACTATTACATCATGTGGCTTATCGCCATAGTTACCCGCACTGTTGGCGCCACAAAACCCCCATTATTTTCCGCGCTACACCGCAATGGTTTATCTCGATGGATAACCATGGTTTACGTAAGCAAGCATTGGGTGAAATTGAGCAAACTCAATGGATCCCTGATTGGGGTCAAAGCCGTATTGAAAAAATGGTTGAGAACCGTCCTGACTGGTGTATTTCACGCCAACGTACTTGGGGCGTACCAATCACATTATTGGTTAACCGTGAAACCGATGAGTTACACCCTGATAGCGTTGCTATTATGGAACGTGTTGCCCATCGCATTGAGCAAGAAGGCATCCAAGCGTGGTGGGATCTTGAAATCAGTGAGCTGATTGGCGATGAAGCTGAGCAATACCGTAAAGTAACTGATACTTTAGACGTTTGGTATGACTCTGGTTCAACTTTCTCATCAGTTGTTGCATCACGACCTGAATTCCAAGGCCATGACATTGATTTATACCTTGAAGGTAGCGATCAACATCGTGGTTGGTTTATGTCTTCACTCATGATTTCTACTGCTATGAATGGTAAAGCACCATACAAGCAAGTATTAACCCATGGTTTTACCGTTGATGGTAAAGGCCGCAAGATGTCGAAATCTGTTGGTAACGTCATCGCGCCACTTCAAGTGATCAATAAACTAGGTGCAGATATTCTTCGTTTATGGGTAGCTGCTACTGATTACAGCGGTGAAATGACGGTTTCTGATGAAATTCTAAATCGTAGTGCTGATTCATATCGCCGTATTCGTAACACAGCGCGTTTCTTATTAGCTAACTTGAATGGCTTTAATCCAGAAACTGACATGATTGCGACTGAAGATATGGTATCACTTGATCGCTGGGTTGTACGTCGTGCAGCCGCGCTTCAAAGTGAAATAATTGAAGCTTACGAGCAATATAACTTCCACTCAGTGACTCAGAAGTTAATGCAATTCTGTTCAGTTGAGTTAGGTAGCTTTTACTTAGATATTATTAAAGATCGCCAGTACACAGCGAAGCAAGATGGTCACGCTCGTCGTAGCTGTCAATCAGCGCTTTACCATATTGCTGAAGCGATGGTTCGTTGGATTGCGCCAGTACTAAGCTTTACTGCTGATGAAATCTGGAAATTATTACCAGGCGAACGAACTGAGTTTGTATTCACTGAAGAATGGTATCAAGGGCTTGAATCAGTCACATTAGATGGCGATTTAAGTGATGATTACTGGCAGCAGTTACTGACTGTTCGTAATGAAGTGAACAAAGTGCTTGAGCAAGCCCGTCGTGACAAACGTATTGGTGGCTCTTTAGAAGCTGAAGTGACCTTATATGCCGATAGCGAATTAGCTGCTCAGTTAGCAAAAGTTGATAATGAATTACGCTTTGTATTACTGACTTCAAAAACAGATGTTGAAACAGTAGAAAGTGCACCGACTGATGCGATTGAAACAGAGCTTGCTTCACTTAAGTTAATGGTTGCGAAAAGCAGTGCACAGAAGTGTGACCGCTGTTGGCACTACAGTGAAGATGTCGGCACTATCGAGTCACATTCCACATTATGTGGACGCTGCGTAACAAACATTGAAGGCGATGGCGAACATCGTGACTTTGCTTAAGGACTAATAATGCCTCTTACTTGGAAAGAAAGTGGCATTCGTTGGTATTGGGTAGCTGTATTAGTATTTTTTGCTGATCAGCTATCTAAGCAATGGGTGTTATTAAATTTCGAGCTGTATGAATCCATACAGCTTTTACCTTTTTTCAACTTTACCTATGTCCGTAATTACGGCGCTGCTTTTAGCTTTTTAAGTGAAGCGGGTGGCTGGCAACGATGGTTATTTACTATTATTGCTATTGGCTTTAGTACACTTCTGACCGTTTGGTTACGTAAGCAATCATCTTCGCTTTGGCGAACCAATTTAGCCTATACCCTGATCATTGGTGGCGCTATTGGTAACTTAGTTGATCGCTTAATGCATGGCTATGTTGTCGATTTTATTGATTTCTATTGGAATACTAGCCATTACCCAGCGTTTAATATTGCGGACGCAGGTATTTTTATTGGTGCGGTGTTGATTATTTGGGATTCATTTAAGCCAGAACAGCCAGCGAAAGAAAGTTAGGGAGAATTACTTTGTCAGAACAACAAGCTTCATCTCGTTCAATTCTATGTCATATGAATATTATTCTTGAAGATGGTTCTACTGCTGATAGCACTAAGTCATCTGGCAAACCAGCAAGGTTTAACGTCGGTGATGGTAGCTTAAGCCCTGCATTTGAAGCCGAGATTATTGCATTACAACTTGGTGATAAACACAATTTTACTTTGGAACCTGCAGATGCGTTCGGTGAATCAAATCCAGATGCGATTCATCACATGGATAGAAGTCGTTTTCCTGCAGATATGGAACTTGAGCCGGGAGTAATTGTTAGTTTTGGCGGCCCTGGCGGTAGCGAAATACCTGGTATGGTGCGAGAAATAGCTGGTGATTCAATTACTGTTGATTTAAATCATCCATTAGCAGGCCAGAAAGTCACTTTCGAACTCGATGTGGTAGAGGTGCTTTAAGATGCTTAAAGTTGATCCGACGTCTCCAGAACTTAATATTTTACTTGCTAACCCAAGAGGTTTTTGTGCGGGCGTTGACCGTGCAATTAGCATTGTTGAGCGGGCTTTAGAGTTATTTGAACCGCCAATATATGTGCGTCATGAGGTTGTACATAACCGATATGTAGTTGAAAACTTAAAAGATCGCGGCGCTATTTTTGTCGATGAGCTTGAGCAAGTCCCTGACGATAGTATTGTAATATTTAGCGCTCATGGTGTGTCTCAGGCTGTGCGTAAAGAAGCGAAAGACCGTGGTTTAAAGGTTTTTGATGCAACTTGTCCTTTAGTGACAAAAGTACACTTACAAGTCACTCGAGCAAGCAGAAAGGGAATCGAATGTATTCTGATTGGTCATGAAGGGCATCCGGAAGTTGAAGGGACGATGGGCCAATATGACAATGCGGAAGGTGGGGTTTATTTAGTGGAGTCGCCAGAAAGTGTCGCTAAACTAGAAGTTAACAACCCTGAAAACTTATGCTTTGTTACTCAGACGACATTATCTGTTGATGACACGTTAGATATTATTGAAGCATTAAAGGCTAAGTTCCCGTCTATTGAGGGGCCACGTAAAGATGATATTTGTTACGCAACACAAAACCGTCAAGATGCTGTAAGAACTATGTCTTCTGACGCAGACTTGTTTATTGTTGTTGGGTCTAAAAACAGTTCTAACTCAAACCGATTACGAGAGTTAGCAGAAAAAACAGGTACTAAAGCTTACCTTGTTGATACTGCTGCAGATGTCGAAGATACATGGTTTGACGGGGTCGCAAAAGTTGCTGTGACCGCAGGAGCTTCAGCACCTGAAGTTTTGGTGCAACAAGTTGTCGATGCTATCGCTAAATTTGAGCCTTCAGTAATAACTGAAGTAGAAGGGCGAAAAGAAGATACTGTCTTCGCTGTCCCAGCAGAATTAAGGTAGTAACTTAATAGTTAGCCCATACAACTGACTAGATTAAAACCGTAAACCTATTAGGCTTACGGTTTTTTTATGCCTGCAGCTACAGGGCTATTTATTGAGCTATACTTAATAGATCGGGAAAATTAATCTTTAGCTAATATTTAATATACAATAAGTAACCTTTTAGCTACATCTTGCTCGACTAATTATAGTCAATATAGTACTTTGTGTATAAGCTAAGGATTTTAAACAAATTATATTAGATTGCTATGTCAAAAATGTGGCAATTGATGGAGGTTTGACACTCATGTCAGCTAAAAGGAATGGATTTTCCTTAATTGAAGTGATGGTTTCATTGGTCATTTTAACCGTAGGGTTGATAGGGATTTTTAATCTTCATATCGTTGCTAAGCGAGGCAGTTTTGAGTCTTTTCAACAGACTCAGGCTTCTTATTATGCCAATGATATTATCAATCGGATGCGTTTAAACCCTACTCAGTTAGCCAACTATGTTAACGGTTCTCCATATTCAGGTAATCCAACAGCTGTCAGTAAAAATTGCGAAGGTGCGGCTATATGTTCAACTGCTGAAATGACTAATTGGGACATATTTGAATGGCAGTCCTCGTTTACTGGTGCCTCTGAAACGGTTGGTACTAAAAATGTTGGTGGACTGAGTACAGCTACAGGGTGTATACAGCAAAATGGCGATACCGTGACAGTCATCTTGTCTTGGGAAGGCATTAGAAGTACAAGCGATTCTGGAGATGAAAACTCGTGTGGCACCGAGAGCGATAAGCGAAGAATTTACACAATTGAAACAGTGATCATATAAATGATAATTATAAATAAAATTAATAATAAGCAGTCGGGTATGTCGCTTGTTGAATTAATGGTTGCTTTAGTCATCAGTTTATTTCTGTCAGCAGGGATATTCACTATGTTCAGCATGTCTTCATCAAATGTGACGACGACAAGCCAATTTAATCAACTGCAAGAAAATGGTCGGATTGCTTTGGCAATTTTAGAGAGAGATATTAGTCAACTAGGTTTTTTTGGCGATATGACAGGCACAGAATTCATTGTAGGCACTAATACTCTTTTAGATAGTAATGTCGCAGCAGCTGATGATTGTATAGGTGCAGGTTTAAACAATGAAACGTTACCGAATAATCAACCTGCTCACTTTAGGCGTTTGTGGGCATATGAAAGTGGAATAAGCAGTGAGTCTTTAACCTGCTTAAATGGCGTAAGTGTTGTTTCAGGTACAGATGTAATACAGATAAAACGTTTTGTTGGCCCAAATGCAGGCAATGGTGATGGTACGGATAGCCCTGTAGGCAATGGTTCAAGTTTTTTTGTTTCTTCAACTTCTAGTCAAGCTGTTTTCTTTAATGGTTTAGACCCATCTCAAGACTTATTAAATTCAAGAGTTTGGGAATACCAACATCGAGTGTATTTTATAGATACTGAAAATGGAGTTCCAATTTTAAGCCGTAAAACGTTAACAGACGGGGGAATGACAAATGATGAGCAACTTGTTCAGGGTATCGAAAATATAAGATATTCATTTGGTTTTGATAATGATGGCGATAGTACACCAGATAGATTTATACCTTCATCATTAGTGACCTCTTTAATGTGGGATAACGAGTCATTTCAACGATTAGTGGCTATTAAAGTTTATGTCCTTGTACGTGCTATACAAGAAGACTCTACCTATACCAATCAAACTCAATATCAATTAGGTGACAAGCCTATTTCAGCGCCGAATGATAATTTTAGAAGAAAAGTGATGGCGACTACGGTAGTACTGGAAAACCCAGTATTAATTAGAAACTGATGGTTAAGAATATGAAAAAACAAAAGGGAATTGTGCTTTTTTCCTCACTAATAATACTGGTCATTATGACTGTCATAGGGGTCGCTTTGGCCGTGAATTCAACTCAATCATTAAGAATGGCTGGTGCTGGTTCTGAGAGAGTTGAGGCTAAAGCCATTGCAAATGGTGGTTTGGAACAAGTTATTTCCAATAATTCTGGTGCTTCTCTAGCGAATATGACAGCAGTTGTTAATGCTAATGAGTTTAATAGCGCACAAGTGATTACACCACTACCAGAAGCGGGTGTAAGAGACGTCGCTTGTCAACGCACCTCAAATGCCATGGGGGCAAATTTGGTGAGTTGTAGACGTGCTGAAGTAACCAGCACTGCGAGGTTTGGGCGAAATAATTTAGGTTCACTGACTGTTTCTGCAGGCGTAGAGCAGCAAGTGCTAACAGGAAACTAAGATATGTATTATAAATTTATCACAGGTGTGATTTCAGCATTAATTGTTTTCTCAAGCTTTAGCTTTGCTGATGATACCGAATTATATTTAATTGACTCTAGTGCTCGTTCTGGCAAAAGGCCTCAAGTACTTTTTATTTTCGATAATTCAGGAAGTATGGGAACTGAAGATCAAGAGTCTGTAAGTCCTTATTGCTCTGCAGAAAATAAAGCTTTAGGAGCATGTAGTTATGCTAGCGGGTTTGATGATTATCTTGCCGGTTACTCTGGCTATATAAACGATAAAGGTATTTATTGGAATGCTGGCGGTATTGATGATGGTGCGAGTTTACCAACACCTGATTCCCCCAATGACTCTCGTCGGTTTTATGCTGATAACAATAATTGCAATAAAGCAGCTGAAGCCCTTGAAGAAAGAGGGAAATACACAGGTTATTTAAGAGAGTTTAAGTCAACTGGTAATACGGGTTCTTGGACTTCTTTAGCTGAAAATGAAGGCTTTAATCAAGGTCAAATTGTAGATTGCTTTCAAGATATTGTAGAGTACGATGCTGCAAATCCTGGCCGTGAAAAGCATGGTAATACTTACACCAATTTTGATGCTGGATACCCAATTGACACTAAGTTAATGTATACAGATGGTGCTGATTCAGCCGCGCGTGATGAAAGTTACAATGGCACTGATTTTGGTACTGGTGTGCCTGTTACACTATATAGCTCTCACTATTTAGTTTGGTACGAATGGGTAACGACAACTGATGAAGGGCAAAATAGTGGTGGTACTGGCTCTAGAATGGATGTGGCCAAAGATGCGCTTGAAGCTGCATTAGTAGACATGTCGATTCCAATTGATGCTGGGTTAGCTATCTTTAATGTTAACTATCCTAATGAAGGCGATGCTGATGGCGGCCGAATAGTTTCTGATATTGTAGAAATGGACTCGGTAAATCAAGCGAGTTTAATAACCCTTGTTAATACATTAGATCCACAAACGAATACTCCATTATGTGAAACCTTATACGAAGCGCATCAATATTTTAGTGGCGGAGCTGTAACCTTTGGTAATAAAGATAGTGCTGGCCAGGGACAAAGTAAACTTGATTGGTACACTCCAAATGACCCTCCTAGTATCATTAGTTCTGGAAATTACACTACGCCTTTGAAAAAGTGTCCAGATACAGCATATATTATCTATATTACAGATGGTGCTCCTACCCTAGACCACTCTGCTGATACTTTAATTACTTCGCTTACAGGTGCCGCTGAAGAAGCTGCTGATTATTCTGTATTTGAGTTTGGTAACTCTAAATCTAGTTATCTACCTGCACTAGCAGCATATATGGCAAATAATGATGTTGTTAAAGGTGTAGTGGATTCAAATGGTGTGGATAATAGGCAAACAGTGAAACTTTATACCATCGGTTTTTCTGATGGCGCTGACGCTGCGGCTGAATTATTAGAAGAAGCTGCGTTTAGAGCTGGTAGCCCTCGTGATGCTAATGGGGTATCAGAAGGATACTTTAAGGCATCAACGGGGTTGAGCTTATCAGCAGCAATCAGTTCTATTTTAAATAATATTTTAGAAATTAATTCATCATTTACTTCACCGAGTATTGCCAGTAATAACTTTGATAAAACAGAGACCTTTAACTCTGCTTATTTTGCAATGTTTTACCCTGGTGGCGGACCAAGATGGAGTGGTAATTTAAAGAAATTAAAAGTTAATTCAAGTGGTGAAATAGTAGGCCCTGGTGGTACCACAACAGCGATTGATTCTGATGGTAATATTGCCTCAACAACTTGTACTTATTGGAATACGTGTAGTGCTGGCAATATTGACGGTAATAAAGTCAATTCAGGTGGAGTTTTACCACACTTAAGGGACACCTTAAAAAATCGAAATATTAAAACAACTTCTGGAAGTAGTTTGATCGATATTGACGGTTCAAGTTTTGTTGGTAGTTACTCACAAGAGGATCTTGACTGGTTATATGGTGTCGATGTCGATGATGACAATAATAATAATTCTACGTCCGATGCTCGTGAAGATATTATGGGCGATCCACTTCATTCTAAGCCTCTTGCTATTAATTTCGGTGATAAACCCAATGAAAGTGGCACTGAAAATTTAGATGTACGAATATTAGTGGGAACAAACCAAGGTTTAGTTCATATGTTCAAAGATTCTGACTCTGGAAGCGATGATTTCTCAGTAGGGTCGGTACAAGAAACATGGGCATTTATTCCGCAAGAACTTTGGAGCAATATCCCTGTACTAAGAGAAAATCAACAAACTGGTGTTCACAGTATATATGGTATGGATTTATCTCCGGTAGCATATACCGAAACAAACTCAAGCGGCAAAGTTAATAAGGCTTGGGCATATATGGGGATGCGAAGAGGTGGAGCATCGTACTATGCACTAGATATAACAAATCCGGATTCACCTTCCTTCAAATGGTCTATCAACTCTACTACACCAGGTTTTGAAGACCTTGGTCAAACATGGTCTGAACCAACCGTTACGTTTGTACCTGGTGTGGATAGTCCTGTATTGATATTTGGTGGTGGTATGGCGTCCAGTGATGGTAACGGTGAAGCCATTTATATCGTTAATGCGGATACAGGACCTAATGACAGTATTATAAAAACGTTTACCGCTACGGCTATGAGCAGTGTGGCGACTAAAGTTGCTGTTCTTGATAGTAATAATGATGGCATTACCGACAGAATTTATGCTTCTGATGTTGGTGGTAAGGTTTGGCGGATGGATATGCCTTCTGCAGACAAATCGACTTGGAGCATTTTTGAATTTGCATCTATAAGTAGTGGTTCATCACCTGATGATCGAATGTTCTTCTCTGAGCCGACAGTAGCGCAGACTCAGTTTAATAATATTCATAGTACAAGTGGAGTATTGAGTTATCAAAATATTCCTTATGATGCAGTAGCAATTGGAACAGGTAACAGAACTAATCCTTTAGGTGAAACAACTAATGATATGTTCTACGTGTTCCAAGACAGAAATGTTGTGACCAAAACTTTCTCAGCAACGGATGCTCCTGCTAGTTTGGGCCTATCAGATTTATATGATGTGACTTCTGATTCTCCGACTACGGAAACAGAGAACATTTCCTTTGGTACGAAAAGAGGCTGGTACTATGATTTCGTTTCAACAGGTGAAAAGAGTTTATCATCTTCATTAATATTTGATGGGAATGTCTATTTTACCTCTTTCCTTCCCCCATCAGATCAAGAGATTGACTTAGGAGCAGGAGTTTGTGATTTTTCTGGGCAAGGCAGGTTATATGTTTTAGGTTTACATAAAGGTACCAGAACATACAGTGAACTTTACTATGAACTTGGAGAGCGTGTTCCAGATACACCACAAATTGTTATCCCATCACCGGAAGAAGGTGAAGAAGCGATTGCGTATATCATTGGTGTTGGTAAAGGGGAATGTGAGAATGGTGAATGTAAAGGTACTGCAACTTTAGGCTCAGGTTTGAGCACAAATAGAATTTATTATCATATTGAAGAGTAGCGCTTAATGAATACAGTGAAACGAAATGGATTTACGTTAATTGAAGTAATGATTGCCGTTGTGATTATAGGTATATTAGCTTCCATTGCTTATCCTAGCTATACAGACTTTGTGATAAAAAGTGCTCGTTCTGAAGGGGTTGCAGCAGTAATGCGAGTCGCAAACCTGCAAGAGCAGTTCTATATTGACAATCGCTCTTTTGCTGAAGATATGACTTCACTAGGCTTAAATGCAGACCCTTTTGTAACTGAATCGGCGTTCTATTCAGTTGACTCAGCTGGTACCAATGATTATTTAATTACTGCTACTGCAATAGGTGTTCAAGCGGCCAGAGATTCTACTTGTGCAACAATTACTCTTACAGCAGCCGGTGTAAAAGGTCCTTCAGAGGAGTGTTGGTAATGAAAAAATTATTTATAGTCATCCTATGTTTGATGCCGTTTTATTCTGTTGCTAAAGCAAACGAGAAGCAGGATTATAAATGTCATGTCACTACATCATCCGAAGACAGAGTTATTTTTTTCCGTTGGAAAGCAAGTGAAGCCGATAACAAAATGGCTAGATTAGCGGGTAGAAAAATGAAAGATTATCAAAAGAATAGAAAATATTTCATCCGAGAAGTTAATGAGTGCTTACCTCTAGATGCAATATTTTCTACCAGTTTAGGCCGGGAAATCGATAACCGAACACTCCGCTAAACTTGGTTAGCTTTATAGGTGTTAAATTTAACACCTATTTCTAGGTAAAGAAGCTGCTAATTATTTTTGTAATTAGCAGGTTTTTCCATCAGGCCCATAAGAAATTAATCCTCCACCACTCACGGTTATACTTCTAGAAGAGTCACTTTCTCCTGCAGGGCAATAAATAAACTCGCCAGCAGAAGATAAACCATCCGCAGAAAATGTCATTACTCCAGCAGGACCTTTTACTGAGTCATTGTCATTAAAGCCATCTATTGCTCTTAGTTCAGTATCAGCGCCATTTGCATTGATAAAAACTCTTACGCCATTGCTCCAGTCTGTTGTCGAACCACAGGAAGTAGCACTTGCAAAAGGGCATACACTTACAGTGGCACCATAGCTCACAGCTTGATTTCGAGCGAAAGAAACAATATTTTGAATGACTTCAATATTGCTTCTAACTCGCTGTTGTTCATAGAACGTTTTAAGAGAGGGTATAGCTACAGTTATTATTACTGCTGCGATAGTTACAGTTACCATTAACTCAATTAATGTAAATCCTTTTAAAGCTTGTTTCATGTTAAGTTCCTTGTACTTATTGATTTAAGTATAACCAAGGAAGCTGTTAAATTCAGTGATTAATTGATTTTAATTAACTCAATTAATGTACTTGTTAGTGCTGATTATTGTTTACAAGATATATTATTTTTTTTCGAAAACCTTATGCGTCCAGCTTGATTAATAATTACTGCTTTAGAGTGCTGACTATCAAATGTTACAGGGCAGTATGTAAGTGTGCCATTAGTGCCGGAGGCTAGGCCTGTGCTTTTAAATCGGATTGAACTACGGTTATATTGAACAATATCATCGTAATGGAATGGACTAACCTCATGTAAGATTAGATCTGCACCATCGATAACATTTTTTTGTCCAGTATCAGTAAAAATAGTAAACCCCGATTGCCAATTAGATGCGCATTGATTTTCTAAAACGGGGCAAACTGTTACGTTTACTCCGTAGTTGATAGCTAAATTTCTACCAAGCTGTATAGAAGATTGAATCGTTCTGATACTGCTAGCAGCGCGAATACTTTGGTTTAAAGAGGTAAGTTGAGGTGTTGCAATCAGTATTATTATGCTTGCTATTAATAATACTGTGACGAGTTCAATTAAATTGAACCCGTGAGTTGATCGGTAAGACATTACTATTCATCCATGTTGGTGTAAAAGTCACTTCCTGTGACAGTGGTATGAGTATAGTCATTAATTTATTTTTTGACTTTTTTAAGTTTAAAATAATAAATTATGTAAGTAAGTGAATGATGTTTCAGGTAAACTGTGTACTGAAATTTTAGTTGATAGCTGAATTAACTTACAAAGTAAGTTAGCGCAAGTTGTGCCCCGTCGAAATTTTACAGGAGTGATTGATGAAAAAAGTAGAAGCCATTATTAAACCATTCAAACTTGATGATGTGCGTGAGTCACTTGCGGAAATAGGTATCACTGGCATGACCGTGTCAGAAGTTAAAGGCTTTGGTCGTCAAAAAGGTCATACTGAGCTTTATCGTGGTGCAGAATATATGGTCGACTTTCTTCCTAAAGTTAAAATCGAATTGGTTATTCAGGATGAGCAATTAGATCAGGCTATTGAAGTGATTGTTGATACTGCACGAACAGGTAAAATTGGTGATGGTAAGATTTTCGTCACTGATATTGAACGCGTTATCCGTATTCGTACTGGTGAAGAGAATGAAGAAGCGGTGTAAAGCATTTCGTTTCTAGCCCCAAGCTAAACCCAGATAATAGAAAAGCCTCTAACATTTATTGTTTAGAGGCTTTTTTGTTGCAGTGTCACTTCAGTAAAAGCTTTGGCTTTTTGTTAACGATTCGCTGAAGAGTCCCGAATAACAGGCTCTGGGGTAAACACCATTGATTTCTGTTCTACAGTTGCTTTGCTATTTGCAATAAGCAACTCAGTTGCTACCTTGGCAATTTTAACATTGGGCTGATGCACTGTGGTGAGTTTTGGCCAAGTTTGGCGAGAGAAAGGGCTATCTTCGAAGCCAACGATTGAAAGGTCTTTAGGTATATCTAACCCAGCTAACCTTGCCGCAAACAAGGCTCCTGCAGCGATTTCATCGTTACATGCGACAATTGCAGTGGGGCGCTTAGATAAGTTAATTAATTTATTTGCACCTTCCACGCCAGATTCAAAAGAATACTGCCCGTCTAATATCCAGTCATTAACGACAGATAATTGGTTTTGAGTTAATGCGTCCTTAAAGCCTGTTAGACGTTCCTTGGTTGATTCATGGTGCTGATCACCACTAAGAAACCCTATGTCTGAATGCCCCATATCAATAAGGTGCTGGGTGATTTCTAGTGCGCCATGCTTATCATTAACTAAGACCGTTAAGCCGTTTTCTGATTCAGTGTTTTCACCTGCAATAATACGGACATAATTAGCATCAATTTTATCTAATGCAGCAAGAATTTTTGGATCTTCAGACATAGGTGGTGTCAGGACTAGGCCAGATAAACGTGAATGCTTGACCATTTGGGTGAGCTCTTCACAAATATCTATAGATTTTGCATCACAAGGGTGGATGAGCAGTTCATAACCTGTATCTTGGCAAGCTGACAAAATACCTTTTTGCATATCAATGACATAGTAAGCATTGGGATTATCATAGATAAAACCAATGACATATGATTTTGTACTCGCTAAATTTCTAGCAGCTAGATTAGGTTGGTAGTTGAGTTCGCTAATTGCAGCGTTAACTTTATCAATTGTTGCCTGTCTTACAGATGACTCTTTGTTGGTCACTCGTGAAACAGTTTTGATCGAAACGCCTGCATGCTTGGCGACATCATTGATGGTTACTTTCATTATAATTTTGCTCTTTGATTCAGGCGACTAACTTAGCAGATATTTATCTCTATTTGATGACATTTATCCCCCAATAAATTGTGATCAAAGCGTCTATTAGATGAAATCAGATAAGTTGAATATGACTAATAGTGCTTATTTTTGACGAAATAGGCAATGGCCGATTGTCTTTCTGGTTGGATGAGTACCTTTAGAAAAATAAATGTAGCAAAAATGATGCAGGAAAAGTTTTTTGGTAAACCACTGATTTTATTTATTTATGTGAAAAATGTAATACTAGTCATTACTGTTTTTTGAACAGAAATATCGCGCTTAAGTTATTTTGTTGTGGCAAGCCTGTTAATAATTGTGTAATGTTTGTTCTAGACATGACAGCGTTGTCATTCCGGTTGGAATGGTTATGTATCCAAAAACGATAATAAAGTTATGGAAGGGAAATGAAGATGCGACCTATTAATTTTAAGAAAAATGTTTTAGCAACTAACATTGCTATCTTACTTGGCAGTATGGTTTCAGTTGGTGCTTTAGCAGCCGATGCTGAAACTGCAGATGAAAACATCGAAAAAATTGAAGTTAAAGGCATGCGTGCCTCGATGAAGGCTTCAGTTAATGATAAACGTTTTTCTAACGCTGTAGTTGATGCCGTTACTGCTGAAGATATTGGTAAATTTCCTGATGGTGACGTGGGTGAGTCATTAGGACGTATACCTGGTGTTGCGGTTAGTCGTCAGTTTGGTCAAGGGCAAGGTGTTTCAATTCGTGGCGCTTCAAGCAGCTTGACTCGTACCTTATTAAATGGCCATTCAGTTGCTTCAACTGGTTGGTTTGACCAACAGTCTATTGACAGAAGCTTTAACTACAGTTTATTACCATCAGAAATGGTGGGTGGTATTGAGGTGTACAAATCGTCTCAGGCTGATTTACCTGAAGGCGGTATCGGTGGCACAGTCATCGTTAAAACGCGTAAACCATTAGATTTAGATGCAAACTCTGTATTCGTTAGTGCTAAAGCAGACTACGGAAGTGTTTCTGAAGAGACTGATCCTGAGTTGTCAGGCTTATATAGCTGGAAAAATGAGAACGAGAACTTTGGTTTCCTACTTTCAGCGGCAGTATCAGAAACAAGTTATCAACGTAATGGCATTGAGTCATTAGTTGGTTGGGGCGATATTGTTCCTACTACATTTGAACAAGACCGTGAACGAACTGCAATTAACGGTGCATTACAATATAGCCCAACAGATAACTTAAATTTTGGTCTAGATTTCATGAGTCTGGATATGAAAGCAAATAATGCCAATACGTCATTATTTGTTATGTTCCCAGATGATAAAGATGAAGCTTGTGAACAGCGTAATTCTTTAGGAACTTGTACTTTCTATCGTCGTGATGGCAATGGCGCAAATCCGGGTTGGGCACAAACTTGGGCTCGTCAAGCTAGCATGGACTCAAATACTTATGATTTTAATTTCGATTATGAAAATGATAACTTCAAAGTAGAAGGTCGTGTTGGTAATACTAAATCTGAAGGTGGTACAGAATTAACCTCTAACTACGGTTTCTGGTTAGGTACAGCTGCAGATTATGCCGGTACATATGATGCCACTGGTGAAGTGATTAATATTGATGTCGCTAATAAAAACTTCACCGCTGAAGACTTTGGCGGTCAATTGTCTCCTGCAGGTTGGGCGCTTAAAAAGCAACCTAACTCAGATGAAGAAACATATGCACAAGTCGACTTTACAATACCAACAGATTTAGGTGCAATCACCGCATTCAAAACGGGTATTCGTTATGCAGACCATGATGTTAGCATGCTGACTTTACCTGCTAATGTTAGATCTGATATCACTGCAAAAGATGCATCTGCTTACTACAGCGGTCAAATCTCATCAGGTGCGGGTTATACCTTACCTAAGCCTAATATGGATGCCATGCTAAAGGATGCAAAAGCAGCTATTGATGGTTTCTCAACTGAAGGTCCGGTATATAAGTCAGGTTACGGTACCATCAACGAAGAAAACTTATCTTTATATTTAATGGCTAATTTTGAAGCTGACGGCATGCGTGGTAACTTCGGTTTACGTTATATCTCGACTGATGCAACTTCTGATTACTTTGCATTACAAGCTGATGGTTCATATGCTGATAATTTAAGTACAGCAGATGCAAGCTACAGCGATGTACTACCAAGTGTGAACATTGCCTTTGACGTTGCACCAGACGTTATTATTCGTACTTCTGCATCGCAGGTGATTTCACGTCCTAATTATGCTGATATGTTTGCTTCATCTTCTTTAGTGGGTTATCAAGATGGCACAGCAGGTAACGAAGTCGTCAATACAGGTAATATTGCTCTTGAGCCATTTAAAGCCACTCAAGCAGATTTAGGTGTTGAATGGTACTTTAGTCCTGATGGATTAATGAGTGCAGCATACTTCATTAAAGATGTTAGCTCGTTTGTTACTTCTGAACAAAAGTTAGATGAAAGCATCGGCATTACTGACCCTGATTCAGGTGAAGATAGCTGGACTGTATCGAGTAAGAAAAATGGTACAGGTGGTCAAATCCAAGGTATCGAGTTGCAAATCCAAGATGGTTTCGATAACGGTTTCGGTTACTCTGCGAACTATACTTTTGCAGATTCAGATGCTTCTGCTGAGAACTATCCTGATGAAGTGAGTGTTTTCTCAGACTCTTCAAAGCACACTGTTAACTTAGTGGGTTATTACGAGATGGAAGACTTCTCTGCACGTGTTGCTTATAACTGGCGTAGTGAATACATGATGCGTGAATTACCAGGTTTCTACGGTAACCGTGAACATCAAGATTTTGGCACACTTGACTTAAGTGCAAATTACAACATCACAGAATACTTAGGTATCACTTTTGAAGTTGTAAATTTACTCGAAGAAGACAGTGTTCAATTAGGTGTAGCACCTGATGATGCTGAAGTTAAACCTGAACTTAAAGGTGGATACCCAGCATGGAGCTTCGAAGGTGAAGCACGTTACAAAGTGGGTTTAAACTTACGCTTCTAAACACTATTTAGTATTGATAAGTTGATAAAAAGCCTAGCTAATTGCTAGGCTTTTTAATGTAAGATGCTAAATAAACTAATAATAAAAATGAAAGCTAACAATTTGAGGTCGATATGATTGAGGTCGATAAGGTCAATAAAGAAGTACAGCGTATTGTCATTATTGGTGGCGGCACAGCTGGGTGGCTAGCGGCTAATCATATTGGCATAGCGGCTCAATTACTGCCTAATGTTACCGTGACACTAATCGAGTCTCCTGATATTCCAACCATTGGTGTAGGAGAGGGGACTGTTCCAGCGATTAAGCAATCTCTGCAAAGCTTTGGCATTCGTGAAACAGACTTTATTCGAGACTGTGATGTAAGTTTTAAGCAATCTATCAAATTCTGCAATTGGTTAGATAAAACCAAGCACGGAGAGAATAATAGTTATCATCACTTATTTGATGTGCCAAGCCCGTTAGGGGCTGATTTAACGCCACAGTGGCTTCATCAGCAAGCAACTCATTCAAACTCATCAACGTCCTATTCGCAAAATGTTTCCCCGCAACATTATATCTGTGAAGCGTTAAAAGCGCCGAAATTAATCACTACGCCAGAGTATGGCGGTAAAGTCAGTTACGCTTATCATCTTAATGCTGCTAAATTTGCCAAATTACTCGCCAGTAATGCAACTAGTAAATTAGGGGTTCAGCATCTACAAGCAAATGTGCTTGATGCTGATATTGATGATGAAGGCAATCTTACTCAACTTAAAACCGATAAGCTTGGAGAATTGGCATTTGATTTTTTTATCGACTGTAGCGGTTTTGAGTCGATTTTATTAACTAAAAAGCTTCAAGTTCCGTTTGTCGATAAGTCTAAACAATTATTTGTTAATAAGGCTATTGTCGCTCAGGTTCCTATCACTGAAGAGTATGCTATTCCTCCCTATACTATTGCCACAGCTCACCAAGCTGGTTGGGTGTGGGATATTGCTTTACCTGAGCGTCGTGGTACTGGATTTGTTTACTCAGATAATCACATGACATCTTCAGAAGCTGAGCAAAAGTTTGATCGTTACCTTGGTGGTAAGTTAGCTAGCTTAGCTTCGAGGGAAATTCCGATGAAGGTAGGGTATAGAGAAAAGTTTTGGTTCAAAAACTGTGTGGCATTAGGCCTTGCGCAAGGTTTTTTAGAGCCCATAGAGGCGACTTCTATACTGCTTACTGATTTTGCAGCAGGTTATCTTGCTAAACGTTTACCGCAGACCATGGCGCAAATGCCAGCATTATCTGAACGTTTCAATAACACCATGACGTATGCATGGGAGCGAGTCGTTGAATTTGCCAAGCTGCATTATTGTATTTCTGATAGAACTGACTCTGACTTTTGGATTGATAACCGACATCCAGAGTCTATTCCTGAGCCATTAAAGCACAAAATGGCGCTATGGCAGAATTACAGCCCTCTTACTGATGATTTATTTTCCCGTTTCGAAGTATTCAACATCGATAATTACCTTTACGTGCTTTATGGGATGAAATATCAAACTAAAGCCGCTAATTTATCGGAGTCATATCATCACATAGCACAGCAACAAATAGCTCAGATTGAAAAGATCGGTAAAGGCTTAGCTGCTGAATTGCCAGAGCATAGAGCATTATTAAATAAAATTAAGCAATTTGGCTTGAAAACAATCTAATACACCCCAATAAAACTAGTAAGCTGGTGGTACTTTATTTCTCAATACGGTAACGTTAGCAACAGATAAATGATAGTGAATGGTTCACATAGGCATTCACTAAGTCGCTATTCATGCAGCATCATTTAAAAATTGTGGAATTACATTTTAATCTGCAAGCGAAATTGTAATACGGAAAATTAAACTAAAAGGGATTTGAATCCCAATTTATATTTTTATTGATTAGAAGCGCCTGAAGGAGCCAAGATGTCTAACCAAATTACGTTACTTGAACATGCAAAGCACGGTGATTTAAAAATCACTCCAACAAGCTATAACCATGTTGCAGATCAGCATATTGTTCCAGTAACTTTGCACGAAATTGGTCGTGCAGCAACTGAATACCCGATTGTATTCGTAAAAAATAGTGACAATGGTGAGTTTCAAGCTGTTGCTATGCTAGGCCTTAAGCCTGGTCAGAATTTAAGTGTTAAAGATGGCAAATGGCAAGGGCTTTATATCCCGGCTGTCGTGCGTGACTATCCACTTGGTTTAGTATTAAACCCTGATGTAAAAGATAAAGTTTGGATTGGTATTCGCGAAGAAGCAGCTGAAGTAAGTAAAACTGAAGGCCAAGCATTATTCGAAGGTGAGAAAGAAACTGAATACCTAGAAAACCGCAAGAAAGCACTAATTGCTCATTTTGAACAAGATCAAGCCAGCCGTAACATCTTAGGTTTCTTAGCCGAAAAAGAATTACTGACAACTCAAACGCTTACAGTTGATGTAGCGGGTGAGAAGCGTAACATCAATGGTCTATATTTAATTGATGAAGCTAAGCTTAACGAATTATCTGATGAAGATTATTTAGAGCTTAGAAAACGTGGTTTATTAGGTCCTATTTATGGCCACCTTTCATCATTGAATCAAGTTAACCGTTTGGCACGTACAGAGATTATGTCTAAAGCATAATCTTGGGGGACTGATAGCCCCTTAAGGCCGACTCAAGTAAACTTGATGGTCAAATAAAGGCATTATTCGCATGGTATAAATCACCTTATCGCGATTAATGCCTTTTTTATTGTCGCTAATCTTAAGATTAACCTCTGGGATACGTCACTTTTCTTAACATGGTTCAGTTTATTTTAAGAATGGCGGAAGGGTTAACTGTCTGTTTTATAGAGTAAATAATTAACATTGTTAATTATCTGTAGCTAAAGATTAAAAAAGTGTAGAAATCCAAAACATTATTCTGTAGATTATAAATGACAGCGTTGTCATGGCTTGTGTGATTCGTTGTTTTAAGGTCCGCATGGGTAAGGAAGAGGTCTTTTATCCATGTCATTGATTGTGCTTCGGTCGGGCGAGGCACAATTGATTTTATACTTTTAGTCTCTCCCCAGAAACGAGTATAAGCTGGGTTCATCCTATGGTTCCCAGCTATTTTTTTGTCTTTTTTATACAAAATCTTTATGCCAGCTTGTTTATTCTGATAAAAAATAAAGAGATAGTTAAAAGTCATTTTTTACCACTAATTCAAATACACTGAACTGTTAGCGTTAGTAATAACAAGGAATAAACTGAGGAACATATGAATAAGACTATCATCGCATCAGCATTATTATTGTCGTTAGGGGTTGCTGGTTGTCAGCATTCATCTTCAGAAATTCAAGCCCAAGCTAACATAGACTCAAGCTCAGAGACTCAACCATCGTTGAAAACTGAAAGTGCAACTCATAGTTGGACTCAAGCTGCGCTTAATCAATTCGCTGAGCAACTGAATGTGACTTATCGTATGGTGAGCAATGTCCCGCAAGAAGCCTGCGCAGAAGAACAGCAAGATCAACGTTGCTTTATTGCTGAAATAGATTTTACTAGCGCTCAGAATATTTCAGATAGAAATTGGTCAATTTTTTACAGCCAAATGCGCCCGGTTCAGCAAGTGTTAAACCCCGAGTTTAAGATTAAGCGAGTACAAGGTGATTTACACCAAATTACACCAACCAAAAATTTTACTGGTTTTAAAGCTGGTGAGACTAAAACGCTCAACTTTAGAGGTGAGTTATGGCAGTTATCTGAAACCGATCCTATGCCTAACTACTACATTGTTGTCGAAGGCTTAACACCTGCAGTCATTGATAGCACTAAAGTGACCATCGATACTGAAACAGGAATGGAGCAGCGTCCATATGTTGAAGCTTTCACTGATGCTAAAAGACAATATCGTCGCACTGAAAAAGATCAGCTTGTTTGGGCGAAAGCTGAAGTGTTATTTGATGCAAACCAAAATGTATCGTTTAGTCACGCTCTAGCTGAAAACCGAATAATTCCTACTCCAGATAGTATTTCTGTCACCTCATCAGACAAAGTGGTTGATTTAACAAAAGGGATTAATGTTAGTTATAATCAAGTAAACCCTGAAGCGGTTGCAGCGGCTCTGGCAAGATTATCCCGCATAGGGGTTGCATCAAATAACAGTGGTTTAGCATTACAGTTAGTCACTGATTCACAAATTAGAGTTGGTGGGAGCTATCAGCTTGAACTAGCAGCGGATGAAATTACCATAACTGCTACAGATGAAGCAGGATTCTCTTACGGTATCGCATCGATTGCGGCGTTAATTACACCAGATGAGTTGTCACTCAATGCCCTACAAATAAAAGACAGCCCGCGTTATGACTTTCGTGGCATGCATGTGGATGTCGCTCGAAACTTCCATAGCAAACAAATGATCTTAGATTTAATCGACCAAATGGCTGCTTATAAGCTCAATAAATTGCACTTACATATGGCTGATGATGAAGGTTGGCGTTTAGAAATTGACGGATTACCAGAACTAACAGATATCGGTAGTAAACGTTGTCATGATTTGACCGAAACTACCTGTCTTATCCCACAGTTAGGTAGTGGCCCTTTTGCTGATAGTAAAGTTAACGGTTATTACAGTAAAGCCGACTATATTGAAATACTACAATATGCCACAGCCCGTCAGGTCGAAGTGATTCCATCAATGGATATGCCTGGACATTCTCGAGCGGCAATAAAGTCTATGGATGCACGATATCGCCAATTTATGGCAGCAGGAAACGAAGTTGCTGCTAATGAATATTTATTGTCAGACGCTGAGGATAAAACCGTTTATTCATCAGTACAATATTACAGTGACAATACATTGAATGTTTGTATGGAGTCGACATTCCATTTTGTAGATAAAGTGATTAGCGAAATAGCAAAGCTGCATCAGCAAGCAAACCATCCGCTACATCGTTACCATATCGGCGCAGATGAAACCGCTGGGGCATGGAAGCAATCACCACAGTGTTTGGCATTTGTTGCAAGTAATGACAGAGGCGTGTCTTCGGTTGATGATTTAGGCGCATACTTTATTGAGCGATTATCAAACTCGATTGCAGCCAAAGGTATTGAACCCGCTGGGTGGAGCGATGGCATGAGCCATACTAACCCTTCAAATATGCCAGCTAAAAGTCAAAGTAATGTTTGGGATGTAATATCTCATGATGGCTATAAGCGTGCCCATAAACAGGCAAATCTTGGCTGGGATGCGGTGCTTTCAAATCCTGAAGTACTTTATTTTGACTTCCCTTATGAAGCAGACCCAAAAGAGCACGGTTATTATTGGGCAGGTCGAGCACTAAATAGCCAAAAGATTTTCAGCTTTATGCCAGATAATTTACCAGCTAATGCTGAGCAGTGGCAGGACATCGAAGGCAATGACTTCGTTGCAGATGATAGGGTTAAAAAGGATGACAAGGGTAACTTAATATCTGGCCCTTTAGAGAAAGGAAAAGGCTTTAGCGGCATACAAGGTCAAATTTGGAGTGAAACCATACGTAGTGATGATGTTGCTGAATATATGATGTACCCAAGAGTATTAATGCTAGCAGAGAAAGCTTGGCATAAGGCTAAATGGGAAGTGCCTTATCAATATAATGGCGTTTTATACGATGCTAACTCAGGTTTCTTTACGGCGGAATTACGCAATAAACAACAGCGACAATGGAATGAGCTGGCCAATACACTTGGACAGAAAGAATTAGCCAAGCTGGATATAGCCAATATTGCTTATCGATTACCAACAGTGGGCGCAAAGATTATTAACGGTAAGCTACATGCCAACGTTGCTTTTCCTGGTTTGCAGATTGAATATCGCGATGACAATGCAGTCTGGACTCGCTATGAGCAGCCTATTGAAGTGTCTGGCACAGTTGAGGTTCGTTCAGTCGCACCAGATGGAAACAGAAAAGGCAGAAGTTTGAGCTTATAAATAGATAACGTATTAATAAACTCAGTTTGATAGGTAAAGCAAAAATTCTAATTAAACAGCTGAATCTATTCAAAAACAATATTAGGCGTTAAACACTATGTTAACGCCTTTTTTATATTCAAAATAACAATGAAATTCATATTTAGATATTTATTTTAAGCTTAGTATTCATTTTAAAACAATATGTTAGTGATTGTTTGTAAGTGATTTAATCAAGATGGCCAAAAATTAAATGACAACGCTGTCATTTTTGGTGTAACATAAAGTTAACTTATTCAATAAGCCAGCAATAGCGTGAGTTTTATTCGAATATCAACGTTATTTTAAAGTTCATTATCACGGCTTAAATAGAAGAGATAAGAGGGATGTCATGGGCGTTAATATGCAATCTGAATCACAGCTTTTTATTGGCATCGACGGCGGTGGCAGTAAATGCCGCGCTACAATTTTTTGTCCCAACAAAGGTGTTCTCGGAACGGGAGTCGCAGGACGAGCCAATCCATTGCATGGCTTAGAGCAAACTTTTGAATCTATTCTTGCTTCGACTGAACTGGCTATCGCAGACGCCAAACTCACCTCTGAAGATGTTCACTCCTTGATTGCTGGTCTTGGACTTGCTGGGGTAAATGTTCCGCGTTTATTTAAATTAGTGACTCAATGGCAGCACCCATTCGCAAAAATGTACCTTACCACTGATTTACATACTGCCTGTATCGGCGCCCATGAAGGTAACGATGGTGCAGTGATAATCACAGGTACCGGCTCTTGCGGGTATGCTCATGTAGGTGAACAAAGTTTGTTAATTGGTGGGCATGGTTTTGCGTTGGGTGATAAAGGCAGCGGAGCATGGCTAGGTCAGCAAGCAGCTGAGCATGTGTTATTGAATCTTGATGGTTTTGCCCAAGACACTGGCTTAACTCAGCCTATTTTAAATCATTTTAATGTGACAGATGCGATGGGGATTGTAGAAAACCTAGCGGGTCAGTCTTCTAGTACTTATGCCAAGTTAGCACGAATTGTATTACAGCAAGCAGAGCAGGGCGATGAAGTAGCGACATTAATTGTAAAACAAGGCGCTCAATATATTAGTGATATGGCTCGTAAACTATTTGCAATTAACCCTACTCGTTTTTCGATGATCGGTGGCTTAGCTGAGCCTTTATATAAATGGCTAGACGAAGATGTCGCTGCCCGGGTTGAGCTTGCTATGTCTCCACCGGAAATCGGTGCCATTTTGTTTGCTCAGCAAGAGTTTGCCAAACAGCTTTCTCAATAACAATTTGCGCAATAATTATTGAAGTAAGCACAACTGATTAAGTAAAAAAGCTTCTATAAAAGGTTTGTTTGCTAAAAGAAACGTTTAAATACTAATTAATCAGGAAGGGTTTCATCGAGTCGCACTTGGAAAACCTAACTCAACTATTTTATCCAAACATCAGTGAGTTGCAATTTTGCATCTTAACTAACAACATTTAATAGGGTTAAACCGATGACAGATACAATTATGGAGCTAGAAGCTCGCTCTGCACCACAAAAAATTGCTGAACAACTTGCTGCGAATGCTGGTTTAACAAAAGAGCTGGGTGAAAAGCTACGAGCTTTTAAGCCTAAGTTTGTGATGATTGTTGGCCGTGGTTCTTCAGATCATGCTGGTGTTTTTGCCAAGTATTTGTTTGAGATTGAAGTGGGCATTCCTACTTTTGCTGCTGCACCGTCAGTTGCCAGTGTATATGGTAAGTCATTACAACTTGAAGGTGGTTTAGTCATTGTTATTTCTCAATCAGGTCGTAGCCCTGATATTTTAGCGCAAGCGAGAATGGCTAAAAATGCAGGTGCATTTTGTGTTGCACTTGTGAATGATGAAACTGCGCCAATTAAAGATATCGTCGATGTGGTATTGCCACTTCGTGCAGGAGAAGAAAAAGCAGTTGCTGCTACCAAAAGTTATTTAGCAACCCTCTCTGCTATTGTGCAATTAACAGCAGAGTGGACACAAAGTGAATCGCTTGCAACTGCAGTAGACTCTATGCCTAAAGCATTACAAATTGCTGTAGATTCAGCGCCTCAATTAACACCAGAGTCATTAGAGGGTGTTAACAACCTAGTGGTACTAGGTCGTGGTTTAGGTTATGCGGTAACTAAAGAAATTGCGTTAAAAATGAAAGAGGTGTGCTCTATTCATGCCGAGTCTTTCAGCAGCGCAGAGTTTTTACATGGCCCAGTAACATTAGTTGAGAAAAAGCTCGCTATTGTTGATGCCTGCATTAATGATGAGTCTTATGAAAGTCATATCGAACAAATTGAAAATGTGAAGCAGCGTGGTGCAGATTTAGTTCATTTGAATCAAACATCAACTCAGATCCATCCACGTGTTGCCCCATTAGCGCTATTACAACGTTTTTATATCGATGTTGCGGCAGTTGCAGTTGCACGTGGTATTGACCCAGATCAGCCTGAAGGGCTTAAAAAGGTCACTCAAACTTTGTAATTGATAAAAATCAGATAGTTAAAAAGACAGTTAAACAAAATATATAAAGCCGTAAAGAGACACATTATGAAGCAAACTCTGATTGTAGATAAATATTTTGATGGCGAGCAATTCATGCCTCGAGCTGCAATAACAGTCGATAATGGCGTGATTTCAGCTATCAACCTAATAGCCGAAAAAGGCTTGGATCTTCAATTGGTAGACAAGTATGAGCTTGAAAACGTGACTCATTTACAAGGTACATTAGTGCCAGGCTTTGTTGATGTGCAAGTTAATGGCGGTGGCGGGGCATTATTCAATGCTCAGCCAACGTTAAATTGTATTAAAACCATAGGTGCAGCGCATTCACGCTTTGGTACCACAGGTTTTTTACCTACTCTTATTACCGATCAAGTTGAAGTCATGGCTCAGGCTGCTGACGCAGTAGCAGAAGCCATCGCATCAAAAACTGCTGGCGTTTTAGGAATACACTTTGAGGGCCCGCATTTAAGTGTGCCCAAAAAAGGTGTGCACCCTCAGTCATTTATTCGCAGTATTTCAGATGAAGAACTCAGCATATTTTCTCGTAAAGATTTAGGCATTAAAGTCGTAACGTTAGCACCAGAAAACGTATCAGCTGAGGTCATTAAAACCTTAGTCGCTAATGACGTTAAGGTTTGCTTAGGTCATTCAAATGCCGATTACGCTACGGTTGTTGCAGCATTAGAAGCTGGGGCTGACGGATTTACTCATTTATTTAATGCAATGTCAGGTTTCGGTTCAAGAGAGCCTGGCATGGTGGGGGCGGCATTAGAAAGTGAACAAGCTTGGTGCGGATTAATTGTAGATGGTCATCATGTTCACAGCGCCACAGCAAAAGTTGCAATTAAAGCCAAGCCACAAGGCAAAGTCATGCTAGTAACCGATGCCATGCCTCCAGTCGGTATGGATGATAATGCCAGTTTCGAATTGTTTGGTACTGAAGTTATCAGGCAAGGTGATAGGCTGAATGCAAAATCGGGTGAGCTTGCTGGATGCGTATTGGACATGGTTGGCGCAGTTAATAACAGTGTCAGTATGTTAGGTTTAAGCCATGAAGAGGCGTTAAGAATGGCATCATTGTATCCTGCTCAATATCTGGATAGGCAGAATTTAGGAACAATTACAGTCGGTCAACAAGCCGATTTTGTTTTGCTAAATAATAAAAATACAGTGAGCCAAACGTATATCAATGGCGAGTTAGTCTTTTCAGTGACATCCGACTCACAGCAAGAGGCTTAACAGGATGTCCAATGAAGCATCAAATGCTGTTGGTATGTCTGGCAGCACCTCTAAGATTACTGCAAAAGAATCAAAACCGATTAAGAAACGTCTTATGTCTCTGGATGCACTTCGTGGTTTTGATATGTTTTGGATATTGGGTGGTGAAGGACTGTTTGCAGCACTAGTGCTTTTAACTGGTTGGAGTGGATGGCAGTGGTTTGATGGTCAAATGCACCACAGTCAATGGCATGGCTTTACTTTCTACGATGTTATTTTTCCGTTATTCATCTTTTTATCGGGTGTTGCCCTAGGCTTATCACCGAAAAGGTTGGATAAGCTACCTTTAGCTCAGCGCATGCCTCTTTATCGTCACGCCATAAAGCGCTTAGGGTTATTGATTATTTTAGGCGTGCTTTATAACCACGGTTGGGGCACAGGCGCTCCTGTTGACCCTGAACAAGTAAGGTATGCAAGTGTATTAGCAAGAATTGGTTTTGCTTGGTTTATTGGTGCAATGCTGGTTTGGCACACAAGCATGCGAACTCAAATTATTAGCGCCATAACAATATTAATCGGTTATGGATTGCTGCAATTATATGTGCCATTTCCTAATGGTCAGGCTGGGCAGTTTACTCAGGCTGGAAGTATTAATGCATATATCGATACTTTATTGCTTCCTGGTATTTCATACCAAAACCGTCCATTAGACCCTGAAGGTATTTTATCAACCATACCAGCAGTGGTTAATGGCTTAATAGGCGTATTTGTTGGGCAATATTTAGTAAAAGAGCAGGCCGCTATAAGTAAGTTTTCTGGTGAATGGGTTAAGGTCATTTCTCTAGTGTTATTTGGTGCTTTATTTTTAGCTTTAGGCTGGCAGGTGGATGTAGTCATTCCTGTTAATAAAGATTTATGGACCAGTAG
This sequence comes from Shewanella sp. KT0246, assembly GCF_019654955.1. Lineage (GTDB taxonomy): Bacteria > Pseudomonadota > Gammaproteobacteria > Enterobacterales > Shewanellaceae > Shewanella > Shewanella goraebulensis. The sequence goes on along the minus strand of NZ_BPEV01000014.1, from coordinate 37,959 downwards.
CTTTGTTTTAGTCACCTCAGGCTGGAGCATAATTTTACTAGCTGTCTTTTATAGCCTAGTTGACGTGCTTAAATGGCAAAGATGGTCATTTGTTTTTGTGGTGATAGGTACTAATGCCATCATTATATATCTTGCATCTAGCTTGATGAATTGGCATTACTTTGCGCAAAGTTTATTTGGCGGGGCAGTCAATGCCGCTCCCCAGAGTTGGCAGCAATTACTTGCTGTTATTAGTTTACTAGCTGTGCAATGGTTAGCATTGTTGTGGCTATATCAACGTAAAATATTTATTAGAATTTAGGACCTGTTGTTCTTTGCTGGTTAAGTTTCGTTCGAAATGAAAGCGTTTTAATTGAGACGGATGGATTGATGCCTAGTCATCTAAGCACCTCTTTATTCACAAAGACTCATCCAACAAAGAGTCAAACGCTTTTAGTCGAACCCTTTGGGCAGAGTTTGTTAGCGATTTTTACTGCATTATCGACTTTTTATGTAGGTGTAACTACACCACAAAGTCTCTGCCTTGTATAAGTGGCCAACAACTCTGTGCTAAAACAAACTTGAAAGAACAACAGATCCTAGTTTACCGATTGACCGCGTAGTTTTAAGTGTTTGGCTTGATGGAAGTTTTTAAAGCCTGATTTTTCACTTGTTATGGTTGTACCAGTTAATGGAATGACAGCGTTGTCTTTGGGGTGTTTATGTTTTAACATGAATCGCGTAATTACTATGAAATGAATTAACAATTCGGCATCATGGTACTGCTAAAAACCTCAATAACAATAAGACTCATATGGGGCAATAATCTTAGATTAATGCCAGTTATTAATGATAATAAGAAGCAGGTTTATGGAAACTACAATGAACAACAGTCAGCAAAAAAGCAGTTTACTGCCAATGGCGATTGTCGCTATTCTCTTTTTCGTTCTAGGTTTTGCGACTTGGCTAAACGGCTCTTTGATGCCGTATCTAAAACAAATTCTTCAACTCACTCCGTTTCAAGCTTCACTTATCTTGTTCTCATTTTATATCGCAGTGACCTTTACAGCGTTACCTTCTGCTTGGGTTATTCGTAAAGTGGGTTATAAGTCTGGAATGGCATTGGGTATGGGGATCATGATGGTCGCTGGTTTAATGTTTATACCAGCCGCTAAGACCCAAATATTTCCATTGTTTTTGTTAGCGCAGTTGGTGATGGGAACAGGGCAGACGTTATTACAAACCGCAGTTAATCCATATGTGGTTCGTTTAGGTCCTGAAGAGTCTGCCGCAGCCCGTGTGAGTGTAATGGGGATTTTGAATAAAGGTGCAGGAGTTATTGCGCCTATGGTATTTACCGCACTCATTCTTGATAGTTTTAAAGATCGCGTCGGCACTACGCTAACTCAAATTCAGATTGATGAGATGGCCAACAGCTTGATTCTTCCTTACTTAGGCATGGCAATATTCATAGGTGTGTTAGCTTTTGCTGTTAAGAAGTCTCCTTTACCAGAATTAGAGCAAGAAGCTGAAGAAGCATCAGGCAAAGGCCAAATTAAAGAAGCGTTAGCACGACCTAACCTTGCTTTAGGTGTGGTTGCATTGTTTGTTTATGTGGCGGTAGAAGTTATTGCTGGCGACACTATCGGCACATACGCATTAACCTTAGGTGTTGAAAATTATGGTGTGATGACGTCATACACTATGGTTTGTATGGTAATTGGTTATAGCTTGGGGATTATCTGTATTCCACGATTTATATCTCAACCAAATGCCTTGTTAATAAGTGCTGTGCTGGGTGTTATCTTATCGCTTGGTATTGTGTTTGGTGATAGCGAGTCCTTCACGGTTGCTAACATGATATTGGTGCCATTTGGCGGCGCTCAATTACCAGATACCTTATTGATGATTGCTTTCTTAGGTTTAGCTAATGCGATTGTTTGGCCAGCAGTATGGCCATTGGCATTATCGGGTATGGGTAAGTTAACCAGCACAGGTTCTGCACTATTAATTATGGGTATTGCTGGTGGCGCATTTGGTCCTGTGTTCTGGGGACTGACAAGTTCTGCAACGTCTTTAGGCATGCAGGGCGGGTACTTAGTGATGATCCCATGTTACTTATTCATTTTATTTTATGCCGTGAAAGGTTATAAAATGACTAGCTGGAAATCCTAAGTCAGTTGCAATGGGTTTAACCGTTATAACTTATTTTCCCAATAAAAAAAGCCACTCTGTTGAGTGGCTTTTTTTTATCTTGAAAGCTAATTTATATCATTAATGATTCGATGGTTGTTCTAGCTTTTCCATAACCTGTTTTAAGCTAAAGCTTGCCGCTTTTTGTCTTGGTGGGTATTCCTTAAATGTCTCTAAGAATGTCGCCACATACGCCTGTGCTGGAACTAACAGATATGCTCGGTCGATTAACCAATCATAATAAGTATTAGAGGTGCGGTCAGCTGTTTCGTATGGATCCATACGAAGATTGAAAATCTTAGGTAAACGAAGTTCAACAAAAGGTTCTGCCCAAATCTGTAGAGTACCTGTTACGCGTTGCTCTAAGAAAACAGCTTTCCAGTTTTTATAGCGAAGTGCCGCTAAATCACCATCATCAGTGAAGTAGAATATCTCTTCACGTGGACCAACTTTCTCTTTACCTGTTAGGTAAGGGAGGAAGTTATAGCCATCAAGGTGGTTTTTAAACTTTTTACCGTTGGCGCTGTAGCCTTTAAGGAGTTTATCTTTGATTTTAGTATCACCTGCAGCCGCTGCAAATGTTGGCAGCCAATCCATGTGATGCATTATTTCATTCGACACACTACCTGGCTCAATATTACCTGGCCATCTCACCATCGCTGGTACGCGGAATGCACCTTCCCAACTGGTGTTTTTCTCACTTCTAAATGGTGTTAAACCAGCATCTGGCCAAGTATTCATGTGTGGGCCATTATCAGTTGAGTAAAATACGATGGTATTATCTTTGATGCCTAAATCATCGACTTTTTTAAGCAGCTGACCAACATGGTTATCATGCTCAACCATACCGTCGGCGTAATTACTTAGGCCACTTGAGCCTTGTAGTTCAGGTTTTATATGAGTACGGAAGTGCATACGCGTGCCGTTCCACCATACAAAAAATGGTTTTTTAGACTTAACGCTTTTCTCCATAAAGTCGATAGCTGCTGAAACAGTTTCATCGTCAATGGTTTCCATTCTCTTTTTATTGAGAGGGCCAGTATCTTCAATCTTTCCATCTGCTGATGATTTAATCACCCCACGAGGACCAAATCGTTTTAGGAATTCAGGGTCTTTTGGATAATCTATATTTTCTGGCTCTTCTTCTGCGTTGAGGTGATAAAGGTTACCTAAAAACTCATCAAATCCATGTGCTGTTGGTAAAAATTCATCTTTATCACCAAGGTGATTTTTACCGAATTGGCCAGTGGCATACCCTAATGGTTTTAATACCTCTGCAATGGTTGCATCTTCGGCCTGTAAGCCTATATCAGCACCAGGAAGGCCAACTTTACTAAGACCTGTTCTGAATACACTTTGTCCTGTAATGAAGGTTGAGCGACCAGCTGTACATGATTGTTCCCCATAATAGTCGGTGAACATCATGCCTTCTTTAGCGATGCTATCGATACTTGGGGTTTGATAACCCATTAAACCAAATGTGTATGCACTGACATTCGCTTGCCCAATATCGTCGCCCCAAATAACTAAAATGTTAGGTTTACTCGCCGCATTCGCGCTGGCAGATAGTAAACCTAAGGTAACGGCAGCTGTTACGCCTAGGAACTTCTTCATTCTAACCATGTTTATTTCCCTATATGACTGAAGATTTAAGTTTGGTGAAAAAAACACCAGTAATGAACGTAGCAGCTAAATTAGTAGTTAAGCAAGTAGCCGTTAGGTTTGTTTACAATTAGTAATGGTGTTTTTTAGTATAGACACTGATTCTGTGATTGCTTAAAACTAAACCAATTTAAACAATAACTAATACAGTGAGATGACAGGTAAGGATCAAACTTTTTATTTAGTATGGAGAAGTTGAGGTTATTATTTGGCAATTAAAGGGGGGAGTCTTTAGTGAATTTTAGACACAAAAAAGCCACTCTATTGAGTGGCTGTTCTGTATATGGTGCCGGCACCAAGAGTCGAACTCGGGACCTACTGATTACAAGTCAGTTGCTCTACCAACTGAGCTATGCCGGCTAAATATGGTGCCCGAACCCGGAATCGAACCAGGGACACGAGGATTTTCAATCCTCTGCTCTACCGACTGAGCTATTCGGGCAACTAAACTAAGCGTTAGTTTGCTACTTCAAACTAGATGCTAACGTAACTTATTACTAAGTTGTTAGAGCCTATGTCGTTTGGAGTGCGCACATAGTATAGAGATGGTTTTGATCGCGCAAGTGCTTTTTTAGCTTTTATTGCGAATGGATAACTGCATGTTGCATTAGTGAGCAATTACAAGGTTATCGTAAACTTATTCGCAGGATTCATGACTCTATAACTGAAAATAAGACACAAAAAAGCCACTCTATTGAGTGGCTGTTCTGTATATGGTGCCGGCACCAAGAGTCGAACTCGGGACCTACTGATTACAAGTCAGTTGCTCTACCAACTGAGCTATGCCGGCTAAATATGGTGCCCGAACCCGGAATCGAACCAGGGACACGAGGATTTTCAATCCTCTGCTCTACCGACTGAGCTATTCGGGCAACTAAACTAAGCGTTAGTTTGCTACTTCAAACTAGATGCTAACGTTACTTATTGCTAAGTTGTTAGAGCCTGTGTCGTTTGGAGTGCGCACATATTATAGGGATGGTTTTAATCGCGCAAGTGCTTTTTTAGATCTTTTTAGTTGTTCGGCTAGTTAGTATCCAAAATGGGTGTTTTTTAACGTTATAAACTAGGTTAAACGCCTTTATGCTGCGATTGGGAGCCACTATTACACATTTAAAGCTTGCTGGAGCTGTTTATTGGCGGTGTTTACTTGTCCATTTGGGCTCGGAAGTTACAACGTCAGGGTTAATCGCTACAGTTATTGCCGTTGTTTTGTTCTGTTATTCAACAGTAATCACATTAAATCCAAGGTCGATGTTAGCCTCTTGGTGAGGCATAAATTAAACCTTTCTATTAAATCGAAAGATTTTGACTTAATTTTGCGATTTTATATTATTATTTGATCTATAAAATCAATTCCATATTAATCAAAGGGACAAGCTTGATGTTAGCAAACTCGAAAATGGGATATGGGTTAATAAGTATCCTAATTCATTGGATTAGTGCATTAACGGTAATTGGTTTATTTGGCCTAGGTTTGTGGATGGTTGATTTGACTTACTACAGTAGTTGGTACAAAACAGCGCCAGATATCCATAAGAGTGTAGGTATTTTACTGTTTGGTTTGACTTTGTTGAGGTTAGTTTGGCGTTTCATTTCAGTTAAACCTCAAGCGGATTCTGCTCATAAACCATGGGAGCAGCAAAGTGCAAAATGGGCTCATCGAGGGATATACCTGTTAATGCTAGCTATTATGGCGAGTGGTTTTCTTATTTCAACGGCTGATGGTCGCGGGATTATGGTTTTTGATTGGTTTGAAGTGCCTTCATTAGGGAGCTTTATAACTAATCAAGAAGATATTGCAGGGCTTGTTCATGAGTATCTAGCTTACAGTCTAATTGGATTGGTGATAATCCATGGGGCTGGGGCAATTAAGCATCAATTTATTGATAAAGATAACACCTTAGTCAAAATGATAAAGCCAGTACGAAAATAGATATTAAAGCTTTATGTGGCTAAGAATTAACAATCTAGATTTTACGTTTTATTTAAGATTTACCCATTACCAAAACTTACTGACAAAGTGAATTTAATAAGGAAATACCAAATGAAAAAGCAACTTATCGCTACCTTAATCGGTTCTGCACTGTTAATGCCGTTAAGCGCCAATGCTGCCGACTATGTTATTGATACTCAGGGTGCTCACGCTTCAATTCAGTTTAAAGTTAACCATTTAGGTTATAGCTTTGTCGCTGGTCGTTTTAATGATTTTGGCGGTAACTTCAGTTACGATGCTGACAAAGTTACCGATGCAAAAATTAATGTCACTATTAATACCACGAGTGTTGACTCTAACCACGCCGAACGCGATAAGCACTTACGTGGTAGTGACTTTTTAAATACAGGCAAATTCCCTGAGGCTAATTTCGTATCAACGGGCGTTGAGGATAAAGGTAATGGTCAATTTGTATTGAATGGCAATTTAACGTTAAACGGTGTGACTAAGCCAGTAGCAATAGACGCTGAGTTTATTGGAGAAGGTAAAGATCCTTGGGGCGGTTACCGTGCCGGTTTTGTAGGAACTACTGAATTTGCTATGAAAGATTTCGGCATAAAAATGGACTTAGGGCCTGCTTCTGCCAATGTGACTCTAGATCTTATTGTTGAAGGTATAAAGCAATAGGTTTGAGATTGATGCCATAAGCCGACCGCTATCTGGCTATAAAATAATGCCGCTTAACTTTACCTAAAACAGTAAACCTAAAACAGTAAAGTAATAGCGGTATTTTTGTGTCTGTTATAGGTATTTAAAACACCAGATAACAGCTATTTAATCAGTTTGATTTTACCGAATACGTCAGCATTTTTATAACCTCGATTCATATCACCATCAACTGCTTTTATTGGATGAGAGCCGATAAAATTCTCTCTTTGTTTAGAACCGTCATTGTCACAATAAGCCAGCATGAACCCCATGACTTTACCCGCAGATAACTTAACCGGTGATACTTGGTTAGCTTGCTCATGTTTAAGAGGGAAGGCACTTAGACTATCATCATAGCTGTCGGGAAAGATGTGAATAGCCATTTCCCAGTATATTTTTTTAGGATCAATAGCATCACGAGCCCAAACTGTTTCAATATGTTCGTTAAAGGTCATGGCTTGTTTAAGAGTGGAGAAGTCAGCGACTTGTCTATCTAACGCGACGTGATATGCGAAAGCATTATGATTAAACTGATGTTCGCCACCTGAGGCATCTTCATCTAAAAAAACTTCAACCGTATCATCGTCCCAATAAAGCACAGTAGGATCTGCAGTTTGGTCATATAAAACATCATCTACGATTTCAGTGAGTAAATAGAGTTGGTCTTCTCGCCATAGCAGCTTGTAACGACCACTAAAGTCATTAGCTGAAACTTCTGGGCCTAAAATCATGTGATCTATCGGGTGCCAATTCGCCTGCTGCCAATCGGCTTCATCAGGTTTACCATCAATAATTATGTCATTAGCCGCGTAGTTGACTTCAATTGTCTCATGTTGATGCTCAACATGTTTTGAATCTTCCGCTGCTATAGCTAGATCACTAAACATTGCCGACATGATAAGCACTGTCATTAATGGTTTAGCCTGACGAAGTTTAAAGCTTAAAAGCTGTTGCGTTTTTATAGGTATAGGTAAACCATGCGATATCTCTTTGAACCATTCCTTAGCCATTTTCACTCCAATATGGATTTTACTTAATATTTATTAGCTACCTCAAGAGCTATAACTCACGCTATAACGAATGCTATAACTGCAGCAATAGGTAGCTTATGAAATGTGTAATCTCGGTACTATGCAAGTTTGTCTAAAGTAGCAGTATAAGCTACGAGTCTATAGCCAATTATTTTCACGTCGTTAAAATGACATGTATTTGCAATGTTGCTTTTATTGACAGTACTGCTGAGTTTATTTACTAAACAATTTACTCATAAAAAAGACTTAACCTGCAGGCAATAACACCTGTACTTGATAAATCTTGTTAGCTTCAACCGCTAATACAAACTCACCTCGTTGATCCTGTTTTAGTGAAATACCATCTATCAAGACTTGCTGACTCGAAACTGACTTACTTCGTTTTATTGTCAATTCGATGGTAGCTTTGCGAAATTGACGAGTAACTTCGATACCGTTTAATGATTGAGGCAAATGTGGCTTTATTAATAATCCGTTACTAACGCCCTTTAAGCCAACTAATTGCTCTATGATAATACGATATATCCAAGCTACAGTACCTGTATTGAATAACTGGCTTGATTTACCTGCTTCCTCTGGATATTGAAAATAAGCGCCGCGATAATAATTGGGGATAAATACTGGCAGTTGTCCGCGAGTGAGGGCGTCTGTTTCAGATTCGGCGCAAATCATGGTATGTAATAACTCAAATGCCGCTTCTGTCTCGCCACGTTCGAAAAGGGCATAAATGTAGAAAGCACCAGCATGATTATAAACAGAACCATTTTCTCCAGTACCTGGAAATTTTTGAGTTAGTCTGCCGACTTCTTCATGCATATGGGTATAACTTGGCGCAAGCATCATCATCCCAAATGGGGTTTGCAGTTGTTGTTTAATTTGCGGCTTCATTAATTGCCATTGTTGCTCGGTTATGGCGCCAGATAACATCGAGAAACTTTGAGGGTTTAAGTAAATTCGACCTTCTTCATTATCACTGACGCCAAAACACTTGCCTGTATCAGTAATCCCTCTTGCAAACCATTGACCGTCCCAGCAGTGCTGATTGACATCTTTATTGAGAGTTTGAGCTTGGCTTATTTGCTTATCTGCATCGGCATTATGGCCAGTTAGAAAGCAAATTTTTGACCACAAGTTCATGGCATAGGCACTGGCTAAACTTAGCCAACTTGATACACCTTTACCTTGATAACCGACCATGTTCATCGGATCGCACCAATCTCCTTGATTGATGTAATTAAGCCCTCGGTTATCACGTTGAGACCATAAAAAATCTAATGCTAGATTAATATGTTCAAAAACACTGAGGCCAATTTCATCATCAATAAAAACTATCTGTTGTTTTAAAAAATCAAAGTCAGCAGTCTCATTCAAATAAGCATCTATACATATCACTAACCATACACAATGATCGGTATGGGGAATTTGGTTAATGTATTTAAGCTCTGAATCTGGATTGAGCAATATGCCATCAGGCATTTCGCCACTTTTATGTTGCTGCGATAGTGCTTTAATGAAGGCTGCTTTGGTTTTTTCAGGGGCGATATACATCATCCCCATAGCATCTTGCAGGTAATTGCGGGTTTGTGGGTCGGTACTTAAGCGATTGACGTCTCCATGGTAAAACACCTGTCTGGGGAGCCAGTGATTTACAAAGTTATCAAAGGCTTGAGTACCTGTTTTGATTTTAAGCTGGTAGTCAGCTTGAGCTATGTACTGTTGATAATCCTGTTTAGCATCGCTTAATGCTTGAGGTGAAACTAAGTACTTTTGTTTTAGGAAGGCAGCCTCATTGGCATCTTTTACTGGTGCAAAAACAAAATTAGCTTCAATTGACTCATTGGCCGTTAGGGCAATCGCAAACTGCATAACTGCTGCAGGTGTTTGGTAATGTGCGGGTTTAGAATCAAGTTGTGAACTTTTAATTGCATCAGGATTATTGAGTCCACCTTCACCTTCAAATACCGATTGCCTGGTTTCAAAACTTATCGGGGTTAAATCACTGAGTAATACCGTGGTGTCTTTGAAGTCTTGTTGAATAAAATATTGTTCAACTTTTTGATAGGGCGTTACTGACTCACATAAAATGGCATTTAAGCTTTCATCAAAACGAGCAGATTGATTCATCCACGACATATAACCAACGGGAAAATAACTATAAACACTTAAGTCGCGTTTTTTGCTGCCTTGATTATTTACCTTAAGTTGCCAAAGCTCAGCGGTATCATTGGTACTTAATGATAGTGATAGCTCACATACTAAATCTAAGTGATTTATTTTCCAGCTAATTTTATGTTTATCTACGATGAACTCAAAGCTTGTCGGCATTTGCTTTACAGGAGCGTAGGGCAGTGAAAACAACTCGCCAGTTTGATTGTCTTTGATGTAAAAGAAACGCCCTGGGTGATGACTAAAGTAAGCATGTTCTGGCTGCATAAAAGTCTTAGCTTCAAGGGCAGGTCCATGAGCATATTTTGCTGGTTCAGGCTGCATAAACTGCGCAACTGCATACCCACGACAATTCATTTGAATCATCATGTTTTTATTCCACAAAAAACCGCATGCATTTGGCATGCTAGTTGGACTATTTAGGCTTACAGCGCCATTTTGCTGATGGTAAGTGATCACTATCTTATTCCTGAACTTGTGTCTGATATGAGCAATTTAATTGTGTATTTGGATTGTTATTTATGAATACTATTTTTGGCTATTAGTTACTGGCTCTGCCACATTCGTTGGATACAAACTTTGATTGATGTGCTGCATTTTTTGCTCATCTAGGCTGTAGTGTTTAACAACCCATACTGCTAATAGTGCGAATGCGGCAGGGATGAGAGTGTTAAGCAATAAAATCCCCATCAATGAATCGGGAGACTGTTGCTGGTTTGCCACATAACCCATTGACGACAGTAGCCAACCAATCATGGCGCCAGCAAATGCACCGCCTAGTTTTTGTGAGAATGCTGCAGCAGAGAAAATCATTGCGGTAGCCCGGCGGCCATTTTTATACTGCGAGTAATCGGCGGTATCAGCGTACATTGAAAATACCAATGGCGATTTGGGGCCAAGGCAAAAACCAATCAATGCTTGCATGATAAACATCATGGTTAAATTATTAGGTGGGATTAAGTAAAAGCCTGCGGAGAATAATGCCACTAGGCTCATTAAGCCTATCAATAAACTGCGTTTATCAAAGTAGCGGCTCAGTAATGGAGTAGAGGCGGCGCCTATTGCCAGCGAAATCATATATACAGCGGTGAAAGTACCAATGAGGTCTTCACGACCGACATAATATTTGAAATAAAATGTGCCCGTGCTGGCTCTAAGGGTGATGGTAAACATGATAATCAACGCCAGTGAAAACAAGATAAGCCAAGGCTTATTCTTGGTTAAATCCATAATGTCTTGTTTGATGCTGGTTTGCTGATTTTTCGGTGGTGCGATACGTTCTTTAGTGGCTAAAAAGGTTAGGGTGAAAAGCACTGCTGAAATTAAACCGTAGCATCCCATTGTTAGCTGCCAACCTAAGGCTTCATTGCCGTTGCCAAGCATGTTTACCAGCTCTGGTGTCATGTAAGCAACTAAGGTACCGCCAGAAAAGGCTCCGATAAAACGGAAACTGGTTAAGGTGGTACGCTCTTGGCTGTCAGCTGTAACAACGCCTAGCAATGCACCGTATGGGACGTTAATGAATGTATAAGCTAACATCATAAAAATGTAGGTACCGTAAGCCCAGATTAATTTTCCATCATCACCTAAATCTGGAACGGTGAAGGTTAGCACTCCCGCTGCGGCAATCGGTAAAATACCCAGTAAAAGGTAAGGCCTGAATTTACCAAAACGTGTTGTGGTTCTATCTGCTAATGCGCCCATTAAAGGATCTGATACGGCATCAATAATTCGCGTCACTAACATCATGGTACCGACAGCTGCGGCAGAAATACCAAATACATCGGTATAAAAGATGAAAAGGAACACGTCAAACACTCGCCAATAAAAATTAGATGCCACGTCCCCAAGGGCATATCCCACTTTTTCTTTTAGCGATAATTTTTCAGATAGAGGTGTTGCAGGTGACATTTTGGGTTCTTGAGCCATTGTTACTATTACCTTAGTTGATTCCATCCAATTGGGTATTTATGGCGACTTTCCAGCTAACTGATTTTTAGCAATATTTATATTTAACAATTAGTGTAAGCGCTTACATTGTTGTTAGAATGTAAATGATTAATCATTTTTTGACCAGTGTTAATTTAATTATGATTCAATTTGAAACAGGTTTATTGAAGAGCAGAAAGTAGAAAGGAAGCTAAACTTTAGCCAATAAAAAGCCCCGCAAATTGCTCTGGGGGGCGTTTTGTAAAACTTTTAGTCGTGTTTAATTAAAGTATTTACTTGAGCATTTCTTGCAGGCGGATAACTTGAGCGCGATAGCCTGTAGCAAACATATCGTGGCTATTAATATTAATCCGCACAGCAGGTTTGGTTTCGCCATAACGATGTTCAACTAAAATTGACTGCACTTTGCCTGTGGTGTCATCCATTTTAAGGTTACCGTAGCCACCACCTAACCCGAACAAGCCTGCAGAAGCAAAATAGCTCATCATGCTGTCTTTGTCTTGTTGATACTTAACAATAGAGGTGACTGGAGAATAGCCTTCATAACCCAGCTCATCTTTACCGTATTCCCACACTTGTTGCACCGTTAGGTTTTGCTGATCAATTTTGTATTCGACTGAGCGAGAATACTTTTCGCTAGCAAACATTGGTTGACCTAAATGACGGCCATCACCATTATCAAAAACGGTTAAGGTACCTTTTTCAGGCACTAAATACGCAGTGTGTGAGGTGTAAGAGAAATCAAAGTCAGTGCCGCGACAAAGGCCTTTTTCATTACAGTTTAGCTTGTTACCTTTATTATCTACTGGTGTTAGCAGTTTATCGGTAAACTTTTCAGACCAGCCTTGTGATGGGCTTAAAATCCATTTCACTTGCTTGTCACGACCAATTTTAATTACGGCGGATTGGTGACGTGAACTGATGATAATACTGTCGTCAGTGGCATCGTAATCTATAGAGTTTACATGGATCCAATTACGGCCTGTTTCGACACCATGGATGTCGCCATAAGGAGCATTTTGTAAGTCTTCTAAGGTTGTTTGGTGTCCAGCTTGTGCTGCATTGATATTAAGGCATACAGCGCCAGCATCCAACGACAACAAGGCGTCATCGCGCATAGGATCTAAAATGCTGTTTAAGTCCCAGTAATCAACGAGTTTCCCTGTAGTATCGACTTCGATAATTTGGTCACGGATGGTGTTAACTAACTTACCATCTGGGCGGCGATAATCTTTGGCAGCTGCGCGAATAAAGATATTGCCGTTTGCGCCTTCAATACCTTCATGTGATGCATCAATAAAATTACCGGGCAGGCTATGCTCAGAAATCATTCTGCCCATCAGAGACATCTTTTTCCAGCCTTGGCCTTGCACCCAAACCATGTTGCCATCTTCGGTGACGTTCATCCCCATGGCGTAACCCGCATTATCAAAAGATTTTGAATCGTGGGTGGTGTAAGGGTTTAAATACCAGCGGATATCACCAGCAGTATCTATGATAAAAAATCCAGGCTTACCATCCCAAGAAAATGCCCCCGGTGCATCAGGGTTATTATGGGCAAGCTGGCCAGTTTTACCGTCCGGATTCGTCCAGTTTAGAAAATATAGGCGGTCTGTAAAGTCGGCATCAACATGCTTAACTTCGACAAGGGGCGCTTTAGCCCATTGGCTTTCTGAAAAGCCCATGTCGATGTCAGGGGTTAGCATTTGGTAATCATGGCTATGTTGCTTGCCATTTTCTGTCCAATTAACCGTGAAGTGATTCATGAGAGCAGGGTATAGGCCAAAAATCGGGACGCCACCTTCACTCATTACGCGCATATCATCAACTTGATAGTGAATGCTTACACCTGTGTCGTCTTTGGCATGAACAGTTACTTCAACATTTGAAATTGTGTGGCCATCTAAAGTGACTAATGCTGTTAGTGGTGCGTTTTCATAAGGGTTATGAACTAGGTAGCCTAAAGGTGCATCAGGTACCGGAAAGGGTTTCATTCCAAGTGGATCTGCACTAACCATAGGGATTGATACACTAAGGCTTACTGCCAATATGGTGTAAATGAGTGGCTTAATCATCAGTATTCTCTTTAGAAACAATTGCGATGAGTATAATCGTTATCTTTTTTTATTATTGTTGCTTAGCTAACAAAGAACTGACTATATTTCTGATTTTTAAGAAGAGTCACGAATATGAAATTTCTGTCAAAATTCGGGAACTTTTTGAATGTTTAACTTAAATAATCAGATGTTATCTTTAGGCAAGGCAGCTATCAGATGTATGCTTGCAGGATACAAAAATAGCCCGTCATCAATAATCTGCACTAAATAAAGTTAGGCGATATAACGATGATACGAGCTATTCAAGAGAAGCTGAGTCAGGTTGAATATTAACTCATGCTTTGTTTTACTTTTATTCGTCTTCTGCAGGTGGGACGTAACCTTCAATTTCTACGTCTTTACCTTCAAATAAAAAGTTAACCATTTGCTCTTCAAGAAATTTTCGGTCATCAACATTCATCATGTTGAGTTTATTTTCATTAATTAGCATGGTTTGCTTTTTCTGCCAAAGTCCCCAAGCTTCTTTACTAATAGTATCAAAAATTCGCTTGCCAACTTCACCTGGGTAAAGTTGAAAATCTAAACCTGGTGCTTCTTTATTTAAATATGCGCAATTAACATTACGAGCCATGATGTTTCCTTAACGGGACCCTAAATAGGATCTGCTGCTGAAAGTGCGACTAAGTGAGATAAAATCCGCTCGGTTGCTGCGGCTAATCCGACTTTAGCTGGATGATGTATGTTATACCAGAGAGTCTGGTTTTGTTCCATTACACTGGTTTCAAATTCTGCTAAATCTTGAGTTGATTCAATATCAATCAACATTGGCTGAATGTCTAAGTGGAAATGGCTGAAGGTATGCCTAAAGCCTGCGAGCCATTCAGTTTCTGTGTGTGTTATTTTCTTATCGGTAAACTCTGATGAAACATGGGCATGTAGCTCAGCTTCAGTTTCAAACTGAGGGAAACACCAAAGCCCGCCCCAAATACCCGCTGGTGGTCGTTTATTTAATACAACTTGACCATCTTGTTTGACGACTAACATCCAAGCAGACTTTGTTGGAATAGTCTTTTTAGGTTTTTTACCAGGGAATTCAGTTTGTCTGCCAGCAAGTTGCGCTTTACAGTCAATAGCAACGGGGCATTCATCGCAACGTGGTTTACTGCGAGTGCAAACGGCAGAGCCGATATCCATCATTGCCTGGTTAAACTTGCGGACATTGGCTTTTGGCGTTAGGGAATCAGTTAGTGTCCATAACTTTTGCTCAACAAGTTTCTGCCCCGGCCAGCCTTCAATTGCATCATGTCTTGCAAGCACTCGCTTAACGTTGCCATCTAATATGGAATGATGTTGTCCAAGTGCTAGTGACAGTATTGCGCCAGCAGTTGAACGGCCAATACCTGGTAATGCAATCACTTCATCTAAAGATTCAGGAAATTGTCCCTTATGTTGCTCACAAACTGCTTTGGCAGCTTTATGTAGGTTTCTGGCGCGGGCGTAATAACCTAGCCCAGTCCAATGGTGCAGAACATCATCTTCACTCGCATTTGCTAAGGCTTCGATGGATGGAAAGCTTGCCATGAATTTTTCATAATAAGGGATGACGGTTGCTACTTGTGTTTGTTGCAGCATGATCTCAGAAACCCATACTCTATATGGGGTTTTATTCATTTGCCAAGGTAATGTTTTGCGGCCATGAACATCGTACCAAGCGACGATACGCTCGGAAAAGGAGTTAACTTTTTTCATTGGCGCAGTGTATATGGCAAGGGGGGGATTAACAAGTCAGCTATATTGTGGCTGCGCTATTTACGTTTAAGAATTACATGCTAAATAAATGGATAATTTAATCTGATTTAAAACAGATATTGAGTTAAATACATTCATCTTGGAGTAAAAAAAGTAAATATGCGCAACAAACTTCACTTCAAGTTGTGTTAACTACTTTAGTCAGGCTGAATTTGCGATATACTTACCGACTATTTTATGAATTTGAAGTGAAACATTGGGTCACTTTTATAAAGCACCCAATTGATGAGGCAAACATGAGCGACGTGACTACCGCTGAATTTAACGAAGATGGTAAATATATTCGTAAGATTAGAAGCTTTGTATTGAGAGAAGGACGCCTAACAAAAGGCCAAGCTCAAGCAATTGAATCATACTGGCCAACGATGGGATTAGATTACACTCCTGAGGCGATTAATCTTACTGAAGTATTTAATCGTGAGGCTGACACTGTATTAGAAATCGGCTTTGGTATGGGCGCTTCATTAGTTGAAATGGCGCAAGCTGCCCCAGAATTAAATTATATTGGTATTGAAGTTCATAAGCCGGGTGTTGGTGCTTGTCTTGTTGATGCAGGTAAAGCGGAAGTGACTAACCTACGTGTTTATCACCATGATGCAATGGAAGTGCTTGAAAACAGCATTGCAGATGGTTCACTGAGTCGTGTGCAATTGTTCTTCCCAGATCCATGGCATAAAAAGCGTCATCATAAACGTCGTATCGTCCAAGCTGAATTTGCTGAACTTATTCGTCGTAAGCTTAAAATTGGTGGTGTTTTCCATATGGCAACAGACTGGGAAAACTACAGTGAACATATGCTTGAAGTGATGTCTGGTGCAGAAGGTTATAAAAACCAATCTGAAACCAATACAGTGGTTGAACGCCCTGAACATCGCCCATTAACAAAATTTGAAGCACGTGGTCACCGTTTAGGCCATGGCGTTTGGGATTTAATGTTTGAAAGAGTAAGCTAAGATAGTTTACTGTTGATTTTACATAATAATTTTTAAACGATAATACAAACTAGGATATAAACATGGCTAAGAATCGTACTCGCCGTTTACGTAAAAAATTACGCGTTGATGAGTTCCAAGAACTTGGTTTTGATGTGGTCTGGACTTTTGAAGAGTCAATCTCTGAAGAAGACATTGATAAAACTGTTGATGAGTTTATCGATCAAGTTATCGAGCCTCGTAACTTAGGTTTCCACGGTGGTGGCCACAAAATGTGGGAAGGCATCATTGCTACACAGCAAATTGGTAAATGTACCGAAGAAGATGTTGCTGCTGTTAAAGCATTTTGGGAAGCAAAGAAAGTTTCTGAACTTGAAGTCAGTGCTTTATATGACATCTGGTGGGGCTAATTCAGCCAATGCCTGAGCAGATATTGCTTGAAGAAGTGGTCGACAAAGTTCGGCCACTTATTGGTTCTGGGAAGGTCGCAAACTACATTCCAGCACTTGGAAATGTCGATCCTAATAAAATTGCGATTGCTGTTACTACCGCTGATGGTCAAACCATGGGCGCTGGTGATTACCTAGAGCCATTTTCAATTCAAAGTATTTCTAAGGTTTTCAGCCTTACGCTAGCGCTTAGCCTATATAGTGATGACGAAATTTGGAGCAGAGTGGGCAAAGAACCATCTGGTCAGTCTTTTAACTCGCTAGTTCAAGTTGAGTTAGAGCGCGGTATTCCTCGTAATCCCTTTATCAATGCTGGCGCGTTAGTGATTGCAGATCTAATTCAGGCAAGGCAAAGTGCGCCTAAGCACCGCATGCTTGAAGAGGTTAGAAAACTCAGTGGTAATTCACATATATGTTTTGACAAAAATGTGGCGAATTCAGAGTTTAAATTTAGTGCCAGAAACGCATCCATTGCATACCTGATGAAATCATTTGGTAATTTTAATGGCAATGTCGATACGGTATTAAAAAGCTATTTTCACTACTGCTCGTTGAAGATGAATTGCGCTGATTTATCAAAGGCAATGTTCTATTTAGCTAATCGTGGTAAGACATTGCAAAATGAGCAATTAATCACGCCAGTGCAAACCAGACAGTTGAATGCATTATTGGCTACTTCTGGCTTATATGACGGTGCTGGTGAGTTTGCTTATCGAGTTGGTATGCCAGGAAAAAGTGGAGTAGGTGGCGGTATTATTGCGGTAATACCAGGTGATATGTCTATTTGCGTGTGGTCTCCTGAGCTAGACCAAAATGGCAACTCTTTGGCTGGTACTCGTATGCTTGAGTATTTATCACAGTCTTTAGGTCGTTCGATTTTTTAACCGCTTGCTTTATTAGCAGCCCAGCAAGTTTCTAACGTGAGCAACTAACGTAAGCAACTAACGTAAGTAAGCAACTCAGTTAGTCGTTCAGTCTCCCCATTTTTTAAACTCTTCATTTTGGAATATTACCAATGAGTGAAATACACCACTTTGTTGTTTATTTCACTCATAGTCGGTTAACTTTCTAATTTTATATTGTTCTCTATTTAAGGTTGATCCTACTTATTTACTGAAATAAAAGGTTTTTTCATTATTGGCACGACCTGTGCTTTATCTAGTGTAAGTTTTACAAAGAACACAATTGATAACCAAATTAAAAATTCAGTCTATACATTAATGACTGGCTTTATTAACAGCTAAGGAAGAGCTAATGAAAACTCAAACTAATTTCACCAGCGGATTGATTAAAGGTATTGCTTTGTCAGGACTTATTTTTACAGCAGGTGCTATGTCACCAGCTATGGCAAAGCTGTCTATCGATGATGAACAATGTAATGTCACTTTAAACTATGACGTAACCGTCGAACCCAAAAAACTGCTTATTAGCGAAAAGGGCGAAGAGTTATATCGAGTTGAGATGGGCGAGCTGTATGTTGAAGGTAGTAAGATCAAATTAGACAGTAAGCAAAGTAAACTGTTAAACGACTATTCAGAAGAGTTATCTCAACAAGTTCCAGAAATTATTGACCTAGTAAATGAAGTGGTGGTGCTTGCCACTGACGCCGTTAGTTTAGCCTTAACTCCAATCTTTGGTGACGCAACAGGCGCCAAGTTAGATGAATTACTAACAGGTATTCAATCTCGAGTAGATGAAGCGGCTTATCAGCAAGGCGACAAGTTTTATTTAGGTGCTACTGAGTCTTCAATTGAAGATGCATTTAATGAAGACTTTGAAAAAGAAATGGAAGCGATGATAGCTAATTCGATGGGCAGTTTCATGATGGCAATTGGCGCTGAAATGATGTCATCAGAAGGTGGAAGTTTCGAAGAGAAGATTGAAGCATTTTCTACCAAAATGGAAAAAGTAGGTGAAGACATTGAGCTTCAAATTGCCGACCAATCGCAAGCTATTGAAGAAAAGGCCGAAAAAATCTGTGCTGACTTTGAGGAGCTTATGGTTCTAGAATCTGAAGTTCGTCAGTCAATCCCTGAGCTTTCTTCATACGAATTAGCAACACTTGATAACCGTTACGAATAAGTGGTCTTAGTAAATTTAGTTGAATTGAGCTCAATGATTGTTTTTGAGTCTAAAGCTAACAGGTAATGGTATTAGTTTAGTAAAAGTAACCCCCTATTTATTATTACTAAACTCATTATCTCGATTGTTCAATTTCTAGCATTGTCAAAATGCACCTGACCTTCCCCTGTATCTATATGCAGGGGCTTTTTCGTTTTTAATGCCCTTAAAATCCTAATTCAACTGCATTTATGAATAACTAATGATTTGTTCTGATAAAAAAATTGTATATTATAAATATAGAGCCATTTGTGATTTTTTTGGTATACTCCATAAAATTATAAAACTGCATAGCTAATTTGATTAACTTATTGTTTTAGTTTTGATTGGTTATACAGGATAACGGACTATCACAATTTAATTTCTTTTTTGGTAAATAGTGCATTCATTTTTGCACCGTTATATCGCTTAAATCTTGTTCGGTTTTGTTTCGAGGAGGTTACAGTGATTGGCATTCCAAAAACTATTTTTAATGTCGTAAACAGCTTAAGGCGACTCCCATGTTAGAACTGTTAGAACCTATTGCTATTTTTACTCATGTTGCCCGCGCAGGAAGTTTTAGCGCCGCAGCCAGAAGATTGAGTATATCTAAGTCGAAAGTAAGTACTCAGGTCGCTGATCTTGAACATAAACTTGGGGTTCAACTTATTCAACGTACTACGCGTAGTTTGAGTCTGACAGAAGCAGGTAACTTGCTTTATATTCAAGGTGAAGAGTTGCTTCGCGATGCTGAACAAGCTGTCGCAAGTGTTCATAACTTAAATGATGCCACTCGCGGTGTATTGAAAGTGGGTATTTCCCAGTCTTTCGGTACTATGCACATCATTCCAGCTTTACCTGAGTTTATGGCTAAGCACCCTGAACTTGAGCTACAAGTAAGCTTACTTGATCATAAAGTTGATGTAGTAAGTGAAGGCTTAGATTTATTATTAACTATGTCTGAGCAATTGCCTCTAGGCATGGTGGCTCGTCCATTGATGAAGTGTCAATTTTTACTTGCGGCATCGCCTGAATATATTGCCCAAAATGGCACTATTTCACGTCCTGAGCAGCTAGTAGATCATAACTGTCTTGTGTATCAAGGCGAATGGCATGAACACAGCATGTGGCAGTTTAAGAAAGGCGAAGACTACTGCGAAATTGGTGTATCAGGTAACTTCCGTGTCGATAATGCACCAGCGCTGAAATCAGCAGCTGTTAGTGGACTGGGTATTGCGTATCTAGCCAGTTACTTGATGGAAGATGAAATCGAACAAGGAACTTTAGTTCCCTTGTTGCCGGATTGGCAGTTAACCAATAACTTGCCGCTTCAAGCGGTTTACCCTCGCCGTAAGCATCTTGCACCCAAAGTGAGTTCGTTCATTGACTTCATTAAAGGGCATATTGGTAGTACTCCATATTGGGATACTAAATATGACCATTTATACAAATTGCGTAAATAATTACCACTGTATGTCGTTAAATACGTAAGAATATATGGAAACATTGTTCAAATTTTAAAACAAAACCGCATTTATATATGCGGTTTTTTTATTTGTTTAATTAATACAAAGGGTTAATTGTTTGTGGTTGAAAATTGTTCAGGCTGAGTTTGTCTTAGAATAAAAACAATCAATGAAATGCATCTTGAACTATGTTCTGAAATCAATACAATAGATTTCAGTTGATTCGGAATGGTTTGAGTCACGCATCTTGTTGAGAAATGACCCCTTTTCATCAAAATGTGCAAACCAGCAACTTCGCAAATTTTGAATCACTGCTGGCAACGGTTTTAAAACTAGAACAATGCCGGCTTTGAAACCATCATCCTAGTTTATATTGGTTTACCCCAGACACTGTTCTGGGGTTATTTTTATCTCAAATAAAAAACCGCCGTATCGAATTGTTTGTTGATTTCAGATCTTTGCTTATGGACTATGGCTTAAATTGCAATGGTTCCAATTTAGTTTTTCCCCCTCTATTCCTACCCAGAATATACGTTTGATATGAACGATATCTGCTTATGTTTTGTTAGTGCCACGATGACAATTAGAATTGGCGAACACCTCTAAGTAGATACAAAAAAGCCACTGGTTACAGTGGCTTTTTTAATCTTAGAGATATGAAATATCTTAATTTTGACTATTTAGTCGCGTTAACCCATTCAGTGACTTTATCCTCTAAAACATCTAAAGGTAGTGGGCCGTTTTCTAATATAAGCGTGTGGAACTGGCGAATATCAAACTTATCACCTAATTGCTTTTTAGCATCTTCACGTAATTCTAGAATCTTAATCATACCGACTTTATAAGCGGTTGCTTGACCTGGCATGACAATATGACGCTCAACCATCTTCACAGCGTCAGATTCAGCATTTGGGGTATTATCAACGTAGTATTGAATACCTTGCTCACGGGTCCACTTTTCAGAATGAATACCAGTATCAACTACTAAGCGACAAGCGCGCCATAACTCCATCGCTAAACGACCAAAGTCAGAGTAAGGATCGGCATATAAGCCCATCTCTTTAGGGAAGTATTCAGTGTATAAGCCCCAACCTTCAATATAAGCGGTATAGCCGCCATATTTACGGAACTTAGGAATACCTTCAAGCTCTTGTGCAATGGCAATTTGCATATGATGACCCGGAATACCCTCATGGTATGCTAACGCTTCCATTTGGTATGTAGGCATGGCTTTCATGTCATAAAGGTTAGCGTAGTATGTACCAGGGCGTGATCCATCAGGTGCAGGGGCATCGTAGAACGCTTTACCAGCTGACTTTTCACGGAATGCTTCGACTTGTTTAACAATAAGCTGCGCTTTTGGCTTGATGTTGAATACTTCATCAAGACGAGACTCCATGTTGTCAATTAAGTCTTTGGCTTCAGTCATATATCGAGTTTTACCTGCATCAGTTGCAGGGTAGTAAAACTGCTCGTCATCACGCATAAATGCCATGAATTCTTGTAAATTACCTTCAAACTTCACTTTCTTCATGATGTCACGCATTTCATCATGAATACGTGCCACTTCTGATAGACCTAATTTGTGAATAGTTTCGGAGCTCATGTCCGTTGTGGTGACACGGCTTAAACGCATGTTAAAGAAATCATCACCTTCTGGTAATTTCCATACACCGTCACGGGTATCGGCTTTTTTCTCAAGCTCGTTTAGGTAAGCGATTAGATCGTTATATGCTGGTTGTACGCTGTTGATTAATGCTTTTTTTGCATCAGCAAGAAGTTCATCTTTCTTTGCTTGTGGGGCATCTAACGCAGCGACTTTTTTATTGATATCGGCCCAAAGAGTGCTTTTTTCTTCAGTGTCACTAAAAGGTGCGCCGGTGATGATATTTTGGCTGTCAGATATGACATAAGGGAACACAAACTTAGGTGCAATAATACCTTTATCAGCGCGCAGTTTTAATCCATCTACAAGCTGCTTACTGGCAAGCTTAACGCCATTTAAACGACTAATGTAAGCTTCTGCATCACTAACACTCGAAACTTGGTGTTGGTTAATTAAGAATGTCGCAATAAAAGTATGGCTTCCGTACATTTGATTTACTGGATAAGTGTGGTGACGCCATTTGTCATCAGCAATATCTTGTTCTAAACCTTGCTTCATTAGCTTGTAGCTTAATGCGGTTTGCACATCTAACTTACTAACATCAATAGATTCAAGTTGCTTTAGGTGCTTCTTAGCGCGAACTAAATCTTCATCTTCAGCTTTTTCACTAAAGTCACCCCATTTGTCGTAATCAGTTTTGATACGCATGTAGGTTTGCGAAATTGGGCTTGCCATAACATTTTCCATGAAAATGTTCTCAAATAATTCATTGGCTTTTTCTGATTCAGTCACCGCTTGCTTAGTCGTTTTAGCAGTGGTTTGTACTGGATGGCTGTCCGTTCCATGAGCCAAAACAGAAGTTGATAATAAGCTAGATAATGCAACGGCTATTAATGTCGTTTTAGTATTTAGTAGCATAATGGGTTTCCGTAAACGAAGGGTAGAGTTAAGCGTTTATTAATATTGACTGATATCCTAATGGAGCACAGGGGAAAAGGGTAAAGTGAAATGTTAGCAATTGTGTCTTAAATGTTGCTTAAACTTGTTGGTGAAGTAGTAATTTGTTTTAAATGACTATTCTGTCTTAAAAAGAAAAACCACTCATTGATTTCAATGTAGTGGTTTTAGGTTTAGCGACTAGAATGTTTAAGTTACTTATTGGCTAGGTTAATCGATAAATTGCGATAACAGATCATTGACGAACATGTGACCTTTTGATGTTAACTGCCAGTGGTTCTCTGACTCAGTCAACAAACCTCTTGAGATAGATTTTTTCATTCCGTCAGCAAGTACGTCAGCAGATAAACCAGTGCGTTGTTCAAACTCTACTTTCGGGATCGGCGTCATAAGACGTAAACGATTCATTAAATATTCAAGCGCTCTATCTTCAGGTAATACTTCTGAGGTTTCAAAGGTGTAATCTTGAGTATTTAAGTAACCTTTAGGGTGCTTAATCTTTACTGTCCGCGTTATGACATTTTGTTCTGGTTGAGTAATTTTTCCGTGGGCGCCGCAGCCTATGCCCAAGTAATCACCAAATTGCCAATAATTGAGATTATGACGACATTGAAACCCAGGTTTTGCATACGCTGATATTTCGTATTGCTCATATCCTAATGCCGCTAATTTTTTTTGCCCTTGTTCATAAATATGCCAAAGGTTTTCATCGTCAGGTAATTGTGGCGGTTTTGAGTGAAAAAGCGTATTGGGCTCAATAGTGAGTTGATACCAAGACATGTGCGGCGGCATTAATTCCGCAGCGGTATCTATATCAGCCATGGCTTCATCAAAACTTTGATTGGGAAGTCCATGCATTAAGTCTAAGTTAAAGCTCTTATATCCAGCTTTTGAAGCGGTATTGGCGGCAGTGACAGCTTCATTTTCATCATGAATACGCCCAAGTAGGTTGAGTTTATCTTTAGAAAAACTTTGCACACCAATGGATAAACGGGTGACGCCCGCAGCTTGATACGCTGCAAAATCATCATGCTCTAAGGTGCCTGGGTTAGCTTCCATGGTGATCTCAATATCATCCTCAAAGCCAACGGCCTCTTTTGCGCCATCAAGAATACGTTTAATTTGTTTGGCTTCAAACAGTGAAGGCGTGCCACCACCAATAAAAATACTGTGAAGCTTACGGTTTTGTACATAAGCTAAGTCATTATGTAAATCTTGCAAAAGTGCTGCAACGTACTGCTCTTGAGGCAGCTCGCCTTGTTGCCCATGGGAGTTAAAATCGCAGTAAGGACATTTTTGCACACACCATGGTATGTGGATATATAGACTCAGTGGTGGCAGGGTTAACATAGTGTTTAAATAATCCCTTTAGCTTTCATGGCATCAACCAGTAAGTTTAACGCTAAGCCGCGATGGCTTAACTGATTCTTTTGCTCACTGCTTAGCTCTGCAGCTGAGCAATCAAACCCTTGAGGAACAAACACAGGGTCGTAACCGTGGCCTTGTTCACCTTGTGGCGTAGTCCCTATTTTACCTTCCCAAGCAGCTTGGCATACAATCGGCGTTGGATCTTTTGCATGACGCATGTAGACCAGCACACACTGAAAGCGAGCATTACGCTCAGTTTGGCCCTCAAGTTCATTGAGTAATTTAAGGTAACGGTCTTTCTCACTAGCATCTTCACCGCCATAACGAGCAGAGTAAATACCTGGTGCACCTTGCAGCGCATCAACTTCTAAGCCTGAGTCGTCAGCAATGGCAGGTTTTCCTGTAACCTCTGCGGCATGTCTTGCTTTGATAATGGCATTTTCAATGAAGGTGGTTCCCGTTTCAGCCACTTCAGGCACATTGAATTGATTTTGCGGTAATACTTGGATATTGAATTGAGACAACATTTGGTCGAACTCTTTAAGCTTACCTTTGTTACCGCTGGCTAAAACAATCTGCTGCATGGGAATACCTTAGTACGTGAAAACAGTACGTTAAAATAGTGCATGAAATGGCGCTTCAAAATTTGGCTAATGATACCTAAGCGATAAGATGATAGATAGCATCAATAGGCGATAATCGGTGATGGTTTATGAACTGCTAAAAATAAAGCCAAAACTTAATAGAATTGGCTTTATAGAATATTTTATTCGGCGCGGTTATAACTATTCCACGTAGAATTTTTGCTTAAATTTAAGCGAGGTATTTAGTTGGTTGCCGTGTTTAACTGCAATAGTGAAGTTAATTTCTTGGTCATCTCGATAAGGCACTTGAGCAATGTAATAAATGGCTTTACCTTCTCGAATTTCTTTAAAGTCCAACGTCATTCTGGCATCTAATAAATTATTAGCGACCCCTGAAATCTCGATTGCCACAGGTGGGTTGCCTTCTTTACTCGTATCTAGCACCGCAATATTCACGATGCCATTATAGTTACTTCTTTCGATGCCATAGGTTTTGGCAATACTCGGAGTAATAAACGTGCTGCTCAATGCCATGTAATGGATATCAAAATTGCCCACTTGCTGTTTTTGTTCTGCGAGTGCGTTATTTGCTAGCCCTAATGAAAGTCCTAAAACAATCACTAAATTAAAAATGATATTGCGAAACATAATCTGGATCCTTGATCGGCTCTGTTGAAGAGATGATTCACTAATGGAGTGTAATGCTAAGTATAGAGAATTTTAATCAAACTCACCTTAATTTCATCAGTATCGAAACCCGTTCAATGAGTTAATTTATGCATTTAGTACTTTACAGTAGCTGAGATATTTCAATTGGTATTTGTTTGGGACTGACTATTTTGACTTGTTTATGCCGACCTTGCAGCCCTTTTAATAGAATGACATCAGTTTTTGGCACTTTAAAGGCTTTAGCTAAGAATTTTACTAAATGGCTATTAGCTTTACCGTCGATGGGGGGCGCAGTAATTGCTATCTTTAACTCATCAGCGTGTAGGCCGATAATTTTATCTCTGCTGGCTTTGGGTTTAATATATAAATTCAGCAACAGGTTGCTCTGTTGCTGAATGATTGCAGGTTTATATGTTTTCTTAATCACAGGAAAATGCACATTTCTAGGTTTAGCGTGCAAAAACAATCTCTAAGCCGTTCCAAAATGGTATGTATTGGGCGAATAAGATATTAATAAAGTTCATTGCAATTAATACCAACATTACTGATAAATCTAATCCGCCCATTGGTGGTAAAATTTTACGAACAGGGCGTAAAAATGGCTCGGTTAATTGATCCATCACCATCACTATTGGGTTGTGGCCTTGATTAAACCAGCTCAGTAAAGCGCGGATGATTAATACCCAAAATAGTAATACACCAGCTTCTTTTATTACTGAAACAACTGACAGAATAATCAACGATATCGCATCGATTTTAAATTCTACGATTAATGTTAAAGCTAAAAACTTAAGCATCACAACAATCAAGGCAAGTGCGATAGATGCAGTATCAATCACTCCAATTGACGGAAGTACACGGCGCATTGGGGCAATTACTGGTTGAGTCGCTTTAACAACAAACTGACTAAATGGATTGTAAAAATCCGCTCTAGCAAGTTGCAGCCAAAAACGTAAAATTACCACCATTAGGTAGAGGTCAAATACCGTGGTAACGAGAAAGTGCATTGCATTCATTTTAAGTGCCTTGTTTAGTTGGTACGCTTAATGTGTATATGAGTTATCTATTCTTGCTGATAGCGAACTAATGCTATTACGAATATCTATGACTAATAACACTGATAAATATCTTTAATAACTAACAGTGTCGCTGAATCAGCATATTTTTAAAATGTTTTTGCCATTTCTTCTGCTCGTTTTATGCAGTTGGTCATTGCTTGGTCAACTAATCCACGTAAATCGCCTTCTTCAAAGGTTTCAACAGCTCTTGCTGTAGTCCCACCTTTTGACATGACATTAGTACGTAGTTTTTCTAATGATAGCTCAGGGTTTTGAACTACCATTTGCGCAGCCCCAAGCGCGGCTTGCTGAGCAAGGGCTCTGGCGGTGTTTTCATCCATACCTGTTTTAATACCATGTTGGATCATTGATTCAATAAACAAGAAGAAATAAGCAGGAGAGCTTCCCGCAAGTGCAATGACTTGGTTTAATTCGTCTTCTTTTTGTACCCAAACAACTTCGCCACCTGTTTTCATTAAGGTTTCGCAAATTTGTTTTTGCGCATCTGAAATCGAGTCATCGGCAAAAATACCTGTCATGCCCACACCGATTTGAGTTGGGGTATTTGGCATTGCGCGAATTAATTTAACAGGTTGTTTGAAATAATCTTGATAACGCGCCGCTGGAATACCTGCAGCGATAGTGATAAGTAACTTACCAGATAAATCTAAATGACTTAGCTGTTCGCAAACTGTCTGCATGAGTTGCGGTTTTACACTGAGCACAATGACATCTGCAGAGTTGGCTGCGGCAATATTATCGTGGGACACGTTAATATTAAAATCAGCTTTTAACGCATCTAATTTACCAACGCTAGGGTTTGTAGCATGTACCAGTGAGGCAGGATAACCATTAGTGACTAAACCGCTTATGATAGAGCGAGTCATGTTGCCGGCGCCGATGAAGCATACTTTTGCTTGAGTCATTTGTTTATTACCACTTTGTAGTTGTGTTAATTATTAATGGTGTTTAGGGCTATTTAATGCCAGTTAAGTATCGCTATTAGTATTTTAAATATATTTGGGCCGCAACTTAGAGTTTCAAGGCCGCTATTATAAATTATCCTTCATGAATAACAGCTTAATAAGCGACATTTACTTTCTAGAACCAAAGATGGCAGTACCAATTCTTACCATGGTTGAGCCGTGTTCAATGGCAATAGCTAAGTCATTGCTCATCCCCATTGAAAGGGTATCTACACTAGGGTATTGCTGTTTAAGTTCAAGATATAAGTGTTCAAGTTGACTGAATTCTTGTTTCTGCAGCCCAATATCTGTAGTTGCAGTAGGAATTGCCATTAAGCCACGTAAGGTCAGGTGAGGTAACGAGTCAATAACTGTAGCTAGTTGAGCTACTTCTTGTTTTGATACGCCTGACTTACTGGCTTCATCACTAATATTGACTTGAATACACACTTGCAATGGATTTTTATCGTCAGGTCTTTGGTCATTTAAACGTTTAGCTATTTTTTCACGGCTTAAGGTGTGCATCCAATCAAAGTGTTCAGCAATAATGCGCGACTTATTTGATTGGAGCGGGCCGATAAAATGCCATTCAATATCGGGGTATTCATTGCTTAGTGCAATAACTTTTTCTTCGCCTTCTTGAACGTAATTTTCGCCAAAACAGCGCTGACCAGCTTGATATGCTGCTACGATATCTTCAATAGGTTTGGTTTTACTTACTGCAAGAAGCGTCACTTCTTCACTATTACGTGAACAATTTTGCGCCGCTTGAGTGATTTGGCTCTGGGCGATTGATATTCGGTCTGCTATTGTTGTCATATTGTTTTTATTTGTTTAAATGGATGTCATTGACCATGGAAATAACTGAGTTACTTGCCTTTAGTGTAAAGCACAATGCCTCGGATCTACACCTTTCAGCAGGCGTTTCGCCAATGATCCGTGTAGATGGTGAAGTCAGAAAAATTAATTTACCAGCATTAGATCATCAGGCCGTACACGGTTTAGTGTATGACATCATGAACGATAAACAGCGTAAAGACTTCGAAGAACACTTAGAAATCGATTTCTCGTTCGAAGTACCTAACCTTGCTCGTTTCCGTGTGAATGCTTTCAATCAGTCACGTGGTGCTGGTGCGGTTTTCCGTACGATTCCTAGTGAGATTTTATCATTAGAGCAACTTGGCGCTCCAGAAATCTTTAAAACTATCTCAAGTTTCCCGCGTGGCCTTGTGTTGGTAACAGGTCCTACTGGCTCGGGTAAGTCGACAACACTAGCTGCGATGGTTGATTACATCAATAACGAGCGACACGACCATATTCTAACCATTGAAGACCCGATAGAATTCGTGCATCAAAATAAACAATGTTTGGTTAACCAACGTGAAGTACATAAGCATACTCATGGGTTTGATGCGGCGCTTCGAAGCGCGCTTCGTGAAGATCCCGATGTTATTCTTGTCGGTGAGATGCGTGACCTTGAAACCATTCGATTAGCAATGACAGCTGCAGAAACGGGTCACTTAGTATTTGGTACTTTGCATACCACCTCAGCGGCAAAAACCGTCGACCGTATTGTAGATGTATTCCCAGCAGGTGAGAAAGACATGGTGCGCACCATGTTATCTGAATCATTACAGGCTGTTATTTCACAAACCTTAATCAAAAAAGTGGGCGGCGGCCGAGTTGCAGCCCATGAAATCATGATGGGAACCCCGGCAATTCGTAACCTTATTCGTGAAGATAAAGTCGCGCAAATGTATTCAGCTATTCAAACGGGTATGGCTCATGGTATGCAAACACTTGAGCAATGCTTACAGAACTTAGTGAATCGTGGCTTAATCACTCGTGACGATGCAATGTCTAAGAGTTCAAATAAGCAAGCTAACTTTTAAGGGGTAATTGAATGGATGTACGTCCTTTTTTAAAGGTCATGGTTGACCGCAAAGCCTCTGATTTATTTGTTACAGCGGGCTTTCCGCCGAGTGCAAAAATTGATGGTGAATTAAGACCGCTTTCTGAGTCTAGCTTTAACCCTGAACAGTCGTTAGATTTTGTTGAATCGCTAATGACTGATGTTCAAAAACAAGAGTTTCATGACACTCGAGAATGTAATTTTGCATTTGCAGCAAAAGAGTTAGGCCGTTTTCGTGTCAGTGCCTTTTGGCAGCGTGAATCTCCTGGTTGCGTAATGCGTCGTATTGAAACCAAAATTCCTGAAGTAGAAGATTTAAAACTACCTCCAATTTTGAAAGATTTGGTGATGAGTAAGCGCGGTCTTATTATCATGGTCGGTGGTACGGGGACGGGTAAATCTACATCATTGGCATCTTTAGTCGGTTATCGTAATGCGCACGCACGTGGGCATATTTTAACCATTGAAGACCCTGTGGAATTTGTTCATAACCACCGTAAAAGCATTATTACTCAGCGCGAAGTTGGTATTGATACCGACTCATTTGATGCGGCACTTAAAAGTTCGCTGCGTCAAGCGCCAGATGTTATTTTGATTGGTGAGATTCGAACTCAAGAGACCATGGAGTTTGCGTTATCTTTTGCTGAAACTGGTCATTTATGTATGGCAACACTTCATGCTAACAACGCTAACCAAGCATTAGATCGTATTATGCATTTAGTACCTGAAAGCAAACATAACCAGTTATTATTTGATTTGTCACTTAACTTACGCGGTATTGTCGCGCAGCAGTTAGTGCCTAAATCCGATGGTTCAGGTCGTCGTGCGGCGATTGAAGTACTCATTAATACCCCTCGTGTAGCCAGCTTAATAGCGAAAAACGAACTGCATTTACTCAAAGAAACGATGAGTAAATCACGCGAACAAGGCATGCAGACCTTTGACCAAGCATTATTAGATTTATATTTGGAAAAAGAAATTACCTATGCAGATGCATTGCATCATGCTGATTCTCCGAATGACTTACGTCTAATGATTAAGCTTCAAAATAATGAAACCAGTGGTTCAGGTTTAATGGATGGCGTGACATTAGATTTAGGCTAATTGGGTTTGTAAATTAGTAAGCTGTTAGATTTTAAAAACCAAAGTGGCAGCACTTTGGTTTTTTTATGCTTGTGCATTAAATAATATTTACTCAAGTTTTTCGTGACTTATCTGAAATTTACTCTAGATAAGAAGTGCATATTAAGCAGCCCTTTGAACCGCTAACCGTGATGAATTCACTAGCATTAGTCACGCTATTGACGTGTTAGTTTGTCGCGTAAATTCGTGTTGTTTTCAGCGAAAATTCCAGTTTGATTGGCTGCGATTGAATATCTTAAATTTGCATCTCACTTATTCATATTTAAACCGAGTGAGATTAAATAGAAAAACGAATCGATTATTTACATAATTGATGATCTGCTTTTATTAGAACAACGTATAATCAGTTTAATAACTTAAGTGACAAAAACACAATAACTCGATACTCATTTAACATGAATTAAGTCGAAAGGAATCAATATGAAAAAGCTTCTACTAACTGCTGGATTACTTACTTTAAGTAGCGCTCTGTTACCGTCAACAGCTATCGCAAATAGCTGCCCTGATTACCTCAATGTAGAAGCAAGAAAACTACATTCAGACGAAGTAGTAGACTTGTGTGAAGTCACTAATGGTAAGCCCGTACTGATTGTTAACACTGCAAGTAATTGTGGTTTTACACCACAATTTGAAGCGTTAGAAGCATTGCACAAAGAATATGAAGATGATCTAGTGGTGATTGGTTTTCCATCAGATGATTTCTTTCAAGAAGAAGATGATGAAGCAAAAACTGCTGATGTTTGTTTTGTTAATTACGGGGTGACTTTTACTATGGTGTCAACATCTGCGGTTCGTGGCAGTGATGTTAACTCTGTATTTGCGTACTTAGGCGATAAAACAGCAGCCCCGAAATGGAACTTTTACAAGTACTTAGTCAGTGCAGATGGTGAAAGTGTGCAGCAATTCAACTCTCGAGTAAAACCGGATAGCGAAGAACTGAAAAAAGCGATAGAGTCTGTGCTATAAATTATCCATCGTTCATAAAACTAATTGTTTACAAGTTAGTCACTAACATTTTTGTGAATAAGAAATAGAACTAAAGATAGTTTTAGCATGTGACAGACTTTAACAATCAAGTGAGGTTTTATGCTCTCTTGATGATGAAACTTTTTCGGAGACAGTTTTGTATAAATTTTCTGGTTTGACTAAAGAAGACGGCCACAAATCACGCGGTAAAACTGGCGTGCTATTAATGAATTTAGGCACACCAGATGAGCCAACACCATCAGCTGTAAGAAGGTATTTAGCTGAGTTTTTAGCAGATCCTCGCGTTGTTGAAATTCCAAAACTAGTTTGGATGTGTATTTTACATGGCATCATCTTGCGAGTTCGACCAGCGAAATCAGCTGCCTTATACAAAGAAGTATGGACTAAAGATGGTTCACCATTAATGGATATCAGCTTGCGTCAACAAAGCAAGTTGGCAACCTTATTTGCTGAAAATGACGTTGACGCATCTGTTCATTTAGCAATGCGTTACGGCAACCCATCAACGCCCTCAGTGCTGCAAGCAATGCACAAGGATGGCATAGATAGAATCGTTGTTTTGCCTTTGTATCCTCAATATGCAGCGCCAACGACAGCATCTGCCTTTGATGCAATAGCAAAAGAGTTGTGTAAGTGGCGTTATATTCCAGCACTGCATTTTATTAATACCTATCATGACGACCCTACATTTATCGATGCATTAGCCCAATCTATTCAGGCTGACTTTGATGCTAATGGTAAACCTGAAAAACTGGTGTTGTCATACCATGGTATGCCAGAGCGTAACTTACACTTGGGCGACCCATATTATTGTTTCTGTGTTAAAACCACTCGATTAGTGGTTGAGAAATTAGGTTTAGATGAAAAAGAATACGTAATGACGTTCCAATCACGCTTTGGTAAAGCTAAATGGTTGCAGCCGTATACCGATGCCACTATGGAAGCGTTACCAGGTGAGGGTATTAATGATATCGCCGTCATTTGCCCCGCGTTTAGTGCAGATTGCCTAGAAACACTGGAAGAAATTAAAGGTGAGAATCGAGAAGTGTTTGAACAAGCTGGTGGCAAGAAGTTTCGCTATATTGAGTGCTTGAACGATAATGATGCTCATATCAATATGATGGCAAATTTAGTTAAACCTTATTTATAAGGTATATTGCTCGGATAGCAATAGTTTGGCGAGTAAAAGTTCAGCTAGCAAAAGCTAGCCAATAAAAAAGGAGTCTCAAGGACTCCCTTTTTATACTCAAAACTTAATATATTGGCCAATTTAATCAGCAAATTGATTTTCAAAATAGCTTTCGATAATTAACACCGCTGACACCGCATCCACTTGGCCTTTAGTGAGCTTCTTATAACCACCTAGCTCGAAAAGTCGAGCTTTTGCATCTGTGGTCGTCAGTCTCTCATCTTGGGTTGCGACTTTAACCCCAAAGCGGCCACTAATACGATTCGCGAACTTTCTGGCTCGTTGAGTCATTTCTTGCTCTGTACCATCCATATTAAGCGGAAGACCAACGACGACCAGATCGGGTTGCCATTCTTTTATTACAGCTTCGACTTCATCCCAATTAGGAATACCATCATTGGCTTTAATTGCTGAAACTGGCGCAGCGCTGGCAGTAACTTCTTGTCCAACTGCGACACCAATACTTTTTGTGCCAAAATCAAATCCTAAAACGGTTTTGGATTGCATTAATTTTTACCTTAAAGCCTTCATTAAAGGCATTTGGATATGACTTAGTTAACGTGAACATTATCTTCTAGACACTTACAACTGAAATGACAAAGGTCAACTAAAAGTGAATCGTATCAATAGTGACTAATTCGACAAAAACTAGCTTTAAAAAGACTAGCTTAAAAAGAGCTGGGCAGTAATAACGAGATCAGGAATGACCGACTTGGGAAGAAATTTGCCAAATATCAAACCCTAGCCTTTTGGTCGCTTCAGTCCAGAGTTCATCAATATCTTGGCCAAATAATAACTCAGATGTAGCGGGTATCGTTAACCAGGTATTATCAGCTAATTCTTGCTCAAGTTGATCTTTACTCCAACCCGAGTAACCCAGTGCTACCACAAACTGTTTTGGTGATTCTTTGGTTCCTAATGAGTTAAGCACGTCACGAGAAGTGGTTAGCATACAAAAGTCACTTATAGACTCACTATTAACCCATTGCTCTTGCGGTGTGTGCAGCACAAAACCGCGGTCAGTATCTACTGGGCCGCCAAGTAACACTGGGCCTTCAAGGTCTAAACTTAATTCAGACTCATTGGTTAAGCCAATTTGATCAAGTAACTCATCAATAACAATATTGGTCGCACGGTTGATCATAACGCCCATAGCGCCTTTATCGTTATGTTCACAGATATAGATAACAGAACGCTCAAAGAAGGTATCTTCTAATGAGGGCATAGCAATTAATAAATGACCTTGTAAGCTATCCATAATAAATCCTTGTGCTAATACGTAAATTGGATGCTGTTAATAGCAAGGTATACGTTTGATGCATCAATAAAGTGCAGATTATCCGCCAGCGAGCTTTACGGTATATTTTTGTTTTTCTAAAAGTACTTTAATCTTTTCTCTATCATCTGTTTGAACTTCAATGTCGAAGTCTTTTACTGTTCCGCCACAGCCGCATTGTTTTTTAAGCTTTTGCGCAAGGGCTTTAAGTTCCTTAGGAGCTAGGCCTAAGCCTTTTATCACACTGACGCCTTTGCCTTTTCGGCCTTTACTGTCTTTGTGAATCCTAACGATACCATCACCTTCAGGGATGGCTGCTTCAGCTTTAGGCTGGTCAATTTTACCGCCATCGGTGCTATAAACTAAGGATATATTCGGATCAATTCTCATAAAACAACAAAGTAAGAAAGTGTTATCAATAGTCTAGCAAACTAAATCACAGCGCTAAAGGCTGATAATGGCTAACTTATACAGTTGAGAGGCTAAATGGCACGCATTACATGTAGGGCTGATTAAAGAGTACCGAATGTTGATGGCCTGTAAAGAGACACATTTTGTTTATATTATCAGTTGATGATTAAGGCTTACCTAGGTAAGCTGAATTCAATATCAGATAAAATCATTAAATAGTAAATTAAAACAACTTGTTTGCTAGTTACCGTTTGGAGTTAATATGAAAAAGCTTTTAGTTGCAGCCGCCGTTTTAGCATTAAGTGCCTGTAGTTCATTAAAAACAAGTAGTGACTACGATCCAGCTGTTTCGTTTGAACAGTACAAAAGCTTCGCTTGGGTAGAAAAGAAAAACGAAGATACTACATACCATTTAGATGGTTTGATGGATCAAAGAGTCAGAGATGCGGTCAATTCTCAACTGACACAAAAAGGTTTATCGCAAGTTGACGCCGCACAAGCGGACTTATTAGTAAACTATCTAACCAAAGTTGATAAGAAAATTAATGTTGATACCTTCAACACCAGCTATGGCTACTACCCATATTATGGTCGTCGTGGCTGGGGCGGAGCAGGGATGAACACACAAACTACAGTACGTGAATACGAAGTAGGGACTTTAATTGTCGACTTAGTTGATAAAGAGAGCGGCAATTTAGTATGGCGTGGCAGTGTCGCAGATACCATTCGCGACCAAAACACTCCTGAAGAACGTGTTGAAATCATTAACCACGCAATTGGCGAAGTGATGATGAACTTTCCGCCAAAGCCAGAAACTAAGTAATATTAGTTTCGTTGTTAAAAGCAGCAGCTTTGTGCTGGTAAACTTGTAAGTTAGTTATTACTACTTTAAAACCACCTTACTTATGAGGTGGTTTTTTGTTTTGCATTCAAAAGTACTGATGTATCTTGAAGCTTTAATGACTTTTTATTGAGCTTTTAACCATGCATTTGTATCAATATTCATCAAATAGGGGCATAAACTCTAAAAGCCATTTCTTTACAAAAATAGCTTTGCTAAAATTAATAAATTGGTGATAACGGAAGTCACCACTGGATGATAGAAGAGTAATCAAAGATGAAGTCATGGTATTTGTTATATTGTAAGCCGCGTAATGAACGACGTGCTCAACAAAATTTAGCCATGCAACAAATTGAAAGTTACTTACCCATCGTTCAAGAAGAGAAAACCTCTCAAGGAAAAACCAAGCTTATCGAAGTCCCTTTGTTCCCTTGTTACCTGTTTATTTATTTTGATCCAACTGAAGTGAGCGTTAGTCGCATTCACTCTACTCGCGGTGCTTCAAGGATAATTGGTTGTCGTGAAGATATGACAGCAATTGATGACAGAATAATCCAAGGAATTAAGAACAGAGTGATGCTGCATAAGCCTGAAATTGATCAAGGTTTACAAACTGGCGATAAAGTAAAGTTCACTGAAGGGCCTTTTGTAGACTTAGAGGCTATTTTTGAAGAAACAAATGCTGAGAAACGCTGCTTTGTATTGTTCAATATTATGGGACAGCAAAAGCGAGTAAGTGTCGGGGTAGATAATATTGTTCTCTGCTAAAATAATATACATAAATAATTTGCAGGATATTGCAAAGTTAGCTTGTAGGAAATCAGCTATACATGATTAGTACATAAGTATATAGCATGTATTTAATGTCTTAGATTTATTGTTTTTTTATCAATGGTTTGTATGGTTTGTTGTAAGGGAGGTATTAACTGTGCTGTTAATCCACTCTATTTCAACTAAAATATTATTTTAAAGCCTAAATCAAATACTTTATTCGTTTGAATAAGGCTATAATGGATCACGTTCATAAAAACGACCATTTTATGAGTCTCGTCACACTTGTAATGTGTGATGATTTTTTTGTCAAAAAAGTAACAACAGCATGAAAGATATTGTGTATCGATTCTTAAACTATGCACCAACTTTGTTACTAAATGATTACAATTTGAATTATGGAGAATAAATAATGGATTATTTGCTCCCGTTGTTAATTAGTTTTGTTTTGTCGCTAATTACTATTGTTCTGTCTAGGCCAATAGCAATTAAGGCTGGTTTAGTTGATTTACCAAACGAAAGTAGAAAATTACATGACGGAGAAATCCCACTTGTCGGTGGGATTGGTATATACATTTCGATTCTGACTGCTTCGATGATGTTTTTTACCCATAGCCAGGTGCTAAATGTTTATCTAGTAGCTGCAGCTATGGTTTTATTCGTTGGCAGCCTTGATGACCGATATGATTTGAGTGTAAAAGTGCGAATCGTGGCACAAGTTTTAATTGCCTCTTTGATGATCTTTGGTACTGAGTTACATTTTACGACACTTGGAAACATCATTGGTTTTACAAATATTGAACTAGGTTTCTTAGGAGCATCGTTTACTATTTTAGCAATCATTGGCGGCATCAATGCTGTTAACATGATGGACGGTATTGATGGTCTAGCTGGTTCAGTAAGTTTGATAGCTTTTACTGGTATGGCTTTTTTACTTCACAGAGCTGATAGTGAGTGGGTGCTTTTGCCTATTTTGTTCATTCCTGCATTGTTAGCTTACCTAATATTTAATTTAAGTTCCCATATCTCGCTTACAAAAGTCTTTATGGGAGATGCTGGCAACATGTTTATCGGGTTGACGCTAGTTTGGCTTATGGTTATTGGTACTACTGGAGTTGAACCAGCATTTAGACCTGTTACAGCATTATACTTATTGGCTATTCCACTGATGGACATGGCTGCGATAATGTATCGAAGATTTAAGAAAGGCCAGTCACCTTTTAAAGCAGATCGGGAACATTTACACCATATTTTCGAAAGAGCAGGCTTTACTAGGGAACAAACCCTAGTTTTAATAAGCACCACTGGAGCTTTATTTGCAGTGGTAGGATGTTTGGCAGACGTTTATAATGTCCCTGAATGGATAATGTTTACAGCCTTTATATTGGTGTTTATTGTGTATAATTCTGCACTGCAAAATGTCTGGAGTGTCGTTAAGTTTTTTAGAAAAGCTTAATATCCTGTATAGACAATTTTTAAAATAAGAAAATTACTAAAAGATAAAAATATGAAAGTTCAGCTCGTGACCCTTTTACTCCTCATTTCACTTGGTGCTTGTTCGTCATCTCCTCCTAAAGTTGAGGCTACTAGGAGTATGGTTAAATATGATCAAGTATTAGAATCAGCAGAGCTGGTCCCAAAAGAGCTTTGGATTAATCTTGAAAATAAAAATGTAAATGATGTGACCCTTTTCAAAGACATTCAAATTACCTTTCGAGAATTATATTTTTCTGCATTGGGACTACAGTGTAGGAAAATTTTTGTTTCAAAAATAAATAATTTTGACC
>NZ_BPEV01000013.1 GCF_019654955.1 Shewanella sp. KT0246 | reverse complement strand
CACGTAAATTACGGAGTTTTTTCTCTAGTCCGTATCGGTTTGATAATTTAGTTAAATGATCTTGTTGAGATTTATCAAAAAAATGCATTCGTGAAACTGTCAGTGCGGTTTGCTCTGTGATGATGTCGAAATAATTAAGCTCAAGTGGCGATAGTTTTACGACTTTTTTGCCAAAGCTGCCAAATGCCATCACGCCTAATGCCTTAGCGTCAACGAACAAGGGATAATTAACCACAGTGCGTAAATTAAGTTTTGGGGTAACATCGTGATCAGCTTGAGGCTCAACCATTAGATCTTCAGTGTAAAAGATTTTACGTTGACCAAGCATCATTTTGAAAATGGGGTCTGTATTGCAATCAATACGAGGAACGTATCCCGACATGACATCAGCATTTGGGCCAACGCCAGCCACATGATTAATCCAGCCCTTATGTTTAACATCGACGATATATATCCATACATCAGTCAGCCGAAACAATTTATCGGTTTCAATTTGTAAAAAAGCCGCCATGTCCTGAAGAGAACTGACTTTATTTAACCCTTTACTTACCCGCACCAAGGAGTCAAAAAGCTCCGCGTAGCGCTCGTTAGATGTCACACTCATTACTTGTTTCATAGGCTTTGATACTTCAAATCACTTTAGAAAATACTACAACCACTTCCATGGGCTTTTTCTTTCAGTGATAGTTAAACACTTGCTAATATTAGCTAAAGGTTCCTTCAAACCTTCTTTGCTTATCAAGTTTAACTAATCATTAATTTTATCCTATTTAAAATAGCAGGTAACAGCTACAAATTTATGAAAGTTATAGGAAAATCGAGAGTTAAGTCAAAGTTTTACTAAACTCATTATTTGACCCAATTTGATGTTAAAACGACAAAACAAACTCAATTAACGATGTTGAATTTAATCCTATATTGAACACCTGTTGAAGTGCCATTTAGCCCAATATTGAAACCATAAATTTGATAAAATCCAGTTAAGCTTATTATCACTCTATAATGACGCCAGTAAGTAACAAGTCCATTAAGCGAAGTCAGTAACGTGCGTGCGTTTGAAGTCACTAATGTTTAAAGTCACTAAAAGCATAACTAACCAATATCCCAATTAGAGCGCCATGACTGAAAAAGAATCACTACAGCAAAATTTATTAGCTATCTTAACTGCCCAACGTCAAACAGCGCTCGCGGCAGCAGAAGATGCTCATAATGATGCCACTAATGAGCAAAGTGTTGCCGAAACCCAATATGACACTATCGGATTAGAAGCGGCGTATTTAGCCCATGGACAATCGCAACGGGTGGCTGATATTGAGGTGATGATCAAACGCTTAAACGCTATGGTGTTTAAAGATTTCGATGAAGAAGATGAAATTGCCTTAGGTGCTATCATCACCTTACAAGGCGGCATGACCTGTTGGTTAATGCCTGTCTGCGGTGGCATAAAACTCGATGACGGTAAGATAGTCGTAATTACTCCTCAATCACCACTGGGTCAAAAGCTAGATAGTGCAGAATTCGGAGAAAAGCTTGATGATGGCCGCTTGATCTTAGCAATCCGATAATGACAATATCCGCTAATCAAAGTGTTCACTCGAATATATGACATTCAAAACGTGAACATAAATGCAGATATAGGCCTGTAAGATTGAACAGCTTTTATAACATATCCAGCTGATTCTTCATTATGGATTTATACAAGGACAGGTATACTCATTGCTTTATTTCGATGAGACTTTGAAAGCATGTCCTTCAATGGTACTCGATCACTTGCCATCAAAAATTGTGGTTGGAACAAAAAACCTTGCACTAAATCAACATTAATTGATTTGGCAAACTTCAAGTGCTCCTCAGTTTCGATACCTTCCAAAATTGTTAGTTTATTTGTTTGCTTGGCATAGCTTAATAATGCAGTAATTAGATGGTGATATTGTGGATTCTGTGCTGTTTCTAACCAGTATTTATCAAACTTTAAACAGCTTACTTGGCTCATTAAATCAAGTGACAGCATTGCGTGCGGCGCACCAACATCATCTAAAGCAACAGGTATATGATAATTCACGAGTTCTTTAATAAAACTTGCCGAAAGGTTTGCATCATTAATACAAGTATTCTCAATCATTTCTACGCAAATACTGCATTTTTGGCTTAATACGCCCAGCATTTCATCTGCATTAAACTCAATAGCATGTGGATCTATGTTTACAAACAATACGCCTTCTTCAGGAGCATGTTCAATTTGAAATGATTTAGCGGCTAATTCCACATCACAGAGTAACCCGTTATGTGCATGGAGCTCTTCAAATACAATATTTGGGGCAATGACCGTACCATCTTGAGTGTAAAAACGTGATAGAGCTTCATAACCATAAAGTTCATTCGTATGAGGATTTAGTAGCGGTTGATATTCCGCACTTAAATGAAGTCCCGTCAGTTCAAACATCGTCACTCTTAACTTGTTGGTAATGATAATTATTAACAATAACACTTAATGATGAAAATCGAATAGTGATTTAAAAAAGAAAAGTCTGTAAAAAATGTATTAATGTGATGTTTTACATGTTTTTTTACCGTATATAACACTGACTCATTCGATTATGTCTTTACCTAACAACCTACTCTCTTAATGACATATACCAAGCTTAGCTACAGCCTTTAGAAGTCTATTTCTCCTTATCTTCACTGCTCAATAACAGTATCAATATCGATGGATGATGAGTTTAAGCTTTTATTTTAAGCTCGATACTCCGCTTGCCATTTAAAAATACTAATCTGCCATTATATGATCTCAGGCAAATTACTCATTGCTAATACTTGTTAGGATCGCCGCAAATTTTCCTGAGTAATAAACATGCAATTAGATTTAAATGGTATGACGCCAAAACAGTTCCTTGAAGGGTATTGGCAAAAGAAACCACTGGTGATCCGTCAAGGTTTTAAACACTTTGAAGATCTGCTTTCACCAGAAGAAATGGCAGGACTTGCTTGTGAAGACGTAGTTGAATCTCGACGTGTTTTCAAACAAAACAATGAATGGCAAGCAGAATTTGGCCCATTTGAATCCTATGAAGAGTTAGGCGAAACAGACTGGACCTTAATTGTTCAAGCGTTGAATAACTGGGTGCCTGAAGCTGAAAACCTGCTCAAGTGTTTTGATTTCATCCCTCGCTGGCGCTTAGATGATGTAATGGTAAGTTACGCCACACCGGGCGGCGGAGTCGGCCCTCATATCGACTTATATGACGTATTCATTTGCCAAGGGTCAGGCAGACGTCGCTGGCGAGTTGGCGATCTTGGACCACACAAGGAATTTGCAGCCCACCCTGCACTACTCCATACCGAAGCATTTGAACCCATTATTGATGTAGAATTGCTCCCTGGCGATATCTTATATCTGCCACCAGGCTACCCTCATGACGGCGTAACACTTGAGCCTTCAATGAGCTTTTCAGTGGGATATAGAACCGCATCAGCTAAAGATATGGTCAGTGCATTAGCCGATCACATTATCGACAAAGACCTATGTAATGAGCAGATTGCCGATCCTGATCGCAGTTTAAGCAACAATTCAGGCATTGTGAATAACAGTGATTTAGAGCGTATCAAACAACAATTGTTTGCGACTTTAGATGACAAACTCGTCAGTGAATTTAGCGGACGATACTTAACCCAATCTAAATGTGAATTGGATTTACCTGCTGAATGTTTAGGTTTTCAAGTTTTAGATATCACTGAGCAATTAAAGCAGCAACCGCTAGTTAAATTAGGCGGTTTGCGCACATTATACTTTGAAGCAAGTGTTGCTGATGGTGTGCTTTATATCAATGGTGAGCAATTTACCCTTGCTGCAGATATAACAGCCAATAACGAAGCTTTCATTACTTTGTTATGTGATACCCAAGAGCTAACGGTTGAAGACCTTTCGCCATTCTTAAATGATGAACTACTCGTTAAACAGCTCACAACATGGGTTAATGCGGGTTACTGGTACTTTGAAGAAGTAGAGTAATTCATACTTAAGATCGAACTTAATATTGAGTTAGCTATAAGTTTAGAAATCTATCACTATTTAAAATAAAGCTTAAAAAGAAACGCTTCAATTAAATGGTTCAACGACATACGTCGCTGAACCATTTTTTCTTAATGCCCAAGATACTAATGAAGGAATGAATTAAGCCAAACCAACCTAAAAATGACTTCGATCAGTTAATTTCAAGAATTTTATTCATCTAGACATAAATTAGTCTTGTTCAGTCTTAACAACAGCCAAAAATTAGGTCACAATGAACCTAATATCCATCTAGACGGCTAAAACATGAGAAAATCATTAAAGCAGCGTTCGTCCGATCATCACCGCGGGATCTATTTTATTGGTACGACGCCACCGAAAATCGACACCGACTTTGAGTCGGTAAGCACTATTGCTGATAAATTATTAGCCCGTCTCGACGAAATTAGCTTTGATGGTTTGATCATCTATGACATTCAAGATGAAACCAGTCGTATCGACACCCCAAGACCTTTTCCGTTTAAGGCCACTCATGACTCAGGTACATATGCCCAACTGATTAATCAAAAATCAGCTAAGCCTGTTATCGCATATAAAAGTGTTGCAGGACTTGATGAACAGCAGTTTACTGAGTGGTTATCTCGTGCTTGGTATCAAAACAATGTCAAAGATATTGTTTTAGTGGGTTCACCCTCTGCTCAAGCGACCAGCTCGTTATCTTTAAAAGATGCTTACAGCACATTAGCAGCTCACTCGAAAGATTTTTATCTTGGCGGCGTAGCCATTGCCGAGCGCCATTTAAGTAAAAAGAATGAACATATTCGTTTAATAAATAAATCTAATCAAGGCTGTGAATATTACATCACTCAAGCGGTGTATAACGCTGAGGCGACGATTGATATGCTGACGAGTTATGCTAAAGAATGTGAACAAAATAATGTTAAACCAAATCGAGTGATCCTAACATTCTCACCATGCGGTAGTGCTAAAACGCTAGAGTTTATCAATTGGCTAGGCGTCTCAGTTCCCGAAGCCACCAGCCAACGAATTTTGTCAGCTGCTGATCCGCTATATGAGTCAATTAAGATTAACCATAGTAATCTGCTGAAAATCTTGGAGGCAGTACTTCCACTCAATATCCCGTTAGGCTTGAATATTGAAAGCTTAACTAACCGTAAAACTGAAATTGATGCTTCTATTTTGATGTACAAACTGCTTAAAGGAACCATGGATCAGGCTTTAGCCCAAAATCAAATTGATCAATTTGTTCAAGGTAATAGTTAACCCTAGTAGTAATAAACAACCTTCCCTATGATGCACCCTCATCATAGGGCCTACATGCCAATGCTTAAGTTAAAATGCTTAATTTCAAGCATTTAATTACAAGCATTTAATTACAAGCGTTTAATTCCAAGCGTTCTAATCAAAAAGAGTAAAACCGCTATTTACCACTGGCTATAACTAAGCCACTTGCTATAGCTAAGCCACTTGCTATAGCTAAAACGCTCGCTATCGCTAGGCCATTCGCTATTTAAACAACAATGTTAGACTTAAAAACTTGAATGATTTCAAAGTTCACTTCAGTATGAAACTGTATTTAAAAGTGGATAAACCAAATGGCACATAAATTTGACCTAAACCTGCTACGTATTTTTTCTGCTGCTTACGAGTCGCAGTCGGTGACGCGGGCTGCTGAACATTTAGATTTAACTCAATCAGCCATCAGTAATGCACTCAATCGATTAAAAGCCAATGTTAATCAAGAGTTGTTTACTCGCACTGGTCGCGGTATTAAACCCACGCAGTTTTCTGATGATTTATATCAACGCCTGCAAAACCCGCTACTTGAAATCGAGAGTATGCTAGAAGGCATTGAACATTTTGATCCCTATTCATCCACTAAAAGGTTTACCATTTATTGTCACGAAGCCATGTTCCACCCGCTCAGAAAAAACCTTGATATTAGCCTCAAGGACTTGGCGCCTTCAGTGACGTTAATGGAACTGCCTTCAAATGAACAAACTATTTATGATGATTTACGTGATGAAAAAGTAGATTTAGTGATTGATATCGGAGAGCC
Organism: Shewanella sp. KT0246; assembly: GCF_019654955.1. Taxonomy (GTDB): domain Bacteria; phylum Pseudomonadota; class Gammaproteobacteria; order Enterobacterales; family Shewanellaceae; genus Shewanella; species Shewanella goraebulensis. The sequence goes on along the minus strand of NZ_BPEV01000013.1, from coordinate 112,436 downwards.
AGAAAGCTGTTTATTTCATTCAGAGCTTATCTTTAAGCAGAGGTTAAATTGTATAACACGGCAAGATCACCCTCGTATTTCGCCAAGTACCATTAACAAAGAAAGCTACTTATTAGAACAACATGCCACCTATGATGTCACTCGGGTAAATCTTAAGTTTGTTGATTGGATAACCGATGAAGTGCTGCCGCAACGAACCATATATAGCGAACATAAATCGCTGCTAGGTATGATTGCATCGGTTTCGTACAGCGATGCTATTGGCGTTGTGCCAGAGTCCCTTGCTCAGCAATATCAACAAGCCTTTAATTTACAACTTCTTGAGTTCCCTTTTGCCACTAAAGATTTCAACTCATACATGATTTCATTGTCAAAAAAGCAAAACAATAAAGCCACACTTTGGTTAAGAAGTATCATATTGTCCACTATCAAGATATCACTATAAATGATATCTGCTATCACCTAGCGCTGTTTTTAAAAATATTATATTTAGTAAAGTATACCCATATCGCGGCTAGGGACGAAGTCGCAACATGATTCAAGGATGGTAATGAGTCAGGGTAATACTATGAAAAAATCTATTATTGCAGTTTCAATTTTATCAATCATCTCTACTGGCGCGATTGCACATAATCACGATGAACATGCAGGCCACGCCCATGAACACGTCACAGCTGGAGCCCTTGCAACAGGTAAAGGTAAACCCGCATCGCAACATACGATTGATGCCAACAAGGCCCTCGCTGAAACACTCAATTTCGAAGATACCCGCGTGTTTGCAGACAACGATCGCGGACTCATTACTCCATTAGATGAAAAAACCAGTACACATCTACGGGATCGTTTCAAAGGCTTACATTCAGGTTTAGAAGCCCAAGATTCATCACCAGATTCGGTCAACCCTTCTTTATGGCGTCAGGGCCAAGCTAACTTTTCAGCAGACGGTTTATACCAAGTCACCGACGGCATTTATCAAGTTCGCGGCACCGACTTAGCTTCAACCACTTTTATCAAGTCAGATTCTGGTTGGATTGTTTATGATGTGTTGATGCACGACAAAGCAATGGAAAGCTCATTAGATTTCTTCTTGAAAAATGTACCAGAAGGTGGTGACGAACCCGTCATTGCGATGATTTATTCACACTCTCATGCAGATCATTTTGGTGGCTCACGCGCTGTGCAAAACCGTTTTCCTGACGTGAAAGTTTATGCGCCGCATAACTTTGTAAAAGAAGTGGTCGATGAAAACGTACTTGCAGGTAATGCCATGTCTCGACGTGCCGCCTTCCAATATGGCGCAACCTTAGGCGCTGCCTCACAAACGGGTATTGTTGATGCTGCACTGTCTAATGGTTGGTCACAAGGGCTTGATCATAATATTACCCTCGTAGCGCCCGATGTTACCTTCCCATCTGGTGATGACCAAAAATTTTATGAGTACAAGATTGATGGGGTACCGTTTGTATTTATGGATACCGCAGGCACTGAAGCGCCTTCAGGTAATGTTGCCTACCTACCAAAGCACAACACCATCTGGACTGGTGAGATGACTTATCAAGGTATGCACAATATCTACACTTTACGCGGCGCAAAAGTGCGCGACTCGCTAAAGTGGTCTAAAGATATCAACTTGATGATCAATGCTTGGGGCAGCGACATTGAAGTATTAATGGGCTCACACTCAGCGCCGCTTTGGGGCAATACCAATATCGTTAGCTTTATGAAAGAGCAGCGTGACAACTATGGCTTTGTTCACAATCAAACACTGCGCTTAGCAAACGAAGGAATGGGCATTCAAGATATCGGTGCAACCATCGATAGTGAACTACCTGAATCATTACGACAGCTTTGGCACACCAATGGCTACCACGGTACCTACAGTCACAATGCTCGCGCTGTTTACAACATGTATTTAGGTTACTTTGACATGAACCCTGCTAACTTAAACCGCTTAACCGTGAATGAAGAAGCGAGACATTTCACTCAAGCATATGGTGGTTGTGAAGCTGGTTATACAACAGCTAAAGCGCAATTTGACGATGGTAACTACCGCTTTGCTGGTGTCATGTTAGACCATATTGTTCGAACTTGTGATGACTACACTGATGCACGTAAATTATTGGCTGATAACTGGGAGCAGCAAGGTTACCAAGCAGAAGGTGCCGGCTGGAGAAACATATTTTTAACTGGCGCACAAGAAGTCCGAGTTGGGACTTTACCAGGCACTCCAAAAACATCTTCACCTGACGTACTTTCAGAGATGACAGTAGAAAACCTGCTTGATTTTATGGCCATTAAAGTTGTCGCTAAAAAAGCAGATGGCCTTGATTTCACTTTGAATATTAATGTGCAGGATATTGGAGAGAAATACTTTGTTGAACTTTCAAATGGTAATTTGAATAACGTGCAAGTTAACGAGTTTAAAACAGCTGATACCACACTTCAGATTAACAAAGCTGATATCAACCAAGTATTACTCGGTCAAACTACTTTAGCCGATTTAATCAAAGCCAATAAGGCTGAGATAAAAGGTAATAGTGAAGTCCTGCAAACACTTGCTGACATCTCAGTTAAATTTGATAGCGCATTTGAAATCGTCCCACGTCCAGCTAAAGGGCAACAGGTCGACGCTGATATCTATCAATAACCACTATTTAATCAATAACCGCTATTGAGTCAATAGTCTAATAAACGGCTTTTAAAGGCTTGCAAAATGGTTCAGCAACATCAGTCGCTGAACCATTTTACATCTGTACAACGCTGCAAAAAAAAATCACTCCAAACCTTGTTCTTTAACGATTCTTCCATCCTATTCCCCTTATTGCTATACACGCTTATTTTGCTTGAAGTCATTTGAAACTCCAGGCAATCCATATTTCAACATCGTTCAATAATCAACCACAAACTATTGATTTTATTTATGTTAATTTTTTGTGTTATACGACTAATGTCTGAGACTCAAATCGCTTTTAATGTTAGCTCTACTAACTTGCTTCAGATAAGCTGGCTCTAAATTAGTCGACAACGCGCTTTTAGTGAGTGAACAACAGGAATGATATGAGCAGTAATTCTGAAGCAGTGCATGAACAAAAAAGTGCCGAGTTAAACGATCAGTCTCAACAGAGCCCTCAGCAACAAGAGAGCCCTCAGCAACAAGAGAGTCCTCAGCAACAAGAGAGTCAACAGCAGACTTACCAACAACTGCATAAATCCAGCTCTGAGTTTGAAAGCAGAGAAGAATATTTAGAAAATGAATTGAAAATTATGGCGCCGAAACGCTGGCGACCTAATTTGCCAGTGAAAGATTATCGATTCGAACCAGAAGACTCCATTGCCGCTATGGCAGCAACGATTGGTAAGGTTGTAATGGTAGGTGCTATTGCTACCACTTTTGCTACTTCTCTTGGTCTTAACGAAAGCTTTATCTTAGAAAATGTCCGTTATGAGCTGATCATTGCCGCCTTCTTTATCGTCATTTTTTCAGGTTTTTTACTCCCAACGGCAAACTTAGCTGGAACGCATGGCCCACTAATCCCGATGATCCCCATTGTGGTCGCTGCAGGTGGTCACCCAATGGCATTTGGTCTGCTTATTGGCGCACTTGGGTTGATACTCGCTATTAGCAAAGGCGGCAGTATGCTAGCAAACCTAACCAGTAAAGGGGTTTGCGGAGGACTGCTGCTATATCTCGGATTTGTCGGCACGGCCTCGCAAGTGAATAAACTCATTGCATGGGCAAATGATATTGGCATGTCTCATATCGCTTTCATTGTGATTTTCTGCACCATAATATTGTATGCATTACTTGAACATTGGCGTAAGCGCTGGTTAGCCGTGCCGCTAAGCTGCCTACTCGGCGGTACACTGGCATTTGCTCTGGGAGCACCATTTGAATTTCATACAGCTCCAGGTTTACCCAATATGAACCCTATGTATTGGTGGGGTGAAGATACTGGCTGGATGCTAGGTTTACCGACCTTAGAAAGCTTTATGGTAGTACTGCCATTTGCCATTCTAGCCGTGGCCATGTGGTCGCCAGACTTTTTAGGTCATCAAGTTTTTCAAAAGATTAATTACCCTGAACGTACTGAAAAAGTACACATGAACATTGACGACACCATGACCACAGCATCAATTCGTCAAACTATCGGCTCTATTATGGGGGGAGCGAACTTTACCTCATCTTGGGGCACATATATTGTACCAGCAGCAATTGCAAAGCGCCCTATTCCAGCTGGTGCATTACTCACTGCATTGTTTTGCGTTATCGCGGCACTTTGGGGTTACCCGATGGATTTAGCCATATGGGAGCCAGTACTGTGTGTGGCATTAGTGGTTGGGGTATTTATCCCTTTACTTGAAGCAGGTATGGAAATGACCCGTGAAGGTAAAACCACACAGTCAGCCGCAATTGTGGTGTTTTCATCGGTATTAGTTAACCCTGCATTTGGTTGGTCATTGACTATGTTGCTAGATAACCTTGGCTTAATTGGCTGTAAAGAACGTAGCTCTAAGTTAACCCAAATGAACCGCTGGATTGTGCCAAGCATTATGTTTGTGGTACTCACAGGAGTGATGGCGGCGGTAGGGATTTTACCGGGTATCCCGCCACTGATTTCGGGTTTGAAGTAGTGACACAATTAAAATAATATTTTATGTGACTAAAAAATAAAAGAAGCTTTGGGAGATCAAAGCTTCTTTTATGGTTATTGCGATATAAAATACAATTATGTCATTTATAAATCGCGATTAATGGGTATTAAGATTTACACGTTTTTTAGTTTCGGCTTCAGTAACTTTAGCTTCGGTATTCGAGCTTTGTCCTAGCAAACCAAGATTAATTGTATTTTGCCACTCAGTTTCCCATTGGCTTAAATCATTTAGCTTAAAGGTATTAATGCGAGGTCGAATTAATTGACCAGTTTCACTTTCCTCTACCACTCCGTCACCATTATCATCCCAACCGTAAGTTGAATGTTCGTAAACTAACGCACGTCCATCATCATCTACAGAAATAACTTCCCAAATTCTATGTCGCTCCAGCTGCAAAGTTGAAAGGTAATGATTAACAATTCGTCCAGAGTTATCCCATGTCCATCGGTCATCACCCAATGAGAAATACCCAATATCATTATCATTCGAATCATGATCTGGCTCAACGGCGCTGACGCCTCTATTTAATGTGCCATCTTTATTAAATATATAACCCCAAACATTACTGAACTTTAGTTTATCCCCGTCCCAATTACTTTCTTGATTACTATTAATATATGACAGTTGAACCATAGGTAACTCAGTCGCTATATTTTTTGTATATTGCTCATAACTTGTATCAAATTTAGCTATTTGCCTTGCTAACACATAGTCCAATTTGTTGTTAGACCATTTTTCAATTTGAGTTAAATAGCCTTTTCCAGCAGAAGTAAGAGGTGTAAATCTATACTGAACAGCTCCATCAGTTAAAGTAAGAACTCCGTTTATCAGTGCGGCATTAAACTGCTGATTACTATTACGTGCTGTAGCTAATGTATCTTTAATTGTTACAACATCCCCAGTAACTTCTGTTACTTCTTGCAAACTGTTGTAATCTATAAAAGTATCCTCAAAGTGTAGTACCCAGTCACCTTCCATCTCAGTAAGAGAATCTTCTTCAAGCGCAGATTCTGGTGTATGAACTAGTATTTGACTCTTTGATAGTGGCTCAAGGACACGAGGCGTAGGGTTACTCCAAGGATAACCTGTCGTTGGGAGATTGAGTTGAGTATAATACTCTCCCGTGACATTTACTTGATACTGAGACGATGTACTTGATAGCAATACATATTTCTCATTCGCAATACCAAAATTAACTTCTATATTAAAAAACTCTTCGATAAACCCAGCGTGATGAGCAGCAATGAGCTCATCAATAATGGACTGTTCAAAATTATAATCGGTTGCTAATTCATTATATGGATAAGCAATAAAATCGTACGACTTAGAAGTGGCATCCTGATAGATGACTTGCAAATGTCCATCAACAATGTCCCAAGTAAAGTTTATTTCAGCAATGTTGCCAATATAATTATTTGTATTAAAAGTTTTTCCTGTACCATTTGCTAAAAATTGCTTACCAATACCTTGATATTCATTCCAATTTTGTTTTGCCCCAAATAATCCAATGATTGTTTGGTCAGAAAAGTTTTCTGTTGTAAATTGTGCTACCACATTAGGATCTGAAATCGTTTGCTCTATTGCTTCACTTATAGCGACTGCATAAGCTTCAGTAGTTTCACCATCTTCATCAACGTATCCATTTTCCGTTAAGTATGCCTCGATGAGTTCACTTGTCGTTGAGTTTTCACCTTCGACTAACTGAGCATCTAAAAGTGATAAAACAGACTCCCCCTCTGGAATCTCAAAATCATCATTATCAACAAGTAATTTTATGAAACCAGCTGTTTCAATCAGCTGGGAAGGGGTAAGACTTCCAAGTAACTGATTAAACTCTTCTTCACTCGTGATTTCATTATTTTCAATATTATCTTTAACCAACAAATAAGTTGCTGTTGTTAAATGAGTCACATTGGTTTTATTATTTTCTTTATTAGTCAATGCGCGATCTTCATCTAATAAAACAAGTAAGTTACTTGCTTGACCAACAAATGCAATAAGCTCAACACCTTCCTGATTTTCCGTCGGATTACCTTTCGCATTAATTAAAATCAATGAAGACATATCATTAACTGTTATAGGCAATGTGTAATTACCACTAGTATCTGCTTCGACCTCAAAAACATCCTCCCCCATAGTGACTGAGACTAAAGCGTTGGCGATAGGTGAGTCCGTTACTAACCCTGATAATGTCATCGTATGATTAACAGTTATCGCGACTTCAGCATGTGCAGTTAACTCACCATCTGAAATTTCATAGGTAATTGAATCGCTATGAGAGACGTTGTTTTCTGGCGTATAAATAATTTGATTATTAACAACTTCAGCAGAGCCAACTGTTGGCATAGAAGTTATGGAAGTGATAGTTAATTCATCATTATTTTGATCTGTATCGTTGGCTAATACATCTATGGTAATCACACTATTGTTTTGCGCTAAAGCAACATCATTGAATGCTTGAGGGGCCGAATTAACAATCGGCTCTATTTCGTTTTCGGGAGATGAATCACTTCCACATCCAGATAAAATTGCAGCAGCAAGTAAAGTGAAAGAAAAATATCTTTTCATTAGAATTCCTTTTCCGAGGCTATATCCATTAACCCACGTATACTACGTAGGTATTAAAAATTAGGATACTAGCACCACCAATAACAATTTCACAACATAAATTATTATAAAACCCTGCAACGTAATAACTTATACTCACCCCTCTCTAAGAATGACAATCTACTAACACCATCTATAACGACATAAACCTCTAGAAATTAGACTCAAGTAAAAATATCTATGAGGATTACTGATATGGATAGGAGTAAATTAACTTACTAATTTTTGTTTAATAAGTTGTACAGGTTTTGGCTCCAAGTTAACCCAAATGAACCGCTGGATAGTGCCAAGCATTTTGTTTGTGGTACTCACAGGAGTGATGGCGGCGGTAGGGATTTTACCGGGTATCCCGCCACTGATTTCGGGTTTGAAGTAATGACTGTGAATCTATAATAATGTCTAATCTTGTAGTTTATAAGCACATACAAAAATGGTTCAACGATATTATTCGTTGAACCATTTTTGTAATAGCTAGTGTAAAAAGCTCAAAGGTTTCACTTCTAATAAAAGTGCCTATTAATAAGGCCTACTAACTGTAAATCACTGATTAAAAGGAATACTACCTTTAGTTATGTTTTAACAGTAGTCGCTGACACAGTTTGACAAAATCTGATGAAGTGACAATCCCTAGCACTTTGTTTTGCTCATCAACTACAGGTAAGCATCCTAACTTATTATCAATAAAGTATTGCACGACGATCGTTAGAGGCTCATCTAAACCTAACTTTTGCACTTGGGTTTCCATAATATCGGCAATTGGCGTGTAACGCTCTTTTCTGTCTAATGCCCCTTGGCCATATTTATTGAGCATAGTTAACACACTGGCAATCATTTTTTTATGAGTCAACATCCCAATCAGTTGGCCATCGGTTTCAGAAATAACTGGAAGGTGGCGTACATTACGGCTTTGCATCAATTGATGGGCATCTTTTAAGCTTGCTTCATCGCTGATACAAACGGGATTTTGAGTCATAATATCGTGCACTTTCATCTTAATATTCCTTTATTAATCATTCATCCACATTAGCCAAACTCTGGATGAATGGCTAGCAATTTAACCCGCTGTTCATTAATAGCTTACAAATAAAAAAGCCCTAATCGTATTGATTAAGGCTTTAGTGTTTTGGGCGGCTTAACACTATGATACTTAAAATAGCTTGGCTTATATTAACTTACCTTTGCTTGGATTCTATAAGCATGCAGTAAAGGCTCGGTATAGCCAGATGGCTGAGCTTTACCTTTAAAAATTAAATCACACGCGGCTTTAAAGGCTATGCCGTCAAAGTTAGGCGCCATATTAATGTATTCAGCATCCCCTGCGTTTTGAGTATCAACGACAACAGCCATCTTTTTCAGCGCAGCTAATACTTCTTCTTCACTGCATAAACCATGCTCTAACCAGTTGGTTAAATATTGCGACGAAATCCGCAATGTGGCTCGGTCTTCCATCAAGCCCACGTTATTAATATCTGGTACTTTTGAACAGCCAACACCTTGGTCAATCCAGCGCACCACATAACCTAAAATACCTTGGGCATTATTTTCTAACTCAAAGGTAATTTGTTCCTTAGTGAGAGTGGTCGCTTCATCAAGTAAAGGAATCGTCAGTAAGTCATCAATGCTAGCGCGTTGACGTTGTTTAATCTGTTGCTGAACCTCTGCCACATTAATTTGATGGTAGTGAGTCGAGTGCAGGACTGCGCCATTTGGTGAAGGTACCCATGCAGTATTGGCTCCCGCTTTAGGATGAGCCACTTTTTGCTCAAGCATCGCTGCCATTTCATCCGGCATTGGCCACATGCCTTTACCGATTTGAGAGCGCCCTTGTAAGCCACATTCAAGTCCAATATCGACATTCCAATCTTCGTAAGCGGCAATCCACTTTTGCTGTTTCATTACCGACTTTGGTACAAAGGCGCCTGCTAACATTGAGGTATGCAGTTCATCTCCCGTGCGGTCAAGAAAACCAGTATTAATAAATACCACACGTTCTTTGGCAACTCTGATGCACTCTTTTAAGTTAAGAGTGGTTCGTCGCTCCTCATCCATAATCCCCACTTTAATGGTATTACGGGGCAAGTTGAGCACATCTTCTATCTTAGTGAATAACTCACAAGTAAATTGCACTTCTTCGGGGCCATGCATTTTCGGTTTTACAATATTCACCGAACCTTTACGGCTATTACTGCGACCATTATTATTGCCTTTGAGATCATGCATCGCCGCAAGCACAGTGATCATGCCATCAAGTATTCCTTCTGGCACTTCATTGCTGTCTTTATCTAATACAGCATTAATCGTCATCAAGTGACCAACATTACGTACAAACAGTAAACTTCGGCCGGGTAAAATCACCGATTTATCAGTAGTATTCGGTGCACTGTAAACACGATCGTCATTCAATTCTCTGACGATTTGTTTGCCACCCTTACTCAGTGAAGCCGATAAGTTACCTTGCATTAAGCCTAACCAGTTACGGTAAACTTCCACTTTATCTTCAGCATCAACAGCTGCGACAGAATCTTCACAATCCATAATGGTGGTAACTGCAGCTTCAACTAATAAGTCTTTTACACCTGCTTTATCAGTACTACCAATGACACTGCTAGGATCGATTTGAACCTCAATATGTAGAGCATTATTTACTAGTAATATGGCACTCGGCGCATCAGCAGTGCCTTGATAACCAACAAACTTTTCAGCTTGCGTTAACGTGGTGATTTCGCCATTGGTTAACGTCATAGTTAACACACCAGCTTCAACGCAGTAACGTTTCACATCTGCATGGCTACCGGTAACTAATGGCGCTGCGTTATCTAAGTGCTGTTTGGCAAATGCGATGACTTTAGCGCCGCGAACTGGGTTGTATTGCTTAGTGAGCTCTGCACCGCCCTCTTCTGATATCGCGTCGGTGCCATAAAGTGCATCATATAAACTGCCCCAACGCGCATTAGCAGCATTAAGTGCAAATCGGGCATTTTTAACTGGCACCACAAGTTGTGGCCCAGCTTGCATGGCTATTTCATGATCAACATTTTCAGTGCTAACGTCAAAAGGATCGCCCTCAGGAACGAGGTAACCTATTTCGCTGAGAAAGGCTTTGTATTGCGCTGGACTAGCATCTTGAGCAGGGTTATCGATATGCCATTGGTCAATTTGATGCTGTAGGCGTTCTCTTTTTTCTAGCAGCTTGATATTCAGTGGAGAAAATTCGGTAACGACATCTTCAAATTTAGCCCAGAACTCTGCTGAATCAATCCCTGTCTTGGGGCAAATTTCACTATCAACCAATTGCCACAACTCTTCAGCTATTTGTAAGCCACCTACTTTAATACGTGCTGTCATTTAATATCCCTACCTATAATTCCAGTGCGTTAACGGTAAAATCCGGGGTAAATAAAACCCCAAACTGATTTCAATTTTCTTAGCTTACCGTTAATTCGAAGCAAGACATTACTCTATATCAAACTACACTTATTTATCCAATTTATACTTATTATCATCACTATTCACACAAAATATGGCAAAGTGATGTTTTTTGGTTAATTTACTACGTATAGGTAACTAAAAATCAAAATATCAATAAACTTAAACTCCACCCCGATTGATCTCATCAGCCGTTTTAGTGATCAATTGACGCATCCATTTATGGGCAGGATTATGCTGTAGTAAAGGACTCCAAGCCATTGTGAGTGCAATAGGTTGAATGATAAATGGTGGCGGAACGATACTGACACGGTCATTATTTTCATGTTGACGGGCCATCTTACTTGGTATGGTTGCGATCAAATCTTGTTGTTCAGCCAACAAACAAGCTGCTTGATAGTGGCGCGTAAAAATGGTGATTTGACGTTTTACTCCTATTCGAGTTAACGCCTCATCCACCCAACCTAAGCGCTGCACATCATCAGGGTCCATCCCCACGCCAACGCCCATACCTGTTTTACTCACCCACACGTGCTTAGCTTGCAAATAACTGTCTAATGAAAACTTATCCAACACAGGATTAGTCTTACTAATCAAACAACTAAAGTCATCATTCCATAACACTTTTTGATGAAATGACTGAGGAATACTGTCAAAACGGTTAATTACCATATCGACTCTTCCTTGTTCTACATCAGGGAAACTGACATCACTTGGGGTCATGATATCTAAAATGATGTTTGGCGCTTCAGTACGAAGCTTTGCAATTAGCGGTGGAATTAACGTCGCTTCAGCATAATCACTTGCCATGACACGGAAGACTTGTTCACTTTCTATTGCATTAAACTTGGCGCGTGGCTGTACGGCTTTTTCCAATCCAATAATCAATTCACTTATCGTGGGTTGCAATTCTTGCGCGCGTTCTGTTGGCGTCATGCCCTGACTGGTTCTGATCAGTAACGGATCATCAAACAAAGTTCTTAAGCGTTTTAGGCCATTACTCATTGCAGGTTGGCTGATCCCTAGTTGATCAGCTGCTTTAGTAACATTCCTTTCACGCAGTAAAACGTCTAAATACACAAGGAGGTTCAAGTCGATACGAGATACATTCATACTGTGAATACCGAAAATAGTAACTATAAATTAGACTTATTTAACCAAATCTAACTATTATTTTCAACGTAATCAATTGCCGCTAATCTATTTGTTAAAGGGATATACACATGACTAACTACAGAAGTAATATCGATGAAGCTGCTACCTTGATTAATTCGGAAGGTAGTGCATGGAATGCCATCAACCCAGAGTCAGTCGCTCGTATGCGTCTACAAAATCGCTTTAAGACCGGGTTAGACATCGCAAAGTACACTGCTAAGATTATGCGTGAAGACATGGATAACTACGACAAAGACTCGTCGCAGTATACTCAGTCTCTAGGTTGCTGGCATGGTTTTATTGGCCAACAGAAAATGATCTCTATTAAGAAGCACCTGTTAACGACCAAACGTCGTTACCTTTACCTTTCAGGTTGGATGGTTGCAGCACTTCGTAGTGAATTCGGTCCGTTGCCTGACCAATCAATGCATGAAAAGACCTCTGTCGCTTCACTGATTAAAGAACTATACACTTTCCTTCGTCAAGCAGATGCCCGTGAACTCGGTGGTTTGTTCCGTGAGTTAGATACTGCTGCAGAAGCTGATAAAGCGGCGATTCAAGATAAGATTGATAACTTCGAAACCCACGTTGTACCGATTATTGCCGATATCGATGCAGGTTTTGGTAACGAAGAAGCCACTTACTTGATGGCGAAACAAATGATTGAAGCTGGTGCTTGTTGTATTCAACTAGAAAACCAAGTTTCTGACGTTAAACAATGTGGACACCAAGACGGTAAAGTCACCGTGCCACATGTTGAATTTTTAGCAAAAATCAATGCTGTTCGTTATGCATTCTTAGAGCTTGGTATTGATGACGGCGTTATTGTTGCTCGTACCGATTCATTAGGTGCTGGTCTTACCCAAAAGATTGCTGTGACTAATGAAGCAGGCGATTTAGGTGAACAATACAACTCATTCTTAGAAGTTGAAGCTGTTGATACCGCTAATCTAAATAACGGTGATGTAGTATTCCAGCAAGACGGGCAGCTTGTTAAACCAGCTCGTCTTCCAAATGGTTTATTTAAGTTCCGTGCAGGTACTGGTGAAGAACGTTGTGTGCTTGATTGTATTACTTCATTGCAAAATGGCGCTGACTTATTGTGGATTGAAACAGAAAAGCCACATGTATCTCAAATTGGCGGTATGGTGAACGAAATCCGTAAAGTTATCCCAAATGCCAAGCTTGTTTACAACAACTCGCCATCGTTTAACTGGACGCTTAACTTCCGTCAGCAAGTATTTGATGCAATGCAAGAAGCTGGGCAAGACGTATCAGCTTACGACCGTAACCAGTTAATGAGCGTTGATTACGATAATACTGACCTTGCTGTACAAGCTGATGAAAAAATCCGTACTTTCCAAGCTGATGCAGCGCGTGAAGCGGGTATTTTCCATCATCTTATTACATTGCCGACTTACCATACTGCAGCCCTATCAACTGATAACTTGGCTAAAGAGTACTTCGGTGACCAAGGCATGTTGGGTTATGTTGCTAATGTTCAACGTAAGGAAATCCGTCAAGGTATCGCCTGTGTTAAACATCAAAACATGGCTGGTTCTGATATGGGTGATGCACATAAAGAGTACTTCTCTGGTGACCAAGCCCTTAAGGCATCTGGTAAAGACAACACGATGAACCAGTTTTAATCAATCGTACTTTGCTTATTGATGTGTTGAACTGAAATAACATTCTACGTTAATGAAAAGCCTGCTAATTAGCAGGCTTTTTTACATTCAATGAGTTCAGTGTTCCGACAATTGCGTCGCTGGCGATTATCGAGTTATTCCTAGTAGCGTTACTGCCGAAAGTAAGACAAAAAAACTGCAGCTGATACAGTATTACTAACTAAACACCTGAAATTGCGTCGCTGTTGCCTACCCAATTAACCCGAGTAGCGTTACTGCCGATAGTAAGACAAAAAAGCCGCTGCTTTTGGCCACGGAGTTGACTGGTGTCAAACTCCTTATTTCGAGCTAAGCAAAAAGTAGCGGCTGATGCAGTCTTACTGAGGTTAAGTAGCTACTTAACCTATAAGTTAGAACTGATACTTAACACTCGCAGTGAAATTAAGCGGCTCGCCCGGCATGGTCCACAGCTTATGATATGAGCTTTCAAAATACTGTTCATCAAATAAGTTGTTCACATCAAGCATGACGCTGAATTTACTGGTGAGATTTACCGCTGCTGATAAGTTCACTAACGTATATGCTGGCAAAATATAATCAGGATCGGTTGTCTCACCTAGACGATCACCAACGTAATTCACAGTGGCGCCGAAGTAAGCTTCTTTACCCATAATATCTGTGTAATGTCTTAATGCAATATGCCCCACATGCTCAGCGACGTTGATTAAGCGCGAGCCTTTAGGAATTGGTACGCCCCAGTCATTATCAATCAAGTCTTTTGCCGTTCTTGCATCGGTATAAGCATAAGCTAAGTCAATACTCGTATCAGCGGTTAGCTGAGTACTAAGCTGAAATTCAACGCCCTGACTTTCAACTTCACCTAAGGTAGCTGATAGCCCTGTATCGGGCTCTGCCGTTAGCATATTAGTTTTACTGGCATCATAAACTGCAAGGCTACCAGAGAATCTATCGGCAACGTTTTGCCACTTAAGACCAATCTCGAATGATTTTGTTGTTTCTGGATCGAATGCATTTCTTTCAGAATCAAGACCAGGGTTAGGTCTAAAGCCTTCTGCATAACTGGTATATAAATTAATATTATCATCCAGTTCATAGACTAAACCAAAGCGAGAAGATACCTCAGTATGTTCTTGCTCTTGTGATTCATTATCAAGTTTATTGAATATTTTTTGATTAAATTGATCAACCCTGAAGCCAACTAAAAGCTTGGTTCTATCAGTTAATTCAATCAAGTCTTGTGCATATAAACCAAGCCCTTCTTGCTCCTCAGAGGTTAGCGTCGTTGGCGACGTTTCAGGTTGATCCATGGTGTAGTCAGGGTTATTGGGATCGATTGCATAAGTTGTGTCACCTGATCCCCATGCAGTTCTCCATACTCTGTAATCAGTGTCTAATTGGTAGTTATAGTAATCTACCCCAACCAATAGATTATTTTTAAAGCCACCAAGTGTTACGTCACCACTGATTTCAAATCGTGCAGACAAGTCTTGAGCTTGATAATCACGCTCTCTTCGTTGTCTTGATAACAAATCAGGATTTGTATAAATCAGCTGACGGCCATCAGATAGCTCAGCATCTGAAGACTGGCCTTTAAAAGACGAGTCTCTATAAGCTAAGCCTGTTAATAAGTGCCAATGATCATTTAACTGATGATTTAATACTAATTGATGGCCAAGAGCCTCAACCGTGTGTGCCCCATCTCGGGGATCACCATAGAAAGCAGAAGTATCGACTGAATCAAAGTCGTTATCTAACACATAGACACCACGATCTAATGGTTTCTTCTGGTTAAGAATTTCCATTTCATAACTTAAACTCGTCGTATTAGAAATGTTCCACAACAAAGAAGGGCTTAAGTTTAAACTTTCAACATCAACATGATCTCTAAAGGTATCAGAATCCTCATAGAAGCCGTTGATGCGGTAAGCAACATTGTCAGTCAGCCCTTTAGTGTGGTCAAACTCGACTTGTTTGGTATCGAAGTTACCTAAAGTGCCTTGAATATAGCCTTGCTCTTCAAACTGCGGCTTTTTAGTAATGATATTGACGGTACCACCCGGCTCACCTTGTCCATACAGTGCCGAACCAGGTCCTTTCATTACTTCAATCGTTTCAATATTGGCCGTATTGCGATTACCGTTATAACCGCGAGAGTTAAAGCCGTTAACTAAGTAACCTGTTGGGTTATTCTCATCCCCAGAAAAACCACGAATAGCAAAGCTATCAAACATGCCGCCTGAGTTATTCTGTCTAACGATACTCGGAGAATAATCCAAGGCATCCATAAAACGCGTAATACCTTCATTTTTGATGGTATCAGCATTAATCCGATCAACTGCTTGTGGAGTGTCAATCAACGGCACATTGCCGCGGTATGGCTGCCAATGCCTGCGTACCTCAATGCGTTCAATATCATCACTATTTTCAGACGTTTGCTCAATAATATCTTGTGCTAATGCGCCATTAGAAATGACAATTAACGAACATAAAAGGTGCTTCTTCACGTACTTTTCTCTTATATAGGGAACCAATTTTCGCGCTATGTTACAACATATCATTTACTACAGTCAAAGATACATTAATGACTCCCTACAATGTAGTCACAGTAGCAAGCAGCGACAGTCAATCAATAAAGGATTAGTGATTGATTTTATAAATTAAAAACCTGGTAGATGAATTAACAAGAAATAACACCAAACTGAAGAAGCTTTGTTCTAACAGATTCAATAAAAACATGCGCAATGTAAAAATTGTCTCAAGCGCTGCTTTCTTAACGGCTTAGATTAAATCCTTTTTGTGCGCATGTGAGCAAACTACCCACTCTATTGTTAATCAACATTCAAAAATCAAAATGTAAATGAACCCACTTAACTAATTATTACAGGATAATGTTACAGGATAATTTTTTGTTGATTTTTCATCCTGCTAATTACTATATTAAATAGCGATGTAACCGCTTTCATTTTAATGGTGAGTAGAAAATATGAAATTTCTTTTTGTTTTATTTTTAGCCCTATTCTCCTTGGCTGCCTGTCAAAGTCCAAGGCAAATTTCTACCACAATTAAAGAGCAAACATCGATTAATCATTCAGCCATGTCTGTTGATAAAACCAAGAAAATATCTAGGGAAAGTTACGCTGAGAAGCTTTATGGCTTTTGGCTAGGACAATCTATCGCCAATTGGACAGGTCTGGTGACTGAAATGGACAAAATTGGTGATATTGGCGATCTAAAAACAGGCAAATTTTACACTCGAGATGATTGGGGAATGCCAGATCAACCAAGTATTTGGGGACAAGGAGTGCCTAGCGACTTATCAACAAACATTGATTTTGTTTTCCGAAACCCAGGAGAAGTATGGGGCTCTGATGACGATACTGACATTGAATATATGTATCAATATCTATTAGCAAGCAAAAACACAAGCATGCTCACTCCAGAACAAATTCGAGAGGGTTGGTTAAAACATATTAGGCATGATGAAGAAAACTACTTATGGGTTTCTAACCAACGAGCTTTTGATCTGATGAATCAAGGTATGTTGCCACCGGAAACGGGAAAAGCCACAAATAATGAACACTTTGACATGATAGATGCTCAGCTAACCACTGAGATATTTGGACTTTTCGCTCCGACTAGGCCAGACATTGCACTAAAAATAGCTGAGTTACCTATCAAAACCACAGCAAGAGAAGATGCTGAATACATAGCTAAATTTTATGTTGTGATGCACTCTCTGGCTTCATCTGTAGACGACACTATCCCAATTAAAGAACAAATGACATGGATGGCAACTCAAGCTCGACAAGTGTTGCCTAATACTTCCTATGCAGCAGCTATGTACGATTACGTCACCCAATTACATAACTCCGGTATTCCTTGGGAACAAGCAAGAGATTTAATATATCAGCGTTACCAAGTTAATCAGCAAGATGGCTATGATATAACGTCCCGAAAGCTCTATTGTAATGGCTGTTTTGCTGCGGGAATTAACTTTGCTGCCAGTATCATCAGTTTGCATTATGGTGAAGGAGATATAAAAGAGACCATCAAAATTGGCTCATTGGCAGGCTGGGATTCAGATAACCCAACCGCAACATGGGGAGGGCTAATCGGCTTTATGATCGGTAAAGGTGGAGTAGAAAAGGCCTTTGATAGGAAGTTTGCAAATCAGTTTAATATCCACCGCACTCGGCAAAACTTTCCAAATGAAGGCATTGACACCTTTGAAAACATGGCAGAAACAGGCCTTCAAGTAGTCGATAATGTAGTTACTCAAATGATGGGAGGCACTATTGAAAATAATATGTGGATCATTCCAGTAACTGAATGATATTCGCCTCTCCTTTGATAAACAGATAACAGATAAGTCATCTCTCAAGCCCTAGCTCTGTTTAAGGAGAGCTCAATCATTTTAAAGAGGAAGCAGACTTAGGGTGGAACAATACAAAAACACTCGATGCTGCTTTTGATTAAAATTGCAGAATTTAATCATTAAAAATTTTATTTTTTCATCACAATATCTGGCAAAATATAATTCCAACAAAATAGACTTACCGAAGAGTGCTATATCAACACCTTGACTATAAAGTCAAAATTCATCAAAAAATGATGTCAAAGTGACTAGCTCAGGCGTCAAGTTTGAGTCATTAACCAAACACCCCTTCACACTACATATTAGAACTTATTCACATAACGTGAATAATGTCGTCAAATCAAAAAATATTCAGTTTACACATAGTTAGTATTTTAATTTAAACCATTTGTGTTATAAATGAACTACAAGGTTAATGAATACGCCTTATTGTTAATTAAATGCAACACTTACACGAGTCCAGTATTCATTGGTGCTAATACATTAATGGTTTAAGCGCTGTATATTTTTAAAGCTTCACAGCGAACTAGTATTAACGAATTAAAACTGAACATGTCGAGTGAGCATAGCGGCTAAAAGAATGCTGCACCAATAGATTTTAGTAGGTGAGTTTGCAATAAGAAAAATTATAAAAAAGGAGTTTATATGAAGTTTATCCAACTATTAGCGCTATCAATATTCACTCTCGTTTTTTCACTGTCTGCAGCTTCTCAAAATGCTAAAGACGAAGAACAGTTCGTTTTATCTTCTTGCATGACAGTACATAAACAATCGACAGTCACATCAACTGAGCCATGTGCTTACTACATACAAGGTTTTCTTGCAGGAACCTTAAACACCACTCAACAATACGAACTTAGAAAAAATTCTGAGGGGTTTTCAGAAAGGGCCTATCGTACTCGGGTCGGTAATAAAACATCAAAAATTATCCCCACAGAAGTCTGCATACAAGCTGATGAAACTCGCAAACAGCTTGTTGATAGAGTCGTTGATGAAACAATAAACCACTTGTCACCATCCACAGATTCTTTGCAAGGATTGCACAGTCAAATTTATCAAACATTAGCCAAAGAGTCGTCTTGCCAACAGGATAATTAGTTGGTTAATAAAATAGCAATTTAGAGTGATTACACTCGCCTAGGTTTAAGTAGCAGTTAACTAACACAAAACAATAATCAATATGAAACAAGAAAATAAAAGCAGCGTTGTTCCGAGCCATCGGCTTATCTTGATATTAACACTCGCCCTATTTTGGTGGATTAACTCAAATTACAGTAATCCACTTTTACTGTCGCTGGGTGCAGGTTCAATCATGCTAGTGCTTTACATTACTCAAAAAATGGATGTGATCGATCAAGAAACTCACCTTGTTCGTCTCAATGCCAGTATGCTGCGTTACTTACCGTGGTTAGTAAAAGAGGTCATTTTATCTAACATCAGTGTGGTTAAACATATCTGGATGGGTAACAAGAGTATCTCACCAACCCTGACCACCATCGACACTCGACAGTGCTCAGATATCAATAAAGTGACCTACGCCAACTCCATCACCCTAACCCCAGGGACTGTAGCGATAGACTTAATTGATGACCAAATCACCGTTCATGCTTTACATGAATCAGACATTGAAACACTAAAAGCCGGTGAGATGGACCGCCGGGTAAGGGAGCTTGAAAACTAATGTTAGCTGCTGCCACAATCGCCATTCTTGTTGTTATGTTACTCGCGATCATTCGCTGTATCGTCGGCCCCACCTTGTATGACCGCATATTAGCCTTCAACTTTTTTGGCACTAAAGCCATTCTGTTGATTTCAGTTTTAGGCTTTTTAATGGGACGTCCAGAGTTTCTCGACATTGCTCTTGTTTATGCCCTGATTAACTTTATCAGTGTCATTGGGGTATTACGTTATTCAGACTCGGCCGAGTTTAAAGTTGCTCCTTATAAACCCCGAACAACTAAGGAGGGTGAAGAATGAACCTCGCGCTAGAAATAATCAGTGGTTTATGCCTGCTCATTGGTAGTTTTCTTTGCTTTTCAGGTGGAATTGGGATTATGCGTTTTCCTGATTTCTACACCCGCATGCATGCGGTAAGCGTTACCGACACCTTAGGTGCAAGCTTAGTGTTAATAGGCTTAATGCTGCAAAGTCCAAATGGTTTAGTCCTCATTAAACTCATTTTGATCCTCGTGTGTACGCTATTTATTAACCCATCTGCCAGTCATGCATTAGCAAAAGCAGCACTGCAAAATGGCCTGTTACCGCAACAGGGCAAGCCTGACAATCAGGGAGGGAACAAGCCATCGAAGCCTTAGTAGATATAATACTGTTAATATTTTTAGTGGTCATTGCCATTGCAATCGTTCGCACCAAAGATCTGTTAGCTGTTGTCATGTTAAGCGGCATTTATGGCTTATTGTCAGCCTGTTTCTTTGTGGTGCTGGATGCTGTTGACGTGGCCTTTACTGAAGCGGCAGTGGGAGCTGGTATATCTGGCTTACTCATGCTGGCAGCGATTACCATTACCGGTCGAAAAGAAGCACCAAAACGACACAAACCCTTTCTGGCTCTATTTGTTGTGCTCGTCACAGGTAGTATGTTGATATACGGCACCATGGATATGCCTTATTTTGGCGCTGTTGATGCGCCAGTGCATCAACATGTCGCTCCGCGTTATATTCAGCAATCAATGGAAGAAGTCGGCATTCCGAATATCGTGACTTCAGTTTTAGGAAGCTACCGTGCCTTTGATACCTTAGGCGAAGTTGCAGTAATTTTCACAGCCGGTATTGGTGTGCTTTCTTTACTATCACTGCCTCGACGTCGTAAAAAACCGCATTCTGACGACGCAACTGAAGAGCAAATGCATGAGCGCCACATGGTGGTGCGTATTGTCAGTAAAGCACTTATTCCTTTCATCTTACTGTTTGCATTATATGTACAATTCCATGGTGATTTTGGCCCTGGTGGCGGCTTCCAAGCAGGGGTAATTTTCGCAGCAGCGATTATTCTCTACACCATGCTATTTGGCTTAGACACCGCACAAAAGGTCTTCAACCCATCGATCATTCAACTGCTAGCGGCTGTAGGGCTTTTACTGTACGCCTCTGTTGGGGTTGTTTCGATGCTAAATGGAGCAAACTTCCTCGACTATAACGTGTTAGCGGATGAACCTTTGACAGGTCAACATATCGGCATACTCGTGATTGAATTAGGCGTAGGTATCACCGTTGCGTCAGTCATGCTGAGTATCTTTTTCAACTTTGATGCACGCAGACAAGCCATCCAAAACAATAACAAACAAAAAGGGGAGCAAGATGTTTCTCGGACTTTATAATTATTGGATCGTAGTCCTGCTGATGATGATTGGTTTTTATATCGTTATCGCCCATGGCAACCTCGTAAAAAAATTAGTTGGCTTAACGATTTTCCAAACCTCTGTATTTATCTTTTACATCAGTGTAGGCATGGTTGAGCGTGGCAGCGCGCCTATCCTAGCTGAAGGGATCAACGACTACTCTAACCCACTTCCTCATGTGTTAATTCTTACCGCGATTGTGGTGGGTATTGCAACCACAGCACTTGGACTTGCCCTCGTCATCAGAATCAAAGAATCCTATGGCTGCGTCGAAGAAGATGAGATCCAAAAACTAGATCAGCTAAACGAGGAAAATTCATAGTGTTAGCTCACCTGCCTATTTTACAAGTCGTGATACCACTAATGGCAGCGCCATTATGCTGGTTCTTAAACCGGTCGAAACTGGTGTGGATTTTTGCTTTGTTGGTTTGCTCTGCGACCTTTATCAACAGCGTACTGTTACTAATAGAAGTGATGAAATCTGGCACCATCATCTATGAACTCGGGGGATGGGAAGCACCTTGGGGAATTGAATATCGTATAGATAAACTCAATGCCTTTTTACTGCTCATTATCTCAAGCATAGGTACTGTGGTGTTATTTGCTGCAAACACCAGCATTCAAAAAGAATTAAGCGAAGATCGCCACACCCTGTTTTACAGCCTTTACCTGTTATCTCTAACCGGTATGTTCGGCATTGTAGCGACGGGCGACGCATTTAATGTGTTTGTATTTTTAGAGATTTCCTCACTGTCTGCATACGCCTTAATTGCCTTAGGTAAAGACAGACGAGCACTGTGGGCGGCGTTCCAATACCTGATTATGGGTACCATTGGTGCAACCTTTATTTTGATTGGTATTGGTATGCTTTATCAAATGACGGGCACACTCAATATGAGCGATCTCGCCGAACGCTTAGTTGACGTTGGCCACACCCGCACGGTATTTGCAGCTTTCGCCTTCTTAATTGTCGGCATCTGTTTAAAGCTTGCACTGTTCCCACTTCACCTGTGGTTGCCTAATGCTTATGCCTATGCACCTTCAATCGTCACAGCGTTTTTAGCAGCCACCTCAACCAAGGTTGCTGTTTACCTGCTAATCCGCTTTACCTTTACCGTATTTGGTATCTCGTTCTCGTTCACTAGCCTGCCTTTACAAGACATTTTAATGGTGCTTGGACTTGTGGGTGTTTTTGTCGCTTCTGCCACGGCAATATATCAGCAAAATGTTAAACATATTTTGGCCTACTCAAGTATCGCTCAAGTGGGTTACATGATTATTGGTTATTCAATTAACACCAGCACTGGCGTAATGGCAACACTACTGCATCTGTTTAACCATGCCTTAATGAAAGGCGCCCTCTTTTTAGCATTAGGTGCGGTAATGTACCGTATTGGCAGCGTACAACTAAGCCAATTCCAAGGGCTAGGTCGACAAATGCCATTGACCATGTCCGCCATTGTCATTGGTGGATTAAGCCTAATTGGTGTGCCATTAACCGTAGGGTTTGTCAGTAAATGGTATCTACTTATCGCCAGTGTAGAAGCAGGGATGTGGCCAGTCGCAGTGCTGCTCCTTTTAGGTTCGTTACTGGCCGTTGTTTATATCTGGCGGATTGTCGAAATGGCTTATTTCAGACCACCACTGCCTGGGCGCGATACGGTTAAAGAGGCGCCTTGGACATTCCTTGCCCCTATTTGGACCCTAGTGATCGCTAATATCTATTTCGGTATCGATACTCGCCTAAGTGTGCAAGTTGCACAGGCGGCTTCTCAAAGCTTGTTTGGAATAAACCCATGAATCCATCTTTGGCGCTGATGTTACAGCTAACTATCCTATTGCCTTTGCTAGCAACCTTTGCAATTGCAATCACAGGAAAGAAACCTAACCTTCGTGAGGCGGTCACCATAAGTATTAGCCTTGTGGTGCTTTACTGCGTGGTCAATCTCTATCAAGCACTTAAAGCAGGAGCAAGCATTGAAGTATCATGGTGGGAGCTTATGCCGGGCTTAGAGATAAGCTTTGTTGTAGAACCGCTAGGTATGTTATTCGCACTGATTGCGAGCTTCCTTTGGTTAATCACCACCATTTATGCCATCGGTTATATGCGTGGTCACAATGAAGACAACCAAACCCGCTTTTACATCTGCTTCGCGTTAGCGATTAGTGCGGTAATGGGGCTCGCGTTTTCAGCCAATCTATTTACCCTGTTTGTCTTCTATGAAGTGCTTACGCTGTCTACTTATCCGCTGGTTACCCATGCAGGAACAGAAAAAGCCAAGCAAGGTGGGCGCGTCTATTTGGGTATTTTGCTCGGCACCTCAATCGCCTTCTTCCTGTTAGCCATTATTTTAACTTGGTTCATCACAGGCACCCTAGAGTTTACCGCTGGCGGTGTGTTTGACGCCGATGTAGATACCACTATTGCAGGCGCAATTTTAGTGCTATTTATATTTGGTATTGGTAAGGCTGCCATGATGCCGTTTCATCGCTGGCTGCCTGCAGCGATGGTGGCGCCAACCCCAGTAAGCGCACTTTTACATGCTGTGGCAGTGGTAAAAGCTGGGGTATTTACGGTACTTAAGGTTTGTATTTTTATTTTTGGACTCGACCTATTACCTAAACTACCTACGACTGAGTTTTTGCTGCATTTAGCGGCACTTTCAGTGTTGCTGGCTTCAATTGTTGCCATGCGACAAGACAACTTAAAAGCAAGACTAGCCTACTCTACTGTCAGCCAATTGGGCTATATCACTATCGGTGCCCTACTCGCCACCCAGTCTGGTGTTATCGGCAGTTCAATGCATATTGCCTCTCACGCCTTTGGCAAAATCACCTTGTTCTTTTGTGCCGGTGCAATTTTGGTCGCCAGTCATAAATCTAAGGTCAGCGAAATGCGCGGCTTAGGCTATACCATGCCAGTCACTATGGCGGCATTTTTCATTGCTAGTCTGAGTATTATCGGCGTTCCACCAGCAGGGGGAACATGGAGTAAATGGTTCCTGTTGATGGGCACGATAGAAACAGGCTATTGGTTAGTCATGGCTACCTTGATGCTCAGCTCATTACTGAATATTGCTTATCTATTACCTATCCCTTACCACGCATTTTTCCCCGGTAAAGACGAGGTGCCAACTAATCGTACGATCAAAGAAGCGCCACTACCCTCTTTGATTGCATTAACTATCACCACATTAGGCTGCTTGATCATGTTCATCCATCCTCAGCCCTTTTATGAATTGGCGAAAGCTATCTTGACTGTATCTGGAGTGAATCATGGATAACGAGAAGCAGTACCTCTTTGATAACCCCAAAAATATCCAACGGGTTTTATACCTGCTATACGCCTGCTGCGGGATACTGGTGATACTTGATTTTGTCATCCATCGTCATGTTTACCATAGTTGGGAAAACTTACCGATTTTCTACCCTATCTATGGTTTTGTAGGCTGTGTCATCTTAGTGTTAATCGCTAGCTGGATGCGGACCTTTTTGATGCGTTCAGAAGATTACTACGGACCCGTTGAAGAACTTGATGACAGCAAGATTGAAATAGTCGACGTCAGCGATGGCCACGCCCACGAAGCTAACAATAACAAGAAAGGTGATCGCAATGTGGATGCTTGAGTTACCGCCGTTTGTGCTGTTTTTAATTGGCGGATTGATTGCTGCTACAACCCGTGGAAAACTCCGCGGTGCATTGATGATAGCGATTCCGGTTTTAGGTGGACTGCATTTGTGGACAGTGCCTGAAGGCGTCCATTTGCAAATGATGTTTTTAGACTACGAAATAGTCCCTTACCGCGCCGATAAATTAAGCCTGATGTTTGGCTATATTTTTCATATTGCCGCGTTTATTGCCATCGTCTATTCATTGCACGTTAAAGACACTGTGCAGCAAGTGGCAGCCATGCTGTATGCAGGCAGCGCCATTGGCGCTGTGTTCGCGGGTGACTTGCTCACCTTGTTTGTGTTTTGGGAATTATTGGCGTTCACCTCAGTATTTCTGATTTGGGCTCGCCGCACACCAGCCGCCTATAGTGCAGGTATGCGCTACCTCATCATGCAGGTACTCTCTGGGGTTATTCTGCTAATTGGCGCGCTATTTTATATCAGCGATACAGGCAGTGCCGCCTTTGACTTTATCGGTTTAGACAGCATCGCTGGTTGGCTTATCTTTATTGCCTTTGGCATTAAGTGTGCGTTCCCTTTTGCTCACACTTGGCTAACCGATGCATACCCTGAAGCCACACCAACAGGGACGGTAATACTCAGTGCCTTCACCACTAAAGTAGCGGTTTATGCACTAGCTCGAGCATACCCTGGTACTGAGCTACTAGTGTATATTGGCGCAGCAATGACCTGTTTCCCAATCTTCTTTGCGGTAATTGAAAACGATTTACGTCGCGTACTTGCTTACAGCTTGATTAACCAAGTAGGCTTTATGGTGGTCGGTATCGGTATTGGTACTTCGCTTGCCTTAAACGGCGCGGTCTCTCACGCCTTTAACGATGTAATCTTTAAAGGCTTACTGTTTATGAGCATGGGCGCTGTGCTGCATATGACAGGAAGAATAAATGGCTCGGATCTTGGCGGACTTTATAAAACCATGCCTAAAACCACCATACTGTGTATTGTGGGTGCAGCCTCTATTTCGGCCTTCCCACTGTTTAGTGGTTTTGTCAGTAAATCAATGGTGATGACAGCTGCTATGGAAACGGGGCATGACTGGGTTTGGTTAATGCTATTGTTTGCTTCAGCAGGTGTATTCCACCATGCAGGCATCAAAATCCCTTACTTTGCCTTCTTCGCCCATGACTCGGGTATTAGAGCAAACGATCCGCCAATCAATATGTTACTGGCAATGTTCATTGCGGCCTGCCTATGTATTGGTATTGGTATCTACCCTGCGGCGCTATACTCGCTGCTGCCATACGATACAGGCTACAACCCATATGATGCGACACACGTACTCGCTCAGACACAGCTACTGTTATTCTCAGCGCTGGCCTTTGTGTGGCTAAACCTTAAAGGTAAGTATCCACCAGAACTACGCTCAACTCACCTTGACGTAGATTGGGTTTACCGACGCTTAGTGCCTAATATTATGCAGCGTATGTTTGCGGTTATTTGGAAAGTGGATGGCGACATTCGTCAATCAGTACGTGGCAAGCTAAGTCAATGTCAGGCATTTTTAGCCCGTCAATACAAAGAGGGTGGTAGCTTTATTTCTAGCGACTATCCATCTGGTAACATGGTGCTTTGGGTCGCAGTTATTCTTGCAACCTATCTGTTTATTGGCTTTGTAAGCTAGAAAGCTCAGTTAAAAAGCTCGGCTTGAAAGGAAATATCTAGATATAAGCTAGCCCGTTTGCTAATACTTTTAGTAAACGGGCTAGCTTTTTTGTTTATGGTTTTTTGTTTTATAGCTTTTTGTTATGTAGCTTCTAAGGTCATAACTAAACTAAGTAGAATCAACGCAATGATGTATTCAACAAAGTTAGTGTTTATACCTGAAAGTATTACTGTCATCTAAAATTTCAATTTTAATTGGAACAATCCCTTGATTAGTGCTGGCGATTTGTTGAAATGACTTTTGAGAAAGGTCAATCACTCGCCCTTTTACAAATGGGCCACGATCATTAATTTTTACATCGACACTTTTGTTATTTGCCGTATTCGTTGCTCTAACGATTGTCCCAAAAGGCAAGGTTTTATGCGCCGCGGTATAAGCTCGCATATTGTACTTCTCACCACTGGCAGTGAGCCTGCCGTGAAATGGATTACCATACCAAGAAGCTTGCCCCACTAGAGCATGAGACTTTGAGTATTGTGTCGTTTTAGATGCATCTATGGGTAAATTAGATGTAGATGAACATCCAGCTAACGTGGCAATAAGTAAAGTGGTAACGGTTAGCTTAAATTTTATCATTCTATCTATTATTCGCTTATTTGAGTGAGGCTGCATTCTGCTGACCATCTTAGAGCACTAACAAATGCACTAATGTACTAGCAGCCAAGTCGGCTTTAGTACGCAGTCTAGGTCAGAACATTTACCCTGTCATCCAACACACCACCATAGCTAGCGCACAATCACACAATCACATAATCACACAATCACACAATCGAATTATCGAATTATCGAATTATCGAATTATCGAATTATCAAGCTTTGTTTAAGCATCATCTAGATAGCAAACTCATAGAGGATATTCGCCAATCAACCAACAAAGGCATGGCGATTGGGAATGTTAAATTTAAAAATGAGATAGAAAAACTCACAAGAAACAGCATGAAACCAAAGAAAATGGGACGACCCTACAAAGCAAAAAATTAAGTTTACTCTGACCCTGACGAATCCCCCACTTATTCCTTATTCGTTCAGCTTGCTCAGTCAATTGCCTCTTGGGATTATATTCTTAATGCTATTAGTACTAAAAAATGACATAGAAAATTAAGTTTACTCTGACCACTTATCCATTAAAGCCCGCGCAATTATTTAAAAATTGGTGTTAGATCACAAATCAATAACTTGCTCGGTTAGTTCATATCGGCCAAGTAAATATCAAGATACTCTATTCAATTAAGCTATTGCTATCCTTTGCTTTTCTCCTAATGCCAAAGCCATTGAGAGTGTTGCTTATGTATTTACTATTAGAACTTTTGGTGCAGGTGCTGTTGAATGGACAAGATTGGAAAAACGGGCGAATTTGTGAATCCTGCATTAGAGATAGCCTTTCGTAAAGATGAATGGGAAAAGCTCCGTAGAAGGATGGTTTTTACTAGCTTTGTAGGCGGTTTAATCTACTTTCTAGCCATTATTGGCGATTACATGATAATGACTTCAGCCCCCATGTTTATCGACATATTTACCATGAGGCTATCGGTTCTTTTAATGAGTTTGATTGTGTGTGTCTGTGGGTTGAAGCTGACAAAATACACCCCCGTACTGAATCTAATTCTATGCGGATTATTGTTGTTATTAATACAGGGCGAATCCATTGAGTTAGTGATTAAAGGGAACTTAGTTGAATATGTCGGTATTCCAGGCGTCGCGGTCATCGTTTTGTTGTTCTACCTTAGTTTCCCTCCACGCTTTATTGGGGTGTTAGCGGTATGCACCACGGGGTCACTCACCTACATAATAACCAGTGCAGTGCTCGGCTTTGCATCAATTGAATATATCTACACAACCTTATTATTTCTGGTTGTAGTAAATTGCTTTGGAGCATATGTATATTTGCAATTTTCAACCATTCGCCGACGTGAATTTAATGCACTTGAAGAACTAAAGAAAAATGCAGAAATTGACGGGTTAACCCAAATATACAATCGTAGAAAGGTATTAGAGCTTGGCGATAATGACGTCAAAAATGCCATTAATCATGGCCATGAATATGCCGTAATTATGCTTGATGTAGATAACTTTAAAGAAGTTAATGACACTTATGGCCATGTTGTTGGTGACCAAGTATTACTTGAAATAGCCAACCGCTGTCGACACGTAATGCGTGAATTTGATATTTTCGGTCGGTTTGGTGGCGAGGAGTTCGTTGCTTTTCTACCAAAGACAAATATTAATGATGCACTCATGATTGGCGAACGTCTTCGCAAAACAATTTTTGCAACTCCTTTTGAAACCGACAAAGTCACACTAAATATCACCATTAGTTTGGGCGTTGCCGCATTAACAGTCGCTCAAGAAGCTCCAAGAAAACTACTCGAAATTGCCGACGAAGCCTTATATACAGCTAAAAATACCGGTAAAAATAAAGTATGCACTGGCCGTGAGCAACAATGAGATAAATATATTCATGAGATAGAGGACAAATGGAGGTAGAATCAGCCCCGCATTTTACAAGCACAAAATGAACTGTATATTCTAACCACCTATTTTCAATTCAAGGATGAATTATGGATTTCACCTACCTTATTTTAGCATTGGTATTTATCGTGCTTATCAAGCTATTCACAGCCTTTATTAACCGTCCTCAGCAGTAAAGCTATCGCCAAAAAAGTATATTATTCTCCCCTGCCGAACGCTCATTTTTAGGCGTACTTGATACCGCCTGTGCAGCTCAATATCGTGTATTTGCAAAAGTGCGTGTTGCCGATGTGCTTACCCCTGAAAAAGGGTTAAACCGAAGCAACTGGCAAACCGCATTTAACCGAATTTCAGCCAAGCACTTCGACTATATACTGTGTAAACCCGACACCATGGAATTTGTTGCAGCCATAGAGCTAGACGACAAAAGCCACAACAGCAAACGCGCTCAGAAACGTGATGCTCTCATTAACGATGCTTGTAAAAGCGCCCAACTACCACTCATACGATTTCCAGCCAAAGCAAGATATTCAGTCCAAGAAATAAAACAAGTCATAGAAAAGTCTTTAACGCCTGAAACCAAAGGTAGTCTTTAACAAAACCTATCACTTCCACAAAGCAGCTATAAATAATGCCCCAAGTTCTAACTTCTTATAATTCTTCTAAAAGCAGCGAGTTTCTGTACTTTTTCTTCTATAATTTTTCCATTTTTGTTATCACCACTTATGAATGCCTTATCCGCATCAGATTCAAATATAGATTGTAAATCACGTAATGATGAACATGTGCTTAGCATTAGTTCATCTCGTTGTGATAGCTTTAACATTGTTTTGTAGTGCTCCAAAAAAGCAGCGAGTTTCGAACTGGAAATAACAAGTTCATTTGAGTTAATGTTTTCTAACTCTTTATTTATTGTAGCTTTATTCGCACCATATGAGAGCAACATACCTCCACCCATAGTTGCTACATACCCACCAGCCATACCAAAACCAGCTGTAGCTAATGAACCACCACCAAGCATCGCTAGTCCTGCACTTGTTGCAGCAGCACCAGACAAGCCCATAAGCCCCCCTATACCTGCTGCTAGATAAGGGGCCATTAGTAATGAAACAGCTGCTGCCGCACTTAAGATCAGTAACGTATGATTAGTAGTCGTGGCTTTATAAATAGCTTTAATCGTCTTTCCATAAATATTGCTTATTTTATCAACCTCTTCAACTGAAATTGATAAGGTTTTAGCAAAGTTCAAACTCAACTTTTCTTCGCTGTATTTAATATCCGAGAAACACTTATCTTTCTCTTTATCGCCGACTGCCGTATAAGGTGTAAAAGTTACCGCTTCAACTAAAAAAGCCGTAATTTTCGCATCATTCCACTCGCTAAAGCATTTTTGAATATCACTATGTAAATCAGTATCACGAAGTTGAATATTTAACAGCTTAGAAGTGGCACTTGACCACTCATCTAGCCACTGTTTTTTTAACAAGAAATTTTGCTTTTCAAATAATTCTGTTGATTCTTTAGAACGTAGAAGATTACGAAAGCGGGAGCTAGATTGACCAGTATTATTTTCTATTTCAAGAATGCTATATTGCACTCTAAAAAGAAGTTCTAATTCTGAAATTGTAAAGCTAAAGTGTTCACCTGAAATCATTAATCTTCTTCTACCTGTACATGCTAGTTACTAACAGCCAATGTGGCTCAATACTGTAAATTTTAACATGTCATAACTCCCCTTGGCTGAAGCGAAATGATAATTAAGAGGGCCTAAACCAAATAATTGAGTAACAAATATCACCAATAAAACAATTAAGTAAAAAAAACTACCAAAGTCACCAAACCTAACAAACCAACATACCGTACAGATACACAAGTCACACAATGTAACACCCTACTTTTAAATGATTTAATTTCAAAATTTAGGACAAAACAGTGCGCTAACCCATTGCACTAAACAGAAAAAATAGCGTAATGTATAACCAATAATAAACACACGCAGGCCAAGCTCTTAATTCAATAAGAGAACGCCTTTCAGGGAAGAAGAAGCCAATCATTCGCTTGTAAGTAACAGTTCATTTGAACCACACAAGCACAAAGTGAAAAGTTTATTCTGACCCACCGTTAATTAGGGGCAAGACATGAACAGCAATATGCGAGAGTTATTCCCCGGTTACTTTAAAGAGTCTGACGAAGACTTAAAAATATTGTGGGAAAATTCGACATTCGTATTTGATGCAAATATTTTACTAAATTTGTATCGCTACTCAGAGAACACACGTGAAGCCTTCCTCGAATTATTAACAGATATCAAGGATAGGATTTGGGTTTCTCATCAAGCTACTTTCGAGTATTTCGAAAACCGTTTGAACGTTATCAATGAACAAGAAGTATCATATGATGAAACAATTAAAGATATGAATGAGTTACGCAACAAATTTGAAAATAATCGTCAACACCCATTCGTAACAACAATGCTTTCTACCCAGCTTAAGGAATTGTTTAAAGAAATTGAGCAGGAGTTAATTGAAAGCAAAAAAACTCATTCTGACAGAATTAGTGACGATCCAATTAAGGAAAAACTAGCCCAGCTTTTTAGCGGTAAAGTAGGTTTCCCCTATCCAGATGAAAAACTTAAGGCGATTTGTAAAGAAGGAAGTGAGAGATACAAACAAAGCATCCCTCCCGGTTATAAAGATGCTAAGAAGTCAGGTGAGTCTGATAACTTAATTAGTCTAAGGCGCAAATTTGGCGATTTTATCCTTTGGCAACAAACAATAGATATGGCAAAAAGTGACAAAGTTGATGTGATTTTTATAACTGACGATACTAAGGAAGATTGGTGGAAAAAGTCTAAAGGAAAAACTATCGGTCCAAGACCAGAGCTTACAAAGGAATTTATTGATAAAACCAATAGAAAGTTTCAAATGTACCGCTCTGACACTTTCATTAATTCTGCATCTATATATTTAAACAGCAATATATCCAATGAAACGGTTCAAGAAATTATTCAAGTTAGTTTAAATAAAGACATCCTTCCTGCTTTAAGAAAATACCCGCCTTTACATGACTTAGTCTTTTATCTAGCTAGTTTGGATTTAACCGTTGAATCTAAACTTCCATCAGAAAGAGACTTATCAGAAGCCGTCGGATATAACAGGACTGTAATTCGTGAACAACTTGTACGCCTAGAGTCTTTTGGTTTTGTAGATATTAACCATGGTAAGTCCACGGTTTTAGTGAAAGAATTACCTAACCTAAATCACATCGACTAATTAGAATAAGCAATAGAGAAAGTTAACTCAACGCCTGTAAAAAAGCGAACCAATCGGTTCGCTTTTTTAATTTGATAAATAGCTAAACTTCAAACAAAGTCAGCTATTCATAATGGCGTTACTGCCGATGATAAGACAAGGAAGTTTGAGGTTTTCGCCACGGAGTTGACTGGTGTCAATGAGTAGCCAAAAGTGTCAACTAACGCAGCATAGCTGAGGTTAAGTAGCCATTATTATTCGTAGTCCGATAGAGGGACACAACTACACATCAGATTTCTGTCACCATAAACATCATCAATACGATTCACCGTCGGCCAGAACTTATTCGCCTTAGCCGCTGCACTTGGGAACACGGCTTCTTCACGGCTGTATGGGCGTGAGTCAAACTCGCTGTCCATAATATCAGCTAGGGTGTGCGGTGCATTGTGCAGTGGGTTGTTGTCGCTTGGCCACTCGCCTGCTTCGACTTTAGCGATTTCGCCGCGAATTGAGATCATTGCTTCTACGAAACGGTCTAACTCAACTTTTGACTCAGACTCTGTTGGCTCAATCATCAGCGTGCCCGCTACTGGGAAGCTCATGGTTGGTGCATGGAAACCATAGTCATTAAGACGCTTAGCGATGTCCATTTCGGTCACGCCAGATGTTTCTTTCAGTGGGCGCAGGTCGATAATACATTCGTGAGCAACACGGTCATTACGGCCAGTGAATAATACTGGGTAATGGCCTGATAGCTTTTTCATCACGTAGTTGGCATTTAATAGTGCCATTTGCGTAGACTGTTTCACGCCTTTAGTACCAAGCAGTTTAATGTACATCCAGCTGATTGGGAGGATGCTAGCACTGCCGTATGGCGCGGCAGAGACTGCGCCGTTGTTGTCGCTTTCACGGCCTGGTTTAACGATTTGATGACCTGCAACAAATGGCGCTAAATGCTTTTTGATACCGATTGGGCCCATACCTGGTCCGCCGCCGCCATGTGGAATAGCGAAAGTTTTGTGTAGGTTAAGGTGCGATACGTCTGCGCCGATAAAGCCTGGTGACGTTAAGCCAACCTGTGCGTTCATGTTGGCGCCGTCAAGATACACTTGACCGCCATGTTGATGCACGATTTCACAGATTTCAGCAATTGATTCTTCATACACACCGTGAGTCGATGGGTAAGTGATCATGATGCACGATAAGCTGTCAGCAAGCTCAGCGGCTTTTGAACGTAAGTCTTCTAAATCAACGTTGCCGTCTTTATCACACGCTGTCACAACCACTTTCATGCCTGCAAGCTGGGCTGACGCTGGGTTGGTACCGTGAGCAGATTGTGGGATTAAACAGATGTCTCTGTGTCCGTCGCCACGTGACTCGTGGTATTTCTTAATCGCAAGCAGACCCGCGTATTCGCCTTGTGCGCCTGAGTTAGGCTGGATACAAACAGCATCGTAACCTGTGATGTTGACTAAGAAGTCAGATAATTCGTTGATAAGCTGAGTGTAACCTTCAGCTTGGTCAAGTGGGCAGAATGGGTGCATGTTAGCAAATTCTGGCCAGCTTACCGGTAGCATTTCAACAGCCGCGTTCAGCTTCATCGTACATGAGCCTAACGAAATCATTGAATGGTTAAGGGCTAAATCTTTGTTCTCAAGACGCTTGATGTAGCGCATCATTTCAGTTTCGCTTTGGTAGCTGCTGAATGTTGGGTGAGATAAGATTTTGTCGTGACGGATAAGCTCAGCAGGGATTGAACCTTTGCCTTCGCCAAATGCAGCGCCATTAATGATGTCGGTGTCGATGGCCGTCACATCAAGCTTGTGCCCTTCACCTAAAATGACATCAAATAACTGTGCAATATCTTCGCGGGTGGTGGTTTCATCTAAGCTGATACCCACAATGCCGTCAGCATCGATACGTAGGTTCATTTCAGCGGCTAATGCACGTGCATTAACGGCGTCAACATCAAGCCCTTTTAGTGAAACCGTGTCAAACCATGTGTTGTTAACCAGCTCAACACCTTTGGCTTTAAGACCCACGGCTAAAATGTCAGTTAAACGATTAATGCGGCTGGCGATATTTTTAAGGCCAACAGCGCCATGGAATACAGCGTAAAACGAAGCCATGTTTGCCAGTAAAATTTGTGCAGTACAAATGTTTGAGTTGGCTTTTTCGCGGCGAATGTGTTGCTCGCGCGTTTGCATTGCCATACGCAGTGCTTTGTTGCCACGAGTGTCTTTTGATACACCAATAATACGACCTGGCATTGAACGCTTATGTGCATCACGTGCAACAAAGAAGGCTGCATGTGGCCCGCCGTAGCCCATTGGTACGCCAAAACGCTGTGCGCTACCAAATACGATGTCTGCGCCCATTGAGCCAGGTGATTTAAGCAGCACCAGTGACATGATGTCAGCGGCGACAGTCACAATGGCTTTCTTTTCAGCAAGCTTAGCAAACAGTTCTGTGTTGTCGGTGATTTCACCATGGCGGTTGGTGTATTGGAATAATGCGCCAAATAGTTCGTAGTTAGCGGCTTCTTCAGCTGGCCCTACAATCACTTCAAAACCGAAACATTCGGCACGGGTTTGCACAACATCTAATGTTTGTTGGAACACATCATCTGCCACAAAGAAGATATTCGCTTTTTTGGCTTTAGAGACACGCTTAGCCATGGCCATTGCTTCAGCGGCTGCGGTCGCTTCATCAAGCAGTGACGCTGATGCAAGGTCAAGACCGGTTAAGTCCATCGACACTTGTTGAAAGTTTAAAATTGCTTCTAAACGGCCTTGAGCGATTTCTGGCTGGTAAGGGGTATACGCAGTGTACCAACCCGGATTTTCAAACACGTTACGTAAAATGACGTTTGGTACTTCAGTACCGTAGTAGCCCATGCCGATGTAGCTTTTGAATACTTTATTTTTATCAGCAATGGTGCGGATGTAGGCTGTGCCTTCCGCTTCGCCACATGAATCACCAATGGTTAACTCTTGCGGTAAACGAATTGACCCAGGCACAGTTTGTGCGGTTAAGTCTTCAAGCGACTCAGCGCCAACGTAGTTCAACATTTCTTGTTGTTGAGTTTCGTTAGGGCCAATGTGTCGGCTTAAAAATAATTCGTGTTGCTCTAATTGAGTTAGGGTTTGCTTTGTCATGAGAAGTCGTGTTCCAAATCTGCCAGAATCAAGCTGTAGGGCATTAAACTGGTCTAGGGAAAAATGTTGTTGTGCAATACTTTAAAGGTGAGCGGAAGGATCGCTAAAACCTTTAAAAAAGTTAAAAGGCAAAACAAAAAGAAGCTCCCAAGGGAGCTTCTCGTTAGCGTCGACGATTATTCTTCGTCAATCACTTCTTGGTAACCGTCAGCGTCTAACAAGTTAGCCACTTCAGCTTCGTCAGATGGCTTAACGCGGAAGAACCAACCTTCGCCAAATGCTTCGCTGTTAACTAATTCTGGTGAATCTTCTAATGCTTCGTTTACTGCAATCACGTCACCTGAAATTGGCGCGTAGATGTCAGATGCA
This sequence comes from Shewanella sp. KT0246, assembly GCF_019654955.1. Taxonomy (GTDB): domain Bacteria; phylum Pseudomonadota; class Gammaproteobacteria; order Enterobacterales; family Shewanellaceae; genus Shewanella; species Shewanella goraebulensis. The sequence continues at coordinate 76,610 of NZ_BPEV01000013.1, read as the reverse complement.
GCTTTAACTGATTCAGCTACGGCGCAATCTTCGCCAGCTGTCACTGTGTCGCCTACTTCTGGTAATTCTACGAATACCATGTCACCTAAAAGCTCTTGTGCATGCTCAGTGATACCCACTGTGTAAGTGCCGTCTTCTTCTTTACGGATCCACTCATGAGATGAAGCATATTTAAGTTCAGCTGGAATGTTGCTCATTGTCGTTGTTCCTTTAGTTCATGTTCTGCATATTGTTCAAATACGGTTATCTACTGTTATAGATAATATTTTAAGTTTTTAATCCTCAAAGGATTAATTCTTAATTATTTGATCTGAACGATATTAAAATGCTTGTTTACCGTTACGTACAAAACTTGGTGCGATAACTTTAACCGCTACGCGTTTTTTGCGCATTTCAACTTCTGCGGTGTCGCTAATACCCTTAGGTACGCGTGCCATGGCAATAGAATAGCCTAAAGTTGGCGAGAAAGTCCCGCTGGTGATCGAACCTTCATGTTCAACGCCATCTGCGTCAGTGAAAAACACTGGCATGCCGTGACGAAGGACACCTTTTTGTTCCATCACTAGGCCGACTAATTTGTCTGGGCCCGCTGCTTTAATCGCAGTTAATGCTTCACGACCGATAAAGTCACGATCTTCTGGCTCCCACGCAATCGTCCAACCCATGTTGGCAGCAAGCGGGTTAATGGTTTCATCCATGTCTAAACCGTAAAGGTTCATGCCAGCTTCTAAACGTAGGGTGTCACGTGCGCCTAGTCCACATGGCTTAACGCCAGCTTCTAGTAATGCTTGCCATAAGCTTTCAGCTTCTGCTTCTGGTACGATGATTTCGTAGCCTGCTTCACCGGTGTAACCTGTGGTGGCAATAAATAATGATTCAGACTGCACACCAAAGAACATCTTCATGCCTTCTACTGCAGCGTTTTGCTCAGCAGAGAATACTTCAGCCACTTTCGCTTTAGCGTTAGGACCTTGAACGGCAATCATTGCAAGCTCTGGGCGCTCAGTAATCGTCACATCAAAGCTAGCTGATTGCTTGTCCATCCATGCTAAGTCTTTAACACGCGTCGCTGAGTTAACCACCACGCGGTAATGCGTGTCAGTTAAGTAGTAAGTGATAAGGTCATCGATAACGCCAGCATTGTCGTCTAGCATGCCGCTATACAGCGCCTTGCCAGCCACTTTTAGCTTAGCGATATCGTTTGCTAATAATTTACGTAGGAATGCACAAGCATCGGTACCTGTCACATCGACAACTGTCATGTGTGATACATCGAACATACCAGCGTCTTGGCGCACTGCGTTATGTTCTTCAATTTGTGAACCATAGTTAAGTGGCATATCCCAACCGTGGAAATCGACCATCTTGCCATTTGATTCTAAGTGCTTGTTAAAGAGTACAGTTTTATTAGCCATTATTATCTCTTTTTTATGAGCCTTCTGAGGGTAAAACGAATGAAGGCGATTTATATACCGTGAATATAGGAAATATAGGCTTTCCAATATTCACGGCTATGAATGGGGCAAAATTATACTCATAGAGTGGATTTTGTATAGTAGGAAATTTTCTAATCCGAGATTTTAACATTAGATTAACTAATGCGAGGGATGTTGTTAATTTACAAGAATATCACTCACTTCGGCCGATCCCCTGATATATAAGCGTTTTTAGGCCGAAGCGATGGCAAATTTTACTCACGACAAAGCTTAGGAAGTTTAAGTTTGTTGCCTATAGCCTGTTTGATGAACACTGTTTTTAGTCCTGAGACATTATCAATGAGGTTTAAGCCCAAATCACGTAAGGCTTTTTTGACCGGATTGCTGCCAGCAAATAATCGTTTAAAGCCTTCCATTGCACTGATCATTTCAATGGCTTCAGCTTTACGGTAGCGTTCAAGCGCGCGAAGGTTAGCGTAATCACCCAGATCTTTACCTGCATAATGTAACTCGCTAACGGTTTCAATAATACTGGCTGCATCTAAGAAGCCTAAATTAACCCCTTGGCCTGCAAGTGGATGAATAGTGTGCGCAGCATCGCCTGCCAGCACCAAACGATGGCGAGCAAAGTGGCGGGCATAGCGCATACGCAATGGATGTGATTGACGCTCACTCACTACTTCGCACATGCCAAGGCGGCCATCAGATGCAGCGGTTAACGCTTTTGAAAACTCTTCAGGCGATAAGGCTAGTAGCCTTTCGCCCTCTTGCGGCGATACTGACCAGACAATTGAACATAAGTTATCTTCATACAGCGGCAGTAAAGCTAATGGACCATCAGCTAAAAAGACCTGACGAGCGGTGTCTTCGTGTGGCTCTGCCGTGCGAATAGTGGCCACAATGGCATGATGGCCGTAATCCCAAAAGGTTAATGGAATTTGGCATTGGCTGCGCACCCATGAATTAGCGCCATCGGCTGCCACAACTAGTGCGGCACTTAGGTTGTCGCCATTATCGAGGGTTAACCATGATTCGCGCTCGCCAAAAGCGATACGCTCTAATCGCTGACCTTCAAGATGAGTGATGTTATTAAGCTCGCCTGCACGCTGGGCTAGGGCAAAACTGATGGATTGATTTTCAATGATGGCACCAAGTGATGGCTCGCTGATGCTAGCAGCATCAAAGGCTATTTTGCCTAATCCGTCTTTATCCCATACCGCCATTTTTTGATACGGCGCGGTGCGGTCGTGGTCAATATATTGCCATGCACCTAAGTTTGTTAGTAATCGCTCACTGGCTTTGTTTATCGCGCTAACTCTAAGTCGTGGCTCGCCTGATACCGCCTCGGTTTGGCCTGCATCAATCACGACCACGTTTAAGTTAGCCTCAGCTAAACCAATTGCTGTTGCCAAGCCAACCATACCACCGCCAACAATGGCTACATCATAGGTTTGAGTTTGAAACATGTTAATCCTTAATCTTCAATCGGTTTGCAGACGATAATTAAATGAGATCTATCCATAAGAGCCGCTGAAGGCTCTCTATTTACAAGAACCGCTGAAGGCTCTCTAATCACAAGAGCCACTGAAGGCCCTCTATTTACAAGAACCGCTGAAGGCTCTCTAATTACAAGAACCGCTGAAGGCTCTCTAATTACAAGAACCGCTGAAGGCTCTATATTTACAAGAACCGCTGAAGGCCCTCTATTTACAAGAACCGCTGAAGGCTCTCTATTTACAAGAGCCGCTGAAGGCTCTAACAGTTAAGCTGTTTTCCAGCCCATGGCTTTGTGTGCAATGGGGGCTTTAAGTGGCGGACACCAAGACAATAATCTTAACCCTAAACTGCGCCCAGCCACTAATGGCCAATGCTGATTTGAGAAGCCGCGCACTAAAAATTCTACATTGTTGATGGTGCTATTTCTGTCTTGCTCGCGTAGCTTAAGGTAATGATGAATAAGCGTGTTTTGGCCGCAATCTAGCGCTTGTGAGTCAGAAGCATTAACGCTTTTAAAGCTAGCTTCAATGGTATCAATTAGTCCTACCACATCACGCAAGCCTAAGTTAAAACCCTGTCCTGCTATTGGATGCAAGGTTTGTGCGGCGTTACCAATAAAGACGGTGCGATGGTAAATCGGTCTTGGCATGTAGGATAACGTAAGCGGATAACTGACTCGCTCACCCACATCGGTAAAGCGCCCAGCTCGATTGCCAAAAGCACTTTGCAGTGCTGCTAAAAACTCAGTTTTAGAGGCGGTTTTCATTGCTTGCGCTTGTTCACTATCAAGCGCCCACACTAATGATACTCTTGGTTTACCATCTACCGCTGACATAGGCAGTAAGGCTAGCGGCCCAGTGCCCGTGAAGCGCTCGTACGCCCAGCCATCATGAAGTTTATCGGTTTGCACATTCGCGACTAATGCCACTTGGCCAAACTCAATCTTTTCAATATCTTGCTTAAGTGCTTGGCGCACTTTCGAATTGGCGCCATCGGCAGCAACTAACAATTTGGTTCGAATTTGTTGGCCGCTATCTAAGGTTAAAGTATGGCCTTGTGCGTCAGTATTTAACTCCGCTAATTGCGCAGGACAATAAAGCTTAACGGCTTGCTGACTCACTTTGTTTAGCTTGAGTTCATCAAACAAGACCTTACCGACTTTAGCAAGCTCTACCACTTGTCCCATTGCTGACAATGAGAACTGCTCGGCGTTAAGCTCGGTCATGCCGAAATGGCCGCGATCAGAAATATGAATATTATTAATTTCGCTGCCAAGGCTGGCAAGCTTTGGCCAAATACCTAAACGGGTTAATTCAAATACTGAGCCATGGGCGATAGCAATGGAGCGCGCATCAAAGCCTGGGTGATTATCATCAGGCTTCACCGCTTCAATCACCGCGATTGATAGAGGTCTGCCAAGCTGCTGTTGATACTTATCAGATAATTGGGCTAAACCAAGGGCTAAACTCGCGCCAGCCATCGCACCGCCAACAATAGTAATATCCACATGCTCGATAGCATCATTTGAAGAGGCTTGCTGGATTTCGTTAACTGAAGAGGCTGTTGACTTATCAAGCTTGTCTGAATTAGTTAGCTTGTCAGAATTAGTTGGCTGTGTCATAGCGCGAGCTCTTTTTATTATTGATTTAACCTGTGCACACTCAAGTAAAATTAAGTGCGCACCAGTAAATTTGTCATGCCGACTCTAGTACTCGTATTTAATACTAAAATGTAAGACTATTTTTTAGTGCAGTGGCGCTGCAGGCTCGCTGTCATCTAATGGGATTTCAGGGCCAAACTCTGAATAACATAAGACTGCGGCCATACGGACAAATTCATGCAGTTCAATAAAAGCGCCTTCTGATTCATCATCGTCACTCACATCAAATTCAACTTGAGCAATCGCGCCTAAGTCTTGAATGATCTCACGCACGTCAGATGATGCGCCGTTAAGTTTAGGCTGAATCAATGCGATGGCAGTCAGGTAACTTTGTACCCACAGGGCTAGGCATTCTAAGCGGGTGCTTAGTGGTTCTTCTTCTTCAGGTAGTAATGGCGAAAATCCGAATTCGGCATCGCCTAAGCGCGTGGCTGTGTCTTTAAACAAATCAGTGATTAATTGCTGTAACTCACCGGTCAATGGTTGGCCATCGTTCATTAGTTCAAGCAAAGGTTTTAGCCAAACTGTATTGGCTTGTTCTACCCCACCACAAATTAATCCAACTAACGCGCCATGCACTTCGACTGGATGCTGACCAATCTCGGCTGAATCTAAAGCTTTTTTTAGTTTTTCAATACATAAAGAAGGAGGCGTTGCCATGGTATTTTTCCATTAAATAATCAATCTGCTGCAATGCTAGCAGAGTTAATAACTGCTACCAAATTCTGCAAGACAAGTTGCTAAAATATTTCGTCAATTTGTTAAGTATAAAGCACCTTAGGCCTATTAGCGTAATCATAGTTTAAGCTGAATGTGCAATTGTTAGCTCGTAGACTATTTATGACTGGCTTGATAAACCAAAAGCTAATATTAACCGTATCGAATATAACTCGATGAACTAAACGATTTACAATAAACAACGTATCCTTAGAGATGTCTAAAACAATTGCGTTGCGAGCTTTAAAAACGATGAAAAAGCCGAAATGCTCATTCATCAAGCAAATAGCCTTAAAGGCGGTAAGTTACCTTGCACTTTTAATAGGGGCGCTATATAGTCCGCAAATAGGCTAGTTCCTCTGCCGATGTTGTAAAATGATTGTAAATCAACGCTGATACTCGCATTCATGCGAAAGCGTTACAGTCAGATGGAACGATAAACTGCTACAATTTTTATTTTAGACGAATAAGGATCCTCAGCGAACTATGAGTAACAGTGCTATTGATATCTCCCTTTTAGGGCGCACCTACTCTATCGCTTGCCCGAAAGGACAAGAGGATGCTTTGCGTTCAATCGCTAAAGGTGTTGAGCAACAGCTGACTAACCTGAAAGCACGTACCAATAATTTGAGCCGCGAAGAATTAGCCATTATGGCCGCGCTGAATATTGGTTACGAGTTACACGAAGAACAGCAAAAGAATAAGCAGTACATGGCGCAAATGGATGAGCGTATTTCGTTATTACAGTCGACGTTAGAAAACTCGCTGATTGAACGAACCAGTAAGGACGACTAAACAAATTTAGATTTGTGTTGAGCAATGAGTTCAACATGATTCACACCGGTTTTGCTCCCTGGGATATGCGCTTGTAGGTTATGTCCCTGTGCCGATATTTACAAACCCAGGGTGAATGTTTTCATTGACATTGTGTATGCTCGGCTCGTACCGAGAAACCTTAGGAGATGAACATTTTCCCGCCTTGAACCTACGGTTCAAGGGCTACACCGACGGTCGGTATTCTGGGGAGCATCCTAAATTGCTAAGCTATAAAAAAGCTTAAGTTGACTCAATAAAAAAGCCACCTCATTAGGTGGCTTTTTTATTGTTTCTTTTAGCGCATTTGCAGGTAACTTCAATTCAGCATAAATCATTTAAAAAAATCAAACATCTCCGACCTCGCCCAGAGTCTCAATTCTTCATCAAATAACTTCAACATAAAACTAAAACATAAAACTAAAACATAAAATAGTTGAGAAAACTCTGTAACAAAACAGCCGAAAAAAAGTGCAAAATAGGTAAAGTTAACCTTCGTTAATAATTACACTTGTGAAGATTATGGTTATTATTGTTTTGTTCAGAACATTAAGGTATAAAGTCCACAATATTAATAACTTGTAATTAGGGATTATGACAAGTCGCCCTTTTCTATTAGCGAGCTACATTGTAGTTACAATGACATCGCTTTTAATTCTTTCTGGTTGTAAATCTACCCCAGAACCTATTACTCCAACTTATATTGTTCCAGCTGCATTAGCTCACCTACCTGTCGATGCTGCCACGCAAGGTTTAGATATCATTGATATCCAATTAACCCTTGGCGATCGCAACTTGTACTTAGCTGCCAATGGCAACATTAAGATGTTATCAACTGCGCAATGTGCGTTAGATATTTCAGCTCACCGCGGCGACTTTCGCCAACCTGAAAGCAGTTATAACGCAATTGCTTCGGCGTTAAATGATAATTTTAATAGTGTCGAAATTGATGTCATGCTGCTTAAAGATGGCACTTGGGTTAATCACCATGATAGCCAGACCGGTCGCGCGACCGTGCACTACACAGGTGAGCGTTACAAACTTGAACGTATGAACCGTAAAGAGTTTGGTCAATTAAAACTACGTGATAAAGACACCAACGCCTTGCTCAATGAACGACCAATTACCGCAGCAGAAGCCTTTAAGGTATTTGCAGGCTATCGAATGCCTAGTCAAAAACTGAATGTGGAAATAAAATCTGATGCTAATGGCCAAGAGTTAGTCGAGCTCGACAATATGCTCAAAAAATACATTGGTAATGGCGGGTTTTATTACTCAGCGGCAGACCAAGATATCTTATACAAGCTACGTGGGATTAACCCATACGTTTACTTAGGTTTTGTCCAAGGCGGACACCCTACCAGTGTTGAAAAGTTAACTGCCGACATGCGTAAAGGCGTTAACAGTGACGCTTACTATCTAGAGAACCAGAATAATATTGAATTCGCTGGACGCTATGGCACTAAGCGTTATCGTTCACGTTATAAGGACTACACCAGTTCAGATGCGCTGGCTAAGTTACAAAGAAAGCTTGGCAGTCATTCAGGGATCCACCTCGATATTCGCAGCTTTATGCAAAACAGAAGTGTTAAAAGCCGCGCAGAACGTTTAGACATGAAAGTCTATACCTACTCTCTCAACGGCACTGATTATCATCAATCACAACTATTGAAGCTGAACAAAAAGTCTTTGCCTCACGGGGTAATTGTGGATGAAACACCGTACAAAATTTGTCAGCGATTATTCAACGCAGCCTTGCCAGCAAAACGCTATCAACCTCTAAGCAATGTAGGTCGTTATATTGCCTCCTTACCTCAAGATGCGAACTTTGATCGCTTTGAAGAAATGCTGGGGTATCAACAAGAAGGTTATTACCTGTCACTGGCATCAGGTCTTAAGTCAATTAAGGGCAATCAAGCTAAACAGGCTGTGAATAACACTCCAACACCTTTGCTTGAGCATGGCTTTCCGACGATTACCGATGAAAAAATCGATACTCAAACTGGCGACACCATCATTTTAACCTTGCCAAGCAACAGTAAATAAGCGCCATTAATCACAATCGATAATAAGAAAAGCCTTTGAATCATTATGACTGAAAATAAACAAAGCCCATTTGCAACCAACTTGCTGAATAAAACCCCGACACAGCAAAAGATGCAGTCGGCAGAAAAAGAACTAAAGAAAGTTCAGCAAAAACAAAAGTCAGAAGCCGTTAAAACCGAAAAAGCTCAAGCCGTTGAAGCGCAAATCACCAAAATGGGTAAACCGTTTTGGTGGATGTTGCTGATGTTTATCTGCTCGGTAGTGTATTTATTCCCTGAGGCAGTCTTTAATGCTGCGCTAACTGATGTAGCTGGCGGCAGAAATTCAAGTGAAGAAGACTTACGTGCAGTCGAGCTATTTGGTCGTACTATTAGTGGTATTGGCGTCACTTTGTTATTAGCCGATTTATTACTTAAAGGCCGAAGAGTCGCTAAAGTTGGCCGCGCGTTAGCTTACTTTGGATTAATTGCATTAATTGTCTGGCCAACGGTATTTTTTGGACAAAAATGGCTGGTTGATCATTTCATTATCGATGCCTCAACCCCTGAGGAACGTCAACAAGCGTACTTATCGCAAGTATTACGTAGCGCATTGATAGAAAACTCGATTCAATTTGAAGGCATAGATTACGATCCCAATCGAGAACATAACTCCACCGAAAAAACCTTTTTGTCAGTATTTGGCGGCTTAGTCTATGCCGACGATAAATTGGTTGATGATTTGAAACAGAAAAAACGCATGATCATGGAGAAGTTTGTCCGCGATCGCGCTATGTCCAACTTTGATCAACACTACGGCGATTACGATGATTTTCGCCAGACCTTACGCAGTAAATATACCGAATATGCTGAAGGCTCAAATAAATACAACAAAGCACTGGCAAGCTCACCGCAGCGCTCAGATGAATACTGGTTAGACACTCAAAATCAAGTAAAACAAGGCTGGGAAAAATACCAAAAAGGCGTTACAGCTTATGAAGCTAGAGTGGAATCTCGCGCCCAAAAAATTGCCCCTAAAATGTATGACTTTTTTGAACGTCGAAATAAGTGCGCCGACATGAAAAAAGGCAGCAGTAAAAATCGCTGTTTTGAGCGTCTGCAAAACGGTTACGACAAAGAAATTGCCAAATACAGCATCCCTTATATTCCACCAGATGACTGGTTAATCCGCGAAGAAATCTCAACCTCTGAAAACGTCGGTAACTCAATTATTACTGGCATTATGACCTTTGGTTTATTTACTGCGATGCAAGCAGCTGACGCGGCAACGGGCGGTGATGCAGGCTTTAAAGATCATCGTATGGTGTATACCAATGATGTGAATCATTATAAGAATGTGTTGATGGTTAAAATGGAGCCTGATTTTGTCAAAGAATCAGGTGGTTACCCTTTAGGTATTCAGTATATTCATGACTTTAGAGTTCATGAAATCACTAGCATGAAAGTGAATAAAAAGCTTAAACAGAAAGGCTTAAATTTACCTGCTTCTTGGTCGCTCACTGATCGGAATAGCTTTGATAATGCAGTGGCTAAAAAAGTGCGCCAACAAGCCGATGCACAATGGCGTTCTGCAATGAAAAAGCAAGGTAATGACATGCCACCTAATCTTAGCTGGCAGCAATTCCAACAAGAAGGTGATGTGCAAAAACGCATTCAACGCCAAATGAAAGAGTTATATGTTAGCCCTACATTAGCCGATTGGAATAACCGAGAGTTTAAACAAAAAATCATTGAGCCCAATATTGCCCGTAAAACAACTGAATATCTCAATGTTCTTGAAGCTCAGCAAACTGAGTTTGCTGATGGTGGTGCATTCGAATCTACGGGTAAATCGGCATTAAGAGCCACCATAGTCCCGCCAATATCCATGTCTATCAGCTTAGCCTTGGTGTTATTAACTGTATTAAAACTGCCAATGAAAGCTGTTGAGTTAGTACAAGTTAAGCGCGCAGCCAATGATACTGAAGCCCCTAAAACCAAAGGCTACATCAAAGCCAGTATTTCTGGGGTGATGCTAGTGGCTATTTTTGTAGTGCCATTAACTATGGGCGGTAACCAATACACCATGAAAGACTCGGCGCTTCATTACTTTTTTGAGCAAATGGAAAAGAATGATTCAGCCAGCGTTTCCTATGCGCTTAAATGGTTATTAGTGACTCAGCCTATCGTGCAGCCTATTGGAACTGGTATCGATCAACGCCTGTTTATCACCAAAGGTTTTGACGCCATCAGTGAGCCGATTAACCAACTCGACCTAACCTTGATGCCAGAACATGACACTAGTGTTAAGCCTGCGAACCACCAACAAGCGAAAGTCTTATTGCCTTTAACCATTAATACCAATGTGACTGGTGCCAAAATTGCCGTAATGAACATCAAACCTAAATATCAAGCAGGGATGATGTTACCCGCAGGTGGCTATGACGTAAAAGTATCAGCACAAGGTCATCAACCCGTTAGAAAGTGGGTGTATTTAAAGGCAGATAACACCGACTTTACGATTAAGCTTTAGAACAGCTAAGCAAAATAACTAAATAGATTAACCAAAATTATCACGCATTGATTTATAGGAAGTATTACGTGAGTAAATTAGTACAATTTCAGGACTTTATCCGCAGTAATGGTAAAGACCTCACTGGCGTTGATGTGCCAGTTGTTTTGAGTAATGAAGAGGCAAAACTACCCGAGCTCAACTTTACCTTTGGCTGGACAATTGAGATTGGTGTTAGCGAGCACGAACATGGCGGTCATTGCCCTGCTGGAATAAAATCTGGCAGCGCCTCAAATGCTTGTAACTGCGCTAACAATAAAGCAAAAGAGTATGTCAGCGGTCAAAATTCATTATTTAACGATCGTTTCATCAAAATACTTGGCCCTGACGTTGCTGAAAACTTTTTAATCAAAGATCGTGGCTTAAAGTCTGCGCCAGAAACCTATGTCGGTAGCAAGGTTTGTTATAACTGTAGTGGCTCTGGTAAACAAAACTGCGGCAGTTGTCATGGCAGCGGTAGCACTTCCTGTAGCGGTTGTAGTGGCAGTGGCCGAAATCATGTGACTCGCTACGAGAATAACCGCACGGTACATACTACAGAGTCCTGTTCATCGTGTGGCGGACGTGGTCATAATACCTGCTATAACTGCGGTGGTTCAGGCAAGGTGACCTGTCGTACCTGTGATGGTGGCGGTTACCTCTATTTCAGTTACACCATTGATGGTGAAGCTAAACGGAGTACAAAGTGGGAATATAACACCAGTGATTACCATGAGTGGACGACTGATTATGTTAAGAAGACCGGTCTCAAACTCGTTCATCATTTAGATGATGTTACTGAAGTGGATGTAAAAGGCGCATTGGGAGGTTGTACCTTTATTTATGCCTTTAAGGCCAACTTACCGACGCTGCAATTTACTGCTAATATCGATAAAGTCGATACCACTATGTGTTTTGCGGGTAACAAAAATAGTACTCATAATGCTGGAGGTGTATACGATCCTGCGGTATGGAGCGTGGCACAAAAACTCGCTGGCGGCAGTAAATCTAATGATAAAGAAGCCCTTTCAACACCCGCGGTTAAAAACATTATTGAAGCCAATGAAACTAACACCTCGATTGCATTATTAGAGGAAAACTGGGTTTCAAGTGATATTAAAGATGCGGTTGTTTCTAATTATCAAACCTTAGTGACCCAGCTTAAAAAGCAAAGTGTGAAAGGCATTACGCCTAAAATGATTGGCAGTATGTGTAAATTCGCATTTCTATTCCTAACAATAGGAATGTTGTTTGCTGTGATGTTCCCTACTTTTGCCCAAGAAACGGCCTATCGCATGAGTGTTACCCAGATTCCTGAATGGATGTTGGCGCTATTGACCATGAAATTTGGCTTATTTGGCTTACCTGAGTGGTGTAACTACCTGTTCGTTATTGGCTTGTTCTGGTTAAGCTATAAAGGTATTCAAAAATGGTACTGGAAGAACATCGGCCCAGGAAAAGTGTGGTTACTGGCACTCAGTTTAACCTTGTTAATACCCCATCTTTGTTTCACCTTGTACTACAACGGTTTTGAAGTTATTCAACATACACTTGAAGTAACCAATGCATTGATGGCGGCATCGTTATTAGTCGGGCTGTATGTTGTCGTTATTGGCACAAAGTTGCCGAATAAGTGGTACACAAAAATAGCAGGTTTTATGGCTGGTATTGGCGTTTATTGCGCCTTGCATTACGGCCTATTTATACTCAATTCACGTATTGGCTTTATCGAAAACCATGGCAGATACCCATACGAGCTACTACAGTCTTTGCGTCCTGGCACCATGTTTATGGCTGAAAACCTCATTGAATGGGCAATGTTAACTGTGATTTTCGCCTATTTCTTAACTCGTCGTCAGTTCTGGTTAAAAGCTAAAACTGAAGTCGCAGATTACGACAGCCCTGTGTTACTTAAATCGATGAACATGGAAAAGTAGCCTTAAGTCGATAATGCAAAAATGAGCGCCGATGATACTTGTATCATCGGCGTTTTTTATCATACCGCCGATTGATTTTTAGCCATATCAGCAAATGCTGGTTAATCAGTACATTATCTTCTTTGAGTTTTGCACATATCAGGATAACCTGCAGTTAGTTACATCATTTATTCATAACGCTATTTTATTTTTCATTTGTATGTAGATGGAGTATTTCCTACCTATGAGCATGACGCGTTTTATGACTGGCTCATCCCAATGCCAGTCAGCTACGACAAATCAATCTGTTATCACTCACTTCTCTTCTGCGACTTCAGCCTCCAATGATGCTGCGGCAAATACAGATAAACTGTACCGACATTCATTTAATAGCCCTCATGATGCAGAGCCATTATTCGACAGCCGAAATATGAGCCGTGACAGTATTCGTCGTCACATTCGCCAAGAACGCAACGCAATTCCTCAAGCAGATCAGAATCAACTGGCATTAATTGCTAGTCGTCATTTGTTGTCTGAGATCCAACGAATTTCAGCCAAACGAGTTGCGCTGTATTTAGGTTTTGATGGAGAGCTTGCCACCAGCAAGTTAATTGAAGCGCTGTGGAAGCTCGATGTGGAAGTGTACTTACCTCGCCTGCATCCTTTCGCTAAGGGCCATTTATTATTTATGCGTTATAACGCCGAAACTCAAATGGTAAATAATCGCTATGATATTGCTGAACCTAAATTAGATATTCGCCACATGGTGACAGTAGAAAACCTCGATATGATTGTCACTCCGTTAGTGGCTTTTGATGATCAAGGTAATCGAATGGGTATGGGCGGCGGCTTTTACGATCGCACACTAGCGCAAGTTAAAGAAGGTAAACCCTTAGCAGTAGGCTATGCTCATGATTGTCAGCAAGTGAGCTTTTTACCAATTGAATATTGGGATATTCCCTTGCCTGTGATTATCACTCCCACAAGGCGAATTGCTTCAGCCAGCTTAACTTGAACCGAGTTTATTAGATAGCAAACCACTCATCAAAAAAGCCGTTAACCTAAATAGATTAACGGCTTCTTACATTGAGTAACTTATGTCATACAGTTATAAGTTGAAGCCTTGGGCTACGGCACACAGCATAAACAATAATATAAACTTAAAACGGCCTAACTAATTTTGAAAAAAGACAGCTCTTGATTTTGCTTTTCAGCTAAAAAGGTAAGATCTTGGGCTGCTTGCAAAGTTTGATTCACAGCTTTGACATTCTCATTGACTAAATCAAAGGTTTTAGAGGTATTTTCAGCAAGCTCCTCTGTAACTGAATATTGCTCCTGTGAAGCAAAAGCGACTAATGTATTGATTTCCGAAATGGTTTGAACTGAATCAGATATATCATTAAATGATGCTTTTACATTCTCTGATAACTCTACGGACTCTTTAATAGAGCTGACATTAGAGACCATATTGTTATTGGCTGTTTCTGATTGAACTTGAAGCTTAGCGATTATATTTTGAATATTTTCTGCTGATTGGAAAGTTTTTTCTGCGAGATTACGTACTTCATCTGCTACAACAGCAAACCCTCTTCCTTGCTCACCCGCACGTGCTGCTTCTATTGCAGCATTTAGTGCTAATAAATTTGTTTGTTCAGATATCGCACTGATAACATCTGTAAATTCACCTATATCAATTGCACTGTTTTTCAATTCCTCGATCATAGCCGCTGTAGCTTGTACCGAATGATTAATGCTTTGAGTTAGCACAATTGATTGTTCAAGCGCCTTATGACCTTGATGCACGTTGTCTATGGCTTTTTTAGTCTCTCCTTCTGCTTGCGCAGCATTAAGTGACATTTCTTTTGAAGTACTTGATAGCTGACCTATTGCTGTTGAAACCCCCTCTACTTGTGATAGCTCACTTTGCGTATTGCTAGCAGTATTTTGCATTACTGAAGTTAGCTCTTCTGAAGAGCTACTTGTATTGGTTGAAGCCAAAGTTAATTCATTGATCAGCGTTGATAGTTGATGAATTGACTGATTGAATGTTTGTTTAATTTTAAAGAATTCATTTCTAGATTCCGTTAGAGGCAGAGGCTTAAGAACCCCTTTAGCTAGGCTGCCAATCGCTGTGGAAATCTCATTTACGTTACTAGATAGAGTTCTGTTTACATAAGTTAAAAATATTGATGATACAACACATCCAATGAGAGACATGACGACCACCATCGTCATCAAATCACTCATTGAGCTCGCATATTCATCATCTCGAACAGCTAGTAGGCTCTCTTCTCTTAATGATGCTTCATCCAAAACTTCGCGAATTCTATCAACATATTGCTTACCAGCACCCTTTTCTACAAATGCAGAGACCTGGGAGTCATCACTATTATCCCTTAAAGAAAAACCTTCATTGATGACTAAGTTTTCCCATAACTCAATGTTTTTAACGACTTCATTAAATGCGTCTGTTTGAGTAGGGTTGTCTGCTGTCATATCCAGCAAAATAGCTAACTCTTCTTGAACTTTTTTCTGCCCTGATGCGTACGGCTCTAGGAATTCTCGGTTATTAGTTAACAAATAACCACGATAACCCGTTTCCATATTTACGACTTGCTCGATAGATTCTTCAATATGAAGTAGCACTTTATATGTATGCGCAACCATATCATTGCTGGTTTTTATACTAGAATTGGAATTGTTGACTGAGAGAGTAATTGACGAAAAAACAACTAAGATGACTAATACATTCATTGAAATAAGCCAACTGGTTGGCATCATTGATAGTGACTTCATCTACACATCCTTGTGAGTATTTTGCGATGTATTTCACTATAGTACATTTAACTAATTTTGCATTTTAGAAATTAGTTAAATACTTTGTTATTAACAATATTATAAATCCTGCCTTAAAAAGATTAATTATTTTACTTTTTAAAGAAACTAATCGAACTCATCAATTAGTTTTACGAACTCAAGACCAGCCTAGTATTAAGCTGTAATGCAATCTAACAACTGGTGGTCACCAGCGATAATATTGTCAAAATACACACTAGAAATAAGACAGAAGCATAAAACGTTTTAATTCAACCGTTACCGTCTATTTACTGGGACTATTTCAACTGCCTTCCACCATCAACGGCATAACTGCGACCAGTGACATATTGGCTCGACAATAAGTACTCTACTAATTCGATAATCTCGCTGTTGCCAGCTTCTATTGGCAATATCGCTTTAGCTAGCGCTTTGGCTTTATAGGCATCATCGTCGCCTTCATTAAATAATATCATCGCTGGAGCAATGGAGTTCACTTTGACAGCTGGAGCTAATTTGGCTGCAAATGATAAGGTCATATTATGTAATGCTGCTTTACTCGCCGCGTAAGCAATATGCTTCTGGCTGCCCTTTTCAGCGACATAATCAGTAATGTGAATGATATTACTGTCGCCAATACTGTCACCCGCTGAGGCAACTAATAGCTCCGCTAACGCCAAGTTTATTTGATAAGGCGCACTGACATGAATGTTCATCATTCGTGCCATAATATCGGCAGAAGTAACCTCTGCACTGGTTTTATCATTATGCCAATCAGATGCGTTATGAATGATGCAGTTTACCTGTGGATGCTGAGCTTTGATGCGACTAAGCATGTCATTGATTTCATCTGCTTGGCATAAGTCACACTGGTATAAGTCTGCGCCGAGCTCAAGTAGTTCGTCTATCGATGGGTAATGACTTCTGAACGTGCCTATAACGTTAAAACCTTGAGCTAAAAAATGCTTTGCCAAGGCATAACCAATTCGTTTTCCGACACCTGTAATAAATATGGTTTGTTTCATTTGAGTTCTCTTATTCTTGTATTGAGCCAGTAGTTAAACTCACATAATAAAGGTCATTAGCAGCGGCTAATGACCTAGTGTCTGTTATCCATCATTCATGAGTTAGCTGAGTGAATCAAGCCTTTGAGAAAAACTCAGCTCTTGAAGCAGGGTTATTTTTAAAACAACCACCTAGGGCAGAGGTTGTGGTGTGGGATTGCGTATCTGTTACACCACGAGACTTTACACAGTAGTGAGTAGCGTTAATGCTGATGGCCACGTCATCGGTTTCAAGTAACGTTTGTAATGCCACTAATACCTGCTGAGTTAGTCGCTCCTGTACTTGAGGTCGTTGAGCAAAAAAGCGTACTAAGCGATTAATTTTCGACAGCCCGATAATCTTCTTTTTCGGTATGTAGGCGACATCAGCTGTGCCATCGATAGTAATAAAATGATGCTCACAAGTGCTGACGACACTGATATCACTAACTTTGACCATTTCCTCAACACCCATTTTATTATCTATTTGAGTGACTTTTGGGAATTGATGGTAGTCAAGACCGGAGAAGATTTCATTGACGTACATTTTAGCGATACGGTGGGGTGTTTCGCACAAACTGTCGTCGGTTAAGTCTAAACCTAATGTCGATACAACTTCAGTCATCAACCCTTGAATGCGTTCAATTTTTTGCTCACTGGTCATGTCGTTTTCGACCAATGGCGTTTCAAGACCTCGTTCAATAAGAACTTGCTGCACTTTACGTGCTTCATCTGAAATCATGTGTTTTCCTTATGGCAACCCGTGCCAAATAAAAACCACACCGTTACGTGAAAGCTTACTAGGCTTTCGCTTATTTGCGCTGCTCTAAAGACAGTGAAACAGAGTCGGCAAAACGTAAAGCATGAGGTTTGTCAATTGTTACTCGAGACATGGTAATTGATGGGTGTTCGCTACAAATTGCCAGTACATCAGCAACCAACTTTTCAAGCAATAAAAAGCGCCCTTCTTCCACATGTTGAATAACTTTTTTAGTGATAACTTTGTAGTTAAGTGCGTCGGCAACATCATCGGTTTGAAACGACTTGTCGGCGGGATATTGGATTTCAATATTAATCACAACATCTTGCTGCTTTTCACGTTCGTCTGGATTAAAACCAATGAAGGTGCGTAAACGAAGATTAGTAACTTTAATAATAGCTTGGCTAATAGACATAGTGAGCCTCGTGTGAATACAAAACGTGATACGTGAGAATGAGCAAGTTAGATCACATAAAAAAGAGCCAACGTTTTTACAGTTGACTCTTATAGTTATAGCGATAAATCGTCAATTTTGCGAACTAAAACTCTTTATAGTTTCGATACTTAACTTTAAAGAAGATGATATAGAACACTGGCACAATGATCAGAGTCAGCATGGTAGCGACACCTAAACCAAACATGACCACTGCAGCTAACGACTCAAAGAAGGCATCTGTCAGTAGTGGTAACACCCCTAAAATAGTCGTAACAGCAGCCATACAAACAGGCCTTACACGACTCACCGTTGAGTTAAATACCGCTTCGAAAGTTTCAATACCATCATTGATATCGGTATTAATTTGATCGAGTAATACTATGCCATTTTTAAGTAACATGCCTGATAAACTCAGCATTCCCAGCAGCGCCATAAAGCTAAATGGCTTATCAAGGATCAGCAATCCAGATGTAATACCAATAATCGCTAGCGGTACACATGCCCATATAACCAAAGGCTTTCTCACTGAGTTAAACAAGAATACGGTGATAAGGAACATGAACAAGAAACCTAATGGCAGAGTGGCAAACAATGACTCTTGCGCATCGGTTGAAGATTCATATTCACCACCCCATTGCAGCTCATAACCTACTGGCAATTCAAGTGCTTCGACTTGAGGCTTTATTTGGGTGAATAACTCGGCAGGCAAAATGTCGTACTCAAAATCAGTATCAGCAAATACAGTTAGAGTACGTTTGCGATCGCGTCGCTGAATAATCGGATCTTCAAATTTCACTTCAAAGCCATCAACCACTTGTTGTAACGGCACAAATGCGCTTAACGCAGGACTCCAAATGCGAATACTTTCCATTGATTCAATATCAATACGTTCGTCTTCAGGTAAGCGTCCAATAATCGGTAACAATGTTGTACCTTCACGGTACACACCGATTTGTAAGCCTGTAAAAGAGAATTTAAGGGCTTCGTCAACTTCACTTTTAACAATACCTAATCGACGAGCCTGGGTTTCATTAAAGCGCGGCGCAATGTATTTTACTCGTTCACGCCAGTCATGGCGCACATTGACTGTCGCTGGTGTAGCATTAAAGATTTCCATCACTTGAGCCGCAATAGTTCGCAGTACATCAGGATCTGCCCCACTTATCCGGGCTTCAATTTTCGCATCGGTAGATGGACCAATCTCTAAACGCTTAAACTTAAGCTGTGCTTGAGGATAACTTTGCTCTACGTCTTTTCTAAACTTCACCATCACATCAGTTAAGGTTTCAAAGTCAGTAGTACGAATCGAAATCTGCGCATAAGATGCATAGTTTTTTTCAGGCGAATACGTCAGCAAGAAACGCGGAAAACCCTTACCTATGGTCGAAGCCACATACTCAACATTATTCAGTTCAACCGCGATAGCCTCCATTCCTTCAACCACCGTTTGGGTTTCACGAATATCTGTGCCTTCTGGCATCCACACATCCACTAAGAATATCGGTGTTGTCGATGGCGGGAAGAAAGATTGCTTAACGTATGCAAAGCCGTAAATTGACACACAAAACGCAATAACGACAGCAACGACGCTAACCCAACGAAAGCGCATACAGACATCAAGCAGTGCCTTGTAGTACATGAAGAATGCACCGCCATATGGATCTTTTGGCTCACCTTCTGACTTTTCAGCTTCTGCGCCGAAAAATAATTGTGCGAAGAACGGTGTAATCGTGATGGCAGTAATCCAAGATAAAAACAGTGAAAACAACAATACCCAGAAAAGAGAACCTGCAAATTCACCGGTTGAATCCGGCGATAAACCAATTGGCGCAAACGCGGTAATGGCGATAACTGTCGCACCAAGTAATGGCCACATCGTTTGTTTTACAATACCCTGAGCCGCCTCAAGGGTCGTTTGTCCTCGTTGCCGCCCAATAAGTATGCCTTCAACAATAACAATGGCGTTATCCACCAGCATACCAAGGGCAATAATCAGCGCCCCCAGTGATATCCGCTGCAGTTCAATTTCAGCTTGCAGCATCAACATGAAGGTGCCTAAACAGGTTAAAAATAAAATTAACCCGATTAATATCCCTGATTTAAAACCCATGAATACCAGCAGTACACCAACCACGATCACCACTGCAGCAATCAAGTTCCATACAAAGCTACCTACCGATGCATCCACCTCGTTAGGCTGGTTGTACATGGTTTCAATCACCATCCCCGCAGGACGGACACTTTCGATACTAGCAAGCTTAGCATCAATGGCTTTACCCACCTCAACCACATTCACGCCAGTTGAAAATGAAATACCAATATTAATGGCATCATGTTGATCAAACTTAAGCAAATTAGTGGGAATATTTTGAAAGCCGCGCGAGACTGTGGCGACATCTTTTAAATAAATGAGTTTGTCACCCTGGGTACCCGGGATAATCAGCTCTTCAAGCTCGCTCACCGACTTAAAGCCGCCACTGGTGCGGATTTTCAGGTTATCGGCAGACACTCGGATATTACCGGCATCTGACACCATGTTTTGCGAATTCAGCAAGTTTTGAATAAGCGATGGATCGATGTTCGAACTGGCCGCTTTGTTCAGCGACATTTCCACAAACACTTGTTCTTGTTGATTACCTGCTAGTGACACCTTGCCCACACCTGGCACCAGTTCAAGCTCACGCTTAACATAGTCAACGTAATCCAGAATATCGCGGTAACTGTAGTCTGTACCACTGACCATTAACATGATGCCGTATACGTCGCCAAAGTCATCATTCACAATCGGAGTTTGCACTCCAGGTGGTAAACTAGCCGACATATCGTTTACTTTGCGGCGCAGCTCATCCCATATTTGCGGTAGCTCTTCTGGGCCGTATACGTTTTTCATGGTCACGGTGATTTGTGACATACCTGAGGTGCTCAGCGAGCGTATATAATCCACATAAGGCAAAGCTTGAATTGCCTTTTCAATGGGATAAGTCACTTCCTCTTCTACTTCTGTAGATGTTGCGCCAGGATATAAAGTCACTACAACAGCATCTTTAATGGTAAATGGTGGATCTTCTAACTGACCTAAACCGGTAAATGCCATTAAGCCACCGATCAGTAATATCAATGTGAACATCCAGCTGATAACGGTATTTTTTACAAAGTAGCCTGCTATATTCATTACACACATTCCCTTGTATCAGCTTTTCTGGTGGCGTTTGGATTGTTTAAACTCAGTGAGTATTGATGATTCATCTTTACCCCTCCTGCAGCAATTTGACTTGCTGACCTTTAACTAACCGCGCCGCGCCAGTGGTAATGATGGTTTGGCCATCATCAAGTCCACTTGTCACTTCGATTTCATCACCGACAATCACCCCTAAGGTGACAGGTTGATATTGAATAGAGTTATCTGCCGCGTTATAAAGCCACACGCCACTTGTTTGAGTATCGATATCACTGCCGTCTTGCATCACAACAGCTTCAATAGGCACCAAAAACTCTCGATGGTAGGTGTAAGTCATGTTACTTAAGTTCACCGTCACTTTAGCGGGCATCCCCTCGAGCACTTTGTATTTAGGGTCTAAATCCACCGCGATAGTCGCAATATATGTTGATGTGGTCGGGTCTTTTTCAGTGTTAACTTCCAATAACCGCCCTTTAAAAGTGGTATTCGGAAAAGCTTCAAAGCTCACATTTAATGCTCCAGGCTTCTGCCTGTCCTCTTGCTTTTTCGATACCGCAATTAACATATCAGGGATTTGCACATCGACTTCAATTCGTTCAACTTTTTGGATGCTCAGCACTGACACTCCCGGCTGCACGTTTTCAAATGACTCTAGAAATACATCACTGACAATGCCAGAGAAAGGTGCTCTAAGTTCCGTATACTGCAGATTTAACTGCGCTTGTCGCTCCTCAGCTTTAGCCACTAAATATTGGGCATTCATTTGATCGTATTCAGATTGAGCCATCAACTTGCTTTCAACCAACTGTTTACCACGCTGAGCCTGTTTAAGACTGACTTCCATTCGAGCTTTACGATCGCTTAAGGCAATGGTGTAATCACGCTTTTCAAGTACGGCTAATAAGTCACCTTTTTGGACAACTCGACCCTTTATTGCAGGAATACGCTCTATACGGCCTTCAACACGAAAGGATAAATTGGTTAAATCCTGCGCCCTAGCAACACCATTAAATTCGCGCATCACTTCATTGTTGGCATCGGGTAAGGTGTATGTTTTTACTAAGGTTTTAGTTGGCTCGATATTCACCGCACGTTCACATGCGGATAAGCTCAGAAGTCCAAATATCACCACTGCGATGCTATTGGATCTAGCGTACTGAATTATTTTCATATTATAGCCCTCGCTCTTTAATCCACTTCACCGCAGCTTGGCCATCTTTAAGCTCAGCGGCTCCTGCGACGACGAGCCAATCACCATCATTTAGCCCTGACATCATCCGAGTTCCCTGTAAGGTAACAGGTACCTTTTTGACTCGTTGCTGAGTCGGTGACCAAGTAAATACATAGGCTTGTTGTTTTTCTTGGACCACTGCGCCTTTGGGGATTTTCGGATGGGCATCGGCTGTTCTTGCGGGCAACTTAACTTTAACTCGTGCTGACATTCCAGGTAGGACATTCAACTCCTCTGGCATAGGCAGCGTTAAGATAATGGTGTAACTACTGGTGGTGGGGTCAGCTACAGTATTGAGCTCTTTTAAACGAGCAGGATACCATTGCTCGCGGCTATCAAATTTAACTTCTATATTATCAATATCTTCTAGACTTTTATCCGACTTTTGTAAAAAGCCAATGAACTGCTCAGGTAACTGAAAGCTAATATCAGCAGCGGAATCTGTACGGATGCCCATGACTTCTTCTTGGGCTTGTACAAATTCAAATTCACGCTTATTACGTTTAGATATCACCCCTTGATACGGCGCTCTGAGCTTAGTGTAAGTGACATCTGTTTTGGCTTTGTCTAATGCAGCTTGTGCAATAGTGTAATCACTTTTAGCTTGATCATAATCATTACGTGATACCACGCCCTGTTCAACCAGTGACTCATTCCGCTCAAATAACACTTTAGCCAACTCATACTGTGCCTGCGCTACTGCGAGTTGTTGCTGGTATATATCACTGTCTAAAATAGCTAAAATATCGCCAGGTTCAACAGGGTCTCCAGGTCTCACTAATATCTGTGCAATCTCACCAGCCACTCTAAAAGATAATGCCGCTTTGTCAGATGCTTTCACTTCACCGGGTAAGAAACGCTCACGATATTCGGTACCAACATCAACTTGGATAACTTTAACTGGCCGTGGGATCACTGTATTTGAGACTTCGTTGGCATCTTCGGCAACGGCAATATTAATAAAGGTGCTAGAAATAACAGCGGAGGTTAACAATAAAAAAGAAGTAAACTGGCTGAGTTTCTTCATATTTTGTTCCATCAAAAGTGTGCAATTAGTTTGATACTAACACTCAATTACACCTCAGAATAGGTGCGAAAGCACACATAAAAGATCCATTCTGTGATATTCGGCGTAATACTTTCTAATCAAAACAAGTCGAGGCAGTACTATGGAGTTACGTATTTTTTATGATAGCGCTTGTCCATTGTGTAGCAATGAGATGCAGCAGCTTAAGAAGCACGACCGCCTACACAAAATTGAGCTTGCTGATTTAAACCAAGAAGGCTTCGAGCAAAAGTATCCTCATATCGATCTTGCAGTTGCCAATTCTATTTTGCACGCAGAAACCAATACAGGTGAAATATTACGTGGCCTTGACGTTACCGCCAAAGCTTGGGCATTAACGGGTAAACATAAATGGATACAACTACTGAGGTTACCTTGTATTAAACCCTTTGCCGATGTGGCATATCGTGGCTTTGCCAAAAACCGGTATAAAATATCTTACTTATTAACCGGTCAACAACGCTGCGAAACTGGCAGTTGTAACCTAAAATAATTATGAGTAATTACAATAAGTATGAATAATCTCGTGCTAAAGCCCGTCAATTCTGCCGTAATTATTGGTTCATCTTCCGGCATTGCCAATGCCATCGTTGATGAACTTATTGAGGATGTTGATATAGAGCAGATCATAACCATTAGCCAAAATGAGAACAGTAACCTCAGCGGAAACCACGGCAATGACATCAATCACGTACATAAGGTTTGTAATTATTCAGCGCAAAGCATTGCCAATGTTTGCCAAGATTTATCATCAATCAAAGGCTACTTGGTCAAAGTGTTTATTTGCAATGGCAGACTGCATTCTGTAAATACTGAAGATGAAACCGCAATAAGCCCAGAAAAGCGCTTAGAAGAAATAAATCCTGAATCAATGCAGGCTTTGTTTCACTCAAACGCCATAGTACCCATGCTGTGGTTGCAACAGTTAGCGACTGTGGTTAATAGCAAACAAAATTGTGTTATCAGTGTATTAAGTGCCAGAGTGGGCAGTATTAGTGACAACCATTTAGGTGGGTGGTATAGCTATCGCGCATCAAAAGCTGCCTTGAATATGTTACTTAAAACCACAGCAATTGAATATGCTCGCAGGGCCAAAAACGTCAAACTCATTGCCTTTCATCCAGGTACTACCGATACCGAGCTATCTAAACCTTTTCAAGCAAATGTACCTGAGGGTAAATTATTCACAGCAGGATTTGTCGCTAAACAATTAATGAAGACTCATCAACAACTGGTCTTTGATTGCAAAGCTGAATTTTTAGATTGGCAAGGAAAAACGATTAACTGGTAAATTGGCTATTTGATGATCAATTAGATAGCAGGCACAAAAAAGCGAAGCTCAAGGCTTCGCTTTTAAAGTTAAAAAACCAAGTGGTTTATTTAACGAATTCAACACCTAGGTTGATATCGCCTTTTAATGTATCAAGCATTGCATCACGAGCATTCGCTTCAAAAGCACTTACTTCACCGTAAGCTAATACTTTTTCTACGCCGTTTTTACCAAGTACAACTGGTTGCGCGAAGAATTCAGCATGTTCACTGCCGCCATCTACGTATGCACATTCAACAACGTTCGCTTCACCTTGAAGACCACGAACTAAAGATAGGCCGAAACGACATGCCGCTTGACCCATTGAAAGTGTCGCACTACCGCCACCCGCTTTAGCTTCAACAACTTCAGTACCAGCATTTTGGATACGAGTGGTTAATGCAGCAACTTCT
The DNA here is from genome assembly GCF_019654955.1 of Shewanella sp. KT0246. GTDB lineage: Bacteria > Pseudomonadota > Gammaproteobacteria > Enterobacterales > Shewanellaceae > Shewanella > Shewanella goraebulensis. The sequence continues at coordinate 51,746 of NZ_BPEV01000013.1, read as the reverse complement.
TCATCAGTAAAGCTTACGCCTTCAACCTGTGAAAGAAGTGGAAGAATAGTCACACCACTGTGGCCGCCAATAACGTTAATGTTAACGTCAGCAACGTTTAGACCTTTAAGATCTGCGATGAAAGTTTCAGAGCGGATAACATCCAGTGTAGTCACACCGAATAAACGATTCTTATCGTAAACACCTGCTTTTTTAAGCACTTCTGCAGCGATAGCAACCGTTGTGTTCACTGGGTTTGTGATCACACCAATTAAGGCTTTAGGGCAAGTTGCTGCTACTTTTTCAATGAGGTTACGTACGATACCAGCATTGATATTGAAAAGATCTGAACGATCCATACCAGGCTTACGTGCAACACCCGCTGAAATAAGAACAACATCAGCATCAACTAGTGCAGGAGTTGGATCTTCACCTGCAAAACCAGCCACTTCAACGTCTGTTGGGATGTGGCTTAAATCAACAGCAACACCTGGAGTAACAGGAGCAATGTCATACAGAGACAACTTTGAGCCTGCTGGAAGTTGAGTTTTTAATAGTAAAGCTAGGGCCTGGCCAATACCGCCAGCAGCACCAAGTACAGCTACTTTCATAATTATCTCCAATAACGTTCTAGTGTTTGACTTCTAAGTTTATGATTCGCAGTCTGTGACATAGATCATATTTCTTGTGGCGTCACATTACTGCATCAGCGACACAATTTCAATTATCCCTTAGTGGAGTAAAGCAATTAACTTATTCTATGATATGTATATAAATAATCACTGATTTACCCACTTACACTGTAAAGTGAATTTTTATTCACCAATTTAGCTTATTTCTTGACTTGTGTTGTTTATATATTCAAAATGAACCCGTTTTGTGAATATATTGTATTCATTTTAAAAATTACTAATAAGACGAAAAAAATATGCCAGCGACCAAGAATCAGGATGAACTCGTTAGAACGTTTAAGTCGATACTAAAGGAAGAGCGCTTTGGAAGCCAAAGTGAGATAGTTAATGCGCTGCAGGCGGAAGGGTTTGGCAATATCAACCAATCAAAAGTTTCGCGTATGCTGAGCAAGTTCGGTGCTGTTCGTACCCGTAATGCCAAGCAAGAAATGGTGTATTGTTTACCTGCTGAGTTAGGTGTGCCTACTGCAGGTAGCCCAGTCAAAAACTTAGTGTTAGACGTTGATCATAACCAAGCTATGATAGTGGTTCGCACCAGCCCGGGCGCTGCACAGTTAATCGCTCGTTTGCTAGACTCAATAGGTAAGCCTGAAGGAATTTTAGGTACCATTGCCGGAGATGACACAATTTTCATCTGTCCATCTAGCATTAAGACTATTGATGATACGCTTGAAACGGTTAAGTCACTATTTAACTATAGTGAGTAGCTTTTACGAGTAGCTTTTACGAATAGCTGTTATGAACCATTTTCGTAATTAATACCTGCATGTTTGCGAGTATCAGCCAATAAAAAAGCAATGCCTAGGCATTGCTTTTTTATGTCTCAAATTTATGTGATGGCTTGTGCCATTACAATGAGATTAGTCGTTAGCAAACTGTGCTAAAAAGTCTAACGAAGGCGCAAAGAATGATGAACCGGTTAATGCTTTAGTGAACTGCATCAAGTGATCATGATTACCGTGACCATCACCATGTACCATGCTACGAAGCATTTCTTCAAAGTGAGTCGGCTTGTTGCAAGTAGAGATAAACATCAAACCTTGCTCTTTTAGCGAACCAAACGGCATACTTTGACGCAAAATCTCCATCGACTTACCATCAGCATCTTTTAGATTAACTCGCTTGATATGGCTGGTTAATGGCTTATCTTCTGATGCATATTCAATATCATCTTGCTTAGTACGACCGATAATATCTTCTTGCTTCTTCTGCGGTAGACGGTTCCATTTACTTAAGTTATGCGCATATTTTTGCACATGAACATAACTACCACCTTTAAATGAGATATCCTCATCTGCCACTAAAGCAACATCTTGACGGCTACGCCCTTTCGGGTTTTCTGTGCCATCGACAAAGCCGGTTAAATCACGGCTGTCCATAAATCTAAAACCGCGTTCTTCTTCGATTAACTCAACTAAACCTTCAAACATTTGGCTGATTTCGTTGGCAACCAAATGTAAGATGTCATAACGATCACAGCGAATATGCATAAACAAATCATATTCTATCGCTGGCGCGTCACGATTACCTTCACTCATAGCAGGAAAAGGACGAAGTTGCGCAGGACGTTGGTCGCCAAAAATGGTGTCCCAATAGTTAGCACCTATTGCGACGAAGCCATTAAAAGCACTGTCTGCATATTGATCTGATAGCTCATAAATATATTGAGCAACATTGGCTAAACAAGGGCGTAGTTGGGCTTCAACGCCGTCATTTACATTGAACATCAAGTAGACGCTATGCAAATTCCCTTCAGCACAAACTCCTAACTGTTCACGAGGCATATTCTGTGTTTCCATTTTGGAATCAATCACCTTTAACAATAATAAGATTAAAATAGTGTAAGGTAATTAAGCAAATTATTCCTTACGCTCTAAGCAATTATTAACCAACTTTGACTTAAATCACTAAAATATCACTAACGGATGCGCCGATACTGATAGGTTAACTTTTTGGCCAAGTGTCAACGTCGTTAATTGACTTCTCACTTCGAGCGTTTGTAACCCTACTTTAACCCAATAATGACAAATTGTACCCAGAAAACGACGCTCAACAATTTCGCCATGTCCTTGAGCGGCAGGTTGTAAGTCAATCTGTTGTGGTCTTAATAACAACTCACCTTGACTATTAAGAGGATGATTAAGGACTGTAGTGCTTTCAATTAACCCTAAAACTGAGGATATCTGTGTCGTACTTTTAATCGTTACCGTAATGTAGTTACCTTCACCCAAAAACTCAGCCACATAACGTTCATTGGGCTCACCATATAACTCTTCAGCTAAACCATGTTGAACAATGCCACCTTGTTTAAAGAGTGCCAATTTATCGGCAAACACAAAGGCTTCATCTTTGCTGTGCGTTACAAAAACCGCACTAACATTGCGCTGTTTGAGAATTTGTCTGATTTCTAACATCATTTCACTGCGCACTTGCGAGTCGATATTAGAAAATGGTTCATCAAGCAATAACAACTCAGGTTGGTAAGCCAGTGCACGAGCAATAGATACCCTTTGCTGCTGCCCCCCCGATAACTCGTGTGGGTAACGTTTACCAAGTCCTTCAAGTTTTACCAATTGCAACATATCATCAAGACGCTCACAGCGCTCTTTATCCGTTAAACCTTTAACGCCAAATAAAATATTGTCACTTACGGTTAAATGAGGAAATAAAGCGTAGTCTTGGAAAATCATCCCTATGCCACGTTTTTCACTTGGTACGAATACGTCATCAGCACTAAGCGTTTGACCATTAATCGCTATACTACCTTCACTGATCGCTTGTAGACCGGCAATTGCACGAAGCAAAGTGGTTTTACCGCAGCCACTAGGGCCTAACAGAGCTACTATTTCACCTTGCTCTAACGTCAGGTTTAACCCATTAAGAATCACCTGTTCTTGGTAGTCACTTTTTACATTTTTAATGGTCAATGTGGACATATTAGCTCTCTTGCTCCAAAGAACGGTTAAGATAAATCAACGGGATAAGTCCAACAAGAACAATCACAATTGCCGCGAGCGCGCCATGTTCAAGTTGCTCATCTGAAACGAATTGGAAGACATGGGTTGCAAGGTTTTCAAAACCAATTGGACGTAATAATAGTGCTGCTGGCAGCTCTTTCATACTTTCAATGAACACTAACAGCGCACCAGCAAAAATACCTTTACGCAATAAAGGTAAATGAACTCGCCATAATAACTGTCTTGGTTTTTGTCCCATGGTAATGCTCGCCATATCTAGTGAAGGCGAAATACGCTTATAACTGTTTTCAATACTGCCAATTGAAATCGCGACAAAACGGACACAAAAAGCAAAAATCAGTGCAAAGACACTACCGGTAAATAGCAAGCCTGGACCACGAGCATCAAAGTAGTCATAGATATCGTTAATAGCGAAATCCAAATAGGTTAGCGGCACTAACACCCCAATGGCTAAAACTGTGCCAGGTATTGCGTAACCAGTACTGCTCAACCTTGAAGGTAAGATGTCACTTTTACGCGGACTAACACGCCTGATAAACATCATCACTAATGCCAGCACAACACAAATAAAACTCACCACAGCTGCAATGTATAAGCTATTAAAGCTGTATTGCCAGAAGCGGCTATTCCAACTCTCGTCGAAGTAGTCGACGGCATAACCCGCAAGCACAGTAAACGGCAGTAAAAAAGCTAGCACAATGAGCAAGCTGCAATAGCCAAATGATAACCATGCTTTAAAGCCTGATAAGTGATAACGATCAGATTCAGTTAAACGTGATTGCTTTTGAAATAACTCTTGTTTGCGGCGAGCGAAACGCTCGAAGCCAACCATAGCGAAAATCACTAATAACATGATGGCTGAGAGTTTAGCTGCTGCGGACAAACTTCCATATCCAAGCCAAGTGTCATATACAGCGGTAGTTAAAGTCGGTACGGCAAAGTAACTCACAGTAGCAAAGTCGGCAGCGGTTTCCATTGCTACCAATGCCATCCCAACAGCCAAAGCAGGCCTTGCCATAGGTAAACCTAGACGCCAAAAGCTTTGCCATGGGCTACAACCCATAATACGTGAGGCATGTAATAAGCTTGAGGATTGCTCCATAAAAGCAGTACGGGCCAACAAATAAATATAAGGAAATAATACCAAGGACAGCATGACTGCTGCGCCGCTTAAACTACGAATATCAGGGAAATAGTAATCTTGAGGGGAAGTCCAACTAAATGCTTGTCTTAAAAAGCGCTGCACAGGCCCTGCATAATCGAGCATGTCAGTATAAACATAAGCAACAATATAGGCTGGCATGGCCAAAGGCAGTAACAGCGCCCATTGGAAATAGCGGCGGCCAGGGAAATCACACCTTGCCACCAACCATGCTGCAGGAACAGCAATAACCAAAGAACCGAGACAGACCTGCAACATCAGCAACAAGCTGTTACTGATATAGGTAGGTAAAACGGTATCAATTAGATGACTAAAAACAGCTTCGTCAGGTAGTGTAGCTTGTACTAAAAGTGCAAAAAGCGGCAATATTAATATTACCGCAATCGCATAACCAGCGAGCGACCAGCTTCTGGTTAAGCCTAAGATCATAAATACTTTCCAGTCAGTGCCCCATGACTACCATAGGGCGAGATAAAGCATCCTTACAGATCAAATTTTACTTCATCAAGTAACTTCACTGCAGCTTGATGATTTTCTGCTAGCTTGAAGATTGGCAGACTATCAGCTTTGAAGTCTCCCCATGAAGCTACCATGTCAGAAGGTGTTACATCCGCTTTAACTGGATATTCCATGTTAACTTCTGCGTAAGATTTTTGAGCTACATCAGACGATAAAAATTCCATTAATTTTATCGCATTATCTTTGTTTGGTGCAAACTTAGCTAATGCCATTCCTGAAACATTGATGTGAGAGCCACGATTTTTCTGATTAGGGAAGTTAATGTATACCGCTTCAGCCCAGCTTTTTTGCTTAGGATCTGTCATCATTTTACCGAAGTAGTAGCTGTTACCAATAGCAACATCACATAGGCCTTCTTTAACAGCTTTAACTTGAGCGCGGTCATTACCTTGTGGCTTGCGTGCTAAATTAGCTTTTACACCTTCAAGCCATGTTTTCGTTTCAGCTTCACCATGGTGAGCAATCATAGAAGCAACTAATGCGATATTATAAGGGTGCTTGAAGCTACGAGTACAGATTTTACCTTTGTACTCTTCTGACGCTAAATCTTCATAGCTTAAGTCAAGCTTACCTACACGATCTTTAGAAGAGTAAACGTTACGAACACGCATAGTCAGAGCATACCAGTCATTTTCAGGCGAACGATATTGCTCAGGAATATTATTATTGAGAGTGTCGCTATCAACATCAACAACAAGATTTTTATCAACCAGTTCCATTAAGCGAGAAAAATCCGATGTGAGAACCACATCAGCAGGTGAAAGACGACCTTCACGAGCAATACGTTCTGCTATACCGTCTTTAGCAAATACCACATTGACTTTGATACCAGTATCTTTGGTGAATTGCTCTAAAATCGGCTCAACAAGAAAAGCTTGTCGGTATGAATAAACAGTAAGATCATCAGCGGCTGTTGCAGCGATTGAACCCATTGATGACACAGTAGCTAAACCTAACAATGCTAGACTTTTAAACGATTTCATTCCAAATTCTCCTTGGCTTGGCATTACTTAATAATATTGAACAGATTGGTTAAGTAATTGCTTATGGAAATGATAATAATTATCAATTGCGGAAAGGATAATAGATCACTGCTTAAGGAGCAAGTGTTGTTTATGTCTACAACCTAGGTTATTTAGAAAGGTTTACGGTGATTATGATGTTAAAAGCTGTACAGTTTCTATTCCGTACAGCTTTTTAAAGATGGCTACCAATATTTCTCTACGGTAATTTGACCTGGTGCACGACGTAAATTTTTAACTAACCCCTTCTCATTTAATGCCGTTTGCGCATCAGTAATCATACCGGGATTACCACAAATCATAACTTGTGAGTTTTCTGGATTTAAGGCAACGCCTGCTGTTTGCTCAAGAATACCACTTTGCAATCCATCAGGAATACGGCATGAAAGGCCACCGTCATAACTTTCACGGGTCACTGAAGGAATAAACACAAATTGGGTGGGAAACTTTTCTTGTAGCGCGGTTAATTCTGGTAAATATGCCAAATCTTCAATCAACCTAACTCCATATACCAACACTACTTTATCAAATCGCTGCCATGGCTCTTCAGTTTCCATCATTGAGATAAAAGGACCAACAGCAGTTCCTGTCGCTAGAAACCATAAATGCGGGCCTTGTAGCGCCCCAGTAGGGATTTCATCTAGTGTCATAAAGCCTGCAGCTTTTGTACTTACTTCAATGCTATCGCCAATGTTAAGCGCTTGCAGATCAGGCGATAACTGACCGTCTTCCACAGCCACAGCTAGCACTTCGACATAATCTTTACCCGGTGGATTAACAACAGAGTAGGCGCGCGCAATACGCTTTTCATCTCGGATCTGGCTTAATTTAATAAACTGTCCAGCAATAAATGGTTCAACATCGGCTTTGATGCGCAGCGAGAATAACTTCTCATTCCATTCAATACGTTCAATGACGGTACCCGTTGTCCACATAAGCTATTCCTTCAATCTTAGATGCATAAATTCACTGTGCTCAGTCTGCTTGCGGCGGAGTTGTATTTTCTTTAAAGGCTTCAAGCCCAGCTTGTATCAAGCTATAAGTTTGCTCAACTCCTGCAGCAATGTCTCCTTCAAGCACCTTTAACCCCGATAGTATCTCGCTTGCTTCTTTAAAGCCTTGATCTATCGCACCTGAAATCTTCTCCATAAAGCTATCTAATTGCTCAGTAAATTCCATTTGGCTATTTTGTTGCTGATGCACTGAAAAAAAGTTAGTCGCAAAACTGACTATACGCTCTGCCGTTGCTTCTGGCGAATAATCCACATCACTCTCAGCTGCTTTCTGTATGGCGTTTTCACCCATTGAAGGCGCAAGTTCAACATTAATTGCATCTATGGCTGCACGATATAATAACGCCATAGATTGATCGCCTGCTGCGATACTGACTTGTTCTTGTGCCGCCAAAATACTGCTATTTTTAAGCTCTCTGCTCACTTGGCTAATTGAAACTTTATCAGTTTGCTGGGATGAAGCACTTTTATCAGCAGAGGTATCATCAGTTAATTGTTGACGATTATTTGCTTTGGCATTTAATTGCGTTGGGTTATATAACTCCATCATCAGCTCCGGTTAAAGTATGTACAATTGAGGATAACTTAGTTATCGACCATAATCTTCAGACCTAAAGTTAAACCCTAAATTTAAAGCATAAAGTTTAGGTCGAATATATTTGCACACATAACACATGCCTTAAATGACCTAGAACAAGCGCATGGGTTCATCCATAATAATGATAGTCAAGAAGTAAACAATTTAGCTACTATCAATCACTAATAAATACGGGTTGCGATAAAGGCCCAAGGAACATTTTTAAGGAACAAAAATGCAACCACATTGGTTTATTGTCGGTTTAGAAATTTTTACAGGATTATTCTTAGCCTGTATTGCGTTTGGTGTTATTGCAATTATTTATATGTATATCGCCGATAAACTTCAAACTAAACAAGCAATTCGTCATAACTACCCTGTGATTGGCCGTTTTCGATACCTGTTCGAAAAGCAAGGCGAATTTTTTAGACAATACTTCTTTGCTCAAGACAGAGAAGAGCTGCCCTTTAATCGCGCTGAACGTAGCTGGATATATCGCGCAGCTAAAAATATCGATCGCACCATTTCTTTCGGCTCAACTCAAGCGCACGATAAAACTGGCACAGTGATGTTTTTAAATGCAGCCTTTCCCAAATACGATTCAGATCAACATAGCGACAAAACAGTCACTATCGGTGCAGAGTGCGAAACTCCATATCAAACATCAACTGTTTGCCATATTTCAGCCATGAGCTTTGGGGCTTTATCTCGCCCTGCTGTCACCGCCTTGTCGCACGGTGCTGCACAAGCGGGTTGCTGGCTAAACACTGGTGAAGGTGGATTAAGTGAGCATCACTTAAAGGGCAATTGTGATTTAGTGTTTCAAATAGGTACTGCTAAATATGGTGTTCGAGATAAAAATGGCAAGTTAGACGATGAAAAGTTAAAAGCAGTTGCGGCTCATGACAATGTGAAGATGTTTGAAATAAAGCTCAGCCAAGGCGCTAAACCCGGTAAGGGAGGTATTTTACCTGGGGTTAAAGTAACAAAAGAGATTGCTGCGATCCGCGGTATTCCAGTTGGGCAAGACTCTATTAGTCCTAATGGCCATGCTGAGTTTAACAATGTGGCAGATATCCTCGATATGATAAATCATGTCCGAGCAGTAACAGGAAAACCCACTGGAATTAAAGCTGTGTTAGGTGACGAGCAATGGTTAATTGATTTATGTGAAGAGATTAATCAGCGGGGAGTTGAACATGCTCCTGACTTTTTTACTCTAGACAGTGCGGAGGGAGGTACTGGCGCTGCGCCACAAGCCTTGATGGATCATGTGGGCTTACCAATTAAAGAAAGCTTACCGATTGTCATTAACCTACTGAGACAAAAAGCCTTAAAGCAAAGGATCAAAGTTATTGCTAGCGGCAAGATGGTTTTACCTTCTCAAGTCGCATGGGCATTAGCCACAGGCGCTGATTTTATCGCATCAGCCCGCGGGAATATGTTTGCGCTAGGCTGTATCCAAGCACTGCAATGCAATAAAGACACCTGCCCTACAGGTATTACCACCCATAACAAACATCTACAACAAGGATTAGACCCGCGTAATAAATCAGCAAGAGTCGCCAACTATAATCGTTCACTTCATCATGATTTAAAAATTATTGCTCACTCATGCGGTGTCAGTGAACCAAGACAATTAACTCGCCATCACGCAAGAATTGTTACAGAAAGCGGTATTTCTATCTCGTTAGATAAATTTTATCGACAGTATTAATAAGCGAAATAAACCGCTTACAGGCAAGAATAATTTTAGAGTAAATAGTTAAATTAGTAAAAACTATTAGACCAATTGCTAATATATTGACAAGCGATTACTTTGGACTATTTTTATAATAGGTGTAAAATTGTGACACAGAGCACATTTAGGGGCTTACTTTGAAAACTGAAAATTCGATTATGACATCCAGCGGGAGTCATAAATCAATGTCACTAACGTGCAGTAACTGCGAAAAACTTTCTGAGATTGAAGGTGAAAAGGTGTGCTTTGAGCAAGGGAAAATCACCCGATTGATTGAAGATGTTAGTAGTACTTCGATGATTACAATGGTCTGCAATAGCTGGTCTAAAAATAGATAAACACAAGATAGATATTCTCAAAAAATATCTTTACACATACGGTAAGCGTATATCAATCCGATTTTTAGGTAACAAAAAAGCAATCATCTGATTGCTTTTTTTATGTGCCTTTTGAGTCACATTAGAATCATTGGATATCTCCATTACAGGGACGGCTTATCCAAAGAAAGTTACACCAAAATATCTGCCGCGCTATCGTCTGCTTTCAATAAACTGTCTTCGCTTTCGTTATCGTTTATTTTTGCAAGTGTTAGCCCACGGGTAGTTACAATCAAACCTGCGCATAATTCATCATAGACAGACTGTAGTTCATCTTGATTCATTTCTCGCTTCTCAAGCGTAGCCATAATTGCAAACCAATCTGTGGTCACTTTATGTTGTGTACCCTCTAAGGCTGCTATTAAAGAAATGTTTTGCACTAACGACCTCCATATTTAGGCTTAATTACCTGATAATTTCCTATTTACCTAAACGATCTCAATCCTTTCCAGGCAATTAAAGTTAATTATACACAAAAACTGCACTATCAAAGAGAGAAAACATCTACAAGCAGCACTTCAAAGTGTGATTGTTTGCTCATTTTGGATTCGCCACAGTTTTGCATACACGCCATTTTGGTCTAATAAGCCCTGATGCGTGCCTTGTTCCGCAATTTTCCCTTGGCTCAAAACCACAATTTTATCTGCATCAATAATGGTCGATAAACGGTGGGCAACCACGAGACTAGTATGTCCTTTTTCAGCTTCTTTCAATGCCGTCAAAATGGCTTGTTCCGATTTACTGTCCAATGAGGACGTCGCTTCATCAAATACTAGAATGGGTGCTGATTTTAAAATAGCTCGAGCAATGGATACCCTTTGCTTCTCCCCACCAGATAATTTTAACCCGCGCTCACCCACTTTGGTTTCCCATTGATTAGGTAAAGATTCAATAAAGTCGGTTAAGTTAGCTAATTTAACAGCTTCTTTGAGCTCATCAACGCTTGCTGAAGGCCTGCCATAAAGAATATTGTTATAAATGGTGTCGTTAAAAAGCACAGTATCTTGCGGCACAATAGCAATAGATTTCCTTAATGCTTGTTGAGTTAGCTGTTTAATATCTTGCCCATCAATTGTCACTGTACCACTGTCAACATCATAAAATCGAAACAGCAATTTAATTAAGGTTGATTTACCTGCACCGCTTTCCCCCACAACAGCCACTTTTTGCCTAGCTGGAATGGTAAAACTGACATCTTTTAATATCGGTCTTTCATCGTAATTAAAGCAAACATGATTAAAAGATAACTCGCCTTTTGTTGGCACCACATCCGATGCATGCGGCGTATCTTGAATGGCTGGCACTTTATCCAATAAACCAAACATGCGCTCAATATTAGCCAAAGCACCACGAATTTCGCGATAAACAAAACCGAGGAAGTTAAGTGGGATAAATAACTGCATCATAAACGCATTAATCAATACAAAGTCACCTAAAGTCATATTAGCCTCAGTAACCTCGTAGGCCGCCAGCCACATCATTGACGTCATCGCTATGGCGATAATCAGCGCTTGACCTGCATTCAAAGCAAATAGAGACAGACGATTTTTGCGTTTAGCCACTTCCCATTGATCTAGCGCAGAGTCATAACGCTCTGATTCATAAAGTTCATTATTAAAATATTTAACGGTCTCATAGTTTAGTAAGCTATCTACTGCACGGGTATTTGATAAAGAGTCTGCATTAGCAGCATCACGAACAAACCCTGTTCGCCACTCTGTTGCCACTACTGAGTAGCCAATATAGGCCACTACGGCAACTAGTGTGATTAGAGCAAAGCCGATACCATAATTAAAAAAGAAAATAATAATAACTAAACTGATTTCGAGTAAGGTTGGTACGATATTGAACACCATAAAACGCATCAAAAAACTGATGCCGCTGGTGCCACGTTCAATGTCTCTTGATAAGCCACCGGTTCTGCGGTCTAAATGAAAGTCGAGATCCAAGCGATGTAAATGCTCAAAAACCGCCAAGCCTAATCGCCTTATTGCGCGTTCAGTAACACGTCCAAACAGCGTATCCCTTATCTCTCCGATAATGACATTTAGAAATCTGACTGAGCCATAGGCGATAACTAATGCAACAGGAACTCCAACTAACGCAGCCGTCTTTTGCCCATCTAAGCTATCGACTAAATCCTTTAAGATGAATGGTAAACCTACGCTGGCAAGCTTGGCGACAATTAGGCATAACATGGCCAATGCAATACGACCTTTGAACTCGAATAGGTAAGGCCACAATAATCTCACGACTTTCCAGTTCAGCTTACCTACTGGTCCATCAAAATATGCCGACGGTCTCATTTATTTCCACCAATTAAAAATTATATTCACTTCAACAAAATAGCCAAGAAGCCTTATTTACAATCATCACATCAACATTAAGTTAACACTTTTTCACTGAGGTAATATTTATTTAAAATCAATAAACGTCGATAAACATTGGTCATGCACACATCATTTTTAATGCATTTTAATAGCAAACCGAGCAATAAATAATACTTTAGAATTACTTTTAGCCAATTTAAGTAGTTATAAAGGCTAGTTTTAATAAAATAATTCAATAAATAAGCAAATAATCGCGTGTTTCTAGTTCAGCAACCAAAGAGAATTTGATACTCTTTATTGGATACTTTTTGGCGGATTATACTAGCCATTAACATTTTCCCCGTTCAAAGGAAGCAACATGTTAGACGCAGCAAAAGTTCAGCACCCACCATTACAACTAATACAAACATGGGTATGGATGATGATTGAATCAGGTAACCCTGAACTTCAAGATAAAGGAAGGAACAATCTAATTTCGGCATTTGGAAGCCTAGCTAAAGCCAATGAGTATTTAGCCAATACCAACAAATAAATAAGGCGCTAAATAGCGCCTTATTTTTGCAACTGAATCCGAATATTAGATAGCCTATTGAATTAATGATTAGCCACGTCTTTTAAGTACGCTGTCACTCAATGTAGCAAGCAACTTTTCAGTGTCGCTCCAGCCGATACACGCATCTGTAATACTTTGTCCGTAACAAAGCTCTTTTCCGACAACAAGGTCCTGACGGCCTTCTTCAATGTTACTCTCAACCATCACACCAAAAATATTTTGGTTACCTGCACTAATTTGTCCTGCAACATCTTCAGCAACAAGCATCTGCTTTTTATAATCTTTACTACTATTAGCATGACTGAAATCAATCATAATGTTCTTTGGCAGCTTAGCTTTATCTAACTGGGCCTCAATTTTAGTCACGTCACCTTCGCTGTAGTTAGGAGCCTTACCACCACGTAAAATAATATGGCAATCAGAGTTGCCTTTAGTCGATACAATCGCTGAATGACCAAATTTGGTCACAGATAAGAAATGATGCGGGGCACTGGCAGCACCAATTGCATCGATAGCGACTTTGATTGTACCGTCGGTGCCGTTTTTAAATCCAACCGGGCTTGATAAACCCGACGCAAGTTCTCGATGCACTTGTGACTCAGTGGTTCGAGCACCAATTGCTCCCCAACACATCATATCAGCCACATATTGAGGCGTGATCATATCGAGAAACTCACCCGCAGTTGGAATACCTGATTCATTCAAATCAACCAATAACTTACGTGCCGTTCTTAAACCATCATTTAGCTTAAAGCTATTATCCATGTATGGGTCGTTGATTAAGCCTTTCCAGCCCACTGTAGTGCGAGGCTTTTCAAAATAAACACGCATAACAATTTCAAGTTGCTCTTTGTATTGTTCACGCAAGGTTATTAAACGCTTACCATAATCTAAAGCAGCTACAGGATCGTGAATTGAGCAAGGACCAATCACAACCAACAAACGATCATCTTGGCGATTTAAGATACGGTGAATACCATCACGAGCATTAAACACGGTTGCTGATGCCGTTTCTGACGCCGGAAATCGCTCTAAAATAGCGATTGGAGGCAATAGTTCTTTTATCTCATCAATTCTAACGTCATCATTTTGGTAATACATATTTTATACAGCTCCAGCAAACAGTTTATTTATGCCAAACTTAAAGGTTGGCAGTAAAGCATAACGCACAGCTTTATAATTCAAACAGTACCATACAATAATTCACTCAATCTATGGTTTTATCTAATTTATGAGTATAAATCACTGTTAATAAATAACTTTAAAATTAACATTTTAAAATAACTAATAAATTCATTTATTTCGGTTAACCGAGATACTTTCAGGCGTGCTTTGAGACGAAAATAAAAAACCATTTTCAGCGCTATCTGAAAATGGTTTTCTATGTTGAAGCTAATGGATGATGACTAAAAGTGTTAGAACTAATGCCGCATCATGGCTTGAAGCTTCCCTTTGTATCGATTTTGATTCGTTTGATCGATACTTAGATCGAGTGCTTTTTCCATATTCTTCTTCGCTCGTCTTTCATCACCCGTTGCCCAATAGGCACGTGATAATCCAAAATAAAACTCATGACGGTAATCTGCTCTGTCCACAGCACGCTTATACCATACTAATGCCTCTTGATATTGCTTTTCAAAGTAGGCTTGTTGAGCCATATCAAAATAATAAAATGGATTATTAATACGTGCGAGCTCCAGCACTTTATGAACTTGTTGCCACTCCTCTAATCTATCTTGCTCGCCTAGGATGATAGCTAAATTATATAAAGTGGTAATATTTTTAGACTCTAACTGAAGTACATGTCGATAAGCTTTTTCAGCTAACTCATCCATGCCTTTATGACGATAAATCACGGCTAACGTATTAATGCTATTTACATAATAGGGATCCAGTTCAATAGCCCTTTTAGCCAACGCATAAGCAAGATCGTATTGATTTTTAACCAGTGCTTCTGCTGCGACATTATTAAAATACATTCCAGCTAAAGTCTGTTTGTTTATCTGTTTTACTCTATAAGCTCTAACAGATCTTTCAGGTAAAAAATCTACTAATATCTCTGAACCTCTCATACTGAACGTATTCGCTTGGTCACGGTGAAGGAGCTTCATGTTCACGTGACCATTCACTAGATAAAAACCACCCCGTCTATCCCAGATAGGCTCAACATCAATATCTTGATATTTAACAGGTACATCAAGCACATCTGCGATAGCTGTCGACAACACCACCAGCGACATGCAATTTCCAGCACGCTCCTGTGCGGTTACGCTAGCCATTCTGGTGTAATGATCGCGATACTCAAAGCCACCGTTTTGAGCATTGATATATTCTGCTAACCATTTATTGACAGGCATTTTCTCACCAGTGATCCCAGCAGATCGCGCATACTGTCTCCTTATGTCATTTACCATTTCTTCGGGGAGCTCAAATATGGCATCTGTTTCAGGAATGGCGACAGCAGTAAAGTCACTGTCGCTAAAAAGTGAACTGGCTTTCGCGGTATTTTTTGCTTGTGATGTGCTTCTACAACCTGAAATGATGGAAAAAGAGAATAAGAAAATCAACAAATATAAGCTATGGATCAATAACCTAGCAAGCGCTGAAGACCCGCTAAAAATAAATATCGTACTTTCATTTTTTTGTAACATTTTTATGCTCCAGCTAATGCCTTTATTAAGCATAGATGCAAGTGCAAAAAATGAGACACTTAAACGTTACAAAACTTATCTAACAAACAAGTCAAACTATCGCTGTTTTCTTAAAAATGAAGATAAAACTTCAAATTTTTACGACAGAAATTATTGAGTCGATTTTACCTTAGAGTGAATATTAACAGACTAATTAGGTTTATTAGTTGAATGATGGTTAGAAGTATTTTTTGGTTGATCAATTTGAATAAATACCTCTTTGCCCTGATAAGGATAAGGTCGATAAGCATTACCAGAACAGTTAAAGTAATGGTACGGGACAGCTATAGGTAAGCAGCCAACGGGTAGCGCCTGTAGTATTTGAATTTGCTGCTGCATACGGAGCATTTCTTGCCATTGATGCTCTTGCTGAACTTGATCTCTAATCGCAAAAGCATCAAATGGCTCAGAAGCTTTGCGCACAACCACTTTACCAGCCTGAGCAGTTTCTGCAGACAAGATCCAAAGCAATCCTGACATACTAATAATAGTAATGAGTTTAGCTAGCTTGTTCATATCAAAGCCCAATTAAATGCTTATACTAGTTTGAGTATAACAAAAAAGCAGAGCACTAAGGCTCTGCTTTTTTAAGCTATTTCAAACTAAGTCATTTATTATCCAGCTGATTTAATTGAAACAAACTCAGGGTATGCATCAACACCACAATCTGAAGCATCCATTCCGTTATACTCTTCTTCTTCAGTAACACGAATGCCTACAGTCGCTTTCAGTACAAACCAAACAGCGAAAGAAGCAGCGAATACCCAAGCAAAGATAACTGCAGCGCCATATAACTGAGCACCAAAGTTAGCATCAGCATTTGAAAGCGGTACTAGCATTAAGCCTAAGAAGCCACATACACCATGAACAGAAATTGCACCTACTGGGTCATCAATTTTGATACGGTCAAAACCAACAATTGAGAAGATAACCACACCACCAGCAACAATACCTGTCACAGCTGCCATCAATAATGAAGGTGATAATGGGTCAGCTGTAATAGCAACCAGACCTGCTAATGCACCATTTAGAATCATAGTTAAATCAGCTTTACCCCAAACAATCTTACAAACGATTAGCGCTGATACTGCACCAAATGCTGCTGCAGAGTTAGTGTTAACGAAGATTTTTGCAACCGCTGAAGCATTTTCTGCATCAGAAACTAACAACTGTGAACCACCGTTAAAACCAAACCACCCCATCCATAAAATAAACATACCTAACGTAGCCATAGGTAAATTAGAACCAGGAATTGGGTTAACTGAACCGTTAGCGCTATATTTACCTTTACGAGCACCTAGTAACAATACACCTGCGATTGCTGCCGCTGCACCTGCCATATGCACAATACCACTACCAGCAAAGTCAACGAAACCGGCAGCAGATAAGAAACCACCACCCCATGTCCAATAACCTTCAATTGGGTAAATAACGGCTGTTAATACCACAGAGAAAAGTAGGAAAGACCAAAGTTTCATACGTTCAGCAACCGCACCAGATACAATTGACATTGCTGTTGCAACGAAGACGACTTGGAAAAAGAAATCAGATTCTAGCGCATGATCGGCACCGTCAGCTTGTGAACCGATTAGCGAACCAAATGATGGTAACCAACCTGCTTCAACATTATCTACATACATGATGTTGTAACCCACTAACAGGTACATCACACAGGCAATTGAATATAAACATACGTTTTTAGTTAAGATTTCTGTGGTATTTTTTGAGCGAACTAAACCCGCTTCAAGCATGGCAAAACCTGCTGCCATCCACATAACTAATGCACCTGAGATTAGAAAATAAAACGTATCTAATGCGAAACGTAACTCAGTGACTGTAGTTCCTAACGCTGCTAGCTCTTCCATTTCAGCCCCCTTATAGTGCTTCGTTATCAAGCTCACCCGTACGAATACGGATTGCTTGTTCAAGATCAGTTACGAAAATTTTGCCATCACCAATCTTGCCTGTATGAGCCGCAGTGGTAATTGCTTCAAGTAATACTTCTAAATTTTCTGCTTTAGTAGCAATTTCTAGTTTTACTTTAGGAAGAAAATCGACTTGATACTCTGCACCACGATAAAGCTCAGTGTGTCCTTTTTGACGACCAAAACCTTTAACTTCAGTTACAGTCATTCCTTCAATGCCCATTCCAGCAATAGCTTCTCGGACATCATCCAATTTAAACGGCTTGATGATAGCGCTGACGAGTTTCATCTCGACCTCCAAAAGTGTGATTGTTATATATTTGTTTACAAATACAATTCAATCATCAGGCCAAACTTGTAAGCTTATGTTTTAAAACAAATAAGATTAAATCAGTCAGAAATAAAGGCATAGAAACGCACCAATAAAGTGCAGCTCGATTTCAGTGCGCACAAGATTAGCGCAGCAGGTTTTGTAAGGTATGGGATTCAAAACAGATTTCAAACTCATGTAAAAATAGCTCCTTATAACCCATAAAAGTCAGCTCTAATTTTTGGCATATGTGCATAATTGGACATAAATAAAACCGTGTAATGAGAATAATGACATCATTAAATAATCGCATTCATAAGGAGTCGAGTTACAAAATAAATGGCGTTAATTTAGGACATAACTACAAAATGGATGGTTAATTGGTCACTAAACACAGTCATGACAAAGTGTACAATTCAGAAGTTAATGCCAATAAAAAAGGCCCTCATTTGAGGACCTTTAAGATGTGATCTTTTTCTAAATATCAACAATATATTGCTAATTCAGATAACTAACTCTATTGACTATAGATTACCAGTTGAAGTTTCTTCAACTGCATCTGTAGGTTCAACAAGCTCAGTACGATCTTCTGCAAGTAAGTCAGCTAACAGACTATCTACTTTAGTTTTATCTACAACATCAGCTTCAGAAGCTGTAATCACTTCATCAGTTTCTACTGCAAGATCTGCTTCTAAATCAGCACTTGTTTCATCAAGCTCTGCTAATAATGCTCCTTGCTCAGTAACCGATGCAGCAACTGCATCATTAGTTACTGATTCAATACCTGAATTAGCATTTGTTCCAGCGGCATCTAATTGCGCTAACGCTGTTTCTGCATCAACTGCTTCTGCGGTACTCGGTGTTAATGCTTCAGCCACTTCTTCAACGATAACTTCTTTAACTGCTGGTTCAGATGTTACGTTTTGAGATGATGTAGAGTTAAATTGAGCCATTAAATCTTCGGTCAATTCAGGCTTCATTACAACAACGCCTGCTGCAGCAGCTAATACAACTCCAGCAACGACAAACTTAGCACCTGAACCGGATTTTTTCTCTTGCGCTTTTTCAGCTGCAGCTTTAGCCGCTAACTGCGCTTGAGGGTTTGGTTGAGGCTTAATTTCAAGTTTTGATTTTGGCTTTGGTGCTGTTTCAGCTTCAGTATTTTGCACAGGAGCTGCTTTTCGTTCTGGCGTTGGCGCAGTTCTGGGCTCAGCCTTGATAACAGGTTCAGTCATTTGAATGTCAGCGTCTAAATTATCCCTGATATCAGATATTGGCTCTGGCTTTACTTCTGGTTTAATCTCAGTTTTTACCTGAGGAGTGTCAACAGCAATGTTAGAAATAGGCTCTGCCATTACATTAACATTACTCACTTTTGCAGCCTGAGCTATCGGCGCCTCTGCAATAGGCGCTTCAGCCTTTGGGGAGGCGTACGCCGGTTCATCATTAAATGGTGCACTATAGGCAGCAACAGATTGTTCGTCCGCCGCTAATTCAGGTAAAACACCTTGCTCAGGTCCTTTTGTTCTAGCACCTAAGAATTGCCCGCCATCATAGATTTCCATCTTATGGCTTGAAACATCACCTTCAACTACACCAGAGCTTACGATGACGAGACTGTTACAGTGCAAAGAACCTTTAAATACACCACAAACTCGTAATTCTTGACAGTAAAGCTCACCGTCAATTTCGCCACCTACTTCAATTTTAACTTGGTCTGTTGAACGAATAACACCTTTGACTTGACCAGCAATCAAAGCAGGCCCCTTTACTGTCATTTCCCCATCCAGTGAAGTTTCGGGACCAATAAAAGTTACCCCGTTTCCTTTGTTATTCATACCCAGCAGTATCCTTTTTATTATAAATTTTCGACTTATAGTAAACTAACTAAATAAAAACAACAATAACATTACATTTACAACCCATTCACTTACCAATCAATGCAAATTAATCTAATCCATTAATAACTTCAGTGTTTTCTAATTATATGTAATAATCTGTATCTGCTAGATTTGCAGACTATTGTTAAGGACTTCAATAGTTGATTGTTATAAACAAGGACGTAAGATGATTTTATCGGATATTTTCTTAGGTGATATTCCTGAGCCTTTGACGCAACAACTCTGTCAAATTACTGAACTACTCAAATGTAATACCATCAGCCATGACCCACTTGATTTCCATTGGCAACATGCTGATCAGCACAAAAAAATTCTCCTACACTTTGTTGATGATCCGAAACAGCATATACCTAATTTGTCTACCGAGCTTATCTCTGAAGGTAAACATTTGGCTTTTTGCACTAAGCTAAATTCAGATACTGAAACTTTATTGATTGCTAATGGATTTCACGGCGGATTAGCTATAAGCGCATCGATTATCGAGATAATAGAAGCATTAAAGAATATCGATAATAACAAGCTCTACTTCAGCCACGACTCAATGTCGCATTATATACAATCTCGTAATCGCCAACCTATCACCCAACGTCAAACAGAACTACTTTCGTTAACAACCAAGAAAGAACAGCAAGTGTTATCGTTAGTTTGTCAGGGCTTGTCGAATGAGCAAATTGCTGCAAATTTAAGTATCTCAATCAATACCGTTAAAATGCATATTCAAAATATTTTCAAAAAAACCAATGTTTCAAGCCGAGGTCAGCTGTTTTATGTATTTACTCAAGTGTAAATTTATAACCGATAAGAGAATTCAATTGCGACTTTAAGCAGAATTAATTGCTGATATACTTTCAATACTAATCCAACTAAGTTATTGAGTGACTGCAGCGTGACGACTGATTTATTACACTTTTATCGCGCTAAAATAGTGCAATCGCAATCCAATGAGTTAACTTCATCAAGCCAAGTATTCGTTGACGATCCCGATCAAAATCAAGCCCTCACCACACTTAACCAGCTATTTATCCAACTCAATAAACAACAAGGTGCAGAGCCTATATCGGAAACGGAACAACCAACTAATCAATCACCTCAAACATTAGGCGTTTACCTTTGGGGGGATGTTGGCCGCGGTAAGACCTTCTTGATGGACATGTTTTATAGCAACCTAAATACCAATCGCAAGTTACGGTTGCACTTTCATCGCTTTATGGCAGAGGTACATCAGCAGCTCAATACAGCCAAGGGGATAAGCGATCCTTTAGTTCATATCGCACATTTATACGCTGACAAATACCAAGTTATTTGTTTCGATGAGTTTTTTGTATCAGATATTGGTGACGCCATTATTCTAGGGCGGCTATTCGAACATATATTTAACCAAGGGGTTATTTTAGTCGCCACCTCGAATATTGAAGTCAATCGACTTTATGAAGGCGGGTTGCAACGTGAGCGTTTCTTACCTTTTATTGAACTCTTAACAAAAAAAGTTCATCAAGTTGAACTCAAAGGGCTAACTGATCATCGTATAAACCAGCAATCCATTACACCACTTTCTGTACAACTCTCCCTTCAGCCATTAATGAAGCAGCAAAGCTTTATTGAACTAGCAGGTTTATATTACCCCCACGAAGCTGCAGTTTGCACTACGCATGACACCATCATCATTTGTAATCGAGCTATTGAATATCAAGCTCGTGTGAATAAGCTCATTTGGTTCAACTTCAAAGATTTATGTGATGGGCCTAGGTCTCAGTTAGACTACATCGAAATCGCCAGCTTATTTGAACATGTTGTCATTGATAAAGTGCCACAACTGGGTGGTGAAGTGAGAAATTGGATTAAAGCTCGGGGAACAGAAGATGCAGCTATTGGCAATAAAACTGGCGAACGCCAGCTCAGTTATGCCACTAATGATGATCCTGCAAGACGCTTTATCAGCCTGGTAGACGAGCTTTACGATCAGAAAGTATCTCTGACTGTTTGCTCAAGCTTTAATATCAATCAGTTGTACTCTGGCGGCGCACTGTCATTTGAGTTTCGCAGGACCATAAGTCGCTTAATAGAAATGAAACGCTGGAATAAAGCGTTAAAATAAATTAGCCCAACAATAAAAGTCGTGTAAACACCTAGCACGCTAGGATTAAGGTTTAAGCTTTAAATGCTTAATAAAATCTTCAGCGGCACTAAATATGCCTTATGAGCCTATTGAACAGTATGCTTAATGACTTCACTGAAGCGACGCATAAAGTTTTCAAAGGCTTCATTATCTGGGTAGTCAAATTGGTATTTATTATGGAAATAGATATTGAGTGAAGTGCGCCCGTCACTAAGTGTAATCGTATATCCATCATAACCCGTTTCAGCATGTAAACCGCAAAGTTGATAAGTCGAGTTATATCCGCTTTCACTAGAATGTTTTTCACCAAACTCAGTTATTTTATTAAACACTTTAAGTGCTTGATAAATATCTATGGCATTTTTCATGGGACGACTCCTGACTGATTGCAGACAAATAAAAGCGAATGTGGTTAATCAGATAATTTAGTAATCTTAACTTACGCCTGAAGCGGCTTTTAGGATCATATAATTATAGTACATAGAGTCTAGGTGAGCGGTAAAAGATAACAGTGATAAAGCGCCAATAATTGCCAACAAAATGCTCAGATTATGTATCAAATTGCTTCAGCGAGCGTCGTGATGTCTCGCTTTCACTTGGTACATTTCTCGATCTGCTAAATCTAAATATTGAGTAACATCTAACTTTTGTTTTGCTTTTCTCGACGCAACACCCACACTATAGGCCAACTCAAAAGGTTCATTGCTGGCGTCATTGTGTTTTTTAAGCGCTCGTTGAAACCGTTCAAGTGCAAAAGTGACATGACCTTCATTACACTCACAAAATAACACTAAGAATTCATCACCACCAAAACGGGCAATAACATCTGAATCTCTAAACTCTTGAGTTAAAAGATTAGCGAACGCCTTTAGCGCTCTATCGCCGGCTTCATGACCATGATTATCATTAATTTGTTTGAAGTAATCCAAATCAAAAAATACCAGGCAGCTGCCAACCTCATTTCGATCCCAAGTTGCCATCGCTTGATTGGCTAATACTTCAAAACCGCGACGGTTAGAAATACCTGTCAGCTCATCTAAAGTGGTTTGCTGTATTGAAACAAGTTCAGAGACCACCATTTCAGCTAAATCTTGTAGTGCAATTTTATCATCTTGACTAAATTCACGAGGCTTATCGTCGATGATACATAAAGTTCCAACACGCATACCATTAGGCATAGTCAAAGGATGGCCTGTGTAAAAGCGAATATGGGGTGCTTCTGTCACTAATGGATTATCTGAAAAGCGTTCATCCTTTGTAGCATCATTGACAACAAAGGCACCTTCATGATGAATAGCATGACCACAAAAAGAAATATCCCGAGGAGTTTCACTGGCTACCAAGCCTTGGCAAGATTTAAACCATTGGCGGTTTTCATCTACCAAACTAACTAGGCAAATTGATACTGAAAATAGTCTCTTTGCTAAACGAGTAATACGATCAAAGCGCTCTTCTGCTGCGGTATCTAATACGTTTAAATTCCGCAGAGTTTGTATGCGCGCTTCTTCATTGTCGTGTATTGGTGCAATTAACATATTTCCAGCCCAAAGTTACTAAGAATCATTTTCTATTTTTATTATTAACAATAACTTATAAAAATATCAATTGTATAAGTTGCTGATTATCATTCAGCGTAGCAGCTTTACATTAACTCTGCCGACAATGTCTGCATTTATCTTTAAAAATAATTTGATTGCCTAAATTACAATTAGGGCATTTGACACGAAGCGTTAAATGAATCAGTTACCGCCTTATATACACTCTAATCAATCGCTTAAAAATACTACTAACTGAAAGACTCAACACCCAAAATATGTTGATAAATATCGATAACCTGTGACACATTTTTATCTGCGATATCGGCATCGATAACACCTTTCAACTGCTGTAAGGTCAGTCGATGATTTTCATCTCTTAACCAACAATAGGTTTGAGTTAAATGTTGTGCTGTCATCATAGGTAAGATTTCTAGCTCTGCCAGAACTTGAAAAATACGTACATTATCAGACCAGATTGCGAGCTCTTTGTACTCATTGGCATTCGCAAGCACCAAGTACTGAGCCATGAACTCAATATCAGCAATACCCCCGACACTTTGTTTTAAGTCAAACTTATCACTACTGACTTTGAGTAAGTGATCGCGCATTTTTACTCGCATATCTCTGACTAATTTTGCCAACTCAGGTAAATCTCGAGGTTGTGAAAGTACTGACGTTCTAATTTCGCTAAAGCGAGCGGCAAGCTGATTGTCACCATAAACAAAACGAGAACGCACCAGAGCTTGATGCTCCCAGTTCCACGCTTCTGTTTGTAAATATTCCTTAAATTGCTCTACTTCTGTTACCAATAATCCTGATGCGCCAGAAGGTCTAAGACGCATATCCACTTCATAGAGTTCACCTGACGTGGTTCGGGTTGCAAATAAATGCACAATTCGCTGTGCCAGTTTTAGATAAAAGTGGCCTACGCCAATCGGTCTTTTACCATCGGTCTCTCCGGTATTAAGGCTATTGCGCAAGAACACTAAATCTAAATCTGAACCATAACCTAATTCAATCCCGCCCAATTTACCGTAACCGATAATGGCAAAGCCCATTTTATCTGGACTGGTTCCCTCTGGAACGCCATGACGAGCCGCCACTTGATGCCATGCTTGTAGCACAACTTGCTCAATTATCGCTTCAGCCAGAAAGGTAAGATGATCGCTGACCTCCATAACAGGTAAAACACCAGTGACATCGGCAGCGGCTATTTTTAGCTGCTGCGACAATTTAAACTGGCGTAATGCTTCCATTTGCATTTCCATGTCATCTTCTGGCACGCGCAGTAAATACTGTCTTAATTCACTTGGGTAATCGTCAACTGAGGTGGTGTCATAAAGTTGCGATGGGTCAATAAGCTCATCTAGCAACATCGGAAAGTTAGCTAACTCTTGCGCAATCCAAGGACTTGCACAACATAAACTAATTAATTGTTGGCGTGCACCTGGGTTTTCACATAAAAGTTCGAGATAAGTTGTTCGCGTTAAAATTTGCTCTAATACACCAGATACTGCTTTTAATGCCACGCTTGGAACTGGCTGTTCAAGTAATTCAGACAATAACCTTGGCATGAGCTTTTCGAGGGTTTCACGTCCTCTAGGGCCAATTGACCGTTTAGTGGTAGTTGAGCGCCACTCGATTAATGTCGGCCAGAAATTCATATCATCAACTAAATGCTCATCCAATAATGCCGCTGCGTTGTCAGGATCTTCAATCACCCATAACTGGCTTGTCCAATGCTCGCTTTGATCATACTCATCTTCACCGCCCACAGTTTCTTTAAAGTGACTATGAATACGAGCCATAGCATTCGAAATGTTAGCTCTTAGTTCCTCTTCATTCTCTATTCCCATGGCAATACACAACCTTTGCCAATCAGCAGAGTTGTCTGGCAATGTTTGCGTCTGTTTGTCATCAATGGCTTGCAGCAGGTTTTCAACGCGGCGTAATAAAATGTAGCTGTGCTTTAGTTCATCAACAGCAAGGTATTCAAGTTGTCCAAGATTATACAAAGTATCAATCGCACCAAACAAACTTTGCTGGCGCAGCGAAGGCTCTCGCCCTCCTCGTATTAGCTGAAAGCTTTGTACCACAAACTCAACCTCGCGAATGCCACCAGCACCAAGCTTAATGTTATCGGTCAATTGTCGGCGACGGACTTCTTGGGCAATCAATTGCTTCATTTTCCTTAATGAATCAATCGCTGAGAAATCAATATACCTGCGATAAACAAAAGGCCTTAATAAGTCATGTAGATCATCACTGAACTGTGTCCATGGCCCAAGCACCCGAGCTTTGACCATGGCATAACGCTCCCAGTCTCGGCCTTGTTCTTGATAATAATCTTCAAGACCGCTGAAGCTAACCACAAGCGGTCCGCTTTCTCCGTAAGGACGAAGGCGCATATCAACCCGAAATACAAAACCATCAACGGTAACTTGATCGAGCAAGTTAACTAAACGTTGCCCCATTCTGATAAAAAACTGCTGATTAGCTTGTGCGCGTCGACCACCAATAGTTTCGCCATGTTCTGGGAAAGTAAAAATTAAATCGATATCTGATGAAAAGTTAAGTTCACGGCCACCTAGTTTGCCCATGCCTAAAATAAGTAAAGGTTGCGGATTACCTTCTTCGTCTGATGGCGTGCCTAATTGTTGGCACATTTCTGCATATAGCCAATCTCGAGCAGCTATAACTAACGCTTCAGCAAGGGCAGATAAATCTAATAATGAGGATTCAACATCGGAGTAATTAGCAAAATCACGCCAAGCTAAACGGACCATTTGTAAGTTACGATATTGACGTAAAACTGTTTTTACTGCGTCTTCAGAGCTGATTGCAGATAATTCAGCGCTTAATTCTGTAACGAAACTTTGTCTATCGACATCATTTAGTAAGCCATTAAACAATCTTTCAATCCATTGTGGATTTCGACATAGCTGCTCGCCAATGTAATCACTCAATCCAAAGACTGACTTTAACTTCTGCTGTTGATCTTGGTTTAGCTTGGCCGTGATCTCAGGACACTCATCAGATAGTCTTAACCAGTAACGTTCTGCAATGTCAGATAATTCGGCAGATAAGGCGTAGTTACTCAGGTTTTGCATTTTTATTCGATCCCTTCAGCAATTTACACACAGCGTAACACTTTATAATCGACATAATATGTCAAAATGTGCTATACCATTCATAACAAAAGTTTAATGTAAGTCTTAATTGAATATGCCATTAAGATTACTATAACCTGTATAGTAGTTATACCTAACCGTATAAATATTTGGTCTTTATTGAACACATATTTATGCGGTTTGTTATTATATTTATAGATGAATTTCTTACCATTTGGAGAAAACATGGCTGGCATGCTTCCCCGTGTCCTCGCAGTATTTTCAACGATAATATTGTGCTTAACATTAACAGGCTGTGGCGATGACAGGCCTGAAAAAATTGCTCAGTATCAGCAACTATCTCAACAACGTCTGAGTCAGTTAAGCTCGATGCTCAACGCCGGTGAATTACGTAACGCAACTTTGCTGAACCAATACGCTAATTTACTAAAACAAAGCAAACCTGATTTAGTACCGCTTTTAGATGAGTTGGCTAAAGATGCTGGCACTTCAGGACCTATGTTTCAGTCTTTACAAAGACGTGTGAGTGAACTTTCAAGTTCAGCTAACTTTGTCGATTTAGATCAACAGCTCGATGAAGCGCAGAACATTTACCACGCAGCAGATCCTAGTCTCTACAACGATATGCTTTCTGATCCAGTCAATGTGGTAGCCGATTTATCAGCAGGACAATTAGCCCGAGTTAACTCTATCAGTCGTGAAGCTGCAGCATTAGCTAATGGTAACGAAGACTTTGGCGCAGGTAGCCAACTAGTGGGTAACCCGTCGTACGGCAACTGGCAAACTAACTCCAGTGGCATGTCTTTTTGGGCTTGGTATGGCATGTACTCGATGTTTTCTAACGTGATGAACCCAGTTCGTTACGACCGCTGGTCAAATAATCGTGGTTACAGTTACTACAATGACGTTGGCCGTTCACGATACACGTCACCAAAACAAGCCACAGCGCAAAACCGTACCTATGAGAACACCAAGAAAGCCTTTAATTCTCAAGGTCGACAGTTTAACAGTCCCTATGCGAAATCTCGTACAGGTTCTACCGGTTTATCGAGACAGAGTACTTCTACGCCTAAAGCCAGCACAACGGGTACTAGAAGTGCAAGCTCAAGTAAGTTCCGTTCGACCTATTCTAAAGACAGCAGTTTCCGTAATTCATCAAGCCGCACTACTCGCGGTGTACGCCGAGGCAAATAAGGAAAAATCATGACATTTTTAACTGACTTCGGGCTCACCCTAGATCTCGCTATCATTTTAGCAATCGATATTACTATCGCCGTCATTCTATTAGCGCTTATGCGTTACTTGCAAGGTTGGAGCGTAAGAGTAAATAGCCGAGAAGAATTAGCAGAAAGAGATAATTTCGCCTTTGGTGTCAGCACTGCTGGCGCTGTTTTAGCGTTAGGCATTGTCCTCAGCGGTGCAATTACTGGCGAAGCTGCTAACTCATATGTAATGGAAGCCATAGGGATGACAATTTATGGTGTATTTGGTTTAGTACTGATTAAATTTGGCCGATTCTTACATGATAAAGTCGCGCTCAATGAAGTCGATAAAAACGACCAAATCATTAACGGCAACATCTCCGTTGCCATTGTCGACGCCGCTGCTGCTATCGCCACAGCCATTATCATTCGCTCAGTGTTAATGTGGGCTGAAGATATTACTATCGATACCTTTATTGCAATTTTCACAGCCTTTTTAATCTCGCAACTTATGTTAGTTGTATTAACTCGATTCCGTGAGCACCAATATGCTAAACGTAATCAAGGTGACTCAATGCAAAAAGCATTAGAGCAAGGGCAAGTGGCTATCGCTATTCGTCATAGTGGATATATGATTGCCATGGCATTTACTTTTAATGCTGCAAGTCATTTCATTATTTTTGATCCTACTGCTTACATGGTTAACATCATTGGCTGGTTAACCTTCTCTATCATTATGTTAATTGCCCTTTCTGTGCTGTTAGCCATTGTGAAAAAGTTAGTGCTAGCTAATATTAATTTAACTGAAGAAGTAGAAAAGCAGCATAACGTTGGTGTTGCTGCCGTTGAGCTTGCTATCAGTATTGCTATTGCACTGATCCTTGCGGCGTTAATGGCGTAAATTGATGAATAATACTTTGCTTGAAAATGGCCAGGAGGGCAGCAACAAGCAAAGCAGCCCTTCTAAACGCAGCTTAGCTTGGTTCGACGACGCCCTTTTATTGGGCATCATGGCACTCCTTGCTGGCTGCGGTCTTATCTACGAATACCTATTATCCCATTACGCAGGCCGTATCTTAGGCGCGCTTGAAGCCGCAATTTATACCATGATTGGTATAATGATTGTGTCGATGGGCATAGGCGCCTTTGCCGCTCGCAAAATACGCTGCGCGTTTACCGGTTTTGCGTTACTTGAACTCACCGTGGCTTTTTGTGGGTCATTAGCCATTTTAATTACCGCAGCTGTTATTGGCTTTGGTCAACAACTTCCGCTAATTATTGCCAACACATTAGGCCTGCCACCCGATCATATGCCTGATGGCGGCTTTATTGGCACCTTACAAAACTTAAGTGAATACTTACCTTATGTCTGGGGTGTTATTTTAGGCTTGATGATCGGTATGGAAATTCCGCTCATTGCTCGCGTACGCCAGTCATTGTCTGAAGAACATTTACTGCATAACGCAGGTACTATTTATGGCGCAGATTATATTGGCGCAGGTGCTGGCGCAGCGATCTGGGTATTGTTCATGCTGTCGCTGGATATCCAATTAGCTGCAGCGTTAACTGCTAGCGTTAACTTATTGGCAGGGTTTGTTTTTATATGGCGTTTTTGGCAACAAATTCGTTGGGCTAAATTGATTCTTATTGGTCACTTTGTTGCCAGTGGTGTACTGGTACTATTGGCGATGCACGGCCCAAGTTGGGAACAAAACTTTAATAACCTGCTTTATAAAGACAAAGTGGTTTATTCAGAAGCCACACGTTTTCAGCAACTGACCTTTACCGAAAGGTTACGTGGCAGCGGTCAAGCGCCTGTTTATTCATTATATATTAATGGTCGTTTACAGTTTTCCAGTATTGATGAACATATCTATCATAGCTTCTTAGTACACCCAACTATGGCAGCAAGCGCGAGACAAGATAATGTATTGATTATTGGTGGCGGTGATGGACTTGGTTTAAAGCAAGTTTTCAAGTGGCAACCAAAGTCAGTCACCTTGATGGACTTAGATGAAAAGCTAGTTGATTTATTTCGCGAGCCACACATCAATATGCCAACGTATGTGAGTAACGCCATGCTCGAATTAAATGGCGATGCGCTTAACGATCCTCGAGTAAACCTAGTTTATGACGATGCATTTAACGGTGTCGATAAGCTCATTAAAGATAATCAAAAATTTGATGTCATTATTGTCGATCTCCCCGATCCGAGTCACCCCGACTTAAATAAACTCTATTCTGATTTATTTTATCGAAAGTTAGCAGAGTTATTGAGCGCTGATGGTGCAATGACGGTGCAATCAACCTCACCTTATCATGCGCAACAAGCTTTTATCTCAGTAGGTAAAACCATTGAGTCAGCGGGTTTTGCTGTGCAGCAATATCATCATAATGTTCCAAGCTTTGGTGAATGGGGCTGGACAATAGCGACCCGTTCAGGACAAGACGCCAAATCACGCCTTGCCCATGGTCAACCATTACCAATCGATGAGGATTGGCTAACCCCAGGACTGATACAAGGCTCATTTGAGTTCCCGGGGAATTTTTACGATGGCAAAGATGATATCGAAATTAATAGAATTGGATCATTGCAGCTTTACCATTATCACTTAGCGTCCTGGTCAGAGAATCAAGGGATGAATCTTTTTTAATCTACCAAAAATAGCCTTGACATAATATGTCTAAGTGCTATCTTTGAAACCTAAGACATAATATGTCAACAAGGACAAATATGAATATCCATAAGATTGCTAACCACTTAACTGAACTCGGCGACGAAAGTCATACCGGTTTAAAGTTTGATTGTTTCCCAATTGACGGCGATGTCGAAGTATTACAAGTCAACGTTGCTGGTCGTGAAGAACTACCCGTATTCGTGTCTGTAACTGATAATCAAATTTTATGCATCAGTTACTTATGGGATGAGAGCGAAGTGAAAGAAGAGACTCGCACCCAAATGTTTGAAACCATGCTAGAACTGAATATCCCTATGCCACTTTCATCGTTCGCAAAGATAGACGATAAATACGTGGTTTACGGTGCACTATCAGTAACCTCGAGCATGGAAGAGATTGAACAGGAATTATCAGTATTGTCTGATAACTGTTTAGAAGTCATCGACGAACTTGTCGAATTTTTGAAGTAAGGAGCCATATTATGGGCATTTTAAATAAAATTTTAACGGCGTTTCGTGGTGGTGCTAACGAAGTTGGCCAAAACATTGTCGATGCAAACTCAACCCGTATTTTTGAACAAGAAATCCGTGATGCAGAAAAGCACTTAACCAAAGCTAAGCGCGAACTTACTGACGTAATGGCAAAAGAAATGCAAGCTAGCCGCGAAGTTGATCGTCTAAAGCGCAGCATTACTGAACACGAAGGTTATGCAACTCAAGCACTTGAAAAAGACAATGAAGCTTTAGCTATCGAAGTGGCAGAGAAAATTGCGCAGCTTGATCAAGAACTCGCTGACCAAGAAACCGCTAACGCGAGCTTCTCTGCTCACGCATTACGCTTGAAAGACTTAGTTAAGAAAACTGAACGTCAGTTAACTGATTATCAGCGTCAACTAAGTATGGTAAAGACCACTGAAAGTGTTCAAAAAGCTACTGCAACTATCACTGACTCTTTCGCTTCGAGCAATTCAAAGTTGATGAATGCTAAAGACTCTTTAGAGCGTATTAAAGCACGTCAGCAATCATTTGATGATCGCTTACAAGCCTCTGAAGCATTAGCTGAAGAAAACAGTGATAAGTCACTGCATGCTAAATTAGCTGAAGCTGGCATCGGTGAGCAAAAATCGAGTGCTAACGCAGTGCTTGAACGCCTTAAAGCGAAAAAAGGTTAATTAAGTTATGGGATTTCTAAGTGGCCTTTTCGGCAAGAAAGAAGCCCCAAAACGTCAGCTTGATCATGTGAATAAACTACTCAAGGGAGATATGATCTCCCTTGATGATAGCTTTGCTTTACCTGAGCAACTGCGTGGGCAGCAACTTAAAGTTGAAGAAGTACATACCTACGAGTATGAACGTTCTCAGCAATGTGAGTGGTTACTTAGAGGCCATAGTGGAACTGCTATTTACCTCTCATATCATCAAGAAGATGAGGCGTATTTAAGTTTTTCAATCAAGGTCAATCGAGCCGTTGTAGAACAGCTGTTTGACTTAGACCAGTTCGGTCAAATTTTTGAAGAGCCCGGCAATGCAGAGCTCACTACCCTTTCATTATCAAATGAATTAGATAGCGAATACGGGCGTTGGCTTGCTAGCGCATATCATCAAGTTGAGTTTGGCTGTTTTGGCTACTTCCACCGTGAAGATTATCGCGGTCAAAAACCGCCTCAAGATGATAGCAGTCAACACCGTGGAAATGCTTTTGAAAGCTATTCATTGATCAATAATGAAGAATCGCAAGCCGTCGATATTGAGGTTTACGAAGGTGGCGATACAGATGTGATGTTGACACTTTATCGTCCAGTGACTGATATTCGCGAGTTTTGGCCTGCGAGTTAACATTCGCAAAATAAGGAGTAACACCTGTCATGAGTAAAGGTAAAAAATTACCAGATACATGGATTAAAAATCAGCAAGCAGCAAAAGCGACCCAAGTAGCTTTTGATCTCGATGAAAAGTTTCAATACTCAATTCGAAAAGCAGCGCTTGATGCAGGTGTTAGCCCTTCTGATCAAATTCGTTCAATCTTAGGTTTAGAAGTGACTAAACGCCCTAAACGACCAAGATTAACAGTATCGTTAAGCCAAGATGATTACTCCATTTTAGCTAAACGATATGGACTAGAATCTGATGCTCAACTTGAAATAAAAAAGCGCGTATTAGATGATTTAGTCCAATTTGTTGATGTGTAACTGCTTGGTGCCTAGTTTACAGATGTCTGGTTTGCTGATGCTTAGTTACTGATGCCTAGTTTGTTAGTCATCGATTACAATCGCTACTGAATTAATCTCACATAGTTATCTATCGAACATTAAACACGCTTTCAAGCGTGTTTTTTTATGCCCTGAGATTGTGTCACCAGAGCTACATTGATAGCATCATTGCAAAGAATTTTGTAAAAATGGATTTTAAAATGATTGATAAAAAACGCTGGTCACTTAAAAGCTTAAATGGCCCTAGCCCATTTGATTTAGCCATGATGGTGTTATCTCTGTTTTCAGTCATCGTGGTGTTAATCTTGACCTTTGGCAAGGTTGATGCTGAAACTAGGCGCTTACTGCTCTTTATTGATCTCAGTATATGTATCATTTTCATGTCGCGATTTTTCTATGGTTTAGTTAAGGCCAGCAATAAGAAGTTTTACCTACGACATCATTGGATTGATTTTGTTGCCAGTATTCCAGCTATTGAAGCACTGCGTATCGCTAGGGTTTTCCAAATTCTTAGAGTCATAAGGCTGATAAGAGTCAGTCGCACTTTGATTATTCCATTAATAAAACAACGTAAGCAGACCACCTTAGCCAGTTTGCTACTTGCGATGGTGTTTATATTGACCACTGCTTCCATTGTGATTTTATTAGTGGAAGCTGGAGTTGATGGAGCCAATATCGAAACAGCAGAACAAGCCATATGGTGGACTCTAGTGACTATTTCAACTGTGGGTTATGGTGATTACTACCCGGTTAGCACAGTAGGACATGTCATTGGCGCACTTGTGATTATGAGTGGTGTGAGCTTTTTTGGTGTAATTTCAGGTTACATGGCTTCGGTTTTTGTTGCCCCAGATGAAAACGAGCGCAGTGAGAATAATAAAAAAGAAATCAAATTTGAACTTGAAAAAGTAATTTTACGCATGGAGCAAAATCAAGTTCAAATGGAAAAAAACCAGCAGCAGATGCTTGAAGAAATTACACGCCTACGTAAAGAAATCAATGATAAATAGCTGACATAAAAAAACCTATCAAATTGATAGGTTTTTCTATTCACAACAATTTAGCATGTCATGGTCTTGCTAACTTAGTAATAAATTTAGCTAGCAACTGCACTTACCATTACCAATACGGTTGATTATTAAGCGCACTTTTACGTGAATGTTCCATCGCAAATAATAAACTTTGCTCTTTATCCTCTAACCAACCAGAAATATCCACCTCACTATCTTGGGTCAATTTAGCCAATAATTGATAACAACCTAAGGTTTGGATCCCTAACGCTAAGTCTTGCCAAGGTGCACGAAACGCTTCTCTGTCTTCTTCTTGATAAAGTTCACCATAAGCAAAACCAACCAAAATACTCTCATCTAACGCTTGAGCCACTTTTTGATAATCTAAACTATCCATCGCGGCGCTGACTGGCATTACATCGACAATTCTTTGCCATGAATCTTGTTGTAAATGATTAGCAAATAAACCAAGCTCTGGGTAATCGACCAGTTGATGACCACCATTAGTCGTTTTTAATAATAAATCCACTAACGATAATTGCAGTTGCCCGTATTCTGGCACTTGCCAAAGTTGTGCAAGTTTATGAGTTGAAACTAACTCGGTGACACTTTTTAATACCAATTCAGTAATGACAGTTTTATTGACTCGCTTACCGAGGAGTTTTTTCTGTTCATCTAAAATTAGACTCAAACTCTGTAAAGGCTCAATGAACTGCATTTGCTGTTCTATTAATTCAAAATATTGCAGTACTTGTTTACTAAGTAAACCAAACTGACTCAAGGTCAATCTTAATAACCTGACACATGCTCGAAGTTGCATCCAAAGTTTAGCTTGGTGCGGTATATCTTGTGTTTCCAGCAATAAAGACTCAATGTTCTGCCAACGCTCGATACCGGTTTCAAGTAAAACCTTAAGGGTTTTCGATAAACTCTTGTCTGCCGGCAGGCAAATATAGTCAATTTTTTCTAGTGGTGCTGAGTGTTGATGGCCCGATAACTGATATCCTCGTTGAGCTTTACTGGCTTTGCCTAAGCGAACAGGAATAACTCGCGCAACTTCAATGGCCAAATGTAATAAGGCTGAGGCTTCCCCTGCAAGTAGTTCAAACTCAATTTCACAAATCGGTTCAGTCTGACCATTAGCAATCACATCACCCAAATCAAAAGCGACCTCTACTAAGCTGCCTTCGATATATATATGCCAAGCCTGACGGGTAAAATTAGTTTCAAAAACACAGTGTAAGTCATCTTGTAGCGCATCAACATCGGCCTCATTTGGCCAGATTTCTTTAGGAAATAAATCAAGTGACGGAGTATTTTGTTCGATAGCAATATTGTATTCAGGACGAGTGTGAATGCCACCTATTACCGAGCCTGCTGTTTTAATGGTTTGTTCAGTGAAGTTTTCGCTATTTCTGACCCGTAAACCCATTTTCCAACGACGAAATTGTAATGTAGCAGTATCAAAATATTTATTTGATAAATGACGGGTTTCTTGTGGTGTCGATTCACTCATCCCACTGAGCAAACTTACTAATAAATCATGATGTTGCGACTGCATAAACAGCTTAAGTTCTATCTCAGCGTCCATTGACTTCTTACTCACCTTGTCATTAAATCTTCATAAATGCGTCATGATAAGTTCATAATGTCACATTTCTGTAATAAAAATCCCTTAGGATTGCGCAACTCAGTTCTATATACTGAGCGATAATAACTGTAGATTAAATTAAAAACACAGTTTCAATATGCGGACGCTTGAGGTAACATGCGCCCGTTTTTCCAACTTTGGAATCATTAAATAGGTTAACCGCAATGCCAGTAAACTCTATTTTAGGTGTGTTTGCAAAATCACCCCTTAAACCATTAGAACAGCATATAGATAAAGTACACGAATGTGCATCTTTACTAATTCCATTCTTTGAAGCTACAACTTCAGGTGATTGGGACGAAGCTGTGAATGTACGTAAGCAAATTAGCTTATTAGAAAATGACGCTGACGCGCTAAAGCGTGAAATTCGTCTTACCCTTCCTAGTGGATTGTTTATGCCTGTAGAGCGTACTGACTTGCTTGAGTTATTAACTCAGCAAGACAAAATCGCCAACAAAGCTAAAGACATCTCAGGCCGAATTATTGGTCGCCAATTAGTTTTCCCTCAACCAGTTCAAGCACCGTTTAAAGCTTACCTCAAACGTTGTTTAGATGCTGTCTCTCTTGCTAAGCAAGCAATTAACGAACTCGATGACCTTCTAGAAACAGGTTTCCGTGGTCGTGAAGTCGAATTAGTCGCTAAGATGATCAATGAATTAGATCTGATTGAAGCTGATTCTGATGATCTGCAGATCCAAGTACGTCGTTTACTACTAAGCTTGGAAGCAGATTTGAATCCTGTCGATGTAATGTTTATGTACAAAATCATCGAATGGGTTGGAGGCTTAGCTGATTTAGCTGAGCGTGTAGGCTCTCGCCTTGAGTTAATGTTAGCTCGTAGTTCATAACTAAAAAAGTTATCAAGGAAACAACATGGTTGATGTATTAGTCACCAATGGTCCAATGCTAATTGGTATTGCGGCTGTATTTGGATTTCTGATGGCATGGGGTATTGGCGCAAATGACGTTGCTAATGCTATGGGAACCTCAGTAGGTTCCAACGCTATCACAATCAAACAAGCAATTATTATTGCAATGATCTTTGAGTTTGCCGGTGCTTATTTAGCAGGTGGTGAAGTCACAAGTACCATTCGTAAAGGTATTATCGATGCAAGCTTCTTCGTCGACTCACCTGAACTATTGGTATATGGCATGATCGGCTCTTTATTAGCTGCGGGTTTGTGGTTAATCGCAGCGTCGGCTTTAGGCTGGCCTGTATCTACAACTCACTCCATCATTGGCGCCATCGTTGGTTTCGCTGCTGTAGGTGTGGGTACGGAAGCTGTCGAATGGGGTAAAGTTGTTGGCATTATCGGCTCATGGGTGGTGACACCTGCGATTTCCGGCTTCATTGCTTTCATGCTATTCCAAAGTGTTCAAAAGTTAATTTTCAACACAGATGACCCTTTAGCTAACGCAAAACGTTATGTGCCTTTTTACATGGGGCTTGCGGGCTTTATCATGTCGCTTGTGACTATCACAAAAGGGCTTAAGCACGTTGGTCTTCATTTCTCAACCGTTGAAGCATACGGCTTAGCACTTGCTGTTGCTATTGGTGTGGGGATATTCGGTAAGGTGGCAATTGGTCGCTTGAACATGCCAACCAATGTTAACCGCCAAGCAGAATATGCCAACGTTGAAAAAGTATTTGCTATCTTAATGGTCGTAACCGCTTGTTGTATGGCGTTCGCTCACGGTTCAAATGACGTTGCTAACGCAATTGGCCCATTAGCAGCAGTTGTTTCTGTTGTTAACAGTGGCGGTGAAATTGAATCTAAAGCAGCATTAGCTTGGTGGATCCTTCCTTTAGGTGCTGTAGGTATCGTAATGGGACTAGCTATCTTTGGTAAGCGTGTAATGCAAACCATCGGTAAAAACATTACTCACCTAACACCAAGTCGCGGTTTTGCTACAGAATTAGCCGCAGCGTCTACTGTTGTTATTGCTTCTGGTACAGGTCTTCCTATCTCAACAACACAAACGCTTGTTGGTGCTGTTTTAGGTGTGGGAATGGCGCGTGGTATCGCAGCGATTAATATCGGTGTAGTCCGTAATATTGTCATCTCTTGGGTTGTTACTCTCCCAGCAGGTGCTGCATTATCTATCTTGTTCTTCTTCACCATTAAAGGTGTATTTAGCTAAGATAGCTTATTGCTAAAATGCTTTAAAAGCCGGTCATGAAAAATGCCCGGCTTTTTTGTATCTATCGATTAATCGCCAAGAGTTATTCCGTCTAACCTTATTTTTACCGCTTTTTTAGCTAAAAAATCACATTTACATCAGTAATCCCGCTTATTTAAATAAGACTTTGACGTTCTTCCTTGCAATCAAGTCGCTAAATAAATAGCATGACGGATAGTTCTAATGGTATGGAAAAATAACGTGTTCAGAATGCTTACAATAGTAGCCTTGCTACTTCTCTCTAAAGGTTTAATGGCTCAAACGCATTACATTACTGACGATGTGTTTATTTACATCCACGGTGGTCCAGGTACTCAGTATCGTATTTTAGGCAGCATTGAAGCCGGCCAAACAATTACGTTATTAAACGAGACTCAAAACGATTACAGTAAAATTCGTGATCATAAAGATCGTGAAGGTTGGGTAAAATCTGACTTGATTGAAACGGGATCAAGTTTACGAACTCGCTTACCTATTGTTGAAGCTGAACTAGTGCAGACCAAAGCCACCTTAGCGCAATTAGATCAAAGTTCAGAATCAGTTGCTCGTGAGCTGACATCGTCAAATAACCAAATATCTTCTTTGCAATCTGAGCTGGCAAAAGTCACTAATGAACGCGATACGGCTAATCAACAGCTGCAATCAATTAAAGACAATGCCCAATCAAAAATGTGGCAACAGGGTGCGTTAATTGCTGGTTTAGGGGCATTAATCGGCATTATCTTGGTTTACTTACCAAGACCTCAGCGCAAGCAGAAAAGTCGCTGGATGTAATCTCTACAGATTTTCTCAAATTAAAAGCCAATGCAATGCATTGGCTTTTTTGTTTATCTGCTGGTTTCAAGCCTAACTTAAAACTAAAAGCTTAAATAAAGCGGTTTCAAATGATCAATTTTCTACCTTATTACTACTCAATCGACCATGGCACTGACATCGATAACGGCAGTCATCTAAAAAAATATTAAAACCGACTAGGTTACGGGCGGTTTGTTCTTAAGCACAACTTGCTCACCTTTTCAGCTTGCACAACAAATTTTAAACACCAATGTTAATTTAACAAAACAAAATATAGTGTACTTTGTAAAAGTTGGCTCAGAAGCAAAGAAGTCTAGACGTCTAGATTGACACTAATTTGCAGATCTCCTATGCTTGCCAGACCTTAAGAGAGCATCATAATACTACTTATTAATGCAGAGTTTGCTAAAGTAGTTGATTGCATCAAAAGACGCTTAACCCGATTTACTAAAATTAATAAGATTGAAATCAATAAGACTAAAAGAGAGACGACCTTGACGACACAAAACACCACCACGACGAGCCCAGCCTCCTTTATCGCTTTATTGCCGCTATTCGCCTTCCTAGCCCTATTTATTGGCGCTGGCGTATACTTCCAAAGCCAAGGCGTCGATTTTGCTTTCTATCAACTACCAAGTGTTATCGCTATTTTACCAGCTATAATCTTGGCCTTGCTTTTATCTAAGCAGAAATTAAACCAATCTATCGATACTTTTATTGCTGGTATCGGTCACAGCAACATCATCGCGATGTGTTTGATTTATTTACTTGCTGGTGCATTTGCATCGGTAGCAAAAGCAACTGGCGGTGTCGATGCAACTGTTGCGTTGGGTCTATCAATGATCCCGTCAAGCATGTTGCTACCAGGCTTCTTCGTTATTGCAGCTTTCATTGCCACAGCTATGGGAACGTCAATGGGCACTATCGCAGCTGTGGCACCAATCGCATTAGGTGTAGCTGATCAAGCGCAAATTGACTATGCATTAATGGCTGGTGCTGTTATGTCTGGTGCATTATTCGGAGATAACCTATCAATTATTTCTGATACTACGATTGCAGCAACTCGCACCCAAGGCTGTGAAATGAAAGATAAGTTCCGTGAGAACTTAATTTTCGCCTTACCTGCATCCTTGATAACTCTGACCCTGTTTGCTTTTGCTGGCCAGGGGCAAGCTGAAGTTGCAGCACAAGAAATTGATATCATCAATGTAATCCCTTACTTAACAATTCTATTTTTAGCCGTTGCAGGTGTAAACGTATTCGTGGTGCTAACCGTAGGTATTTTACTGGCTGGTGCAACGGGTTTGTTTGTAGCTAATTACGGTGTAATCCAGTTTGGGCAGGATATTTATGCTGGTTTCACAAATATGCAAGAAATCTTCATCCTTTCAATGTTAGTTGGTGGCCTAGCCGCATTAATGCAGCAGCAAGGTGGATTAAAGTTTGTTAGCGAGAAAATTGAAGCGTTGATTAAACGTTTCTCTAAAGCCAAAGGTGGCACTTCAACTCGTGCAGCTGAATTAGGCATGGCGAGCATTGTTGCAGCAACCAATACCTGTGTGGCAAACAACACAGTATCGATTGTTGTTGCTGGTGACATTGCTAAAGATTTAGCCCAAAAGCATGGCGTAGAACCCAAACGTGCAGCAAGCGTTTTAGATATCTTTGCATGTATCGTACAAGGACTTATTCCTCATGGTGCACAGGCATTATTGATTGCTTCAACTTTTGCAATAAGCCCAATCGCTGCGATATCGAACGCTTGGTATTGCATGATATTAGCAGTTGTTGCCATCGCCATCGTTATTCTACGTAAACGTCACTAAGTAACGCGCTAGCACAAAATTTTACCCCATTATTAAGCCTGATATTGACGAGCCACATGGCAGTTAACGTCAGGTTTTTACGTATTTCAGTTAATGAAATACGTAATATAATGATAATCTGTCTTTACGATTAGGTTAATAAAAATTGGTAATTCCTGCCCATGTCTCAGACTATTGAAGTAAATAAACATTACGACTTACATTTAATGATTATTTTCATGTCTTTAGCGACGGCGCTAATTAGCGGGCTAGGTATAGGTACTGCTTTAATTGCTGAAGTTTCTCGTTTAGGCGTCAGCCCTCTTAGCATCCGTGCTGATACTTTAGGTGATTACTTGACCTCGCCACTGGCCATTGTTTACAACATGGGCTTAGTCATTGGCGGGGCTTGTTTAATGCTATCAATGCTTGCACGGTATTTTGTGTTTGAAGATTTTTACAGCAGGACCATTACTATCACAGGTGCTATTTTGGGGGTATTGATCGTATTAATCGGCATTTTTCCGATTAACTTTCTCGAACAACATCGCTTCTTCTCTACTGGTTACCTCATTTGTACTTTCATGCTCCACAGTTTTTGTTTTATTGATTACTTCAGAAAAAATAGCTCTCTTACGACTTCTTTATTTGGCTTTAACATTGTTGGGCTTATTTTCTCAGTCGCATTGATGTACTTACTTAACTGGTCAACATTAGACTTTGATCCTTGTACTCACAAACTCAATGATATCTGCTGGGTATCGTTAGTGATGTGGGTACTGACCCAAGCCAATATTCTGTGGTGTGTTGTACTGGGCTTAAATATGAAAAAGATGATCAAAACCCAACAAAAGCAGCTTGCAACTCTAACATTGGCGAGCCAGTAACCTTGCCCGTCAAAATGCGTTTAGAGCAGTACCTCGCCCATTGTGGTGTCAGTTCAAGGCGCCAAGCACAGCGCCTCATTGCCGCTGGCCGAGTCAGCTTTAACGGCCAAGTCGCCTCCGCATTAGACCGGGTGAGCGAATCAG
The DNA here is from genome assembly GCF_019654955.1 of Shewanella sp. KT0246. Classification (GTDB taxonomy): domain Bacteria; phylum Pseudomonadota; class Gammaproteobacteria; order Enterobacterales; family Shewanellaceae; genus Shewanella; species Shewanella goraebulensis. The sequence continues at coordinate 10,630 of NZ_BPEV01000013.1, read as the reverse complement.
CAGTTAGCCCCAACATTTTATTAGATGGTGCGCCAATTGCTCCGATTGAGAGTAAACAGTATTGGCTGTATAACAAACCTGTTGGTATTGATTGCCGCTTATTGCCCGACCTTCCTGCAAGTCTCATCCATATACTGCCTCCTGCCCCAAGACTTTACCCTGCAGGCAGGTTAGACAAGGATTCACGAGGACTGTTATTACTCACCAATGATGGTGAGTTAACTCATAGATTAATGCATCCAGATTTTGGTCATGAAAAAGTCTACCTAGTGACTGTTGATCGCAACTTCACTGAAGATTTCATGACCCAAATGAGTCAAGGAGTGAGTTACCGTGACGTCACCACTAAGCCTTGTAAAGTCGTCGCAATAAGTGACAATCAATTTGAAATAACCCTAACTCAAGGGTTAAACAGACAAATCCGCAGAATGGCTAAAGCGTTGGGGTATAACGTGATTGATTTAGTCCGTTTGAGTATGATGAATTGCCAGTTATCAGATTTAGCAGAAACAAAAATGCGGCCCCTAGAGGCCGCAGAAATTTCAATGTTAAGGCACTTACTTAAACTCTAGGTGCCGCTTTCTTGAGTTTGTAAAATTATTTAACGATTTCCATCTCTTCAAGCAAGTTGTCAGCATTATCTAAATACTTCATTACCCACAACATATAACGGCTGTCTACTTGAATAGAACGGTTAGTTTCAGGATCGTAACCCCAATCACCAATAATACTCTCGTAAACACCATCAAATAGCAGACCGACAAGTTCAGCGCGTCCATTTAAGGTCGGTGAACCAGAGTTACCACCAGTTGTATCAAGGGTAGATAAAAAGTTAACCGGAACAGAATCAAGCGACTTCACATAGTAATCGCCGTATTGCTTTTGGTTGATCAATTCAAGTTGTTTAGCCGGTGCATCAAATGGATCTGCGCCAGTATCTTTTGCAACAATACCTTCTAAGCGTGTGAATGGTACTGCCACTAACCCATCTTGTGGGCTGTAGCCTTTCACATTACCCACAGTCACTCTTAGGCTAGAGTTTGCATCAGCGTATACAGGCTTATCTAATTCGCGGTTATAAGCAATAATAGCGTCCATGTATTGAGGGCGCACTTTCATCAAGTCACCAGCAAGTTGCTTTTTATCAAGCTCACGCTTCATTCTTTCATCATAAGTACTGACGGCATACTGAATGAATGGATCCTTCGATTTTTTAAACTCTGCTACAGATTTGTCCATCCACGCTAAACGGGTTTCTTTATCCGATAATGTCGTTTTAGCGTACATTTTATCGAGGTTCTTGCTGAACTTAGCTTCATCAAACTTTTTACCAATAGCGAATGCTTTATCAAATGCTGGTAAACGCTGCTCAGTTGGCAACGCGGCATAGCGTTTGATTAAATCCGCAAGCATGGCTTTATCTACACTAGCAGCATAACGACGTTCAATACGCTCCATACCAGAGGTAAAGTTAGTCATATCACGTTCTTGATAACCTGGTTCACGTTCCATATCAGGTAACGCTTTTTCGTTAGCAAGACGATATAAACGGCTCGCTGTGCTCATCATGGTGCTATAGCCCATGTAACTCAACAGTAAATCACGTTCTTGATCTTGTTGACTCTTGGCAATCAACTTATCTAACTCAGCCAGTGTTTCACCATATTGTGACTGACGCTTTTTATCAGCTTTGATCCATTTGGCCAGTTTTTGCTCAAGACCTTTACGCTCTTCAAGCATTGGTGACTTGCCGTAAAACTCAATCATTGAGGTAAAGTTTTTAGCGTAGTTAGCTAAACCTGCAATCGAACTTTCATATTTAATTCGCTCGTCACTGCCTTCTGGTGCAGTTTCTTTAATAATTTCAATTAAACGCTCGCGTAAAACCTTACCTTCTGGGTATGCCCATTCAAATTGGTTTTCTACTTCGTTTGCTGTGCGGTAACGGTTTGTACGACCAGGGTAGCCGGCAACCATAACAAAATCGCCATCGCTCACACCTTTAGCCGATACTTTTAGGAAGCTTTTTGGCTCGTAAGGTACATTGTCTTTACTGAAGTCAGCAGGTTTACCATCTTTACCAACATAAGCTCGGTAAAAAGAGAAGTCACCAGTATGACGTGGCCACATCCAGTTATCGATATCGCCACCATATTTACCCACACTACCCGCTGGGTTATAAGTTAAGCGTACGTCACGAATTTCCATTTGTTTAACTAAGTAATACTCAAGTCCGCCGTGAAAGCTGTAAACCTTACAGCGGTAACCATCTTCGGCTTCACACTCAGCAACAAGCGCTTTCTCTTTTTGCTCAATCCCTTTATAAAAGTCGTTACCCACTTTATTCATTTCGCCTGATTTTACTTGCTCAGTCACATCCGTCACTTCTTCTGTTACAAAAATGCGAGAACCAGGTGTTGCCGGTAATTCATCAGCATAGGTTTTTGCTAAAAAACCGTCTTTTAATAAGTTATTCTCTGGCGTTGAGTTGTACTGGATTGAACCATAAGCACAATGATGGTTAGTAACGACTAAGCCCTTAGGTGAAACAAATGATGCGGTACACCCACCGAGGCTAATCACAGCATTCATAGGGTATTCAGTCAATTTAGAAATTGAATTAACATCAATTTCCAATCCTTTCGCTTTTAATTCATCAGCCATTGCAGGTAGCTGATAAGGCTGCCACATTCCTTCATCTGCTTGAGAGGCAAATGATGCCAATATTGCAGCGCTTAATAACCATGTTTTCATTGTAATAATTCCATTTTTTAAGTTAGTACACTTTGTGACTTATTATTCTTTTATGCCAATTACTAAAGTCTATTCCTGATAAAGTAATTTAAAAACAATGCTTTAAACCTAAACCAGGTTAAAACTCAGTATGTTTGACCCACAAAAAAGTCAGGCATATAGCCTGACTTTATCATATAGAAACAAATTAAAAATAGCGGTTGTAAAACTCCGTTACATTCTTATTGCTATCGTCTGACCTAAACTGTTCATTTATTGTGTCAATTTAGCCTAAAGCAACCATCAACTGAGCCAGAACAATTAATACACCCAGTAAACCTGTGATACCTAATGCGAGATTACCACCGCTAACTTGGTAGCCTCCCATTTGCGCTTTACGTTGCTTAAGTGCCATCGCTATCGGTAAAAATATAATCATCACAACTAATGGAATTGCAGCAAAACCAAGTACCTGGAAGAATCCGTCAGGGTAGTAAAGCGCACAAAGTAATGGTGGCACAAAGGTAATTAACCATGTTTTAGCTCGACCTGCAGTGTCATCTTTTGCTCGCGTAAGCTCTGCGACATAGTCGAATAAGCTCATAGTCACACCTAAAAATGACGTTACTAAGGCAAGGTTTGCAAATAAATCAATAAATTGACTGACAATAGCCGACTGAGCAACACCTTGTAGCGCAATCACGAGCTCTGGTAATGAACCTGCAAATCCATGAACAGTCTCGCCACCTAATGTTCCTAGCGTCACAAGTATCCATAAGATGTAGCAAAATAGCGGAATTGTAGAACCAATCAATAAGATTTTTCGCAGTGACATCGCATCACCATCAAGGTAGCGCACGATAGTTGCAATACACACATGAAAACCAAATGAAGTAAACACTACAGGGATAGCGGCAAGCCATAACTGATCAAGCTTGTCACCTTCAGCAACATTGGCAGAAAAGTTAGTCAATGAAGCAACAATATTCACTTCAGGCAATAAGAAAGCTACCACTAACACCAACAACACGATCATCGAAGTAAATAAAACTCGGGAAATTTTATCAATCCATTTCACGCCAACAGCAATTACGCCACCAAAAACGAGGGTAAACAATAGCACTGACACTTGGTTATTTAAGTCAACACCAAGCAGAGGCTCTAGACGGGATTCAAGTAGTGAAGAACCGCCCATTAGATAAACCATAGTGAGTGCAAATAACAAGCTCAGAAAAGAAGCTCCCTGAATTAACTGACCCACTTTACCTAAGGTTTTACCGGTAATGCCGTGTACATTATCACCTACACCAGCACGTAAATTAATTTCTAGCATCAGTAATGAGGTATAGGCTGATAATCCCCAAATTACTACCAGCAATAAAATTGCCGGCATAATACCTAATGCTGCTGTAGCAAGGGGTAAAGCTAACATGCCCCCACCAATCGCAGTTCCAGCCACAATGGCTATTGAGCCAAGCATTTTTAAATTCAAAACATGAGTCCCATTTAATTTTATTTATTGGTCGTTATAGTACGCAGCTGAAGTCTTATTGATGATCCATACTACGAATTCGACAGTATCAGATGCTTCTTGTAACAAGCAATAGGTATAGACAGATAAAGGCTTACAAGCGCGTTAATAAACAATTACGCAACAAACCATTAAAGACTTTAACGCAACAATTTTGCAATGGTGTAGCATTACAACACTACATTAATTATTACCATCGATATGAATAAAGATGACAAGAAACGAGATGTGGGATGTGAGATGTGAGATGTGAGATGTAGAAGATATTCTAGCCTAATATCTCATTGAGACTTAACCTTGGACGACTGCAGTAGGCTAACAGGTTATTATCTTTAAACAAGCATAAAAAAGCTGAAACCATGGTTTCAGCTTTTTAACTAACTATCGATATTTCTGCTAACTGCGTAGTAAGTTTCTAAAACTAGTCACCGAAATCATCGAGTAGAATATTTTCTTCTTCAACACCTAAGCTTTCTAGCATGCTGATAACTGAAGAGTTCATGATTGGAGGGCCACACATGTAGAACTCGCAATCTTCTGGTGCTTTATGGTCTTTGAGATAGTTCTCAAGTAACACGGTATGAATAAAACCAGTGTATCCCTGCCAATTATCCTCTGGTAAAGGATCTGACAGCGCTACGTGCCATTCGAAGTTGTCATTTTCAGCTGCTAACATATCGAAATCTTCTTGATAGAAAATCTCTCTAGCTGAACGAGCACCATACCAAAATGTCATTTTACGTTTGGTTTGCTTACTCTTTAATTGATCAAAGATATGCGAACGCATTGGCGCCATACCTGCCCCACCACCGACAAATACCATTTCAGCATCAGTCTCTTTTACAAAGAATTCACCGAATGGACCTGAGATAGTGACCTTATCACCAGCTTTAAGGTTGAAGATGTATGAAGACATTTTACCTGGTGGTAAATCATTATTCGGCGGTGTAGCAATACGTACATTTAGCATAATTCGCCCTTGCTCATCTGGATAATTTGCCATTGAGTAAGCACGCAACACATCTTCATCAACCGTAGACACTAAGTTAAATAATTCGAAGCGCTCCCAGTCATCACGGTACTGCTCAGGAATATCAAAGTCGGCATATCTCACTTCATGGGCTGGTGCTTCAATTTGAATATAGCCACCCGCTTTGAAATGAACCTCTTCGCCCTCTGGTACTTTAAGCAATAACTCTTTAATGAATGTCGCTTGGTTATTATTGGAAATAACCTCACACTGCCACTTTTTCACACCAAAGATCTCTTCGTCGACTTCTAATTCCATGTCAGTACGTACAGCAACCTGACAGGCTAAACGACAGCCTTCTTTCGCTTCTTTCTTAGTAATATGGTCAAGCTCTGTTGCTAAAATATCACCGCCACCTGATTTAACGGTTACTCGGCACTGTCCACAAGTACCACCACCGCCACAAGCTGATGGAATAAAGATATTCTTACCAGCCAAAGCTCCCAGCAGTTTATCTCCCGCGGGAGTACGCACACTTTTGTCTGCGTCACCATTGATCCCAATGGTGACATCACCAGTATTCACCAATTTACTTTTGGCGAATAGAATTACCATCACTAGCAAGCTTACCACTATGGTAAACATGCCTATGCCAATTGCCATTTCCATTAAATGTACCTTCTCAACAATTTGTCATCACTCAGAGAATTCATATTCGATTGCATTGTCATTTCTAAGCACCACACTATAAGGTAATTCCAGCGAAAGACATGAAACCCAACGCCATCAACCCTGTGGTAATAAAGGTAATACCGATACCCTGTAAACCTAGCGGAATAGCATGAAACTTCATTCGTTCACGAAGACCGGCTAGCAAGATAATCGCCATTGCCCACCCCACTGCACTACCACCAGCAAATACCATAGACTCAACCAAGTTGTAATCACGGTTTGCCATAAAAATAACACCTGCAAAAATCGCACAGTTAACGGTTAGCAGTGGTAAGAAAATCCCTAGGGACTGATACAAGGTTGGAATATAACGTTCAAGGAACATTTCCAAAATTTGTACCAAGGCAGCAATTACCCCGATAAAGGTAATAAGCTGCAAATAGCTTAGATTTAACTCAGGAAATCCAGCCCAAGCAAGCGCACCGGGCGCGAGTACATTTACGTAAATAACTTGGTTCAAAGGGACAGCTAGCATCATCACGACGATAACAGCAATACCTAAACCAAAAGACGTTGATACTTTTTTAGATACCGCTAGGAACGTACACATACCTAAGAAAAATGACAGCGCCATGTTGTCGATAAACGCGGCTTGAATAAATAAATTAATATAATGTTCCATCGCCATTATCCTCTCTTACGCTGCACAACATTGATCGCCCAAATCATCACGCCGATCAAAAAGAATGCACTTGGTGGCAAGGTAAACATTTCGTTTGCAAGATACCAACCACCGTTTTCAATTGTGGTAAATATCTCGTGACCAAATAATGTTCCGCGTCCAAGAAGCTCTCGTACAAATGCGACTCCGAGTAATATCACGCCATAACCCATGGCATTACCCAACGCATCAACTAAGGCCAAATGCGGTGGGTATTTCATCGCAAAAGCTTCTGCTCGTCCCATAATGATACAGTTGGTGATAATCAAGCTCACAAACACCGATAATTGCTTTGAAAGCTCATAAGCAACGTCTTGTAGCACCATATCAACAATAATCACCAAAGAAGCAATTACAGTCATTTGAGCAATAATACGTACACTATTAGGGATGAAATTACGAATGGTCGAAATGATTAAGTTCGACATCACCAACACAAAGGTTACCGCCAATGTCATCACTAATGCCGTTTGCATTGAGTTACTGACAGCCAACGCAGAACATACGCCAAGCACTTGCATCGCTACTGGATTGTTAGCAAATATAGGCGAGGTTAAAATCTGCTTTGTAGATACTGAACTACTCATTATTTAGCCTCCGTCGTAGCAAATTGCTTGAGGAAAGTTTGATAGCCTTCAACACCAAACCAAAACTCAACTGCGCGTTGAATACCAACACCGGTTCTGGTTGCACCACTTACGCCATCAACGCCATGAATGTCGCCTTCTTTGGCTCCACCTTTAACGACTTTAATGGACATTTTGCCGTTTTCATCGAATAGTTGCTTACCTTTCCATAAGTCAGTCCATTCAGAATCAGTGACAAAATCGGCAATACCTGGCGTTTCACCATGTTCGTAAAAAATAATGTTCTCTACTGTGTTTAAGTCAGGTTTTACAGCTAAATAACCATAAATCATTGACCATAAACCTTTACCGTAAATCGGCATCACTAAGCTAGAAAGCTCTCCGCTTTCATTTCGCACTTCAAAAATACGAATATTGTCAGCGCGAGTTTTAATCTTAGCGGTATCTTTTTTAGGTTTAGAAGAGGTTTCAGGATTGATTGCCGCCATACGCTCGTCTAAATCCAGTAAGTTTTCTTGTGCAATAAACTCCCCAGATTCCAGATTCACCAGCTTTGGCGTAACACGTTCGCTAAATAATTCGCGGAAATCACCAGCACTGATATCAACATTGGCAGCACGTAATACAAATTGTTGTACTTCATCGCGCTTTTTAACCAGTTTACGTTCTTTGAGAATTTCAACGGTACCCGTGATCATAAACGAACAAACTAAACTCAGACTGATGATAAAGATCATCGTGCCTGCGACAGTATCTTTCTTAAAGGCCATGACGTTTTAGTCTCCGTTTAATGTTGGCGCGAGCCACCAGATAATCGAATAGCGGAGCCCATAAATTAGCAAATAAAATTGCCAACATTATGCCCTCAGGTAACTTCACGTTGAGTACTCGAATCAATACCGTCATAAAGCCAATCAAAGCGCCATAAGCATATTTAGCATTACGAGTATATGAGGCGGTTACAGGGTCAGTAGCCATAAACATCATACCCAAGGCAAAACCACCTGTGACAAGATGCCAAGTCCACGGCATTGCAGCAATTGAGTTCTTTGCTGGACCAAATAGATTGAATAAAATGGCAGTGACTATCATGCCTAACAATACGCCAGCAACCACTCGCCAATCAGCAACCCGAGTTAACAACAATACGCCGCCACCAATTAAGATTGCTAAAGTGCTGGTTTCACCAATCGAACCCGGAGTGAATCCTAAAAATGCATCCATCCACTTAGGATCTGATAACGCGCCTAGCCAGCTCACATCGGCGTATAAATTAGCGCGACTTGCGGCAGCTTCAGTTAGCGTAGTTGCGCCTGCGAAACCATCGACAGCCACAAACTGACTAATCGCAGCCACTTCCGTTGGATAAGCAAAGTAAATAAAGGCATAACCTGCAAGAGCAGGATTTAAAAAATTATACCCCATGCCGCCAAACATCTCTTTGGCCACAATTACCCCAAAACTCACACCGACGGCGATAATCCAAAGCGGAGTCGATACAGGAACAATTATCGAGAATAATAAAGCGGTAATGAAAAAGCCTTCGTGCAACTCTTGTCTGCGCATTTTGGCAAAAATAACTTCCCAAAATAAACACACGACTAATGTGGCCAGATAAATTGGCACATAATAACTTGCGCCATAAGCAAACAAACTTATCAAACCTGATTGTTCAGTAAGCTGACCAAATAATGCTGCAAATATAGCTAATTGCCAGCTTTCTGGCTGAGTAGCACCTGAGGAAATCGCCACTTGTGCTTGTAAACCTAGGTTATACATCCCGAAAAATAATACGGGTAATAAACACATACCTACAATGTGCATAGTGCGTTTTACATCAATCGCGTCACGAACATGCACTTTACCTTTGGTACTGCGTCCACGAGCGATCCATAAAGAGCGCAAATAGCTTTTCATCGAGTGACCATGAGCATAATAACGCTCTTGCTTACCCGGTTTGTTCTGTTGCTGACTCATTAACCTTCCCTCTCGATGATATCTAGGCAAGCACGTAACTCTTTGCCAAAGTCATATTTACCTGGGCAAACAAAAGTACACAAAGCTAAATCTTCTTCATCTAACTCTAATGCGCCAAGCAACTGCGCTTCATCGGTATCCCTCACCACCAAATCTCTTACCAATAAAGTAGGCAAAATATCTAATGGCATCACACGTGCTAATTGGCCAAAAGCCATCATGGCGCGAGGCGAGCCTCCAGCATGTGTAGTAAAATCAAATAACTTTTTCGTACGACTAAAACCCGACATCATAATGCCAGTTAGTGAAAACTTTTCTTTGTTGCGTTTAACCCAAGGTAAAAGCTCATGACGTGCATTTTCAGTTAACACACAAACTTGTGAATGATAACGGCCAAGGTAGTTATAAACACCAATCGCGGTGTGTCCTGAAAGTACAGAACCTGACACTACTCGCGAGTGGACGTCTTTAATTTCACTCTCAACCAATTCACCTAAATCACTACCAAGTTGAGTACGAAGTAATCGCGGCTTTAATACGTTAGGGCCAGCTAAAGCAACGACTCTTTCGTTAAACAGCTCACCAGTTTGAAATAGCTTGCCAAAAGCAATCACATCTTGGTAGCCAATATGCCAAACCACGTTTTCAATATTCACTGGGTGTAATAAATGTATATGAGTACCTACAAGGCCTGCAGGGTGAACACCACCAAACTGGTGAGATTCTACTTGCTCTATATCATTACCTGGTAAACTTACACCTTCTCCATGACATAACATCACTTTGCCATCGGTTAAACGAGTTAACGCCTGCATGCCAACTTCGAATGCTTGTTGATGTTCAGCAATGATAATGCGAGGATCAGCAGCTAATGGATTTGTATCCATCGCTGTTACGAAAATTGCAGAAGGTTCCGTTTCAATCGCAGGAATACGAGAAAAAGGACGAGTTCGCAGTGCAGTCCATAAGCCACTTTTTATTAAGTTAGCTTTCACAGCTTCACGAGATAAAGACAACACATTATCTGTTGATTCAAAGCTGACAGACTCATCACCTTCACAGCGAATCACTACCGACAGTAACACACGCTTTTCGCCACGGTTTATTGCAATAACCTCACCACTAGCGGGAGCAGTAAATATTACTCCAGGTGTTTTTTTATCTTCAAATAGGGCTTGGCCTTTTTTAACCATTTCCCCTTCTTCGACAAGCATTGTCGGTTTGAGGCCGACATACTCCTCGCCAAGGATAGCGACACGAGTCGTTTGTTTTTCCGATTCAATGATTTGTTGCGGTTGACCCGCAATAGGCACATCGAGGCCTCGTTTAATTGTTATAACCTGATTTGAGGATCCAGCCATTACTTGTAACCTTTAAAATTCAGATACCACATAATAAATAATTTTGTGAGCTAAATCCGCTATTAAAGTCACACCTTT
>NZ_BPEV01000012.1 GCF_019654955.1 Shewanella sp. KT0246 | reverse complement strand
AGATTGTGTATTTTATAAAACTAATTGCAAGAAACCATTAACAATTCTGTTGTTTAATTAAACTCAAAACATAAAAAAAGCAGCCAAGGCTGCTTTTTTCATGTCTGCTATACAACTGAAGCATCTAAACAAGATAACTTAAGTTAAAAGCCCCAGAAAAAATTCGTGATTAAGAACAGAATAAACATACTGATGAAGTTAATAATAATACCCGCACGCATCATTTCTGATTGCTTAATATACCCTGAACCAAACACTATCGCATTGGGTGGTGTTGCCACTGGTAACATAAATGCACACGATGCTGCGATACCGATAACCACAGATATCATTACTGGTGATAAACCTAATGGCTCCGCAATAGCAGCAAATACTGGAACTAATAAGGCTGCACTGGCGGTGTTGCTGGCAAACTCAGTCAGCATTACTACAAAAGCAATCACAGCAATCACAAACAATGCCATATGCGCATTACCAAAAATATCAGTCACGAAATGAGCTAAGAATACACTGGTACCAGTCGCTTTAAGCACTGCACTTAATGTTAAGCCACCACCAAATAAGATTAATACCCCCCAATCGGTAGTCGATTCAATCTTTTTCCAATCAACTAACTTAAGACCGGCAAGCACCACAACGGCGCCTAATGCGACAATGGTATCGAACTTACTAATTCCACCTAACGCTTGAGAAAGCGGTTTACTGAAAATCCAACAACAAACCGTCGCTAAAAAGATGACTAAAGTCAGCTTACCACTTGTAGACAAAGACTCTGTCTCTGACTTGATTTCACAAGTAGCCGATAGGTCGGGCTTTAGAAAAATGTATAACGCTATCAACATAGCAGGTAGCATTAAGGCAACAGTAGGTAAGCCAAATGCAAGCCAATCACTAAAGGTTAGCCCGACTTGAGCTGCTGCAATCGCATTTGGTGGGCTTCCGACTAAAGTACCAATACCACCAATATTAGCTGAATAAGCAATACCTAGAAGCACAAATAAGTAAGTGGTTTTATGATGTTTAAAATCAAGTTGATGCAATATACCTAACGCCAATGGCAACATCATTGCCGCCGTAGCAGTATTACTGATCCACATAGACAGTACAGCTGTCACCAAAAATAACAGCAAACAAGCAATACTGAGCTTACCTTTGGAAAGTAACAGGACTTTTTGTGCAATTAAGCGATCAATACCCTGATGATTTAGCGCTGCCGCTAAAACAAAACCACCAAAGAATAAATAGATGATTGGGTTAGCAAAGTTGCTCATGGCTGTTTGCGTATCAAACACATCTAAAAAGACAGCAATAATTGGAATCAAAATTGCTGTGATACTGATATGAATAGCTTCAGTTAACCATAAAATCGCAGCAAATATTAACAGTGATAAGCCAGTATTTATGCCAGGCTCAAAAGGTAAAAAATTGTACAGCAAAGCGAATAGCGCAATATTACTAAACAAAATAATAAAGTCTTTTTTATTCGATACTGCCGTTGATGACTTGTTTGGTGTGTTTTCCATTAAAGCGCCCTCCCTTATTTTTATTGAGAACAATGTAAAGCACACAAGGGACTAAGATAAAGCACTGTTTTTCGGTTAATTTATTACTTTTGAAATCAAGCTAAATGTGAGCAACGCCTCACTTAAGTGGTATTATGCGACCAAAACGAACAGTAACCATACTTATGTTGTGGTAATTAAGTTCCAAAACAAGGCATTTAGCGATTTGTTCAACTCGAACTGAATGTTTAACCCCATTTAAAAACTGTGATCCACATCTAACAAACCAGCAGCCCGACTAGCTCAAAGCGACTTTATTAGCCAGAACGTGAGCAAGATCTAAATCAAAGGCACAAAAAAACCTACCGCTAAAGTAGGTTTTTAATTCAATAATTAAACGACTGACACTACAAAAAGCCAATGTTCTAGTCAGTTAAGCCCTGAATTTCATTAATTTCAATTAGCGAATGCTATTTCAACATGTTAAGCGGCATTTTATTACGGTGCACAACTCATGTTAAAGACCCAATAGGTAATCAAGCCCGCTACAAATAGCAGCAACTTGCGCCAAAATACAATTTTCATCGTCAGATAATGGACTGTCTGGGTACACTTCGGTGGTGGTTTTATATTGCGCTTGAGTTAAACCTGCACAAAGACCAAGTTTACCGCATGGATAATTAATAACGCCGAACTGGGCTAATTCAACACCAATCAATTTCCCATCGGCATCAGCAGGCGCAATATGAGTGACCTTTTCAACCCCTTCAATAATGGCTCGTTGAAATTCAGCTTGTGGATTTTCTGTATCGCCAACTAAGTAAAAACCATCTGGAATATTCCAATTGTTATTTACTATACCGTCTCTAGCTGCCAGTGCAGGTCTAAACTCTGAATTATCAGTATCTGTGGTTTCATGTAAATCAATATGAGCTAAAATATCAACCCCAATCTCTGCCATCATATTAAGCAAAGCTGCGGACTCTTCTGCAGGACTATTGGCATAAAATGAACGGTTTGGATCGACAGCATTTGGATTCCAACGATTTATGGTTTCATACCCCCAAGGACTCACACATGGGGCAACGATAATATTAAAGTGCTTAGCATACTCCTCAGCTTTCGTTTCAGCGAAACGAATCGCGCCTTGCACACCGCTAGTTTCATAACCATGCACTCCCCCAGTCACCAAAATAAACGGCTTGTCAGGGTCCCATGCTGATTGAATCATGAGTAATGGATACTTAGCTTGCTCATAAGAAAGAGCACCATATTGAGACACGGTAAAACGCGCTCGTAAAGCATCAATTTTACTGACGACTTCTTGCTGATAACTGCGCTTTATCTGTTGCTGCGACAACCATTGCTTTTTATGTTCGTCCGACCATTTTTGACCTGTTACACCTATGCCATAAGACTCGTTAGTTTGCATATCTATCCTAGTTATCATTATTATTTTTGTATTAGCCGTGTAAGTTTATATAACAACCAGCAAAAAGCTAACCTACTGGAGGGTGCCCTTTCACTGATAAGCTATAGGAAAAGAAGCGTGTGTCTTTCACAAAGCCAATTTTTTCATACACTGATTGGGCTGGAAAGTTCACTTTGGCGGTACCTAAGTCAACACGTACTGCTTCAATCCCTCGCGCAAATTCAATAGAGCATTGGATTAATTTATTGGCGATGCCTTGGTTCCTTGAGCTGGCATCAACAAATAGATCATTTAAAACCACCACCTTACCTAACTCAACGGTAGAAAAAGTTTGATAATTTAGCACAAATCCGACAGCTTGATTTTTATCATTATAAGCAGCAAAAATATACGCATCTTTATTTTTTAAGCGCTCTGATAAATAACATGCATGTTCGCTCTCAGCAGAGTCCACACCATAAAACGACATATATTGCGCAAATAAAGGCAAGATATCGTTATAGTCGGTCAAAGTTATACGATTAAAAATCATCGTTTTCCTCAATTGAACATTGTTATTAATCCTAATGGATTACTATGGTCTGTTAATCTTTCAAGGTTGTTTTTCTGCTCCATACACTCTTTAAAGCCTGCAAGTGCTTCACTTACAGGCCTGAATTTTCAAGTTCCTTCTCATCTAAGCCTAATTGTTTGGCATAGCTGATGTTTGGCACAATTCTAAACTCAAACTTTAAGATTTTATGACAGGCTTCATAAAACTCTTCACCCAACCATTGTTTATCATATTGTTGCAATGCGCGTAGCATTGCATCTGCACCTGAGCCTTGCTTAATTGATTCAGGCGCCATAGCGTCGATAAAACTTGCAACAAGGCCATATAAATCTTTTTCAGCATCACCTTCAACAGACCATAAAGTTGGATCAGCATATTGTGCGGCATAATGGCTGGCGGCAATATCTGACCCAATACCGAAATTGACTAACGTCGCTTTTCCATCTCGACAGATAATGTTCTTCGGACAAATAGCTCCGTGGTGAATATCTAAACTGTGAAGGTACTGTAAAGCTGTTAGAATTTGCACAAACCACAAGCGAGGCTGACCAACTTCAATGGTTGGCACTTCATCAAGTCCCACACCTTGTACCCAGTCTCTGGCAATAAATAAATCATCTGACTGAGGCAACTGACCAAAAGCGAGTACCCGTTCAACATGTGGATGATAGATTTTGGCTAGACTACGGTACATATTGCTTAAAGTATTCCATTGGCTATCAACATCTTGATAAACGCTAACACAGCACGGGTAATTACCCTGTAAATGCATTGCACGCCAAAGCTGACTACGAGAAGTCGCCGAGATAAATTGATCTAGACGATAATGATGATCAACGATGGCGCCTTTTTCCACTTCGATTTTCTGCGGCAAAGTATCACAAACACCTAAGTCGATAAGAGCCGATAAGTCACAGCGAATTGCATCTAAGTCAATGGTACTGCCATTAGCTGCCGCGCGATACCATTGGTAAATACGTGGCTGCAATGTCTTTTCAGCTAAATCCAAAAATGCTTTGGCGTAAGCTTGAATATCCTCACTGGTGTTCAAGGAGTCTTTAATATCGATAAATTCAACGTCTGCATCTTCAGAAATAAAGATACAGTTATCAGCCCAGCCACCAATGGTGTAGCCACGGCGATGAATTTGTTGCAGTCCAGTGACACTACGACGCAGAATCTCTAATAATTGGTAAGTTGTTTGTTTTTCTACATCGAAAATATTCAATGGCACGCCGCGGGGCATTCTGATGGGTAGAACGACTTGCTCACCGTCTTGAATTAGGGGGGCGCAAAATGGCACACAGCTGCACCCAGACAGAGATTGAATTCGTTTGAATTCATCACGTAACTTCTGTTCGTGAGAGTTAGCTTCTATAGCATCCTCAAACTGACTGATCACTAAAATTTTAAGTAACCAAGGGGCAGTCCAACCACCAGGGTTATACTCTGATTGCCAAACTTCTAATCCTTGTTGTAAAAACAGACATTTAAGCTTAATAAAATCTTGAATCTTATTATTGCGCTGCTCAACTAGAGCCACTTGACCTATGGTGTCTAACACCATTTCTTTTTGTGTTTCTGTAACTGGGTGAATGTGCGGCGCCGTTAAGCCCCACTCTTTGGTCAGCGCTGCAATGATTTTTGCTGGAGTGTAAATACTGAGTTTGCCGGTATCTTTTTCAACAAGAATTTCTTCGCCTTTACGGCCAGTGACAAATACCATTCCTTGACACCAAGGCGCATACACTCCCACTGGGATTTTGTTTTTTAATTTACCCGCCAACACTCGGGCAACATAGTTAGCTTTTGACAAACTATTATCCACATGACGGCCATCTAATGACCACGCATGAAGCCCTGCATTTAAACGGCCAATATAACCTTTTACATCGACAACATAGACACCAAATTCACCAACAACTAGTGCATCGACTTCCATAGCTTGGCCGGTATGAGTAGGGATTTCGACATTGGTAAGGAGTAAATAATCTTCTGGAAGTTCTTCGGATAAAAGAGAAAATGCCCAACGCTCGGCGTCGTTAACTGGTGTACCAAAACTAATATGTCTTGCCATTGAGAATGCGACTCCATTAATAATTATTGTTATCTATTTCTGCATATGGCTCCATCCTATAATAGAAAGGTGCCAAAAAGACACAAAAAAACCACCATAAAGGTGGTTTTTGTTTTCATAAACTTAACAGTAATTATTTCGTTAACTGATGAATCAATTCAGGCACTACATATTCATCATTTAACTGGTGAACATATTGGCTAGAATGATATTCAAACCGTCATGTACTGAAGAGCTTTTCGCAAGAGTTTTTCACAGAGCAAGTTTTCACCGACTCACTCTCAAATATCAACTATTCGCATATTAAGAGTGCAACGCAAATTAATGCGTGTGTGAACAATTATCATCACATTGATGATCATCTTCGTCAGCAAACTCATCATCGCCTTCTTGATGTTGCATTACGCCCCACCCGTCAGTCATGCCGTCAAATTCTTGAGCAAAGGTATTCAGCTCAATCTCTTTTGCGACTAAATCGTCATAGCTAGGTACCATGTTTAAACAAACAATCAGTTCCCACTTTTCGATTTCTTCGCTGAAGTTAAGCTCTAACTCACCATTAAGATCAGTTTGTGCTAATGCTTCAAGCGCTGACTCAGCATCACGCTGATCATCAAAAATTAAAAAGAAATCGACATCCAATGCTACCGATAAATCGATACCAGATTCAGCCATAGCCGCTAACATTTTACCATTATCATCATCAGGAAATTGCATTGTTCTGTCCTTATGCACTGGCAACAATTTTAATGAGCTCGCCATTAAATTCAATGACATCACCCACAACACATTTTTTACGCTTGCGAGTATCAACTTCGTTATTCACTTTAACGAAACCTTCAGAGATAACGTGCTTAGCTGCGCCGCCGCCATCTACTAAACCTTGTACTTTTAATACTTTATATAACTCTACAAACTCATCGCCACTTAATAGTGGGAACTCTGCAACTTCGCTGCTCATTTAATATTGGCCTTTCATCATAAATATGCTCGGCATTATACCTGAACATGGATTAATACCAATGCTTAAACCCTGCCAGTAAAGCAATCAATCGTTGAAACAATTGATTGAGCTCAATTCAACTTAAAATTAATTAACTGGACTAACAAGCATCAAGCATTTTAACAGGATCGGGATGAATATAGTTGAAACCTAGCTGTTGGCAAATTAAATTGCCAATAATGGTCTTACTTGGCAAAACTTGGTGATTGAACTGCGGCGCATCCAAGCCTAAATGCACTGCGGCAGCTTGATAAAAATCAGCTCTTGAGGGGTGATTGGGCGCCGCTAAATTATAAATACTCGCAACTTCAGTGCCTTTTTCAGTCGCTTGTAAAATAGTGCGAATCGCTTCAATACAATCATCAAGATGAACAAGGTTTACTGCAACATTACCACCAGCAATATCTTGCCTTCCCCCAAAGAACTTCCCAGGGTGCCTCTTAGGCCCAATCAATCCTGAAAAGCGAATAATGCAGCTATTTTGCATCGCAGCAAAATGAGATTCAGCTTCAAGCAAAACCGCACTTTTATCATCATAAGCCGTGGCATCAGTTTCAAACATATCTTTATCCGTTGGAGGATAAACACCTGTGGTACTGATAAAAATCACCCGTTTGTACTCATGACCATTAATGAGCTGCTTCAGCCGCTGAATGTGCGTTAGATAATGGCTCTCCCCCCGCCTTAGCCCTGGTGGAATATTGGCAATTAGAACATCAGCATCAAAAAGAGGCGCTAATCTCGTCGTATCATGCTCTATCGTTTGCTCATTAACTTGGCTTAAATCCAGCTCAAACGGTGTAATGCCTTGTTGAACTAACTCATCACAACCTTGTTGAGTTCTTTTAGTGCCTGCCACTAACAGCCCATCTTTCACTAATTGCTGAGCCAGCGGTAAACCGAACCAGCCGCAGCCGACAATTGCTACTTTGTTCATTTAATTATTCCGAGGGTAATATGAGTTTAAAGGTATTGTGTGATGAATTAATTCGATCGTTATTCGAACGCTACTCAATGATATGACTAATATAGAAACAAACTGGGCTATTAGCTTGTAAAGTGCTGATTAATTTTTCTGACAAAGATTCGATTTTAATAGTTTCAATAATCGTCACATCTTCATCAGTTAAACAGCGAAACGTTGCCTGTCCACCGCGATCATTACAACTATAAACATGAGGCTGTTTTGACTCAGGTGACGTCATCATCACTTTAGCAATCTTGCCATCAGATAGTTTTACTATTGAGCCTGGTGGATAAATTCCCAACACTTTTACTAATACTTGTATCAAGTCTTTTGAGTGTTTGCCCATTCTAGTTTTGAATAATGTTCCCAGCGCCACTTGCGGTGAACCAGTCTTCATCAATAAGCCTGCATAGTCATTTGCCAGTGCCGCTATTTGAGTCAACTTAGGAATTTTAATTTCGGTGAGTTTATTGGGGTAACCACTGCCATCTAAAAACTCATGATGATGCAGCACGATGTCGAGCACGGACGCTGGAAATAACCCACTTCTATCTAGCATTTCATAACCAAGATTTGGGTGAGTTTTCATATAATTAACTTCAACAGTGGTTAAATCTGTGCGTTTTCGTCTAATTGCATCGGGAATTTTAAGTTTGCCGACATCATGGAAAACACAGCCTAACGCTAAATCACGTAATTCGCTGTGACTCAAGCCAATACTATTTGCCATCATCATTGCTAACACCGCAACTGACACACTGTGCTGAGTAATACTAAGCTCTTTATCCACACTGGTTACAAAAACAATTTCAGGTTGCTTACTTTCGTTGAGGTGAGTCATCAATTGCTCAACCACTGTGGCGGATTCTCTATATGAGACTTCTGCATCGCTGATGACTTTACTAAAAGCAGGCCTTAAGTCGCTAGCTGCCTTGTTAAACCTTTGCTGACTAGAATGAACCGATTTTTTTATCGCACCTTGAATATCAAACTCGGCCACAACCTCTTCAACAACCACTTCTTTAACGTCTTCATCATTTGCTAACAAATGATGACCATCAATCACCGTTACATAGGTGATATCTAGGCTGTTTATTAATTCGATTTCTGCGCGAGATGTCACGGGGACTTTATTTCTGAAGAATGGATTATTGAACCACGAAATTGGCAGTTTAACCGTCAGGCCAACCACCAATTGTGACAAAGGTATATTAATTGATTCCGTTTTTGACACTATTGCTTACCTTCGAAATATCCATTTAATCCATTGGGTAATTGCATCGAACAGAGTAATAGTCCCTGTTCACTTACTTATTCATTGTTATTTATTAGTTGTTACTTTTTCTGCAATATTGCTTCTGCGCTTTCATTCTCATCATCGGCTTCCTCATTATCTGAATGGCCATCGCTAGGCGTTAAAGGCTGTGATAAAGCACTGTGATTTCTTGGTCGATTGTAATGCTTTATATGATGGTCATCCACCGCTTGTTCAATTAATTGCTTATCACTGTCTTCATCGGGTTCAGAAGGATTTTCTTGTTGTTTTAACTTCTCAGCTTGCTGATAGTTTGTCTCTTGCTGCCAGTCATTAAAATAATAATGAAGTCGCTTTGACTTCAGTAAATAGATACAAGACCAAAAGATAAACAGCGCATCTAATGCAAAACTAACACGAAACAAAAAATCATCATGCATAAGCCGTTGATTTAATATTATGGCATCGACTATTAATAATAGCCAAAGTCCGTATTTAATCTTATTAAATAATGGCCTAGCAAACTGCGGTGCACGTTTTCTTTCTGCGATAATAAGCGCATAAATAATAACAGCCCCGACACCTGCAACTAATGCCATTAAAAAATCGCTTTTATCAGGATAAAATAAACGGACTAAACCAGAGCGGTCATTAAACTGAGTTAGCGATGCTGCAAACACACACCATCCACGAGCCAAAAATATCAGTATCAAATACAAAAATAAGGGTGGTTTAATGTGGCCTTTCTCATCTAGCCAAGTGATATTACTGAAATTCACTGAGTACCTATTATTAACGATTTAGATTTAAAAAAATCTGTCACTGTTTAATACACATGAGGGCAAAACCTCATAAAACAAGCGAGATGCCAAATCTAAACAGTAATATCACTGTAAATAACTCCCATACCGACATACATATGGGGCACAGGAGTTAATGCTCAGGGCTTATTACTTAAAGTATTAGGTTAACCATTCAATAAAGCCAAAAGCTGGTCTTCATCCATGATTTTTATCCCTAAATCTTGCGCTTTAGCCAATTTTGAGCCTGCTGCTTCACCAGCAACAAGACAATCAGTATTTTTAGACACACTACCTGCCACTTTAGCGCCCATTGCTTGTAATTGCGCTTTTGCATCATTACGATTTAACTGGGTTAAAGTCCCAGTTAAGACCCATGTTTGACCTTTAAGGCTTAACTCTGCTTCATCCACAGCTTCAATTGCTGGCCAACTTACCCCAGCTTCAATAAGTTTATCAATCACCTCGAGGTTGTGAGGCTGAGCGAAAAAGTGGCAAATATGTTTAGCAACAATAGCACCTACATCATCCACTTCCATTAATTCATCAACGTTAGCGGCTTTTATCGCCTCTAAGGTTTTATAGTGACTCGCTAAGTTCGCAGCTGTAGCTTCACCGACTTCGCGGATTCCTAAGGCATAGATAAAACGCGACAAGGTCGTTTTTTTAGCATCATCAATGGCTGCAATAAGTTTAGTGGCAGATTTCATTGCCATTCGTTCAAGCATGGTGACCATTGACGCAGTAATGGTGAATAGCTCTGCAGGGCTTTGAACTAACTCTTTATCAATGAGTTGTTCAACAACTTTATCGCCCATACCATCAATGTTAAGTGCTTTACGTGAAGCAAAGTGTTTAATCGCTTCTTTACGTTGAGCTTCGCAAAATAGACCGCCACTACAGCGAGCAACAGCCTCGCCTTCTAGGCGTTCAACCAAGCTTTGACAAACTGGGCACTCTGTTGGAAATGTAATATCTTTAGCATCTTCAGGGCGCTTTTCAGGCACGATAGCGACTATTTGTGGGATAACATCACCCGCACGGCGAATAATAACGGTATCACCTACTTTTACACCCAATCGAGCAATTTCATCAGCATTATGCAAAGTGGCATTGGATACCGTCACACCGCCAACAAAAACAGGTTTTAACCTAGCAACTGGCGTAACCGCGCCTGTACGGCCCACTTGAAAATCAACTTCTTCTAGTAAGGTCATTTCTTCTTGAGCTGGGAATTTGTAAGCGATAGCCCAGCGAGGCGCACGTGCGACAAAGCCCAAAGTCGTTTGCTTGGTAATGTCGTTAACCTTAATCACCACACCATCAATTTCATAAGACAGTGCGCTTCGTCTTGCCATTATGTCAGCGTAGTAGGCAAACACTTCAGGCAGGGTGTCACACACTTTAACTTCTTGACTTAATGGTAAGCCCCAACCTTTTAACTGGTTAAGTTGGCCAAAGTGACTGTCAGCTAATGGGGTCACTTCACCTTCAACCACGCCTAGAGCATAAGCGTAAAAACCTAAGGCGCGGGTTGAGGTTATTTTACTGTCTAATTGACGCAAACTGCCTGCGGCTGCATTTCTAGGGTTAACAAATACCTTTTCACCTTTGCTTAATTGACGTTCGTTTAGGGCATCAAATGCAGCTTTTGGCATAATCACTTCACCGCGTACTTCCAATAGTTCTGGGTAATTATCACCCCGCAGCTTTAGCGGTACAGAATTAATGGTACGGACATTTTCAGTGATATCTTCACCTACAGCACCGTCGCCTCGGGTGGCAGCGCGTTCAAGGACTCCATTGCGATATAAAATGCTGACAGCTAATCCATCAAGCTTGGGCTCACAGCAATAGCTCACGGTATCAACTTTATCGGTGACCCGTTTATTGAACGCCTCAAAATCTGCTTGTTCAAACGCGTTATCCAAACTCAACATCGGTTTTAAATGAGTAATTTGATCAAATTTGGCTAACGGCGCACCGCCCACTCGCTGGGTCGGTGAATCACTACTGATTAACTCGGGATGAGCAGTTTCAATTGCAATCAAACGTTGCATTAATCTGTCATATTCTGCATCAGGAATGCTGGGCGCATCATCAACGTAATAACGGATGTTGTGGCTATGAAGCTCAGTGCTTATTTGCTGTAGTTCGGTTTTAATGTCTTGCATAAAATTACTCATCTAAAGACAAATAAGGCCGCAAGCGCGGCCTCATAAAAAAGAAATCAATCAGGGTTTATGATACAGCCCTAATTCTTGCTAAATATTGTTGTTTGTTGGTTTCTGTCCAAGTTAGACGTTTATCGTCCATCACTTCAGCACCTAAATCATCAGCAAGTTGCTGAGCTGAATTAAGCATGATTGAGAAGTTCATTAACGGATCACCATGACAAGGCAATGTCATAAATAACACTACACCTTGAGTCACGAATTGCTCCATGTTATCAGGGTCAAACACACCCGGCTTTAACATGTTAGCCATCGAAAATAAGACTTTGCCATTGCCAGCGTTATCCAAATGACGGTGGAATATATCCATATCACCAAACTTGAAGTTTAATGATAATAGGCAAGGCAGTAGTTCAGCACCATGTAATTGTTCACCTTCACGGGCAACAACGTGCAGTACTAGTACGTCTTGTGGGTCGCCTAATGGCTCCTCTGCTTCTTTTAATGGTTCAGCAGTTAACGGTTTAGCTACCGTTTCAGCTGCTTGCTCAAATTGAGGTTCTGCGTCAAAGTCAGCGGGATATTCATCAACCGGTGCAGTTTCAGTAAATGCTTCTGTTTTTAATTCTTGAGTCGGTGCTTGTTGCACAGCCTCAAAAGTGTCTTCAGCAAACAAAGCTTGTTGAGTTGGAACATGTGACTCGGCTTCTGGCGCAGGCTTTTCAAAAGTATTGTCAGCTACTGGTTCAAAAGAAACTTGCGGCTCTACAGCAGCTGTTTGTAATACAGGTTCTTTACGGCCAGGGTTGTAACTTGGCGCCTGTGAATTGACTGCTGATTGATTTTGTAAACCAATGCCCTTTTTAGAGCCAGCTTCGTTAATTTCAACATCATTATGAGAAGACGTATTATGATCAACAGGTTTATTTTGTTGAGAAGACATGCTTTGCTGAGAAGACCTAGCTTGCATTGTCGCTGATGATTCTTCCGCTGAGTCATTTTCGGTCGAAACACGCCTGACTTCACCAATACCATCAGCATCAAAACCTTGGGAATCACGTTGCTGTGATTGGTCTTTATAAAACCCCGTCATCGGGTTGTCTTTTAGGGTTTTAGGTTGTTGTTTACGAATAGACCAAAAACCATGAACTAGTACTGCGATAATTGCTATTGCACCTAGTACAAACAAAACCAGTTGAAAATCTTCCATTGGTGACCCTGTAATCCTGTTTATTCCGCGTCGGCTAACGCCACCGCTTCATCGATATCTACTGCGACTATACGTGAAACGCCTGGTTCATGCATAGTGACACCTATTAATTGATCAGCCATTTCCATCGTAATTTTATTGTGGCTGATATAAACAAATTGCACACTCTGTGACATCTCTTTTAGTAAGCGGCAAAAGCGCTCAACATTGGCGTCATCTAGAGGTGCATCAACTTCATCTAGCATACAAAAAGGTGCTGGATTCAATCTAAATATGGCGAATACTAATGATAAAGCGGTTAGCGCTTTTTCTCCACCACTAAGAAGGTGAATTGTACTATTCTTCTTACCTGGTGGTTGAGCCATAATCGTCACACCAGTTTCAAGTAAATCGTCATCAGTCAGTGCAAGGTAAGCCTTACCGCCACCAAATACCTTCGGAAATAGTTTTGATAAATCAGCATTCACCGCATCATAAGTGGTTTTAAATCGACTTCGGGTTTCCTTATCGATTTTGCGAATAGCCTCTTCAAGCGTTGCTAACCCTTTATTCAAATCATCATCTTGATTATCTAAATAAGCTTTACGTTCGCTTTGTTGTTCAAATTCTTCAATCGCCGCGAGGTTAATTGCGCCTAAATGACTGATCCTAGCTCTTACTTTATCAAGATTTTTCTGCCAAATACTGACTTTGGCATCTTCAGGGATCTGTTTTAGCACCGCCTGAATATTAATTTGTTGTTCTTCGAGTAATTGGTACTGACCATTAGCCTGACCTTTTAAACCTTCACGTCGTAACTTTAACCCGCTGAGCGATTGAGTCAAGTTTTGAAGGCCACCAAGCTGTTGTTTTTGAATCAATACCGCACTATCTAACCGAGATTGTAACTCTGCTTGTTGAGTGCGATTTGAATTTAACAATTGTTGCTTTAATTGCTGAACGTCTAGCTGCTGAGCTAGTTGCTGCTGCAGTTGTTCAAGCTGCTTATCACCCAATGATTCATTGCTTTGCTGTTGCGATAGTCTAAGTGAACTAATTTGCTCTACTAAAGCATCACATTGTTGCTGTTGTTTACTCAGCTGAGCTTGAGTCACAGCGGCTTGAGTTTGCAGTTGCTGCAATTGGTGGCGAAGCTGAACCACCTCTCTGTCCTGCTGACTGCGCTTAGTTTTATATTCTCGTAACTGATTACTTGCCGTTTGCCAGCCTTGATTGGCTTGTTGTTGCTCACTCATCTGTTGCTGATGCAAACTTTTAAGCTGCTCTGCTTCTGCGGTTAACAGCTCAACTTGCAGCACACCTAGACCAATTTGATTTTCGCAGTTGGCAACTTGCTCATCTAAGCTTGCTCGTCTGCGCTGATTATCTTGTTGTTGTTTAAGTAGGCTTTGGCTTTGAGCATCAAGTTTACTGCAATCTAGTTGCAGTTGATGACATTTAGCTTGCGAAGCGCTCATTTGCCCATGCACATCTGCCACTTGCTGAGTCAATTCACTAACTGCTATTTGCTCTTTGAGTAATTGCGCCTGTAATTGTTCAATTTGCAATGATAACTGTTGGCGCTCATTTTTTAACGCAAGTTCAGATTGCTTACCTTCTGTTTTGCTGATAACAAAACCATGTCCTAACAAATAACCATCTTTACTGGCAATTAAAGTAGCTTCATCCATTAAAGCGCTCGTGGCTAATAGATGTTTCGCTTGCACAACATCTTCAGCCCAAGTGACTTTGTTTAACCATGGAGTTAAATTAACAGGCGCTGAAAACTGCTCGTTAGCTGTGCCTGCATCAGGATTAAATGTAAATCCTAACGCCTGTTCAACATCGTCAATATTAGTTGGATGAACCGCAGTATTCAGCACACCTTGCAGAACGAGCTCAACCGCCTGCTCCCAACCGGGCGTCACCTCAACCACTTGCCAAAGGGCTTGGTTGTCATCAGGTTCATTATTACTCAGCCATTGGTCAATTAAGTCATGACGAGCCGTTAATGAGGTTAAATGCTGTTTATTCTGCTGATATTGATCACTCAATTGCTGCAAGTTAGCCTGTCTTTCGTCTAAATCTTCACTGAGCTGATGCTTCACTTCATCTTCAACTTCAAGTTGTTGGGTAAAAGCATTTATTTGCGCATCAAGTTGAGTCAATTCAGCTTGGCTATTTTCATCGATATTACGTTGCTGTTCAGCTTTCAACTCGATTAATTGCTGCTGTTGCTGAGTTAAGGTTAATTGCTGATGCTGGAGTTTGTTTTGAGTGAGCGCCGCTTCCATTTTTGCATTAGAGACAGAATCAGAAAGTAGACTTAAATGTTGTTGTAGATCAGATGCTCTTTCTTCAACGTCATGCAATTGCTCGTCAATGGTTTGCAGTTCTGCTTCACCAAACTGTAAATTCGGCTTTAAGCCGATAACATCGGTATTGAGTTGTTTCTCTTGCAGGCTAAGCGCTTGTAACTCTTCGGTGGCAGTTTGTTGTTGACTCAGCAAATCCTGCAGTTGTTTTTCAAGTTGCGAGTCTTGTTGCTGCTGATGCTTTAATTGTTGTTCAAGTTTGGCGATTTCAGTGCCAGCTTGATAAAACTCAGCCACTAAGCTTTGTTCTGAGTCTGATAAATCAGCTAACTGCGCCTTTAACTGGGTTAACGTAAGCTCTGTGCTTTCTCCATCAGCATTGGCTGCTGCGATACTGACATCAAGTTGCTGCATCTCTTTTGCAAGGCCATCAGTTTGGCTTTGCAATTCTTGATATCGCATCACTAGCAATTGTGCGTGTAAATTACGATCTTGTTGTTTCAATTCGCGATACTGTTTTGCTGCTTGTGCTTGTTGATCTAATTTTTCTAGCTGACTGCCAAGTTCTAATCTAATGTCACTTAAGCGTTCTAAATTTTCACGGGTGTGACGAATACGGTTTTCCGTTTCGCGGCGACGCTCTTTGTAACGAGATATTCCCGCCGCTTCTTCAATAAATACTCTTAGCTCTTGAGGTTTAGACTCGATGAGTCTTGAAATGGTGCCTTGCTCAATAATAGCGTAGCTTCGTGGCCCAAGCCCGGTCCCCATAAATAGGTCGGTAATGTCTTTGCGGCGACACTTTTGACCATTCAAATAATAATTAGAGTCACCTTCTCGGCTCACTTGGCGTTTTACTGATATCTCTTGATAACTGGCGTACTGACCAGATAAACGACCATCGAGGTTTTCGAAACTAAGCTCAATGCTAGCAACAGATACAGGCTTACGCGCGCTGGAACCGTTAAAAATAACGTCCATCATTGAGTCGCCACGAAGATTTTTAGCACTGCTTTCACCCAATACCCAACGCACAGCATCAATCACATTGGATTTACCACAGCCGTTTGGACCGATAATGGCCGTTAAGGGATGGTTAAAGGGAATTTTGGTAGGGTCAACAAACGACTTAAAGCCAGCAAGTTTTATTTGTTTTAATCGCATTGTGCTTTTATGGTCGTCCGTAAGGATGAAAAATAATCAATTTGTCTAGGATAGACATTTTACTAACTTTACCAATCACGCTGCATTTTGTAACGATTTTTATGACTTAAACACACTTTAAGGCTTGTTTTCCGACCAATGCATCACCACAATCAGTAATAAGTAGTTTTTTCAAGGACGTATTAGATGGCAGTCAAACCCGTAAAAAGTGGCGTTAACTATTTTATAGATGGCTTTAAGCTGATTAAACAGCCGGGTCTTCGAACCTTTGTATTCATTCCATTAATGGTTAACTTGGTATTATTCTCAACCGCAATTTATTTTGCTGTAGGCAAATTAGATGAGCTCTTTGGTTGGATGAATAGCCAAATACCAGAGTACCTCACTTGGTTGAATTTCTTCTTGTGGCCACTGGCAATAGTCAGTTTATTAGTGGTGTTGTCCTTTGTGTTCAGCTCTGTCATGAACTGGATTGCCGCCCCGTTTAATGGCTTATTGGCTGAAAAAGTAGAAATGCACCTTACAGGTAAATCATTAAACTCTGGCACCACTATTGATTTAATCAAAGATTTACCCCGCATAATGGGCCGAGAGTGGATAAAGCTTAAATACTATCTGCCCCGCGCATTAATCTTTTTAGTATTATTTATTGTCCCTGTTGTCGGGCAAACTGCCGCACCGATTTTATGGTTTTTATTTAGCGCATGGATGATGGCAATTCAATATTGTGATTTCCCATTTGATAACCACAAGGTGCCCTTTAATGATATGAAATTCGCCCTTAGCCAAACTAAAGGAACCAGTTATAGCTTTGGCGCTGCCGTGACATTATTTTCGATGATCCCGATAGTAAATTTTATTGTCATGCCGGTCGCCATTTGCGGTGCAACAGCAATGTGGGTAGATAAATACCGTGAAGCCTACAAACACCCAGAAATCGCACCTGAATAGGCAAATTAGCGCCATATTGACGAAACACTAAAACCTATGTAACCGCCCCGACTATTTAGTTGGGGCTTTTTATTTGACACATTTATTAATTTACATATTTAATTCAACTGGTGACCTTTCAGTCCAGTAACAATTTGAAACCAATATCCTACAAATAATTAACGACCTTTTTAAAAGTATTTGCGACAATTGCACAAACTAAATTAAAAATCAGCGTGCATTGTGAATAAAACCTTATCGATTCAAACTCTTTTAACTGGATTGTTATTGGCGGGCTCTACCGTATCAGCCTCAGCATTAGCCGGCGACCCTGCACAATTTAATGTCAATATTCCCACTTTAGAAGCAGGCATCGAAGTAGATGGCGATTTATCAGAACCTCAATGGCAACAAGCAGCAAAAGTTCAGCTCAAATACGAAACTTCGCCGGGTGAAAACATCGCCGCGCCGGTGACCACTGATGCCAAAATATTTGCTACTGAAACCAGTTTATTTGTCGCCTTTATCGCCCATGACACCGACCCATCTAAAATAAGAGCCAACTTACGAGATCGAGATAACTCTTGGGGTGACGATCAAGTGGGTATTAAGCTCGACACCTTCAATAATGCCCGTCTTGCCTATCAGTTTTTTATTAACCCTTATGGGGTGCAAAATGATTCCATAGAAAATGAGTTAACAGGCCAAGAAAGCGATGCATGGGATGGTATTTGGTACAGCAGCGGTAAACTGACAGACCAAGGTTACCAAGTCGAAGTTGAACTACCACTTCGCCTGTTTAATTTTGATGATAATAAAGATGTTCAGACTTGGGGGATTGAGTTAGTTCGTTTTTACCCTCGTAATGAAACCCATAGATTATCTAGCCACAAAATTGACCGTAATGTTTCATGTCAGCTATGTCAGCTTGGTACAGCGACTGGCCTTGCTGGTGCTCAGCAAGGGCAAGATATTCAAATAACCCCATCAGTGGTAGGTTCACGTAACAGTAATCGAGAGTTAAACCCTAACCAACCTTGGGAAGATGACGACAATGTTGAAGTTGGCCTTGATTTACGTTGGGGTATTACACCGACTACATTATTAAATGCCACCATTAATCCAGACTTTTCGCAAGTTGAAGCGGATTCAGGCCAGCTTGATGTCAATAACAACTTTGCCTTGTTCTACCCTGAAAAACGCGCTTTCTTCCTAGACAATAAAGACTACTTCGACACTCAACTGAGTTTGCTGCATACCCGAAATATCAGCTCGCCAGATTACGGGGTAAAACTTACCAGCAAAACAGATGACCACACACTAGCTGTTCTCGCTGCAAATGATGAACAAACCCATTTTTTAGTACCTGGCAACTTAAGCTCGGACGTCGCGACCATTGACGAAGAAAGCTATAACCTCGCAGCAAGATATCGATTCGATCCAAGTAAAGAATTATCCTTTGGCGGTCTAGTGACAGCTAAACAATCCGACAACTACCATAACTATGTGGCTAGTCTTGATACGAAATGGCAACCCACACAGCAAGATACTTTCACTGCTCAATATGTGTTTTCAGATACCGAATACCCAGAGGATTTTTTTCAGCAGTTTTGTAATGGTGATGATTGCTCAACCCCACCACAAGAATGCGAAACAGGTAATTGTGATTACAACGAGCGAGTGTTACGAACCAAAAAACAAGATAATTTTTCAGACAGTATGTACCGAATAAGTTATGACCATGAGCAACGTAACTGGCGAGCATTTTCTCGTTATGAATCTATTGGGGAAGATTTTAGAGCCGACTTAGGCTTTATTGAAAGAATCGATGCCAGTAAATTTGTTGCAGGTGGTAATCACTATTGGTACCCAACAGATAGCTTCTTTAACAAGGTTGAGTTTGGTGGCGACTGGGATATTACCCATAATCAAAATAATGAAAAAATCGAACAAGAAGCAGAAGCTGCAATCCGCCTTAATGGTGGTTGGCAAAGCTATATTGCCAGTGGTTTTGTTCACAAAGACCGAGTCGGGCGCCGTCAGGACAGTTCATCACTTGCCATTGATGACAACACTACAATGTATACACTTGATTTAATGTGGTTTTACACTAATTTTGTCCCTATCGAATCTTTAAAGTTAGAGTTTGATATGAACTATGGTGATGATATTGATTATGCCAATGATCGCCCTGCGACCATCACCATGTTCAATCCTGCTTTTGAGTGGAAAATTACCGAATCTGTCATCTTAGATGTTAACCATAAATACCAAGCGTTAGATGTCGATGAAGGACGTTTATTTACTGCAAACCTAACTGACT
This sequence comes from Shewanella sp. KT0246, assembly GCF_019654955.1. Lineage (GTDB taxonomy): Bacteria > Pseudomonadota > Gammaproteobacteria > Enterobacterales > Shewanellaceae > Shewanella > Shewanella goraebulensis. Next base: position 101,535 of record NZ_BPEV01000012.1, on the reverse strand, counting down.
TGCGTCTTAACTGGCAGATCACCTTAAACAGTTTTTTACGCTTAACCAGTGTTTATACTGATATTGAACGTGACCCTGATTTATACAAATATCAGTCGCCAAATGAGCAATACCAACAGTTAGGCAATGAAATTTTATACGGTTATAAACTCAACCCACAAAGTGTGTTTTATGTGGGTTACTCTGATGGATTAATTTCAAATGATGATATTGATTCACTGACTAAAAGAGATGAAACCTATTTTATGAAAGTTAGCTATGCTTGGTTGCTATAGTTTTAGTTTTAGTTTTAGTTTTAGTTTAGCTGTTCACCTCAACAAATTAAGTGTTAAGCACGGCTTATCTACTCAGCTTTAAAAAGCTAAAGAACCTAATAAAAGCTAAAATATCAGTGAATAAAAAAGGACTGCTTAGCAGTCCTTTTTAATGTGTGTTATTCAAATAAAAACTATCAATAAATAACCCGATTACGTCCAGCTTCTTTAGCTTCATACAGCCCCAAATCAGCGCGATGTAATATGGTATCTAGATTAATATCTGTGTTTTCAGCACTCGCTATTCCGCAACTAAAGTTAACGGTTAATTCACCAGCGTCAGTTGCAAATGGCTGCGCAGCAAGTTGCTGCCTAAATTTATCCATCACAGTAAATGCGCGCTCGCCGTCTAGGCCTTTAAATGCCACCACAAATTCTTCACCACCAAAACGGGCAACGGTAAAGTGCTGACCAAAGGCACTCTTCAAACGCTTAGCAAACTCAAATAAAACCTGATCGCCCACATCATGGCCATAGGTATCATTGACGTTTTTGAAGAAATCGATATCAATTAATCCTAAGGCTAATTGCCCTGCCTCACTGACATCTTTTTCATGTTGCTTGAAAAAATAACGGCGAGTATAAGCTTTCGTCAGGTAATCTCGGTTAGCTTGCTCCCAGAGACTACGCAGCATATCAAGCGAGTCTAAGGTATTTAATACGCGGCAATGAAACTCTTCATGTACAAATGGTTTCTGTAAAAAGTCATTAGCACCATTTTTGATAAAACGAGCAGATAAACTTTCGTCCGTATCGTTTGATAGACCAATAATGGCTAAATCTTCACGGCTAAACTTTTCGCGTACTTTTAGAATTAACTCGAAGCCATCAACATTTGGCATGTTGTAATCAGTAATCAGCAATTGAATATCAGGGGTTTCATTTAAAACCTGAATCGCTTCTGCGCCATCACATGCTTCAAGCACTGTAAATAACTGTTGTTCTAATAAAACCTTAACGAACTTACGACTCACAACAGAATCATCAGCCACTAGAACTTTTACATGTTGATTTTGGTCTAAACGAGCCACCAGTTTAACTACATATTCATAGCTAAAACGATTCTCTTTAAGAACGTAATCTGCAATGCCTAATTTAAGGAGTTTTTTACGCTGACGAGAGTCAAGGTTAGAGGATAAAACAATGCAGGGTGTTTGATATGACATCAATACAAGTTGGGCTATTTCACCATCTGGAGCATCTGGTAAATTTAATTCTGCTACAACGACAAAGTATTTATGCTGTTCTAATAATGCATTAGCTGATGACACATCAGCTGCTATGTCAACTTCACAATGCAAGTCTTGCATTAATAAATGCCGAAGGACTTTAGATACAGCTTCGTTATCTTCAACAATCAGAATTCGCAATTAATTCACCTATTTTACTATTAGGTCTTTTCGAGAATGATGCTCCCAATAGAATAGCCAGCACCAAATGAACACAGGAGTCCTAAATCACCGGTTTTAAAATCTTGATTATATTTATGAAATGCAATAATCGACCCGGCTGACGCAGTGTTAGCAAACTCATCTAACACTACAGGAGCTTTACCTTCTGTAACATTATCACCGAGAAGTTTACGAACTACAAACATATTCATATTTATATTCGCTTGATGCAACCATAAACGTTTAAATTCATTAGCTTGTATCTGTTCTTCTGCCAACTGCTTATCTAAATGTTGATAGATCATCGGCAGCAACTCTTTGAATACTTTTCGGCCTTGTTGGTGGAACAACTTGTCACTGCTGTTTGCTGTATCGGGATCGCAGCGATTAATATGACCAAAGTTACTGCGAATATTATTGGAGTAATCTGTAAAGCACTGGCTTGAAAGCACATTAAAGGCGTGTTCGGATTGGGCTAATGAGGCTTTTTCCACCACAACTGCTGTCGCTACATCACCAAAAATAAAATGGCTGTCACGGTCACGGTAATTCACTTGTGGCGAACATATTTCAGGGTTAATCACTAACACTCTTGATGCCGTTCCTGATTGAACTGCATTAACCGCATTCACTATGGCAAACGTCGCTGATGAACAGGCCACCAGCATGTCATAAGCAAATCCTTTGGTGCCCATCGCTTGTTGAATTTCAATGGCGATTGCTGGATATGAACGTTGAGTATAAGCACAGGCAACAATGACTAAATCGATATTTTCAGCGCTCAGCTGCGCTTGATTCAGCGCTTGTTTAGCCGCTTCAATGCCAATTTCAGCTTGCATCGATAACGAATCTGATGGTCTATCTTCAATAAGCGGCATCATAATATTTGGATCTAATATGCCATCTTTAACCATCACATAACGACTTTTAATGCCTGATGCTTTTTCAATGAATTCAGAAGATGAGTGCGATAAAGGCATGACGTCGCCCGCATCAATTGCTACTTGGTTTTGTCGATTAAACTGGTCAACATAAGTATTAAAACTTTCAACTAACTCATCATTACTGACACTGTGCGGCGGTGTATATAAACCACTACCTGAGATAACCACTTTATTCATATTATGTCTGCCATATCTATATTGGTGAATACAGCAATTTATCGTAAATTTACAATGCTTAATCTTGGAAACGGTTATACAGGTTTATAACTCGCCCATTAAAGAAGGATAAATTGCGTTTCTGTAATCTCAGTCTATTACTATCTTTGCTATTCATTAAGCACTAAATGTTGATTTAACGATGGTCAGACCATCAACAACCTATTAGCGTGCTTAACTAACATCTTGTTATATAAGAAGATGCTTTATTATTATAATTGAGTTAACTTTAATAACTAAAAGGAATAACGAATAACAAAGTATCACTGTTAAAGCCCCCTAAACCGATTATCATTAGACAATGCCAACATAGGAGCAAACCATGAGCAACATTTACGAAGACAATTCATATACGCTAGGTAATACCCCACTAGTGCGCCTTAATCGAGTAAGCAATGGTAAAGTGTTAGCCAAAGTTGAAGCACGTAATCCAAGTTTTAGTGTTAAGTGCCGTATTGGCGCAAACATGATTTGGGATGCTGAAAAGAAAGGCACTCTAACTAAAGAAGTAGAGCTTGTAGAGCCAACTTCAGGTAATACAGGTATTGCACTTGCATATGTTGCAGCTGCTCGCGGTTACAAATTAACCCTAACTATGCCAAATACTATGAGCCTTGAGCGCCGTAAATTGCTTAAAGCTTTAGGTGCTAATCTAGTGCTAACAGAAGGCGCCAAAGGAATGAAAGGTGCGATTGATAAAGCTGAAGAAATTCGCCAATCTGATCCTGCTAAGTACCTTATTTTAGGCCAATTCAGCAACCCAGCTAACCCTGAAATTCATGAAAAGACAACAGGTCCAGAAATCTGGAATGATACTGATGGTGAAGTTGCAGCATTTGTAGCTGGTGTTGGTACTGGTGGTACGATTACGGGTGTTAGCCGTTACTTAAAAAGCAAAAACAAAGACCTTGTATCTATTGCAGTAGAGCCAGTTGACTCACCTGTTATCGCGCAAGCAAAAGCAGGTCAAGACTTAACTCCTGGACCACATAAAATTCAAGGTATTGGCGCAGGTTTTATCCCTGGCAACTTAGATTTAGATATGGTTGACCTTGTTGAAGCCGTTAGCAATGACGACGCTATTGAAATGGCACGTCGTTTAATGGAAGAAGAAGGTATCCTAGTAGGTATTTCTTCTGGCGCAGCCGTTGTAGCCGCAAACCGTATTGCAGAAAAGCCAGAATTTGCAGGCAAGAATATCGTTGTTATTCTTCCTTCTGCCGCTGAGCGTTACTTATCATCAGCACTATTCGCAGGTGCATTTGGTGACAGCGAAAACGTTCAATAATCATTTATTGAAATAGTTAGCAGTAAATCAAAAAACCAGCAAATGCTGGTTTTTTTATGTCTCAAGGTGAGGATTCACTGAAATCATGCAATGAGTTTAACTCATTGCAAGAGTAAGACTAGAGCTAATCTCTTCGGTGCTGAGCATTAAAATTAATTCCTGCTCTTCTCCCCATAAAATCCGTTGTTGATGCACTAAACCGAGTTTATTAAGTAAACTAATTGAAGCAGTATTTTCCAAACTGGTTATACCTAAAATCGGTGCTATGCCTAAGGTACCACTAGCATAATCCATCACAGCTTTTGCAGACTCATAGGCATACCCTTTTCCCATATATTGAGGTAAAAAGCCAAAACCTATATCGGTATAAGGCAGTCCTTCCCGATTTACTAAGCCACTCATGCCAATTACGCATTCATCTTGATTTCGAATAACGGCAAATAGCCCATAACCATTAATCTCATAACTTCGAATAAGATTGGTTGATAAAAATGCCTGTGCATCTTCTAATGTCTTAATACCGCGATCGCCAATAAACTCAATATATAAAGGTGAGTTCATTAGTTGATAAATGAATTCACCGTCGTCCAAAGTGAATTCTCTAAGCGTTAAACGCTCTGTATTAATCATTTTATATCCATTGAAAATAACTATGGCTCCATAGATACATCGCTACATCATCTATTTCAATCAGGAATAGAGCTAGATCAAATTCTTATGTCATTACGTTTGTTAACATCCGCATACTTTTAACTCCACTCCAAGAAATTGACTCATTTTATGTCTTTTTACCAATCACCTAAAAAAATATCCGCTTTCGATGCAAAATTTGAAGCACAAAAAATTGCCTTTGCACCAGTCAGCTTCCAAGTCGCTCGCTGCCTTAGCCAATTTGACATACTCAAACAAGTTGATGACACCGGTGAAAATGGCATTACATTGGTACAGCTCACCGAAAACAATGACCTGTCAGAATATGCGATTCACGTATTACTGGATATGGGCCTGAGTATGGGATTATTTTGGTGTAAAGATGACCATTATCGTTTGGATAAAACTGGTCACTTTCTACTGCATGATGACATGGCATCTAAAAACCTAAACTTCATCCATGATGTTTGTTATCAAGGCTTATTTGAACTTGAAGCATCACTTAAGCAAGGCAATGCAGCAGGTCTGAAACACTTAGGTGATTGGGAGACCATTTACCCTGGTTTAAGCCAACTGCCAGAACAAACTAAACAAAGTTGGTTCGAGTTTGATCATTATTATTCCGATCATGCTTTTGACAGCCTCTTGCCAATGATTTTTAAATCTAAACCACAGCATATCGTGGATGTTGGCGGCAATACGGGTAAATGGGCTTTTGCTTGTACAAGTTATGATCCTAACGTCAACATCACCATCATGGATTTACCAGGGCAGTTAGCAGTTGCGATGGAAAATGCGCGCAATAATAATGTTGCAGAACGAGTACTCCCTTTCGAAACAGACTTACTAGATGAAAACAAACCGTTTTGCCAAGGCGCTGATTTGTATTGGATGAGCCAATTTCTGGATTGTTTCTCAAAACAACAAATCGTCACTATTTTAAAACGAACAGTGGCAGCAATGACCCCCTGCAGTGAACTGTGCATATTAGAAACATACTGGGACAGACAACCGTATGAAGCTGGTGCTTACTGCGTTAATGCCACATCGCTTTATTTTACCGCTATTGCCAATGGCTACAGTAGAATGTACCACAGTAAAGATATGTTAAAGATGATCAGTGAAGCTGGACTTTATGTCGATGAAGATGTCGATAATATTGGTTTAGGCCACACATTACTGCGTTGTAAAATAAAACCGTCGTGAACATTCTTTAACTTGTTAATATTTAAAAGAGCCCATTAAGGGCTTTTTTAACATTTAAATGCTATCCAAACTCGTCAACATCCCTTCCAAAGCTAGGCATTACAGAGAACAGAGTAAATGTTAAATAGTGATTAACCTCACAAATCCAATTACGCAACATTAAATCTTCATTGTAAAAATGATGCACTCTGTAACATTTTACATTTCAAGCAAATCACTCCCCAGCCTGCAAACACTCAAATCATTAACAACCTCAACACTAAAAACACACACATCAAAGTCTAATCGAGCTAAAAATCCATCAATTTATTTGATCTAGACCTCTCCTTTCCACAAACAAATTAGATCCCAGAACAAACTGTTAAATCAGGATTACATTCAACCAACTAAGCTGTAACAAAATCAACAAAATCAACATGTAAACAGTCCGTTGTTTATGTTGAATAAGTATGGTTTTATCCACCTCCCGCAAACTCTTGTTAACCAGATTTACAAGTTAGCAATGAGATTTACTAAATAAAAACGCGGTTACAATAAAAGTGATAAGGAAGAGATGAGATGCAGCTTAATTCAAGATTGGCCAGCGCAATTCGCATTGCATTGGTAGGTGGTGCGTTTACCGCAGCCCTAAGTTCGCCAGTAGTACTTGCAGAAGAAGGTGCTGATGTAGAACGAATTCAAATTACCGGTTCACGTATTAAACGTACCGATCTAGAAACCGCCACCCCTGTTACTGTACTTAGTGCTGACGACATGGCTAAACAAGGTTTCACGACAATTCAAGATGCACTACAAAACCTCACATCAACTACTGGTGCGATGACGACACAAGAAGTCCATGGTTTTACCCCTGCAGCATCTTCAATCAGTTTACGTAACGCTGGAGCAAGCCGTACATTAACGCTTATTGATGGTAAGCGTTTAAACCAGTACCCAAAACCTGCCGGCGGAACGGATAACTTTGTTGATACTGCCAACCTTCCAATGGAAGCGGTTGAACGTATTGAAGTTCTGCAATCGGGTGGTTCAGCTATTTACGGTGCTGATGCAGTTGGTGGTGTTATCAACATCATCTTGAAAAAAGATTTTGACGGCGTAGCCCTTAAATACCGTCATGGCGACACCATGGAAGGCGGCGGAATGAATGACCGTATCGCACTTTCATTAGGTTCTTCAAACGAAAAAGGCAACGTATCAACTTTCATTGAATTCAGCAGTAATGAAGCATTACAAGCCACAGATCGTGAAAACTTCGGACTACATACAGATAAAGTCCCTCACAGTGATTACTCACAATACAGCTCTTATGGTGCTCGTATTGCGGGTACAGGAACTGGTGCTCGTTCGCTGTCACCACAAGAATGTACTGATGGCGGATTCTTCTGGGACGATGCCCGCAGTATTTGTGGTTTTGACCGTTCAGAATGGCGTGACTTAGAACCTGAAAGCTACCGCTTTATCAGTACGACCAACTTCAACTATGAACTAGCTGACGATATCACTTTCTTAGGTCGTCTTGATTTTGCTAATGCTAAATCAACCACCAATTTTGAACCAATGGCTATTGATGATTACGATATCAATGTTTCAGGTGATGACTTAACCGTGAGTTACGGCGATTTGATGAGCAAGACATTCAACAAATCTACCGGGCTTGGTGGTGACTTCGCTAATGCCACTGATGGCGATTACTACTATGTTCGTCGTCTACACGAATTTGATAACCGTAGTGGCGAAACGAACACCAATAACTACTTCTTCTCAGCAGGCTTACAAGGCGTTTTAGCTGATGAGTACGACTGGGATATGTCTGTAAACTACGGCCGTACCAACGTCGATGTTTACCGCAGCGGTTTTGCCACTGTTGGTGGCATGTTCGATTACATCACTGCAGGTGAAAACGGTAATTCATTACTTGAAAATATGTCTGAAGAAGATGTTGAAGCAGCGTCTTACTCTCCATTTGAACGAGCTCAGTCTACTCAAAAGAACATTCAAGCAAACATTACCGGTATGGCGTTTGAAATGCCAGATGGCGATGCCATGTTTGCATTTGGTGCTGAATACACAGAACAAGATTATGAAACAGAATCTGATTCAGAAACCCAAAATGGTTCAGTGCTAACAACAGGCGGTTCATCTGGTGCGGGCGAACGTGATTTCTGGGCAACTTATGCAGAATTAAGTGTGCCATTAATGGACGAATTAACGATCGCAGCAGCGCTTCGTTACGACCACTATAGCGACTTTGGTGGCAATTTATCACCACAAGTGACCGTAGAATACCGTCCAGTTGATGAGTTATTAGTTCGTGGTTCTTGGAGCAGCGTATTCCGTGCCCCAGATATGCACCGCGTATACGGCGATGCAACCAACGGCTTCACTCAAGTTATCGACTTTAAACAGTGTCAAGCAATGGGTGGCCAACCTGGTGTTACCAACCCAGATCCAACCATCAATGAAATCTGTAACGAATTACACATTGATACTACAACGGGCGCTAACAAAGAGCTTGAAGCTGAAACCGGCTACACAGCAAACATCGGTGCTGTATGGGGTGGCGATAGCTTAGAAGCATCGATTGATTTATGGGAATGGAAACTTGACGACATGGTAAGCGATATCAGCGCTTCAACTGCCGCACAAGAATACGATACCTATGAAGATATGATTACTCGTGATGCAAGTGGCACGATTACTCACATCAACACTGTAGCGCAAAACTTAGCGTATCAAAAAGTTCGTGGTATTGATTTAACAGCTGGTTACAGCTGGGACTTCAATGACATGGGTGAATTGCGAGTTAACTTTAATGGTACTTACATTTTGTTATCTGAAGGTCAATTAAACCCAACTTCAGATGTTGATGACGACATTGAAGATGGCGGATTACCTCAGTACCGTGCCAACATGATCTTCACCTACTTCATTAATGACTTTGAAACCACGCTAGGTGCTTACCATACTGCACGTATGCATGGTGTGTCTTACAGCTCATTCATTGATGATGAAGCTTTTGATGAAGAAGATTTAGAAGTCGCATCACAAACTAAGTGGAATCTAACATCAGCATATAACTTCACTGATAACATGAAGTTAACTGCTGGTATCGTCAACCTATTTGACGTAGGTCCTAACTTTGATCCAACCAACACATCATGGCCTCACTACCCTCGTGGCGTATACAACGCTCGCGGACGTGAATGGTTTGTTGAAGGTGAAGTTAAGTTCTAGCGTTAATGTAATACAACTTTAAGTGTCTCCCGACTCTAACGGCATCAAATGTATCTGATGCCGTTTTTTTATGTCTAAGATTAACTAAAACCTAAATAATGTGCAGTTACCACAATGATGCTAGACAGCACAAACAAGCCAAGTAGAAAGCGCCAAATAAACGCAAACCAATTACCCCAATCAACACGGCACACACCTAATGTAGCCATTAGTGAAGCTGACGTTGGCACCAAAACATTGGTAAAACCATCTCCTAGCTGAAAAGCTAAAACTGCTACTTGGCGAGTCACGCCAACAATATCAGCCAGCGGTGCCATTAACGGCATTGTCAGCGCCGCCTGCCCTGAACCTGAAGTGACAAAGAAATTAAACACTGACTGAAACAGCAACATAAACCATGCAGATAACGCAGTCGGTAATTGGCCAATCACATTACCAGCACTGTGTAATATAGTGTTGAGCACGCTAGGTTCAGTGGCTCCTGCACCACCCAGTAAAAGCAAAATACCCGAGGCGCAACCCACCAACACAGCAGGTTCCAACATGGTGCCAGCACCTTGTTTAAAGCTCACCGCGACTTTATTCATATCAATATCATTCAGTTTAAAAACCACCCCAATGATGCCGACAATTATCCCCATGGTAAAAAACTGACTGGCGATTTCAGGAATAAACCAGGCATGTGCAACCACGCCCCATATCACCCAAGCAATAGTGCCTATAATCGTCAGTAGCACCAAAATATCACCAAGGTTAAAACGACTATCTTTAACATCACCTTGTTGATTCTCGCGAAAGAACTGATCGGTTTTATAGCTAAACGACTCAGTAGGATTACGCTTTATTTTACTGGCATATCGCATAGTGAATCCTATGCCAATAAGAGTAAATCCAAACCACATCACTGAGCGAACCCCAGCACCCGATAGTACTGGCACGCCCGCTATTCCTTGGGCAATTGCTACACTAAATGGATTCATCCACGAACTGGCAAAACCAATTTGAGTCGCCACATAAGTCACCATCACAGTACAGATAGAGTCATAACCTAAGCGGATCATTAATGGACAAATAATAATAGCAAAAGCTATCGCCTCTTCGCCCATACCAAATACCGCGCCGCCCAATGAGAACAAACTGAATATCACCGGAATAAAGAGTTTTTCATTCCCTTGGGTTTTATCGATTAACCGTAAAATACCGTTATCAATTGTCCCTGTAGCCATGACCACCCCAAATGAGCCACCGATGACCAGCATGAACATAATCACACCAATAGCGCTTCCCCATTTAGAACCTGACACCATGCCTTCAAAGGCAAAATTAAAAAAACCGATTTCGCCATTTCCTTTAAATAATGAAATGGGATCAAGCTTAGGCTCGCCCGCTTCATTCAAGGCATATTGAAATGATGTGGGATCGATAACACTGCGAGTTTTCTCAACTCCATCAATCACGTAATGAGCATCTTGAGATGAAAAAGAACCGATTGGAACAACATAAGTTAATAACGCAGCCGCTAATGCGACAAAGAAAATAATCACCAGAGTATCTGGCATCTGCCGTGAGCTGTTAACGACAGCTGATATTCTGTTATTTGAGGAAATTGGGGTTTGATCTGGGGAATTCATTTACAGTCCATTTAGTTATTGTTTTATGGAATGGTGCCAACACACGTTTTGAGTTAGCAGCCATTGGCATACTACAATAGCTAATAGCAAATTCCCATCACCCAGTTTAGCTTTAAGTTGAGCATAACCAATAGAGAAACGGTATAAATATCATTGAAGTGCACACTATTTAAGCCTTAGTCTGTCACTTATATAAACTTAATTGGTATGAACTTATTTGCTATGAACTTATATGGTGTGAACTTATGTGGTTCGGTTAGTAAGATGCATGATCTTTTTCCCAGTAAATTGGGCATATAACGTTTCATGAGCCTGCTTTGAAAAGGTATCGGTGCGGCAATCATACTGAGCAATCCAGTCAACGAGCATTTCCAAATTGGCATCTTGAGCTTGTTTGCTAGAATACTTATGGGGCTCCCAAGGGCGATTTTTGGCGTTACTAATACAGTCAGTAACGGGAAGGTTTAGAAAAATTATCTCATCAGCATGAGGCGTGGCTAATTCCAGTAAGTCGGTATAACAGCCTTCAATAATCCATGAGTCATGTTGTAAGAACTTATCAATTAACTGACTCGACTCTGCAATCGATGTTCTTTGAGGTGGGTTGGTTGGCTGCCAAGCTATGGTATCTAAATCTAAATGCGCTAAACGGTTTTGTTTTGCTAACTGTTTAGCAAGGGTTGACTTACCCGAACCTGAGTTTCCAAAGATAACGATTTTACTCAAAATAACACCTCGATTCTCAAATTGCAGCGTTAACAAAACAGTTTAATGGCTTAGTGTTGCATAGATTGGTTTGGGAATAAAATAACCTAAACCGGTGATGCTTATGTCGCTTAAAGCAGACTTAGTTTTAAGAGCACCATAAACAGAGAAAAGCTGACGCAGGTAACACGTTGATGCCCCATTCCTTGTTTACTATTTTGAAAACTCTACGTCATGGTACTTAGTAAAAATCAGGTTTAGACATGTAGATTTTACACTGGATTTCCAAACTCCGTTTGGATTAACGTCGTGGCGCTTCGCCCACACCAGACGAAAGGGAAACGACAGCATTTCCCTTTTCGATATCCCTTGCCGCTCCGGCGAAATTTAAACAGCAAAATTTCCAACGGAGAATCATCCAGATTTAAACTTCGTTTGTATTCCGCTTCGATCATCTTCAAAAATCACTAACGCTTCCGATGGGGGCGTCCCTTCCCCTCGAAAACTAGCCAGAATCTTAAGTGCAGGATGCACTAAATGCCTTAAAGCACATGGATGTGCGAGAAAGGCCATGTCAGGACTCACGCGATTCTCTTGATGTTCTCAAGCCTACTGGATACACAAATGAAGCTAAATCGAAGAAGTAATAACCCCAGTGTAGATGCAGCAGCTAGCTTCCAAAACAAGGCGAAGTTTCACTGTGTGAAACGCTCTGAGCGAGAGAAATGGATGCCGAACTGGCCGTTTAACATGGATGTTATTTGTTTTGGCAGAGCTTACAGGGACGTACTTGTAGCGTCTCGCAGTTGTATCTGCACATAAGCCTGCGGCAGGCAATGGATTAGATTGAAGTAATGATCTTCTTTAACAAACCCAATATAAATGAAGTGAAAAGTTAGTGTCCAAAAGCGACTTAGGTGTTAGCCGAAAAAGACATCAAAATGCTTCATTCACGTTAAAGTAGAACCCAGTATCGCCATCACCGAAAGCTAGATCTAATCTTAGGTTCACCCTTGGTTTAACCTCGAAACGATAACCTATTCCGTTATTAGGCAATATGTCGGCTGAAGCTAATTCACTGAACGTATCTGAAATCACTCCCGCACCAACCCAATAAACCATACCATGACGGCCAGACAAGTTTTGACGATACTCAACTTGTGCCAATACCATTTGTTTGTCTCGGTATCGACCTGAAGTGTAACCCCGCAGTAAATCTCCACCGCCTGCTTTTGACAGCTGATCCCACGGCACATCACCATGGGTAAATCTGTCACGCACTTGCCATGCAAGAACATCAGAGTCACTCATTTGATAATAGGTGCTGTAAAGTGCATTGACGATTTCAAAGTCAGTTTTACTGCCCAAATCCTGACGATAAATACCCGTGTCTATTTGCGCTATTTTACCTTGTTTAGGATTAAGCACATTGTCACGGCTGTCGTTGTTAATTAAACAAATAAATTGCCACCCACTGTTAATGGCATTGCCTTTGAGGCTTCTGGTGCGATTTCAATATCGTGGTAGTTAAACATAATAATTCTCTTATTATTTATTAATGGTGAAAGCATTTCGTAAGGCTTGAGTTAATCGTTCTTCACTTGCTCTTAGTCGATAATCTTCAGACTGATCTATCCATTGGATGACGCCATGTTCATCAATTAAAATCGATGTGGGGATAGACATAGATTTGTATTCAAATGAGGTAGGAAATGGTAACCCTAATACTGTTTTGGTTTTGGATGAGTCAGCCCCTAAAGCCTTATGATGTTCAACGCCATATTGTCTAACGACTTTCAACTCTGGATCTGACAAAAGAAGAAGGTCTAAGTTATCTCGTTTGATGTGCGCTTTAGCTTGCTCTGCTGTATCTCCCGACAACGCAACAACCTTAATGCCATATTGGTCAAGAATCGGCTTCATTTCATCAAGCATTTTCAACTCGGCGCTACAATAAGGACACCAAGCACCTCGGTAAAATTTAAGAAGCACACGCTGATTCTTTAGATCAGCAGTTGAAAATTTTTCGTTTTTATATGTGATTGATCCGAAATGTGGAAATGTTTCTCCGATTGCAACTTTAATATCACCTAATGGGGTGTCTTTTTGACTAAATACCCAAATGAATTTACCACCAAGCAATATGGAAAAACTGGACATAATTGCAACGAAAACAAAGCTCCAATCCATATCTATCACCCCACATATCAGTGCACTTAAACCCAGAAAAACACCTGCGCCAAGTGCCAGCATAAGGACGATAGGATTTTTGGGAGGGTTGTTCTTTTTAACTTTTAGGAAGTAATGCAGACTTCCAATCACCGTTGTGGCAAATCCAAGTAGTGATAGTGTTATAGCTGAAAACATTGCTTGTTCCTCATTGAACAGTAAATGTACCAGCTGGTACAATTGCATTTAATGTACTAACTGGTACAATTGTTGTCAATAAGAATTTTCAGGTGGTTGTTGAGGCAAATGGCAAAAAAAAGACAGTTTGATGAGGTTGAAGTACTTGGGATTATGGCCAAACATTTTTGGCAGCATGGTTATGCGTCAACTAAAGTGGATCAATTGTCGACGGTTACAGGACTAACAAAAACCAGCATTTACAACGCTTTTGGTAACAAAGAAGCCGTGTTTAAATGTATTGTAGATTTCTATGTTGAACATCACATGTCTGTGGTACTAAAGAAACTCGACACGGATAAATCAATATCAGAAAATCTTCAATATTTATTTGATAGTGAGTTTTTAAATCCAGAGAATGAGTTACTCACTTATGGCTGCTTAATGACAAACAGTATTGTTGAGCTAAATTCAAACGAACCTTATCTTTATGACTATGTTGTAGGCAAGTTTGAGCAAGGTCGTATCGCAGTACTGGCATTTTTTACTCAATATGAGAAAACAGAACGACTTGTTGATGGTATAGATGCAGAACATCTAACCGACTTTTTTCTTACGTTTCGCCAAGGTCTTAAAGTTCAATCAAGAGGGCACAGACCACATGAATCTCTTGCTCGATCTATACGTGCATTCATGCTTGTATTTAGTTCATTTGAAAAATAGATAATTAACAAATCTAGCTTTGTTATGGAATGGAAAATTTGGTTACAGAAACAAGGCTTCCCATACTTGAGATAACGACAAGAACTCAACAAAGTCTAATGACATGGATTTTGATTACTTCGCTAAGTAACAGCGACTTTCTTTTTACCAAGCCAAAGAGGTCAGCACAAAGCGATTAGCTATTCGTACTATCGCTCCTTACTCAGAAAATGAGCGTCAAATCTTAGGTTGGCCGCTAACCTGTATGGCAATCATTCTATGAGGTGAACTAAAGCGATACTTGTCTATGCAAAAACTAAAAACATTTGAGCGGTACAGCTATTACTCGAGCATAGAAAGGTAGGTAACACGGTCTGCTATCTGGGTGTTGAATTAGAAGATACATCGCGTAGTCAGTTAGCCGAGCGAGTAGACAGCTTTAATCTGTTTTATACTTATCGTAGTGTCATTGAATGGTGCCTTTAAAATGAAAACAATCAAATATAACGGACGTGTTGTTTTTAAAAAACAAGATATACCCAGTTTCAAACGTATGCCACGTGTATTTGTTGATAGCGAAGCGTGTTTTGCGTTTGTTACTAATGGCGAGTTTAGCGTCAGGGAGCAGACAGAATCTGTTTCACTGAACAAAAACTGCGGAGTGTTAGCAAAATGCACCAACTACTTTTATGAAAATAACAAATACCCTAATGATGAAGGTGTAGGTGAAGCGATTGGCATCTTTCTTTACCCTGAAATATTTCAGTCACTGTTTAACTTTGATATTAGCCAGTCAAACTACAGGGTTGATTATAATATTATGCAGGTTGAAGTGGATAGATTGCTTGAGCACTATCGCGACAGCATTAGCATATTGCTAGACTCTCCAGAGTTGGCGGATGATTTGCTTATCGAGAGTAAGTTACGTGAATTTGTCATTCTTATGGCGAAAAGAACCAGTGCTCCGTCCGAAGTCGATTTTCTTGCTTCCATGTTTAAACCTAATTTTGCCAAATTTGAAGATATTATCCAAAGTAATCTGTATGCGGATCTGAATGTGAATGAGTTAGCGGCATTGTGTCATATGAGTGTTTCTACCTTTAAACGTAAGTTTAAAGAGGTATATTCAGAACCACCAATGAAATACATTACCAAATTAAAAATCAACAAAGCTAAGGTGTTACTGAAAGATAATAACTTACGTATCTCAGACATCGTTTTTGAAACGGGTTTCGAATCGGTTTCCACCTTTAACCGTACCTTCAAAGGACAAACAGGTCTTTCTCCCTCTGAATTTCGTTTAGCCTGACAACCACACTTATTCCTTCTATTCAGATTCTGATTGGCTCGTTTGAGCTAATCTGAGCAATATTTGAACTTTTCTGAAGAGCCTACCTTCTCTGATTTCCATATAATTACCCCATCAATTAAACACAGATAAAGGTAACGAATTATGGGTATCAGCTTTAAAGAAAAGTATGGCGATTGGGCTCTTATCACAGGTGCAACGTCTGGCATCGGTGCCGAAATGGCCAGCCAGATTGCAGCAAAGGGATTAAATATTGTTTTGGTTGCTCGTCGAGAAAAAGAACTTGAAGAGCACGCAGCATTGCTTGCGGATCGTTATGGAATTAAAACAATGATTGTTTCAGCAGATTTAGCTACTACTGAAGGGGTTGAAAAAGTTAAGCAGGTGAAGCAAGAAATAGGTTTGTTGGTACTTGCAGCAGGTGTTGAAATAAATGGTTCATTTGCTAAGACATCTTTAGCTAAAGAATTACAGATGGTGCAGCTTAATGTTACCTCTGTATTGCAACTGACTCACCACTTTACACCCGCTATGGTGGAAAGAAAACGCGGTGGCATTCTAATGGTTTCAAGCCTTTCTGGTCATATGGTTTCTCCATATTTTTCAAATTATGCAGGTACCAAAGCCTATGTTCTACAACTAGGTGCTTCTCTTCATGGCGAGCTTAAACCCAAGGGTATTGATGTAACCGTTCTTTCTCCGGGGCTAACAAGCACACCGATGACTGCGGACAATGGTATTGACTGGTCTAAATTGCCAATGGTTGCAAAAGATCCTGCGGAAGTAGCCGAAATTGCTATCAACGGTTTAGGTAAAAAAGCGGTGGTGGTTCCCGGTAAACGCAATCGAATGGCGGCGATTCTTTCTGGAATAATCTCCCACCAAAAGCAAGCCATCATGGGTGAATCAATGATTGGCAAAGCAATGCCCAAGAACAAAATGTAAACCCAATAACTTAAAACTTAACTTAACTTAACTTAAAGAAAAGGTATAACAATGATTAAAGCATACGTACTGTACCCAAATAAAGATGATGTTATTTTTGATTTTGATTACTACTGCAACAAACATGTTCCTATGATCGGCGAGCTTTTGGGAGAGGCCGTAAAAGGGGCTACTGTCGATGCAGGGATTGCCAGTGTTGTACCCGGAGAAACTGCACCCTATGTGGCAATCAGTACTATTTCATTTGATTCTATAGAGTCATTTCAAACAGCTTTTGGTCCAAATGCAGAAAAGATAAAAGCCGATGTGCCAAATTTCACTAATACCGCTCCGACAATCCAGCTTTGCGAGCAAAAAATATAGAACCGCCAATTTTCAACTGGTGAAATAAGCTGGATACAAATAGCCAATAAATTTGGGTTCTGCTTAATGTTATTTTATAAAATAAATCAAAGGCTAACATCATGGGAGTATTAGGAAAAATATGAGTAAAAAAATCAAATTAGATATTGTGTCAGATGTGGTTTGCCCTTGGTGCATTATCGGTTATAAGCGTTTAGATGCCGCCATAAAAGAGCTTGGTATGGAAGATAACATTGAGATTGAGTGGCAACCGTTTCAGCTAAATCCAGATATGCCGCCTGAAGGTGAAGACTTACGTGCCCACCTCAAAAGAAAGTACGGCACCACATTAGAAGACAGTATTCGTTTCAGAAAAGAGATGACAGAGCTTGGAGAAGACGTTGGATTTAAGTTCGATTACTTTGACGGACTAAAAGCGGTAAATACGCTTGATGCTCATATTCTTCTCGAATACGCAAAAAGTGTGGGTAAGCAAACCGAGCTTAAAAATCGATTATTTGCTTCGTTTTATAGCGAGCAAAAAGATATTTCTAACAAAAGCATTCTCAGGCAAGAACTGCAAAGTGTGGGTCTCAATGTAGAAGAAGCAATGAAAAGTCTGGATGACGATATTCTGCGAAATCATGTCCGATTGCAGGAACAACAGTGGAAAAAAGCGGGTATATCAGGAGTTCCAACGATTGTATTCAATCGAGAGAGTGCTATCTCAGGAGCCCAATCAGTGGATACGTATAAGCAAGTATTAACTGAATTAGCTAAGGTGTAATTCTTGACCCCACTCAATCGGCTTTTACACTATTTTGGCGTACTGAAAAGGTAACGGTCTATATGAAAAATAGAGAGCTTGAAGCCTACCTTCATCATCATATACCAGTATCAAAATCTCTGGGTATCGGGGTGAATACTTGTAGCGTCAAAAATATCGAGCTTACCGCACCATTAAAAATAAACATCAACCACATGAATACGGTGTTTGGTGGCAGCTTATCTGTTGTCGGTATTCTAGCTGGTTGGTCTTTAGTTTATGCCCAATTGGAGGTGGAAAAGCATCAAATTGTTATTCAAGAAAATAACATTCGATACCTGAAACCCGCCAATGGTGATGTTCGTGCAATATGTAAGTATGACAACCATACAATGTGGTCTCGGTTTCATCGTGCGTTTCAACGTAAAGGCAAAGGACGTGTTCAAATAGCCTGCAATCTATTTTGTGCTGATGAATTGGTCGCTACTTTTGAGGGTATATATGTCGTTTTTAATAAAAAGTAATTACTGAGTGCTTAGCAATACAAGAAGTAACCTGTAAAGTAAGAGTGCTCAAAAAATTGTAACTCAGAAATGTCCAAAAGTGACTTAGGTGTTAGCCGCAAAAGACATCAAAATGCTTCATTGACGTTAAAGTAGAACCCAGTATCGCCATCACCGAAAGCTAGATCTAATCTTAGGTTCACCCTTGGTTTAACCTCGAAACGATAACCTATTCCGGTATTAGGCAATATGTCGGCTGAAGCTAATTCACTGAACGTATCTGAAATCACTCCCGCACCAACCCAATAAACCATACCATGACGGCCAGACAAGTTTTGACGGTACTCAACTTGTGCCAATACCATTTGTTTGTCTCGGTATCGACCTGAAGTGTAACCTCGTAGTAAATCTCCACCGCCTGCTTTTGACAGCTGATCCCACGGCACATCGCCATGGGTAAATCTGCCACGCACTTGCCATGCAAGAACATCAGAGTCACCCATTTGATAATAGGTACTGTAAAGTGCATTGA
Source organism: Shewanella sp. KT0246 (assembly GCF_019654955.1). Classification (GTDB taxonomy): domain Bacteria; phylum Pseudomonadota; class Gammaproteobacteria; order Enterobacterales; family Shewanellaceae; genus Shewanella; species Shewanella goraebulensis. The sequence goes on along the minus strand of NZ_BPEV01000012.1, from coordinate 82,510 downwards.
CGATTTCAAAGTCAGTTTTACTGCCCAAACCCTGACGATAAATACCCGTGTCTATTTGCGCTATTTTACCTTGTTCAGGATTAAGCACATTGTCACGGCTGTCGTAGTTAATTAAAAAGTTAACACCGACACTGCGTGATGTTTCGAGTAAAGGGCTAACATCGACATCTGAATCTAGCATGTCGATGCTACTCGCTTTGGCATAATTAAAATCAAACCCTGCTCCAACAAAAACATTGGATGTTAGCCGATGTAAAAACATCGGGTTGACTCGAACTAACCGACCGTTAAAGTCGACTCGATTATCATCTTGATGATTTTCATCATAACCGACGCCGTAAAACACATCTGGTATATCAAACATTTCAGCGGTTAAATAAAACCGCTGACGGTCTTCATTTAAAAAGGTTTTATTTTCGATGCCGACACCGAGTGCGCCATTGATTGATGCTAAACCATTGATCACCAAAGAAGATAACTGGCTCACTTCATCATTAGGGTCAACTTGATACAAACCAACGGCTGATATCCCTACCCCTAAATCCATTTCGGGGTTATAAAAAGGGCCAGGTAAAAAACTAAAATCAATCAGTTTATCTGCATCAAACTCACCATCAGCACCTAGAGTTTGCAAAAAATCTTCAAGCCAGCCAAGTTCTTCGTCACTTGTTAAAGACTCGCCTGCTGATGATGACAGTTGACTTGTCTCTGTCGCTAATGCACTTGCTGAAAAAAATATGCAAACAGACAACAGCCCAGAGATAAAATAATGATTCACCGACATTACAATTGCCCTTGTGTTGATTGCTCTTTCGCTAATGGTAATTGCGGGCGCTGAGATAAATGGTCCTGTAGCATCTGTTCGTCTAATATTTGGTTGTACTGGCTCAATTCAAAAAAGACATGTTGTGTAAATCCATCACGCCACAATGATTCAGGTATATGGTTAAAACTTGCCTCAAATTTGGCATCGACATAAAGCCACTGCTTAGCGACATCATCAATAACAATGCCGTGGACATTATTGGCTAATGTGAGATCATGCGCTGCTTTGTCTGAATGATATATATGCTCAAGCGCTGACCAGTTGTTACTTTTTATGGCCATGTCTTTAGGCACCAAATATGGCGATTGCTTATCACCTAACTCATAGTGACGTTTAAGTAACATAAATTTATTTGGCATTGGCTCGTTAGCATCCCACCAATAACCATCAATAACATCAAATAAAGCATCAGTTTCTGTCGCCGAAACAGGTTCTAACCATGCCAGCGTTGCTGATATCCATGAGGTCATATGGTAGTTATATTGCTGGCGTGTCATGGCTAAATTGTTAGTCAGCACCGCGAGCGCAATTTTTGACCCTAACATGTTGGAATAAAGGTCTTCTGGCGAGTAAGCCGATACATCTTCAGTCCACGGTGCAAAACTGCGATAACCATGGTACTGAGCTATTTCATGAGCCTCAGCCATTGAATAAGCCAAACGAACTGCCATCGCAGCTGCTAACTCCCAACGTTGAGCGGCTGTTAAATGGCCAACTTTAAAGGCCTCAATTTCAATGGTTCTTGGGCCAATTTCAAATGGAAGAGAGATTGAGAGCGGTTCACCAAGACGCGGGTGTATTTGATAAAACAATGCCACGGCATTATCTGCGGTATCTCGTACGTGGGCTAAATCAATAAAACCGCCTTTACGAGTATAAATTATGCCATTATTCTCCCCACTTCGACCCTCATCGGGCGCTGATTTTTGGTGGCTAAAGCTACCAGCTTCATAAGCATGGGCACCTAAGTCTTCAAGAGATATGGTATTAGCATGACGATAAAATGGAATCGTCATGGCGCCAAGCTTCACCTTTTGTCCGCTGCCAAATGCGCAGCAAGGCCTTACACTTGTAGGCAGTGTGATTGGCGCATTCAACGGCAAGCTAATATCGCGCAATAATGCCGGATCAGGTTGACTATCTAACGCCGCGACTACTGCTGATTCATTAGGCGTTGCACTTACCTGCCATTCACTGGTTGAACAGCCAGCAAGTAAAGTCGTAAGTAAAATCGTGCCCATTAAAGCAGTTTGCTGATAATTACACATCATTGAATAAAGTCTCTGATCATTTGACTAATTTGTTCGGGAAAGTCATTGCTCAAGCCATGGGATGCGTCTGGAATAATAATAATTGGCGCGTTCAAAAACTCAGAAAACTCTATGCCCTTTTCCTGTGGAAACACCATGTCATTTTCACCCCAGATAAGTAATGATGGTGGCAAATGGTCTTTAAACTCATTAGGGTTAAGTTGGTCACGATAAGCGGGTAACGTAGTAATAAGGGATTGTTTCTCGGTCAGGTGATCAGCGAAATATACTTGATATATTTGCTCATCAATAAAGCTTGGATACCAAGGATAATTTACAAAAGTATTTTCTAGTAGATGCCTGACACCTGCCTTATCTTGCGGCACAAATACCGATTCAGGTGAAGTTTCACCAAATCGTTTTGTCATTGCATCCATGTCTTCATCGGCAAATACGATGCCAGGGCTTGCTAACATCACGGCTTTATCAATTTCTGGTTCGTTGATCATCAGATCAAATGTCACGAAGCCACCAAAAGAAATACCAACAAGACTCACATCAGTCAGCGAAAGCTTATTTATAAGCTGCTGAATCGATTGGGTTTCACTCATTATTGTCGCTGGAGCATCACTGTACGAGCTGCCAAACCAAAGCAAGTCAGGTACGATAACATGATAGTCTTGAACTAAATCTTGCATGATTTCGTACCAGCTCGTCATGCCGGTGCCACCAAAACCATGCAGTAAGATAATCACTGAGTCAGATGGGGAACCACCTTGCCAGTAATGCAGCTCCCCGCCTTCATCAAGTGTCAAGTGACGCTGTTCAAACCCAGCCTTGGACAGTTGATTCTGTTGATAGTTATCAACCATTGATACAGTAGAGCAACCACTTATCAATATTGACATCAAGATGAAAAACAAGGTTTTAAAAGTCACTAGAAACGATACCCAATGCCAGCCATAAAGCTTGTTCGAGTACCAAAACCGCCTTCAAGTAATAAATCAAAGCCTTTGCCTAGGCTTATTTGAGCACCGACTAAGGTATTCCATTTATCTTCAAGATGTTGATTAACCTCAAACTTACCATCTCCGATAAACTCACCAATTTCTGTACCACCGATAGGTAAAATATCTTTGAGGTATCCACTGAATGTTTGCTCAACGTTTTGATACATAGCACCGACCCAAACCTGCAGATCTTGGCCATAAACTTTTGTTCGGTAGCCCACTCGCGGCGACACAACAATCGTGCTAATTTCTCCATCGAGAATATCCAGTTCGGTATTAGTGTAGTTCACATCCAATAACGCAAACCAATTATCAATACCGCCTACAATGGTGCCACCAACCCCGTAGGTTGTTCCTTTAAAGTTTAATTCAAAATCAAAAGGATCGAGTTCAGGGAAGAAAGGTAAATCAACATCCACCTGAACATTAGCGACACTACTGCCTTTCGTATGGCCAATAACACCATACAAGTTCAAAAATGGCAGCACCCACATGTCTGCACGAAAGGTTAATGTTTCAGAATCTTGTAGTGCTTCACTGCCATTGATGGAAATCCTGTCATCAATGAAGTCCCCTAACCCCGTAAAGGCAACACTATCGACAACAAGAGGTTGGTCCATCGTCATATAATTAATGCTAAAGCCATAAGGCTTAGGTAATTCATGACCTAAATCAATCGCTTCTTGCGCCCAAATAGGAAATGCACGCTGATATTTTTGCGGCACTTCAATGGCATCGTCAGCAACTACAAATTGACTAAATGCGGTGATAGTAAATAATAAAAAAACAGTGAAAATTCTTAGCATTAGAACTGGTAATCCTTAAAAAACTCAACATAAAGCTTTGGGCTGAGCTTAAAAATAATGACTCAGCATGCATTCAATTTTTCATTTATCGTTGTAGATAAATTAAACAGCAGAATTTGGGGAGGGAGGATAATAGAGACTTGATATTAATTTAAGCTTAAAAAAAATAGAAATAAGATATTTCTAATGATACACCTGTATATATCGTTAAACTGATAACAGTAAAAGTGAAGGACTTAACACTCAACGTAGCCTTGGCAGCTAAAATCAACACTTGTATCGATAGCGATACATTACGTTAGGAGTGTATCTTATAGGGGAATAAACTAGACAAGTTAAGCTATGAAAATATTATCGCCAAACTTTAAAATTTACTAGGTATTATCAACTAGTAATATAAACGATGGTTTAATGACTAGGTAAATGGATTTAATACCAAAAGGCTAATTGAGCCTTAAAAATTACAACTTATCTCGCCAATGTCATTCAGAATAAGTACTGCACGCTTATTAATTTCAAAGTTCGTCACGTAACCGCACTTCCCTTGGAGCATATCACCACTATTAAGCAATAATTGATACTCGTATTGGCCATCAAGCTGAGCTAAATCATAATAAATAGTATTGTCTTTTTCAGTGCTTATTTCACCAAAATCCATCCGGCTAAGTGGCAGATTAATCACTGCTGATTCAATAACAAAGTCCGAACGATTTTCTATTGTCAAACTTGGACTGACATAAAAGTAGCTTAGATACATCAATAGAATCACGGTTGAAATACCAGCTGAAATTTTGAAGAATATGCGACCCCAGCGATTGGCAATATCCAGTTTATTTCCTGAGTCAAATAGCATTAACACTTAGTTCCTTTGATGGAAAAAACCAGCGGAATAGATTGACCTTTTATCATGGAATGAAATTGATTTGGCTGTTTCTCTACAAGGTTTTCAAAGCAATTATAAGGACTAAATGGAAACTCATTAACGGCATCGATTCGAATACCTGCTTGAATTAGTGCATTTATCACTTCACTTAGTGAATGCGCCCAAGTCACCATAGTCTGCTTTTCATTTTCAGTTGTTACCTCTGCCTCACTTTCTATCGCAGAGTCTTCAGCTTGAGTATATGAGCCCTCAACTACCACATCCGGCTCTGGTTTGTGAAAGTAGGGATAACCCTCTAATACATCTTGTACAGGGTGAAACTCAGCCATATAAAATGTTCCACCAGTTTTGAGGTTATCACTAATTACCTGTGCCCATAGGGTTAAACATGGTAACCAACATAGGACCCCAAACGAGGTAAAAACAATATCAAAACTATGCTGACGTTTAGCTGTATAACTATAGACATCTGAACAAACAAACTCTGCAGCAATATTGCACTCAGTCGCCAACTCTTCAGCTTTTTTTATTGCCGTCTCAGATAAATCAACGCCAGTGACAACAGCGCCCTTTCTCGCCCAAGATAACGAGTCTAGACCAAAGTGACATTGCAGATGTAATAAAGACTTATCAGCAACATTAGTAAGCTCTGCTGATTCGATTTCAGTCAATGATGACTTACCCGCGATAAAGCTTGGCACGTCATAAAAAGAAGAGTCAAAATGTATTTTAGCTCGTTCATTCCATGCATGCTGATTGACGCTAAGGTAGTCCATAACTTATCCAATACTTTAATTATTCAATATTATTGGCTCATATTAGCAAAGTAAAATAAAGATTCACATTTTAGCGCTAATATTTACCTATCAATTGTCTATAAAAAAGCCGACATTATCTAGGTCGGCTTTAAATATTAACGCAAATAACTCATAGAGTTATAATAATTTTGACTCGCTTAGTTTTTGCTTAAAGTAAACTTTTGCACTTGTTCAGACATCGCAGCAGCGTCTTCTAGCAAGCTTTCATTAAGCTGACTCAGGGATACCGCAATTTGTTGCGTTTGATTATAAATTTCACTGATTTTCATTGCATTTTGATTCACTTCTTCCGCCACTGCTGCTTGCTCATGAGTTGCTGAAGCTATTTGCTGATTCATGCTCTCAATCACATCCACATCAGCCACAATTTGCTTAAGCTCTTGCCCTGCATGCTCAACCTCATTAACACTTTCCTCAGCACTCTCCATGCCCCGTTGCATTGTTTTTACAGCTAATTGTGCACCAGACTTTAATCGGTCAGTCATGCGCTTAATGTCATCGGTAGAAGATTGAGTTCGCTGAGCCAAAGTTCTGACTTCGTCAGCGACAACCGCAAAACCACGCCCTTGCTCGCCAGCTCTTGCAGCTTCAATCGCTGCATTTAATGCAAGCAAGTTAGTTTGTTCAGAAATAGCACTAATTACATCCAAAATAGTGGCAATTGATTGCACATCTTGGTCAAGTTTTTCAATAGCGAGAGATGCTTCGTTGATTTCTTCAGCGAGTTGCTTAATCGATACCGTTGTCTTGTTAACGTCATTATTACCAACTTGTGCTTCTTTATTAGCAGATGAAGACGCATCTGAAGCTTGTACTGCATTGGCTGCAATTTGCGTTACAGTGGCGCTCATCTCTGTCATGGCTGAAGCAACTTGTTCAGCTTCAAGGTAACCCAACTCCACATCTTGTTTCATGGTATGGGTATAACCATTGACTTGTTCAACCACGCCCACCACTTGAGTAGCACTTTGGCGAACTTGTAAAATAATAGTTTCAAAGTCATTCATCATGGCATTAAAGGCATTTGAAAGTTGCCCAAACTCATCCGCAGACTGATGTTCAATGCGGGTACTTAAATCGAAGTTATTCCCTGCATGAGTCACTTTATCAAATAAATGACTCAAGCTGCGGTTAAGGTACTTTGATACAGACAGGCTCAACCACGCCAGTAATACGATGGAAACTGTCAGCGCTAATAATGATGTCCACATCATTTGGCTCGCAGAACCTAAACGATGTTGAGTTAAGGTCATCAAATCATCAGCAAGGAAGTGTTCAAAATCTGTCAGAACATTGATTCTACCTGTTGACGTTTTAAACCAATCTTCTGGGTTTTGCTCACTGATAGCTGCAACACTTTGGGAAAATGCGATTTGGCGAAGTTGTTCAACGTCACTCACTTCTCGCGAGCGACTGGCATGATCAAACTTCAATATCCAATCTGATGTCGCTAACGCTTTAAAACGTTCAGCGTAAGTATTTTGTTCAGATACTAAGGTAACAAAACGGGCGTAAACTCCGTCTTTAAATCCTTGCTGGCCAAAGGTAGTGCTTAATACCGCCCGCTCGATACCTGCACGTTCTTTAAGTTGTAAAAATGCCCCGAATGAGGCGAGTTTTAATGACAACTCACTGTCAGTGCTTTGCATTGCAGTTTCATCGACCACTGACAATAAAGCCGTGTTGAGCCCAGTGTAATACTTCACTTCATCGGCGACTGAAATCGATAAGATATCAACGGCGCGTCTGATAGATTGTAGTTGCTGTAATTCATTTTTAATTTGACGAAGAGTTGAACTAATTTGCTCAGGAAAATCGTCAATATCAGCAATATTATTAAAGGTATTGATTTGCCTATCAGACATTGCTCTTTGGTTTGGTAAACCATTGGCAAAAGATTTCCCTTGAGAGCCAATAAAGCCGGCACTCATACCGCGCTCTTTTTGTAACTCATGTACTAGTGCGCTATTAATAACAGCGAGGTCACTTAAGGAAAGTACTGTGGTTAATTCTGACTTGGTTTCATATTTATTATGCACAAACATGCCGCCATATATGAGGCAAATAACCAAGGGTGGAATAATCAGTAGAAGAAGTTTGTGTAGCGTTTTAAGGTCAGTAATCCATTTCATTGTATCTTTACCCTTAGAGTAAGTGCTCCATGCAATTTCGCGATTAATTACATGCTTTGATGTAATTAAGGCGACTTAATTCTAGATCAAAATAGTAGCTGGTTGTTGTTCGCGCAAAAAAAAACCTGTAACAGCTAGTTAATTAGCCTTACAGGTTTCTATCGACATCTAAAGTAAAAACTTTAACTTATCCTTCAACGCCTTTGCTGGCCAAGAACTCATCATAAGTTCCTTTGAAGTCGTTAATGCCGTTTGGCGTCACTTCTAGAATACGTGTAGCAAGCGATGATACAAATGCGCGGTCATGAGAAACGAATAACAGTGTGCCTTCATACATTTCTAGGGCGTTATTTAATGACTCAATTGATTCCATATCCATGTGGTTAGTAGGTTCATCAAGCAGCAAAATATTTGGCTTTTGCATAATCAATTTACCAAAGTACATGCGGCCTTTTTCACCACCAGAAAGTACTTTTACTGACTTTTTAATATCGTCAGAACCGAATAGCATACGGCCTAAGATACCACGAACAGATTGATCGTCATCTTCTGGTTTACGCCATTGGCTCATCCAGTCAAATAAAGTCATGTCGTTAGCAAAATCCGCTTCGTGATCCTGTGCGTAGTAACCAATATTTGAGTTTTCAGACCATTGGATAGTACCAGCATCTTGCGGTAAGTCGTGTACTAAAGTACGTAACAAGGTGGTTTTACCCACACCGTTTTCACCCAAAATAGCGATACGCTCACCGACTTCAGCCATCATGTCGAAGCCTGAGAATAGCGGCTTTTCGTCAAAACCTTTCGCTAGTTGCTCAACCACTAGTGCATTACGGAACAATTTCTTTTCTTGTTCGAAACGAATGAATGGATTAACACGACTAGATGCTTTGATTTCTTCAATCTTAATCTTATCAATTTGCTTAGCACGTGACGTTGCTTGCTTCGCTTTAGATGCGTTAGCAGAGAAACGTGCAACGAAACCTTGAAGCTCTGCAATTTGCGCTTTCTTCTTCGCATTGTCTGACTGCAAACGCTCACGAGCTTGCTGCGCTGCCATCATGTACTCATCGTAGTTACCAGGGTACACACGTAGCTCAGCGTAATCGATATCAGCCATATGAGTACAAACAGAGTTTAGGAAATATCTATCATGCGAGATAATAACCATGGTGCTGTTACGTTGGTTAAGCATTTCTTGTAACCAACGAATGGTGTCGATGTCCAAGTTGTTGGTTGGTTCGTCAAGTAACAGCACGTCTGGATCTGAAAACAGCGCTTGAGCAAGCAGTACACGTAATTTGAAACCAGGGGCAATTTCACTCATTAGGCCAAAGTGTTGGTCAACACCAATACCTACACCCATCAGTAAATCACCTGCGCGAGATTCTGCGGTGTAACCGTCCATCTCAGCAAATTCCATTTCAAGCTCAGCAACCTTAATGCCGTCTTCTTCACTCATTTCTGGTAAAGAATAAATGCGGTCACGTTCTTGTTTTACTTCCCACAACTCTTTGTGACCCATGATCACAGTGTCAACCACTGAGAATGCTTCATAAGCAAACTGATCCTGATTCAACTTACCCATGCGTTCGCCTGGATCAATCGAAACATTACCGCTTGTAGGTTCAAGGTCACCGGTTAGGATTTTCATGAAGGTGGATTTACCACAGCCATTGGCTCCGATAAGACCGTAGCGGTTTCCGCCACCGAATTTAACTGAGATATTTTCAAACAGTGGTTTTGAACCAAACTGCATGGTGATGTTAGCTGTAGTAATCAAAATGAGATTCCAAAATTCAAGTTATGACAAAAACAAAAAACCAGTGCCGACTTTATTAGCCACTGCGTTTAACAAAATGAGTATTGCTTAACGAGTATAGCGGCTGTATGTAAATAGCACTGGTTTTAAACCACCCTTAAAACAATAAGCATGGTCACAATAATTAGGCGGCGTACTATAGCATTTCAGCTTATTTTTTCAACTTAACTTAGGGCTTTTAGGAGGATAATTTGATGGGAAATTGATGAATTTAAAGTGTCTGTTAACTTCAATATAAAAATAGCCAACAAGGTCGGCCATTATTGCAGCAAATGCTTTGCTATATCGAGATTACTTTTTAAAGCTAAACTTTTTAGTGAGCCAAGCAATGGTATCGATTTGCTGTTGTTGCTTTAAACCAAAATAGACACAAATCCATGGTGAAAGTAAAAAGTACCAAGGCATAGTCATACCGTGTTGGTCATTGAATTGTAAGTAGAAAAAACCAAAATAGATCACTGCTATTCCTGCAATACCCACAGTTAGCATAGTCATCCGCATTGCTTTCTCTAGCCTTTCCATTTCTTATCCCTATTTTTACTTTTCGGTATTGAACTTATGTATTTACTAGCGTTAAACGCTGCTAAGATGGTAGCAATAATTTAATCAATAAAAAAGCCAACCATTAACAGGCTGGCTTTAATTCAATTACAGTCTTATTTGAAGTGAGCTTAAAACAAACGTGAAGTGCGTTAAAAGTTGCCAAAAGCAGATGCTATTAAAGCGTCACTTCAAAAGCATTACATGCTTAATCCGCCATCAATTTCAAATACACGGCCATTAACATAGTCGTTTTCGACAATGAACTTAACTGTAGCAGCGACTTCTTGCGCTTCACCTAAACGGCCAACCGGCACCATTTTCTCTAAACGCTCTAATGCTTCAGGTTTCATGCCAGCAGTCATTTCAGTGGCAATAACACCAGGAGCAACGGCAGCACTACGGATATTGTAACGCGCCAACTCTTTCGCCCAACCTACGCTCATTGCAGCTACACCCGCTTTAGAAGCTGAATAGTTAGACTGCCCCATGTTGCCCGCTTTAGCGATACTGGAGATATTAATAATCACCCCAGCTTGCTGTGAGTGGATCATTGCTGCTGCCGCTTCACGACCACATAAGAAAGTGCCTGTTAGGTTTACATTGATAACTGACTGGAATTGCTCGTAAGACATACGATCAGTCACTTTGCCTTCTTTGGCTTTCACCATTAGGCCATCACGTAAAATACCCGCGTTGTTAATTAACACGTTTACTTGACCGAAATCTTCTAAAATGTAATTAAAACCAGCAACTACATCCTCTTCGTCAGTAATGTCCAGTGCATAACCTTGAACTTCGGTAGAAGCGCCTAAATCAGCACAAGCACGTTCTAATTTTTCTTGGTCTACATCGATAAGCGCCAAACGCGCGCCTTGTGCAGCAAAGTCTTGCGCCATGGCTAAACCTAAACCACCAGCACCGCCAGTAATGACTACGACCTTATCTTTAATTTCCATTAACTGGATCCTTTCTACTCTTAATTAAACTGACACTATTTCAATTGAATCTATCAACATAGATTGATTACTTTTCATCCGCAGGGGCAAATTGTTCAAAAATACTTGAGAAGTCACGACGGCCATTTCCCTGACGGGCATGGTTAACGTACATACTGCGTGCTAACGCTCCCATTGGTGTACTTGAATTCGATGCTACCGACGCTTGCTGAGACAAACCTAAGTCTTTAACCATCAGGTCGACCATGAAGCCACCTTGATAATCATTGGATGAAGGCACATTTTCCATCACATCTGGACAAGGATTATATTTCTCTAGGGTCCAATTACCACCACTACTGACTTTCATGATATCAGATAACACTTTAGGGTCTAAGCCATTATCTATACCTAATTGCAATGACTCACTGGTGCCGACCATTAATACTGATAACAGCATATTATTACAAATCTTAGCGATTTGCCCCGCACCAGCAGCTCCTGCATGAAAAATATTAGCGCCCATAACCGTTAATACTGTTTGCGCTTTTTGATAAGCGTTATCACTACCACCACAAATAAAGGTTAAGGTTCCTGCTGCTGCGCCTGCTGTACCGCCCGATACCGGTGCATCCATAAACTCGATGCCTTTTTCAGCAGCATGAGCACCGACAACTTGCGCCGTACCTGCATCAATGGTCGAGCAATCAATCAAAACGGTATCTTTAGCGACCACATCAAGTAGGCCTTTATTTTCATCGTTACCGATATAAAGGTTATGCACATGTTTGCCTGCTGGCAGCATGGTAATCACATAATCTGCTGCCGCAGCAGCACCACACGCAGTTTTAGCACTGAGTGCTCCTTGCACTGTTAACGCTTCAACCGCAGCAGGTACTAAGTCAAAAACGGTTACTGTCATACCCGCTTTGATTAAATTTGCCGCCATTGGGCCGCCCATGTTACCTAAACCAATAAATGCAACTGTAGCCATGTTAAATTCCTTTTACTTGTCTTTTATCTAGATGCCTTTTAATGGGTGCTTATCAGCTTCCCAAGGTGATGTTAGTAACTGAGTCACTGCTTCAGCTGTTACGTCACTTGCATGATTAAAACGCCATTGTGGTTGACGATCTTTATCAATCAACAATGCACGAACCCCTTCACAGAAATCACCATTGGAGCAGCAATTAACACTCACACCGAGTTCCCATTTAAACGATTCTGCTAAGGTTTTTGTGGTGCCTAAGTTGGCTTGTGCAAAAATTAAGAACCAACTTAATGGGCTGCCAGCTAATGCTGTTTTTTGAGCACGTTTTAGCCAGTCTAGCTCAGTATCTAATGTGGTGATTTGATGATGCACTTGTTCAATTTCACCAGACATTAGTTGATCAATTTGAGGCTGGTAGTCTGCTAGCGGGCTATTACCCAGTTGTGCGCTTGAGCTGACTTGCATTTTATTCAGTAACAAAGTGAGCTGCTGATGATTTAAGCTTTCATCATCACTCCAGCTCACTTCAGCGATGGCATCAAATAATGGTTCTTTCTCGTCACTGCCCATGAAATGGTTACCCACATTCACATGATAAGCATCTGCAGCATTCATGTTATAAGCCGTTAAGCCTAAAAATAGCCCTAACTTTCCTGGCATTCTGTTTAGGAAATAACTGCCACCCACGTCAGGATATAAACCAATGGTCACTTCAGGCATAGCAATGCGGCTGCGCTCGGTTAACACACGGTGGCTACCGCCCGCCATGAGACCTAAACCACCACCCATTACAATTCCATCACCCCACACTAAAACAGGTTTGCCGAATTGGTGCAGCAAATAGTCAAGCTGGTATTCTTGAGTAAAAAAATCACAGGCTTGTGATGTCATTTCCCCAGGGTTTGCCACTGAGGCATGATAAATTGCGCGCACATCACCACCAGCACAAAACGCTTTATCACCTGCACCATCTAACACAACAAAGGCGATATCATCATCGTCTTTCCAAGCCCGTAATTGGCTTGTCATGGCCTTTACCATATCAAGATTTAATGCATTTAATGCTTTCTCAATATTGAGTGTAATCACCCCAATGGATTTACCAGATAAGGTGCCTAATGTTTGAAATATTACATCTTGAGTCATTAGCAGTTCTTCCAATTTGCCGCACGTTTATCCAAAAAGGCATTGACGCCTTCAGCCTGATCTTGGGTATCAAATAAGCCAACAAAAAGTTCGCGCTCCAATGGCAAAGCTTGTGTGCGGGGCATTGTACGTCCAGCTTGAATCAGCTTTTTGCACACAGTCACACTACTTGGTGATTGACGAGCAACTTTTGCAGCTAATGTTACTGCAGCGTCCAATGATTGCCCCTTTTCTACCACTTCTTCAACTAATCCAATTTGCTCAGCTTTTGCGGCATCAACTCGCTCGCCACATAAAATCATTCTTTTCGCCCAGCCCTCACCGACTAAAGCGGTTAAGTTTTGGGTGCCACCAGCACATGGTAGAAGACCAACTGTAGCCTCAGGTAATGCCATTTGCGCTTGAGACTCAGCAATACGCAAGTCACAGGCTAACGCTACCTCTAATCCCCCGCCCATAGCGTAACCATTAATCGCTGCAATAGACACGCCACGAAATGCACTTAAGGTTTCAAAAGCATCGCCAAAGCATTTAGCCATTGTCGCAGCATTACCTTTGTCACCATCGGCAAATAATTTAAGATCGGCTCCCGCTGAAAAGAACTTCTCACCTTGACCTGTAATCACCAATGCATAGATGTTGTTATCTCTATTTAAGCGCTCCACGATATTTTTCAGCAGCACTAAACTGTCTGCAGTCCACGTATTCGCAGGTGGGTTATTTAAGGTTAATATTGCCGTATGACCATTGATGGTTTCTATAATTGCTTGTGCTGCATCGTTTGTTTGCGTTGAATCAGAGCTTGTCATTATTCGTTCCTTAAATGGTGACATTTATAAAATTGCGTGGGCGTTTTCGGCTAACAAACGACGAGCAATAATCAGGCGCATAATTTCGTTCGTACCTTCTAAAATCTGATGCACGCGCACGTCTCTAAAGTGGCGTTCAAGCGGATATTCACGGATATAACCGTAGCCGCCATGGATTTGTAATGCACTATCACACACCTGAAAGCCAATATCTGTCGCAAAGCGTTTCGCCATTGCACAATATGCCGTGGCTTCAGGATCGTTTTGATCGAGTTTAAACGCAGCTAAGCGCACCATTTGACGCGCCGCAACTAACTCAGTTGCCATATCGGCTAATTTAAACTGTAGCCCTTGAAATGCAGCAATGGGTTTACCAAATTGTTTTCGTTCATTCATGTATTCAGTGGCGCGCTCTAATGCTGCTTGCGCTGTACCTACTGAACAAGTGGCAATATTAATGCGCCCTCCATCTAACCCCTTCATTGCAAAAGTGAAGCCTTGACCTTCTTCACCTAGTAAGTTTGCTTGAGGAATACGTACATTTTCAAAGCTAATTAAACGCGTTGGCTGAGCATTCCAGCCCATTTTATCTTCCGCTTTGCCATAAGTAACGCCTTGGGCATCTGCTGGAATTGCAATGGCAGAAATACCTTTTGCACCCGCTTCACCTGTTCGGCACATTACCACTAATAATTCGGTTTCACCTGCACCTGAAATGAACATTTTTGAGCCGTTGATAATGTAGTCATCACCGTCTTTTACCGCTTTAGTTTGCAATGATGCTGCATCACTTCCAGCCCCTGGTTCAGTTAGACAATATGAGGCTAATAACTGACCTGTAGTTAAGCCTTCTGACCATTGCTGACGAAGTGACTCTGTGCCCCAAGTCGTTACCATCCAAGTTGCCATATTATGAATGGTCAGCATGGCTGTTGTTGCAGTACAACCATGAGATAACTCTTCGAAAATGATTGATGCATCAAGACGAGATAGCCCCATGCCACCTTCTGACTCAGGCGAATAGAGTGAGCAGAAGCCAAGTTCTCCAGCTTTTTTCATTACATCTTTAGGAAAATGATGCTCTTCATCCCATTGGGCTGCAAATGGTGCGAGTTCTTCTGCTGCGAATTGACGAGCAAGATCGGCGAATTGGCGTTGGTCTTCGTTGAAATTAAAATCCATGGTCTGAATCCTTTTTTACTATGACTCTGTGGTCACTTAAGCTTCAATCATCGCAACTCTTTTTGTATGAGCTATCTTGCCCGATAGTGCGAATGATCTTAGCGGAGTTATTGTTGTTTGCTGCAGTTATTCAGCATCCTGCTGAATGGCATGTCTCGGCAAATACTAACGGTTAGATTATTTACTTAATATTTTGCGATTTGTTAGTAATAGTCGTTGGCATTATCTAAGGCCTTCTCCCAAAAGAAGGCCTTAATTGTTCACTTCTAGGTAATTATTTAAGATCGATGCTCATGTTCGGGCCACTGACCACTTCGTCAGCAAACCAACGTGAAGTAATGGTTTTAGTTTCGGTATAAAAACGTACAGCTTGCTTACCATAAGCGTGTTGATCGCCATAGAAGCTGCCTTTCCAACCTGTGAATGAGAAAAATGGTAATGGCACAGGAATTGGTACATTAATCCCTACTTGCCCCACTTCAATATGATGTTGGTATTTACGTGCAGCACCGCCAGATGCGGTAAAAATAGAAGTGCCATTACCATAAGGACTGTTATTAACCAGTTCAATGGCTTGGTCTAAATCTTCAGCTTCCATACAACATAAAACAGGGCCAAAGATTTCTTCTTTGTAAATTGCCATGTCGGTAGTGACGTTGCTGAACATGGTTGGGCCAATCCAGTTACCAGACTCATAACCTTCAACAGTGCAATCGCTGCCATCAAGCAAACACTCTGCACCTTCTTCTTTACCTTGAGCAATCAGCTTAAGTACACGTTCTTTTGCTGCAGGACTAATAACAGGACCGTAAGCGGCATTTTCATCATTCCATAACCCTGGGCGCACTTTTGCTAATGCTTCTTTAAGCTCTGGAATCCACTCTTTCGCAGCGCCAACAAATACTGCGACAGAAATAGCCATACAACGCTGACCAGCAGCGCCTACTGAAGCACCTACCATGTTATTAATCACTTGCTGCTTATTCGCATCAGGCATGATAACGCAGTGATTTTTTGCGCCCGCAAAAGCTTGAACGCGTTTTAAATTATCAGTACCGGTTTTATAAATGTATTGACCCACACCAACTGAGCCTACAAATGAAATGGCTTTAATTGCAGGATCATTTAGTAAAATATCTACCGCAGCTTTATCACCATGCACTAATTGCAGTACGCCTTTTGGCGCGCCAGCTTCAACGAAAAGCTCAACGAGACGTTGTGGCGTCATTGGATCTTGCTCTGACGGTTTAAGGATAAAGGTGTTACCGCAAGCAATTGCTAATGGGAACATCCATAACGGGATCATCGCAGGAAAGTTAAACGGCGTAATGCCCGCACATACACCTAAAGGTTGGGTATAACTGTAGGTATCAATATTACGAGCCACATTTTCAACGGTTTCACCCATTAACATAGACGCGATATTACAAGCGTGCTCAGCGACTTCAATACCACGCCAAACATCACCTTTGGCATCTTCAAAAGTTTTACCCGTTTCTTGAGCAAGGATGGTTGCAAGCTCATCATGATGTTCTTTTAGTAAGTGCTGATAACGTAACATCACGCGGGCACGTTCAGAAACAGGTACTTCTTTCCATGTTTGAAATGCTTCTTTGGCACTATGAATGGCTTGATTAACTTCATCAGACGTTGCTGCATTGATGTTAGCAATAACCTTGTT
Organism: Shewanella sp. KT0246; assembly: GCF_019654955.1. Lineage (GTDB taxonomy): Bacteria > Pseudomonadota > Gammaproteobacteria > Enterobacterales > Shewanellaceae > Shewanella > Shewanella goraebulensis. The sequence goes on along the minus strand of NZ_BPEV01000012.1, from coordinate 65,676 downwards.
ATCAGCTGGATTAGTGACTGAAATAACCTGTGAACCCACTCCTTCGGTAAATTCGCCATTAATATAATGTTTAACTTGAACTGTCATGATGCTTCCTAAATCCCTGTTGAGCCCCAAAGCTCTGTAAAAGTTAAGTACTGACGGCTTTTTTATTATGGCTAATTATTGTTGCCAATAACTGCCGAGCTCTTTCAGTACTTGAGTCTTGTTGAATAATTCGTGCTGTTTTTATACTTCGATAGCCATCGCAGTCGCTTCACCGCCACCAATACAAAGTGATGCGACACCTTTTGATAGCCCTTTCGCTTTTAACGCGTGAATAAGGGTCACGAGTACGCGGGCACCAGAACAACCAATTGGGTGACCCAATGCACACGCGCCGCCATTGATATTCACTTTGGTTTCGTCAAGCTGCAATTCACTAATCGCCAACATCGTTACCATGGCGAACGCTTCGTTAATTTCAAATAAATCAACATCGCCTTTAGACCAGTTCACTTTGTCAAAGAGCTTGTTCATTGCCCCGACTGGCGCAGTTGTAAACATTGAAGGCTCTTGAGAGTGAGTTGTATGGCCTTTAATGGTTGCCATAACTTCTAGTCCTAATGACTCAGATTTTTCACGGCTCATAAGCATTAATGCTGCTGCGCCATCTGAAATTGAACTTGAGTTTGCCGCTGTAATCGTGCCGTCTTTAGCAAACGCAGGTCGCAATGTAGGAATTTTTTCTGGTCGAGCGTTACCAGGCTGCTCGTCAGTATCGATAGTGACATCGCCGCGACGGCTAGTAATGGTGACTGGCACAACTTCTTGTTTGAACGCACCTGAATTAATTGCCGCGTTGGCTTTTTCGAGTGAACTTAGGGCAAATTGATCCATACCTTCGCGGGTTAAACCAAAGTCATCTGCCGTTTTTTGAGCGAATGTTCCCATTGCGCCGCCAGTGTAGGCATCTTCAAGACCGTCAAGGAACATGTGATCGAGCACTTTCCCGTGGCCCATACGCATCCCACCACGGGCTTTATCCAATAAGTAAGGCGCTTGAGTCATGCTTTCCATGCCACCTGCAATAACCACTTCACTTGAGCCAGCTTTAATCAAATCGTGAGCTAACATCACTGTTTTCATGCCTGAACCACAAACTTTGTTGACTGTCGTTGCGCCAACACTTAGCGGCAGTTCAGCACCTAGGCTTGCTTGACGCGCTGGAGCTTGGCCTAAACCTGCCGGTAATACACAGCCCATTAGCACTTCATCTATTTGCTGAGTATCGATATTCGTTTGCGCGACTAAACCTTTAATTGCTGTAGCTGCTAATGTAGGTGATGTAACGGCTGATAAAGCGCCTTGAAATCCGCCCATTGGGGTGCGTTTTGCTGCGACGATAACGATATCTTGTGGTGATGTAGTGCTCATAACTTCTCCGCTGTAAACCGGCTATCAAGATGGCCGAGATTAATACACAGTAAAATGTGATCTAGTTCAATATTCACACTGTGACGTTTACGCTAACGTAAAGCAAGAAAAATCCATTAAATTAACATCAAGTATTTTAAATAGCTGTCATTGAAAATTTACAATCACAATAAGATATTGAATAATTTGATTAAAGTAAGTTAAAAGTCGAATCAGTATTGAGCTTAAACTGAGTTATTAGCTTAATTAAGGCCTTTAAGCATCCGATATGGAACAACTCTATACTGGGGAAGAATTAAGTATTAAGGTGTGGAAGTGGAGTATTAGAATATGAAAACCATGGTGTTGGGCTATGATAAGGTTTCGAGGTTGATTGCTGCAATGTCTAAGGGCTAAACTTTAGGTAGTCAAGCTATAATAGTCAAGCTATAAGCTGCCATCATAAACAACAGCTGAGCCTAAACCATTTGCACTTGGTTATATGTATTTAAGTCACAACAAACTCGCTTGCGGGTTTAGGTTTATACAGTCAGCTTAATTAAGTAAATGACTCTAAGCTGAAAACACCTGATTACGTCCGTTGTTTTTTGCTTTATATAACGCTGTATCTGCACATTTGATTAATTGAGCCAGACTTTCTGTGTCATCCAACTTTACGCTAACCCCTAAGCTGATTGTAAACTGAAGTTTTATATCGTTAAATTGAAATTGGTGTTGCTCAATACTCAAACGCAGACGTTCAGCAATATCCACAGCTTGGTCTAAATTAGTATTTGGAAGAATCAATAAAAACTCTTCACCACCAATTCGGCCAAGCAAATCACGCTTCTTAAACCAATTTCTAGCTTTACTTGCCGTGGCTTTAATCGCCAAATCACCAATTCCATGGCCATATGTATCATTAATGGCTTTAAATTTATCGATATCAAAAATAATGACAGCCAAAGTTTCATTGCGTTTTTGCGCAGCTGCAAATATTTTTCCGCCCTTCTCCATGGTATATCGACGGTTAGCAATCCCCGTCATATAGTCTGTCTGCGAGCGACGCTTAAAAAAACGGCGCGACTGTACTAAAAATGCCATTATCACCAAAAGTACCGCAATAATAAGGGCTGTGACTAATAAGCTCAGTTTTGAAATCTGTTGCTTGTCTGTTTCTGATTTAAGTTTGAGTAAGTTTATTGATAACTGATTTTCAAGAATTTGCACTTCGTATTCTGAAACTTTGGCACTGTGCTCTAAAGAAGAGTAAATAACATCTTTATCCATCATTGAAGCGTAGGTTTTTCGTTCATTACCAAGGCTATTGAGTAATAAATTAAAGCTTTGCTGATAATCCTGAACAGCGAACTTCTCCAATGCCAATACTGAAGATTTTAAAAAAATGGGACTCGACTGATAACTATTAGAGTTGATAAATAAAGATGCCATTTCAAAAGCTTTTTCAGCATCATTTTGTTGCATATAACTTAGGGATAAATAGCCATAAATCAAATCGATGAAATATGTTTCTTTGGTGGTGTCTTTTATCAGTAATGCCGCCTCTAAATGTTCGATAGCTTGATCAAAGTTTTGTTGAAAGAACTGAGTTCTTCCTGCATTACTATAAGCAAAAAACAGGAAATCGTTAAAGTCTGGGTGTTGCTCAGCTAATGTAAATAAAGCAGCAACATTAATTTCGGCCGTTTCCCAATCCGATACTTTTATCGATTCACCCACCATATTATGAAGCATGTTAAACATATCTTGATAATCGTTAACTGAACGCCATAAATTATAAGCTTCACGGAAATACTCAAAGGCATATTTATGTAAGCCATTAGAGCGATAAATAGCTCCAGTGGAGTTATAAATCATAGCTTGTCTATTGGCCGTAAACTGATGTTTTCTTGCTAATATCAAAGCTTCATCTAGTCGACTCAGTCCTTCTTCGAATCGGTCCACATCTGCATAGCAAAACGCACTTTGAGTCAGAGCTTTAACGAGAATATCTGGGGAGCTTAATTGCCTAGCAAGGGTTAATGCGTGTTCTCTGTCAGGGCAATAAGTGGCTTGTGAGTTAGTTTGTAAATAGATGATATAGGAGCGCTCAATGTAACTTGTCACCAGCATGTCAGACACAGGCTCTGTTTCAAGTATCGCAATCGCATCATTGTAGCTGGCATAAGCGTTATCCAGTTGCGCATTCGCCTCTTGTTCAATCGCTAACAAATGATAAAACTGCGCTCGTTGTTGTATGCTCCAATCAGCTAGTTTCTCTTTTTGATCCAATAAAAAAGCTAAACGGGCATCAGTCGCTTCAATCGTAGATAATTTGAGTTTTAGTTGTTCAATATTCTTTTCGAGATATTCTTCAATTCTTACTTCATTACTGCCTTCAACAGCAGCTTCCGTGATTGTTTTTGAGGCATTTGCAGTCCCCGCTTCAGTAGTTAGAAAATCGCCTGCGAGTACTGAACTGCTCAATGCCATTGCGCTCAATAGCGAAATGACAGAAGCGTATCGACAAAGTCTGGTATGTGTGTGATGCATGAAGGAGTATAAAATCACTGAAAGTCCCTATTGAGCCATGTCGACTTTAACATTATAACAACAATAGTGACTTTGTCTGAAAAGCAGTGAAAAATCAGAAACTAAGTCATAGGTATTTAAGCGATTAAAAGTCAATTATTAGTCAAAAATTCTAAGGTTTAAGTTTTTCTCATTCAACTTAGCTATAGAAACAATAATTGCAATAGATTACTCCGTAATTAGGCTTAAAAAATAAAATAAAAAAGCGCTGATATCAGCGCTTTTTGTAAGGTTTAATCTGCTTTCGCTTCAAAACACTTTATTTGGTAATCATCACAGCACCTACACTTCTGTCTTCACTTTGATTGATTAATCGAATCGTTAGTCCGTATTCTGGAATATTTCGTCCAGCGTCAAGTAAATCACCGCCAGTGTAATCACGCGAATCTCTAAATGTACGTTGCGCACGAGTGCGGTTATCATACATAGTGATGCCATATTGCTCCGACAAATCGATAAACATTTTTTCAGGTCTATCTATTCTGAAGGTTGCATCGTGAATTTGATAACGAGTCGTCGCAACATTGCCATTACTCCAAGACAAGGTATTTTGATCAGCATCAACCACACCTAAGAAACCATCGCCAGGGTGCACACCAACCCAGTTGTCAGAAAATTGATTATCGACATACCAAATCAACATACCTTTCTCATAGGTCATCGGTTGGCCAGCTACATTTATATGCTCTAAGCCGCTATCAACATCATGATGAGTACGCCACTCGACCAGATAATAATGCTCAGTTTCAGAAGAGCCAGAAGATATTTCAAAGCCATCTAACATCATCATTTCTGGCGATGAATCAGCATTCGCAGCAAAGGTCTCTACTTCATCAACGACTAGACTAATATCGTCAACGTACATTCCAGGGTTAGAAACGGCAGCATCAGTTTGATACATGACGTATAAATTAAACGCATTACCAGCAAGAGACGTTAAATCAAATTCAGCATTAATCCAACCTGAAGATGCCCCCGTGATTCCATTACCTAGATTGGTATCATTTGGGTTAGTTGTAGAGGTAATATTACCCTCTAGCATCACTTGACCAAAATCACCTACCGCCATTACGTAAGCGTAATCCCAATCAGTTTCAATGTCATACCACGTTTGGAACTGAATTGAGGAAGTTGTAGCAGCTGTTAAATCGACAGCCATTCCCATCAAGTTTTGTAAGTTATCTCCAGAACCACTGAAATAAGCATACTCACCACTTGTCGGCTCAGTAACCACTTGCACCTTGTTAGGAAGGGTAATTTTAATTACATCATGATTCGTTCCTTTACTGGATGCTTGGTCCAGTAAACCCACAACTCCACGACGAGGAATATCATCAAAGTTAACAATCGCACCATGTTGCCAGTTACCACCAAGAGTGGCTTGAAGATGCTCTTTAGCAAATGGACTAAAGCCTACAGGCTCAGTACCGCCTAATTCACCTGCCCAACTACCAGAAGACATGACTGACCACATGGATACTGGCTCGCCTTCACCTGTGTATTGCGTATCATATTCATCGGGTAACCCTAAATCATGGCCATACTCATGGCTGATTACACCCACAGCACTATCAATAGGAGCAATTGTATAATCAAAAGCCCCCATCACACCTCCCCAATAAGGAACATCAGTTGCCGAACCAGGAATACCGTATACACCACCGAGGTTCCAGCGATGTGACCAAATAGCATCTTCACCGACTTGGCCTCCCCCAGCCTCTTCACCCACGGTAGAATGGAACACCATCACGTGATCCACTAATCCATCAGGCTCCCAATAGTTACCATCTCCATCAAGATCGTAGCGATCTTCAATATCAAATTGACTCAAATCTAATGTTGGATCTAATGATGCCGCTGTTAGCGCCTCACGAATTAAACTACGGGCATCACCATCGACATTATTACCGTAAAATGCCGCTGGCATTGTTGCCATATACCAACCAGCAACATCGCCAGTGACAGTGTAGCTATCACCAGATTGCTTTTCATAGAATTGTCGAAACGAATTGGCATGATGACCATTTGGTGCTACCCAACCATCATCTCCAAAGAGGATTTGACGGTAATGATCTTGATTATAATCCTCGTAATACATGCCTGACTCTTCTGGCAAGATTGAGTTATGAACAAAATCTGGAAACTCCATTAGAATAGCGAGAACTCGTGCTTCACGAGTTGGACCATCATATAACTCTTCTTGTACATTACCGGGACTATTACGAATAGAGCGCCCTGTTAAGCTGCCTTTCGATGCTTCGTGGCGGCGGTCCATTTTAGTTTTACTTTTAATTTCCTGAGTCATTGAATAATGATTGGTGATTGCTGCATCTTGAGCTGCTGCATTCACGATTGCTTCAGCTTGACGCTTTTTCAAATACACTTTTAGCGCCGACTCAGCTTCTTTTAAAGAGGCTGTTTGCGATATTTTTCCAGAATTTTTAAGCATTTGAATTAGTTTTTGCTCATCAGCAATCACCATATCAAAAGCACCGGTTTGTGGTATTGGAGCATGCTCTGCAGCCTGCAAACTTCCTGAGAGCCCAGCAATAGCGAACGCTAGTGGGATTAATTTGTTGTTATTCAATTGAATACCCTCGTATAAAAATCAGTTCCGTTTGAAATTTCTACTCAGAAAGACTCGGCTACGTTAACTAAGTATTCAAAAATCCTAACCGAAGAAACTCTATGACGACATAGTCGGTAAAACATTTCATCCCCAAGTATGAAGCCAGCATCAATCTCTAATTCTTATGGGTATTTTTATATTTAGCATATATACAAAAAGAGCCATCTAGTAAGACTAAATGACTCTCAAACAAGTGTTTTAACGGAGTTTATTCAGAAAAAGGTAACAGAGTTAATTTTCAGATTCCCACGGTGTGATGCCGCTCATATCAGAAAGATCATATGGCGTAAGCTGATAAACGTAATAGTTTAGCCAATTACTGACAAGTAAACTGCCATGACTGTGCCACCTTGCAATTGCTTCTTCGTTTGGGTCGTCATTTCTAAAGTAATGACTCGGCACTGATGGATTAAGTCCTTGTGCAAGATCTCGCTCGTATTCATCTTGTAAAGTCGACTTTTGATACTCAGGGTGACCCATTACAAACAAGTTACGGCTATTGCGGCTCAGCACAATATAGGCGCCAGCTTGTTCAGACTCTGCCAATACTTCAAGATCTGGATGTTGTTTAATGTCTTCCACATTCATCTCAGCAAAACGGGAGTGCGGTGCAAAAAACTCATCATCAAATCCGCGTAACAAAGGATGCGGTTTCGTTGAACGACGGTGACAAAATACCCCTGAGCGTTTCTCATCTAATAATTTACGATGCAAATCATATAAGTGAAACAGACCAGCATGAGCGGCCCAGCACAAAAATAATACTGAAGTTACATGTTGCTGCGACCAATCAATAATCTCTTTTATGTGCTCCCAATACACCACATCTTCAAAATCCAATTGGCCAAGGGGCGCGCCAGTGATTATTAAGCCATCGTAGTTTTTACTTTTTACCGCCTCAAAATCACGATAAAAGGTGTTCATATGGTCAATAGAAGTATGCTTTGATGCTTTGTCGTGAATACGCAATAAGTCGACGTCCACTTGCAAAGGTGTGTTACCTAATAAACGTAAGAGTTGAGTTTCGGTTTCAATCTTATTTGGCATAAGATTTAGAATAAGTACCCGCATAGGTCGAATATCTTGGTTTGCAGCCCGAGTTTCGGACATCACGAAGATATTTTCTGATTCTAAAATTTCTGCAGCAGGTAAATTGTCTGGAATTCTAACCGGCATTAAAGGCACCTTTTAATACAAAAACATTCGGTGCAATAAACCATTATTGCATTGAGTTAATTATCAAGATATTAACTCAATGCACTGTAATGATTACCCACCGACTTTATTCACGAGTACATTAACGGGTTCAGTTCCATTAATGTCTACAACGTAAGACTGGGTATTGATAAACCACAATTTGCCATCAACTTCGATGCGTGCACCAATTGCATAAGTATGGCCTTGTTGAAACTGATCTCTGGCAAGTTGAAACTCAAACTGATGCGGTGTTGTCACGTTATCAGTGATCATTTCTGCCATCACAATCGCTTTTGTATCTTGCAATGAGACGTCATTTAACTGCACTTTAATGACCGCATCTGCTGGTAATGCAATGCGTTCTCGATACATCACATCGCCTGAAATCGTCACCAGATCATTATGTGAAGCACAACCAACCAGTCCTACAACTAACGCAAAAGATAACGCAACAGGCATTACTAATTTAGCGAGTGTGTGTTTCATCGTTTTCCCCATAACCAATCTCCTTATCATACATTAAGACTTCTAGAAGTCTATACGTCTCATCTTGAATAATATTCTTACTTGTTATCGAAAGCAGTTGTTTTTATGATAGGCCATCATTTCGAAGCCATAAAGCGTATGACACAAGCAAACGCAATAATAGTGGGCGCTAGCTCACACCTTAGTAAAGAAATCGCAAGCCAATTAGCGCAGCAAAACGTTTCATTAGTGCTATTTGTTCAAAATCCTGATGACATGAAGGAGTTTGCCCAGCAACTTCCTACTAAAGTTGACGTTTTACCATTGGATATTGAAAATCCAGCTGCAATTATTAGCCAATTAGAGAAAGTCTGGTTAAGCATGGATGGTGCCCATCTGGTATTGGTCAATACTGGATTAAATGGATATCACGAATCACTGCCTTGGCAATTAGAGCAAGATATTATTGATGTGAATGTCAGCGGCTTTACCGCCATTTGTAATACGACATTCCGTTTGATGCGTGAACAAGGCTACGGCCAAATTGCTGCTATAAACTCAATCGCAGGTTTACGTGGCGGACCAAGTGTGGCTTATCATGCTTCAAAGGCTTATGCACAAAACTATCTTGAAGGTTTGAGTATGCACGCACAGCGCTTGAAGTTACCTATTACCATCACTGATATTCAATTAGGCTTATTAGATAAAGCAGCAATGCAGCAGAGTAAATTGTGGCTGCCGCCATTGCCTAAAGTCGCGACACAAATCATCAAAGCGATGCAGAAAGGTAAGCGGAGAGTATATGTGACTAAGCGTTGGCGTTTAGTGGCTTGGTTAACAATGGGCTTACCAGAGTTTATTTATAATACCCGTCACTGGAAAGCTAAAAAGAAAAAGTAAAATATTGAGTAATATCAAATAAAAACAGGAGCTCTAGGCTCCTGTTTATTTTGGGGGGAAGATTAATTCATTAAGATATCTTCAAAATAGTTCTAACTCTAAAAAGCGTAACCAACACTGACCATGTAAACCCAAGGGTTAATATCAACAGTCGTTTCAGGGTATGCAGTCTCACCCGCATTGAAGTTCACATCTGTTGAAATGTCAGCATACCAAACTGAAGCATTGACTAGCCAGTTTTGATTCACTTGATAATCTATACCCACTTGAGCAGCTAAACCCCATGAGTTACTAAGACTTAAATTGTTTAATTCAAGTGAGGTTTCATTAGTAATTTCGTTATCATAGAAATTAGTAAAGTTCACACCAACACCAACATAAGGACGTAATTTCGAGTTTGCATCACCAAAGTAGTACTGAGCCACTAAAGTCGGCGGTAAGTGCTTAGTTTCAGCAATTTTCCCCACACCCTCTAGTGAAATATCATGACTAAATGGAGTCGCAGCTAATAACTCAACGGCCCAATTATCTGTAAGCATATAGGTGAAGTTAAGACCCACTTGAGTATTATCATCAACACTAAATTCAGAAATACCAGCAATGACTGGACTTGATTCATTTGGCACAACGGCTGCAGCACCCACTCGAACGATGAAATCACCAGCTTGGTGAGCGAATGCAGAAGTAGAAACTCCAGCAGATAAAATGCTGGCGGCAACAAGACTAAGGGCTAATTTTTTATTCATTATGACGACTCCATGTATGCAACATAATTAGTGCTTTTACGTAAACACATTTAACAATTGGCGCTACACTGCCAGAGTTTAATCGTTACAATATTGATACAGATCAATAAAACCCCTTACACCTAAATAGGTACTCACTTAGATTGATCTCGATCACAAAAACAACTAAATTCATGACAAAGATGCTTATTATATGTATGTTTAAAGAGCGCGACTGTCGATTAAATAACCACTTAATAGTCCTTTCCCTGCCCCTAGAGAATTACTTGAAATATGCACTTTGCTTACATAATTACAACATTCAAACTGTGAATAAATTTTATCTAGCAAACCTTTACAGGCCGAAAAATGATACGATTGAGATACAAGTGTTTAATAGTTTTGGGTAGTGCTCTTTTCAAATGACGTGTAAATGGAAAACCATGTTATGGCTAACAATCAATTCAATTGTGATAAGTATCAATTCTGCAAACGCTGCTCACGTTTCTAATATTACAAGCAGTATCAGGGACAGAAAGTTAGAGGGAACGATTGAAAATAATAGCAAAATTGAAAGTAGTGTTAAAAGTGACATTGCAAAAAGCACGGAAACTAAAGCTAACCCTCAAAAAACCACAAAGTCTAATGAGTCAAACCAGCAATCAGTTAATAAAGACGTCGATGAGTCTATCTCTGAAAGCATAGAAAACTCACCTTGCTACAGCCGCTCGCAAACCGATATGCCATTAGACAAAACCTTTGCTTATTTAAATACCAAATTTTGTCAGCCTGCAATTTGGTTCGATAGCTTTTTTGTTGATGAGCGAATTACTGACGACGCAAGAGCGGGAACCATTATTCGCTGGTACAACGATTTTACATATTTTGAAAAAGAAGGCTTTAAATATCGCTCTAATATCAAAGCTCACTTGAATCTGCCTGGTATGAGTAAAAAGCTTAAGCTGATATTTGATTCAACTGGCGAAGATGATCCCTTTTCATTTATCAAAAGCCCAGATGATGACAATGAACGCGACGTCAGTTTGCGCTATGACTGGTACGCAAAAGATAGAACCAGCTTTAACATAAAAGCCAGCTTTAAACCTAAAATTGAAGCGCGCTATCGCTATACCTACCCAATATCTCAAAATACCCTGTGGCGATTTACACAGACACTATATCAAGAGAAAAAAGTCACCGGTGAAACCTCAGAGTTCGATTTCGAACACGCTTTTAATGACGAGTTTTTACTACGCTGGAATAGTGCGGTTCAATATGAGAATAGAAATAATGGTTGGGAATTAGGAACAGGATTGCAACTCTATCAATATATTAGTGATACACAGGCAATCAGTTATCAAGCAAGAATTAATGGTGTAACTGAGCCGTACAACTATATAGAGACAGCCAGTGTTGGACTAACATATCGTCAGAACTATTTAAGAGAGTGGCTGTTTTTTGCATTAACACCTGAATACACTTGGACTAAGGAAGAGGATGCTGAAAGAATCAATCAAGTGGTGCTTACATTCACATTAGAGATCTTGTTTCAGAATATCTAGTTAGGCCTTATTTGGGTTTAGATCTATAGCTCTAACGACAATTTTGGATAGTTATTAAACCAAGGTTTACTTGATACCCGCTTCATAAAAACTGACTCATCTGCTTTGGGATTATAATTAACTGTTAAGTTGAATACCGTCTCCAAACCAAACACCGAATTAATAACAAGCTCATCATTTTCATCTAGCTTTACTGCAACAGCTGTTTGTTTTTCGGGCCAATATGACATTGCATTTAAGCAAGAACTGTAAGCTGGATGCTTGTTTTTCTTATGCATTCTCGCCTGATTTTTAACAGACCAAGGTAAATTGATTTGCTCCGTTAATGCCAACTCAATGAGTTTATCTCGATAAATACTGGTTTCTTCATGGCACCAATAAATGACGTCAATATCTTTTAATTCAGACACCGGAGCATCGTGTAATTTATCCCACACTAGATTTCGTACAAACCCTGCTGCTATGTACCAATCTTGAACTTCATTTTCAGCAAAAAAATCCGCAACTAACTTAAGCGCAGACATTCTTATTGGTTCACTTAACAACCAATTTTTTAACTGAGTTTCATAGTTCATAGAAAATACCGATAATGGTTAATAGCCAATAAAAACAGAATATTAATACATAATCATTGCAAATGAGTTGACAACAAATGTAATCAATAGCGTGCTTTTATCAGCTAAAGCTAACACAATCTTTTTCGGGCTTCACTCAATAACATGTAAACTTTACGAATTATTATCTCGAAATAAAGTCCTAACTAGCATCATCTTGTGCTTCAGGTGCGGCATTGGCAAATGCAGGCAATTGATTACACTGCAGCCAAATCCTGACGATGTTTGGATAATGTGTCATATCGACATTAAATCGGTATGCATTATAAACCTGAGGGATCAGACAGATATCTGCCATTGTCGGCGAATCACCGAAACAAAATTGTCCGGCGGTGTCAGCTAATTGAACTTCAAGCGCTTTAAAACCAAGATGGATCCAATGGTGATACCACTTCATTTTGGCTTCTTCATCCACGCCCATTTCTTTGGCTAAAAACTGCAATACACGCAGGTTATCTAACGGATGAATTTCACAAGCAATAGACTGCGACATTGCGCGGACTATAGCGCGTTCTTTCAGGTTTGTTGGTAATATCGGGTGCTGAGGATATTGCTCTTCAAGGTACTCTACAATGGCCATTGACTGAGTAAGTGTAAATTCCCCTTGCTCATCTTCATCGATTAAAGCTGGCACTAAGTGATGTGGATTCAACTGACTAAACATCTCACTGTGCTGCTCTCCTCCATTTTTAACTAAATGAATTGAGAGTTGTTCAGCGTTAAGTTGCTTCAAATTAAGTGCAATTCGCACTCTATAGGCCGCACTAGAGCGCCAGTAGCCGTATAGTTTCATCGTATATCCTTATTCATCAATCTTGCGTAAAGCTTATCAGTGTTGAACTGAGTGTTTAATAGGTATAAAAAAAGCAATAACGCACAACGTTATTGCTTTTGATTAATTAAATGCTTCATTAATATGAAGGATTAACCTTTGTATTCGACAACTTTTTGATCGATAGAACCAAAAATACTGCTGTCGTTTTCGTCAAACATCTCAATGCGAACGGTATCACCAAAGCGCATAAATGGCGTTGCTGGCTTGCCGTCTGCAATGATTTCTAACATACGTTTTTCTGCTAAACAGCTAGAACCAGCACTACGGTCGTAGTTTGAAATAGTTCCTGAACCAATCACAGCGCCAGCACATAATGGACGAGTTTTGGCAACATGTGCCACTAACTGACTAAAATCAAACGTCATATCTACGCCCGCATTTGGGCGGCCGAATAATTCACCATTTAAGTGGGTCACTAATGGTAAATGAACTTTAGAATCTTGCCACTTGTCCCCTAACTCGTCGGGAGTGATTGCCACTGGCGAAAATGCACTTGATGGCTTTGATTGGAAAAAGCCAAAACCTTTAGCTAGCTCACCAGGGATAAGATTACGTAGCGACACGTCATTTACTAACATTAATAGTTTTATGTGCTTAGCCGCATTTTCAGTATCAACGCCCATAGCAACGTCATCTGTTACGACAGCAATTTCAGATTCAAAGTCGATACCATATTCTTCACTGGCCATTTCAATATCAGCTTTAGGTGCGATAAAACAATCTGAGCCACCTTGATAAACTAAAGGATCCGTCCAAAAACTTTCAGGCATTTCAGCGCCACGAGCTTTACGCACTAATTCAACATGGTTCACATAAGCACTACCGTCAGCCCACTGGTAAGCACGAGGAAGCGGAGATAAACAACGAGCTTCGTCAAAATCCACTGCATTATCCATTTGACCTGCGTTTAACGCTTCATACAACTCTTGTAGTTGAGGATTAAGTAAATCCCAAGCATCAAGTAATTGCTGCATTGTTTTAGCAATAGCAGGTACTGCAACGGCTTTAGTTAAATCTTTGCTAACTAACATAAGTTGGCCATCACGGCGACCGTTGTTATAACTTGCAAGTTTCATTTTGACTCCTAAATAGGTACAAATAAGGTCGATATTAAATTTATAAAATTATCATTGCTGCTAAGTATATTGAATCCATCAATCTCGTTAACTGATGATTCAATCATGACTTTCGCAGGTTAATATCAACAAAAATAGCCTTCTTAAGGCTAGAAATACCTTAAGCTTAGCCAAATTAATATAGCGTGAGGCAAATCACATTTTTGCAAGGTGTCAGCAGTTTTGTAAACCTTTTGATACATTGCTCAACTTATTGCCAATTAAGCCAATATACGTCTTAAAAACACGACAATGCCAGCATATGGCTGGCATTAAATCGTTACACATACTTTGTTTATACCATCGAGTCACTGATGACAACCGCAACTCTAATAAGCGTTAACGCTTTTTGGTAATTTTGTAATCTCTCAGTTTGTTGGCAATCGCCGTGTGGGAAACCCCAAGTTTTTTCGCTAATTGACGAGTGCTTGGATAAGCTGGATATAAGCGTCTTAATAAACTCGCTTCATATTCTTTCATGGCTTGATCTAAACTGCCTTCGAACTCTTCATCAAAATAGCCAAAACCTTCAGCATAAGATGGTAGTTTTAATTGCTCCACAGTTAACTCAGCAGAACCATCCCACATCGATACAGCTCTAAAAATTGCATTCTTTAATTGACGGACATTGCCTGGCCACGCATAGGTAAATAGGTAATCTCGGCAAGTAGCTGAAATACGACGAAGTGGACTAGAAAGCTGCTGGCTGTAGTGCTCTAAGAACATTTCCGTTAGCGGTATGACATCGACTTTACGCTCGCGCAATGACGGCATGTGATAACTCAGCACATGAATGCGATAATATAAGTCTTCTCTGAACTCACCAGATTGGCATAACTCAGCCAGATTTTTCTGGGTAGAACAAATTATACGTACATCGGCTCTTACTTCTTCATCGCCACCAATACGCCTAAAGGTGCCATCTTGTAGTAATCGAAGCAGTTTCACTTGCGCCGCTTTCGACATTTCAGCTATTTCATCTAAGAAGACTGTGCCGCCCTTAGCTTCTTCAAACAAACCACGTTTTACCACTTGACCGTCATTAGAAACGAATCCAAATAATTCTTCTTCAGCAACGCTGTCAGGCAGTGCGGCGCAGTTAATTGGGATAAAGGGATGTTCACGGCGCATGCTAGCGTCATGGCTCGCTTTAGCCATTAACTCTTTACCTGTACCTGTTTCACCAGTAATAAGTAACGGTGCATCCAATTGTGCCATGCGCTTTGCTTGCTTAAGCACATCTTTCATCTTGTCACTCACCGCTAACACGTTGTCAAACCCTGTGGTTTGGTTTTGCAGTGCATTAAATTGCTTGCCCACTCTTGCTGGAGATTTAAGCGACACAACTGCGCCAGCAAGGATACTGGCATTGTTTTCATCCGGCAGATATATCGGCAGCATTTCGGCTAAGTATTCGTTACTACCAATTTGCACTCGGGTTGCTTGTGCAAGTACTGGCGCTTCAGTCAACCAACGTGAAAAGTTAAAACCTTGAACCCAATGATTTAATGACTCATCAATGACCTCATGCTCATGCATGTTTAAGGTCAGCAATGCAGATTCATTCACAATGCGAATGCGACCTTTTGAATTAATGGAAAAAACCGAGTCTGGTAAGGTTTGCAATAAGGTTTTTAATGCATAATGTTCTTGTTCTGAAGGCATAAATGACACAGTACGAACATCATGAACACTTTCTACTTTTCGTATAAGGGGCATTAATTCGCTTAAGGTTTCAAAACCAATTTCAGCAAATTGTAAGTACAAGAAACCTTTATTACTGGCATCAATGGCGATTAAGTTAATGCCATAGTTTTCTAATACTTCGAGAATATCTTTCGCAAGGCCGATGCGATCTAAACAGCTCACTTCCAAACGCATATACAACTATTCCCTATCAGTCATTTTCTGGAATATACGAGGATTAAAGAAAACTCATTAAAAAATAATGAGAAATACCATCCTTCTTTATTTGTGAGCGATACGTTAAAAGGTTATGAGGCGTGTGGCAAGTGTTGTTTACAGTAGAATTGTAACAGAGGAAGTACAAAGGCAGGTTACGTTAACGTAACCTGCTGAAATTAATAGTTAAGATGATTAACCGATTAACTGGTCTGTTTTCGCAGCCATAATAAAATCATTTTTATGCAGGCCTTTAATTGAATGTGACCACCAAGTTACGGTGACTTTGCCCCATTCAGTTAAGATTCCCGGGTGGTGAAACTCTGCTTCAGCAAGTTCCGCTAATTGATTAGTAAATACCATCGCAAGCTTAAAGTTTTTAAATTTATATACCCGTTCTAATTGATTAATCCCATCACGATTTTCAACGCGCCACTCAGGGATCATTTTGCTGAACTCAATCATTTCTTGCTCAGTCACTTTTGGGGCATCAATTTGGCAAGCTTCACACTTCAACTCTGATAAATCAGACATAACAACTCCTGAATAATATTGTATTTTTATTTAAATTTTATAATGTTAACTAACGATCGTTAAGGCTAGCTAGCAATCGTTTTAGGTGCGAACTTAGGTTCAAGCATGCCTAGTTTACGTGCTTCTGTCACTGCAGCCATAATGTCCATCTCGGCAATTTCATCAAGATAATCAACACTGTCAATGACATAATAAATTGGCTGCATGATGTCGATGCGATACGGCGTTCTTAATACTTCAATTAAATCAAACGGCTTTCGTTCAGGCTCGTCACTTAATGCATACAAGGTCTCGCCTGGTGAGCTTAAAATACCGCCACCATAAATATTCAACTCACCATCATCACCTTTCACTAAACCAAACTCTACGGTAAACCAATAAAGACGTGCTAAATAAACTCTTTCTTCTTTCGAAGCTGCAAGTCCCAATTGCCCATAAATATGGGAAAAGTGAGCAAATGAAGGATTGGTTAATAGCGGACAATGCCCAAAAATTTCGTGAAAAATATCAGGCTCTTGTAGATAATCAAATTCTTCTTTAGTTCGAATAAATGTGGCTACAGGAAACTGCTTATTCGCCAATAATTCGAAGAACTTCCCAAATGAGATAAGTGCAGGCACGCCTTCGGTTTTCCAGCCAGTAGCTTCAACTAGCACTTTATCAATTTCTTTTAATTGTGGTACCCGATTGCTTGGCATTGCCAGCGCATCTAAGCCTTTCATATAGGCTTCACAAGCTCTGCCAGGCATATTGATCGCTTGGCGTTGATACAGCTCATGCCACACATCATGTTCTACATCTGTGTACTGAATATAACCCTGACTGTCAGGAATTTTTGCTGTGTAATTTGTTACTTTGCTCATAAGTGTCACTTTACGTAAACTTCTCTCCCTTCATAGTGTGCTAAGGTTTCATATTTGTTAACAACCTCAGGGTTTATTCTTGGTTCATGTGGTAGCTATAAACGTAAACTTTTCACTACAACCATCGATATAATGCTATTTAGTCATTTAAAATCAATAAACTAAAATGTAGTTAATGTTTGACAAACAAGAAGAACTATTGAAAAAATCCCCAGTTTACTAGGCTACGGATTCACGGTTTAGTGGTTTAAAATGATTTAAAACAACAAATGTTATATTCAAACCGATAACTTCAGTACAATAACGACAATAGGTTAGCTTTTGTTGTATTAGGTTGGTCAGCCCCAATTTCAGCACTGTTGTGCTAAACAGTTAGTAATATGACACATGACTCAACAAAAAGTGTTGCTCTACAGAGTTAAGGAAAGACCATGGCAATTTTAGTAACAGGCGGTGCGGGATACATTGGAAGCCACACTGTTGTTGAACTTTTGAATGCTGGGCAGCAAGTTATCATTTTAGATAATTTATCTAATGCCAACGTCAACGCTCTAGATCGTATCGAAAAGATAACTGGTAATGTTTGTGTGTTTTACCAAGGCAGTGTGCTCAATAAAGCCTTATTACATAAAATTTTTACAGATCATCAAATAGACGCGGTAATTCATTTTGCTGGCTTAAAAGCCGTTGGCGAGTCGGTCAATAAACCACTGCAGTACTACGAGACCAATGTCACAGGAACGATTATTTTATGCCAGGTGATGTCAGAGCATAACGTTAAACAATTGGTATTTAGCTCATCGGCCACAGTTTATGGGATCCCTGAGAGTTTACCGATTCGTGAAGACTTTTCCACAGGTGCAACTAACCCTTACGGCCAATCAAAACTGATGGTTGAGCAGCTATTAACAGATTTACAAATTGCTGATAAGCAATGGAATATTGCTGTGTTGAGGTACTTTAATCCTGTCGGTGCCCATGAAAGCGGATTAATTGGTGAAGATCCAACTGATACACCAAATAACTTAATGCCGTTTATTTGCCAAGTTGCAGTGGGTAAACTTCCCGAACTGTACATTTTTGGTAGTGATTACCTCACCCCAGATGGCACAGGCGTTAGAGATTATATTCATGTGGTAGACCTCGCCCAAGGCCACCTAAAAGCACTGCAAAAATTAGCTAAACAGCCCGGAATCGTAACCTATAACCTTGGCACCGGTCGCGGCTATAGCGTAATCGAAATCATTAAGGCCTTTGAGCAAGTTTGCGGTAAGAAAATCCCATACCGTTTTAGTGAGCGTCGTGATGGCGATCTTGCGGCATACTTTGCCGACGCTACTCTTGCTTATGAAGAATTAGACTGGCAACCAGTACATACACTTGAGTCAATGGTTGAAAGCAGCTGGTTGTGGCAATCAACTAATCCTAATGGTTATAACGATTAAAAAGTGCAATCAATCGCTCTGAAGTTAAATCAAGAGTTCGTTAAAGTAATAGTCAAACTACGACATCAGTGTCATCGGAATAAATATGAGCCAATCAATTAATCACAGTCGCAGAAATTTGTTTCGTCGCAAAAAGTTTGATGCACAAAGGCCACCATGGGTTAAATCAGAAATCGAGTTTACCGACGAGTGTACTCGCTGCAATGCTTGTATTGATGCATGCGAAACCAAAGTATTAATCAAAGGAGATGGCGGGTTCCCTGAAATCAAATTTACCGAAGAAGAGTGTACTTTTTGTCAGCAATGCGCTCTTGTATGTAAAGAACCTATTTTTGATCTTACTCAAGCTACTCCTTGGACGATCAAAGCCATCATTAATGACTCTTGCCTGACATATAAAGGTGTTTGGTGTCAAAGTTGCAAAGATGCCTGCGATCCTCGCGCCATCAGCTTTAAAATGGCTGTCGGTCAAGTGCCTAAACCCATTGTTGATACCGATGCATGTACAGGCTGCGGTGCTTGTGTATCCCCTTGTCCTGCTGCGTCAATTAGTATCAATGAGTCAAAAATCAGTGAATAGTAGTGATTTATTCTACTATCCGCCAGAAAAAGACATGGTAGTCAAAATTTAATGGTTTTTTTTGATTTTATTTGCCGTTATATTAATTGTTAAATTTTATAATAAAGCCATTTCGGTCGCTTATTGATAGTGGACTAATTTGCGAAAAAAGAGAGCCTACATGTTTAGTAAAAAAAGCCCTACCAGTAACTTAAGTTTCATCGCTAATGATTGTGAATTAACGGGTAATATAAAAGTCGCTGGAGATGTGCTCATCGCTGGTAAAATCAATGGTGAAATTCGCGCATCTGGCAATGTAACAGTAGAACCTTCTGGCGTGGTAACAGGCGGAGTAGTCTGTATTGAAGCTACAGTATCTGGCCTAATGAGTGGCAATATCACCTGTGAAAAACTGTCCATCACTAACACAGGTACTTTCGATGGCGAAGTATACAGTAAACGTATGGAAATCTTAGATAACGGCCAGTTTATTGGTTACCGCAAAGCCTATGATGAAAGCTTAGAGCACAACAGCTTGCTAAATGAAAAAGTCGTCAGTCCTTCTGATGAACCAGCTGAAAGCCCACAGCTTTCTGCAGTTAGTGTGTAGGCTATCTGCCATGAGCTATCTGCCATAAACTAAATAGCTTAAGCTCAATGGGCTTATTGAAGTAAGCCTTACTGAAGTTAACTCTATTAAAGTAAATGCTCTTGTTGCCACTCGCGTAATAGCTCAACAAACTCTGCGGGTGGTCTATCAAGGCTATCTATTGAAATATAAAGATGAAATCCTAAGTGACTCTCTAATGTTTGGCAACGATGCCCGAACATTGCTAACACTCCACGATACCTATCCCCATTGACTACAAGTGGCGTAAACTCGGCCCCTAAATAGGTTTCTAAACTCTGTAAGTCTTCATCTTGGGTTGCAGCAGTCATGAGCAATGGACGTTGCTCTGTTAATAAACCCGTTGCCAAACGCGGTGAAATACAATCAAGAATGGGGTTTATTCGTTTTAATTTAAACCCAATGTAGGGTAGTTCAATTAACTCAAGATTTTGAGTGACCCGTGACACATCCACTCTTTGAATATTGTCCCAACCAATATGAACTGTGCCCCGTTGGTGAAAAAAATCTAGCCCTGTCTCAGTAAGTTTAAAACTGGCTTTAGGCTGATTAATTTTGGCGATACCTAAAATTATGCTCACACTGCCGAAACCAAATAACACAATGCCAATACCAAACAAGCTTTTAGCATTAATAAATAAAATAAGGCTGATAAACAGCGCTATCGCGCCAAACACACTGAGTGTTATGCCATTTCGTTTGCCATAAGGACTAATCAGCTGTGTTTTTGTAGTCTGTTGGTTTGGACCTTTGTTTTTGTTGGTCTGATTATCAGTTTCAGGTGTTTCATAAGACATTGGTGATGAGCCCTTTAACATTTATCCAAAGCATACCGACATATTCGTGAATCGCGCGCTGAGAGATAAATAAATTTTCTGCACTGAATCGCCACCAGTACCCTAGCGAACTTAGAAAGTTAGTGGGTGCGGCAACGGGATAAAGCTTATTGGTGGTAAAAATCATCATTGAGCGAGGCATATGAGTTGCTGAAGTCACTAAAATAAATGGGGTGTTACCCACAAGCGATTTCATCGATTGTGCCTCTTCAATGGTATCTAGCGCATCAGGAAAAATAACGATGTTGTCAGCAGCAACACCAAGTTCAATGGCAGCTTGTCTCATGATCACAGCATGAGGAGTTGGAGTTAGCCCACCGCTCCAACCACTGACAACTAAAGTACAGTGACTACCAGCCAGCTTAAGCTGTCTAATCCCTTCTGAAAGTCTAGATAATGCCGTAGATGATAATTGCTGCACCGCGCTGATGTTTTGCTTTTCGCGATGTCCTGAACCTAGCACCATCACATAACATGCATCTTGATTTATTTGTGTTAGAGGGAGTTCATTTACAGGGTATCTAGACTCTAAACTTTCTGCGAGATTGGCAGATATAAAAGAGTTACTCAATAGCATTAAAACCGATAACCCCATCGCTAAACAGAACTGACCAAATGATTTGAGTTTTTTAGCTTTAAAACGCCATATAAAAAGCGCAACAAATAAGCATATCAATATAAATGGAACTGGCATGACAAATTGCGACAGGACTTTTTTAAACCAAAACATCAATTTCATCTGCTGTTAATCTGCTCAATTAGAGTTAGCTAAAGTGGAATTCCCCTATTGTATCGACTGTTGAAGTAGATTGCGAAAATAAGCAGATATCAATCACTTTAATCATCAATTTCACAATAAAAAACGACGCTAAAAAGCGCCGTTAAATATTTTTTCAAACATTTTAAACTGTAATTTAATGTTCGTTTTTGCCCCAAAGCCAAGCAGCGCCACGAACACCTGAAGAAGCGCCAAATTGGTTTTTAACCACAATGGTATCGCACTCTCGTCCGACGACATATTTAGGCAATACTTTTGGTAGTTCGTTATAAATGGCATCAATGTTTGAAACCCCGCCACCTAAAACAATCACATCAGGGTCAATCATATTAATCAAATGTGCTAGTGAGCGCGCTAAACGATCGATATAGCGCACAAATGCTTGTGTGGCTAACGGATGTCCTTCTGACATCATTTGAGAAATTTGAATGCCACTATCCGCTTCACCGCCTGCACGGCGAAAATCACGAACCCAGCCAGTACCTGAAATAAAGGTTTCAATACAATCTTTATTGCCACAAAAGCATGAAGTCGAATTAAATTCATCAGATGTCATCCAAGGTAGTGGATTATGTCCCCACTCACCTGCGATACCATTACCGCCACCATGAACTCGACCATTTATCGATAGTCCGCCGCCACAACCCGTGCCAATGATAACGCCAAAGACCACACCTTTGCCCGCTGCAGCGCCATCCACAGCTTCAGAAACCGCAAAACAGTTAGCATCATTTGCCACGCGAACTTCTCTATCAAGTCGAGCGCTTAAATCTTTATCTAATGGATGACCATTAATCCAAGTCGAGTTTGAGTTTTTAACTAAGCCTGTAAAAGGAGAAACCACACCAGGGATCCCAACACCAACAGAACCTTTTTGTTTAGTTTCAGCTTCGGCTTCATCCACTAAACCTATAATGGCATCTAGAGTGCCTGGATAATTTTTAGGAGTAGGAACACGTTTACGAAACAGCTCACTGCCATCTTCCGCTAACGCCACTAACTCAATTTTTGTCCCGCCAAGGTCAACACCCATGCGCATCATAACTTCTCTCTCCATTTAATTATAATTTGTAGCTAAATACGCATTTGGTGCTGCAATCTTGATTGTGTAAAGCCTGTATCCTTGATGAAATAACTGTGTGCTATGACTTAAATACACTCAGATGTTCAATCAAACCTTGATACAAAAACTATTTACGCTCAAACCATTTAGGTGATGCGGCAATAAAATACGGATTTAAAATATCTTCTTTTTGGTTGTACTCAAGTGGAGTTAACTCAGGGAATTTAAGCACCTGACCACCTGCACTTTCTAATACGGCTTGCGCAGCTCCAGTGTCCCACTCACTTGTTAATCCTAAACGTGGATAAACATCGGCATTGCCTTCAGCTACTAAACAAAACTTAAGCGAACTACCAACGCTATGCATTTGATGCTCACCAATATTGGCAACGTACTCAGCAAGGCCTGGGCTAATATGTGAGCGGCTACCTACGACAATAGGTTTAGCATTAATGGGTTGCTCACTGATATCCAATACTTGTTGCGTATTATCACTTTCAAGCCAAGCTCCTTGACCTACTATTCCTGAATAACATTTATCTAAAACGGGGGCGTAAACAACACCTGCAACCGCTTTACCTTGATGAATAAGCGCAATATTGACGGTAAACTCACCATTACGTTTAATAAACTCTTTGGTGCCATCTAATGGATCGATTAACCAGTAAGTGGCCCATGTTTTACGTACGTCCCAGTCAATATCCGCAGCTTCTTCGCTCATCACTGGAATATCAGCAAAATATTTTTCAAGCTCGCCCACAATCACATTGTGGCTGGCGATATCAGCCGCTGTTACCGGGCTGTCATCCTGTTTTTGCTCTACTTGCAAGTCAGGTGTCGAATACACTTGCATAATGGCATCGCCTGCTTGTCTAGCAATGGCAATCACGATATCTAGTTGTGCTTTAGTTAAACTAATTTGTTGTTCTAATGCTTTAATTGTCAAAGGTCATTCCTTAGAAAATACTGACTTTTAAGCCAGAAAATAATCAGCTCACATTATGCCATTGACTGTATTAAAGATTTATAACTATTTAGTTTGTCTTAGACATTAAAAACTGCCTATTAAAATTACTTATATGAATCCACTTATATAAATGTACTTGTACAAATTCATTTGTATGAATGCACTTATATAAAAAATTCCTAATTTACGTATTCGAACCTAAATAACAAACACACCATTGTTACTTATTTGTAACCTCAGTTTGATAGTAAGCCAAGAACGATGAGCATAAAACCCTCAACGCCTTGACTGCATTCGTATTCAAACTGTTAAAACCCAACTAGGATTAAATAATACGCCTTAAACCAAGTTCAAGTTATTTAGTCAGCATGACGTTATCAACTTGCATGACCACACCATTTTGATTTCCCCATGCAGGGAAAACAACTAAAGGCGTATCAACTTTGGTTAAATCTAAACTAGAACCAGTATTGGCTACTACATCTGCTAAGGCTACTTTATAGTGAGTCCATGCGCCTACTGCTGGTGCATTGATAGCAAAATCTCCCGAACTACAAGGGTGTCCGCAATCAATTTTGATATTAAAGTCTCGAACTTCTCTGGGATCTGTGGTGACATTTAAGTCAAATTCAACAAAATTAAAACTACTCACATCTTGTTGAAAATTAGGACTTTGAAAATAAACCACCGCTTCGTTTGTATTGAAACTAAATTGACTTACTAATCCGTTATCACCGCCCACATCAACTTGCTCAATCCCGACACTCCCTGTTGCCGCATAATGACCAATTTCAAAAGGCGCTTTGACAGCATCATCATATACAATCAGTTCATCTGTTTGTGCCACATCATATTCATAACGCACATTATCAATTTGCAAACTCATATTACCCAATGGCTCGATAACAAATGGATTTGAAACGGATGCTAAATCAGCAAAACTACCCGGTGAAAATTGATTACCACTTGCTACAAGTTCATCAATCGGTAAGCGAATTTCTGTCCAAGTATTTAACGCAGGTAGTTCAACATTAGTATCACTGACATTAGGCCAACCACTGTCAATTTTGACCAACAAATCGACATCGTTGTCAGTGCTCATCACGTTTAAATCAAATACCAAAACACCGTTAGCTGACCAGTGGGACAAGTCTGCTGTTGGCGGGTAAGCAAAATACGCGTTACCCGTTGCACCCACTTTATCCAATTGAAGTACTTCACCACGGTCTTCAACCTGAACTGAGGTTAACGTCACTGAATTATCTGGGTTATAGCTGTCTAAACTCAACCCTTCAGCTAGGGCATCGTTGTACATAATGAACTCAGGACCTGCACCAATATCTGTTGATGGTGTGCTAATTTCTGGTGCTAAATGTCCTTCGACCACTTCTGCTGCTGCTTCATCTATAGAAGCACAACCTTGTCCAGTTTCAGGCGAAACACTGCACTCATAAACACGTACATAATCAACTTCTAAAGTTTGTGGGAATACACTTTCATCTACCCCCGTATTATTGACATTTGCAGCCCAAGTACCACCGACAGCCAAATTCAAAATCATATGAAATGATTGATTGTATGGGCCATCTTCCAAGGCATTTTGTAGATTGCCATCGCTGTCTGTGTATTGGCTATACCAACCTGTTGAGCGCTGTGTAGCAAAGTGAACATCATCAACGTACCAGCGAATTTCATCTTTTTCCCATTCAAGGGCGTAGACATGAAAATCATCAGCAGGGTTAGCGCCTTCTGGCAATGTATACTCAGCACCTGAGTAAACATTGCCTGGCCACGCTTTACCGTAATGCAAAGTGCCATGCACTTTAGCTTCAGGTTCAGAGCCTTCTGTGACCACTTTCAGGTTTACCGCCTCCATAATATCGATTTCACCGGATCCTGCCCAAGGACCATAAACCCAGTCTGTCGGTAACATCCAGATTGCAGGCCAAGTACCTTGACCCTGTGGCATTTTGGCGCGGATTTCAAAGCGGCCGTATTTCCAATCTCCTTTATTAGTCGAATCTAATCGCGCCGAAGTATATGGCTGCTGTTTAGAAGTGTCTGCAGCATCATAATTAGGATCGCCCAAGGCAACGGCTGGACCACTGAAATCTTCACGTTCTGCAGTGATAACCAATAAACCGTCAGCGACCTTACTGTTTTCATCCCGTTGGGTATAACACTGATGTTCTTGATTACCGCCACCATAACAATTGTGGGCGAGATTCCATTTATCTAAGTCAATCGCAGTCCCATCAAACTCGTCGCTCCAAATAAGCGTCCAAGGACTTTCTTGTGGTTGTTCAACACTGTTATCAGCGGCTGCGGTATCATTTACAACCTCCTCTGATGTATTGTCTGAACCGCAAGCGATTAACAATGCAGCTAAAGCACTAACACTAGTGAGAGTTAAAACTGGTGGTAATTTTTTCATTTTCCCCCCAAGGAAATAGCAAAAAATCTTGAAAAAAATCCAACAAAATCCCTTACAAAGTTAATTGCAAGTTCACAGCAGTGCAGGAGTAAAGACCTACTTGGCTAGCCAATTTCTAGCCAAGTAGCAAGGTTAGTTATGAAGCTGGACAGGTAATCGTGGCGTCATCTGCCGCATTTGGAACAATTAATAAATCACTGAAGTTAATTTCAGCTTTACCATCGGTTGCCAAATAGAAAGGCGTATTAATATTACCGAAGTCAACTTGCTGGTTAGCAAAGCATTTCAAATCAACACTAATGGTTTGCCAATCACCAACTGAAGAATTTAAAGCACCAGCAATATCAACATCTGCGCGGCAATCTCTATCACACGCAACACCCAGCATGACAGGTTTTTCAACCTTATTGGTGGTTTTGATTAAAACAGATAAGGCAGCATTACTGTTTGAATAAGCTCGTAAGTCACGCGGGAAGTTACTGATTAAGCCAACAAAACCCAGACCTGTGCCGTTAAAGTTAACCAAACGAGCATCTTCTTGAACAGCTTTATCAAAGGTTCTTAGGGTCAATGCATCATTCTGTTGAATACTGCTACTTACAGTGTCCATTGTGCTCTCAGTACCAATAATCAATTTCCATGGCGCTTTCACTGCACGTTCAAATAAAGCTAACGGCTCAAGTTTGGCTTCAGATGCAAAGTTATCTTCTGAAAGACTATCGGAAACTTGGCTTTTTTCACCGTATTTAAGACCATATCCATAGGCAAATAATGGCTGGTAATTTTCATCATTCACATTGACTGTGGTTTGCTGCGGTGTCGTTGGCCATGAGAATGAAAGCTTACCGACAAAGTCAGCATTCACTTTGCCATCAACATTTGAAAATAATACTTGAGCAACACCGTCACCTTCAGTACCCGGTAACCATGCAGCAACAAAGGCATCTGATGCATTCAATTCAGGGTTAACCCACATAGGGCGACCACTGATAAAGACTGAAACAACTGGAATACCCTGTGACTTAAAAGAGTTTAGCAAGGCTAAATCACGCTTATCACCACGCTGATATTCAAGGTTATCAATATCACCGTTACCTTCAGCGTAGGGCTCTTCACCAAATACTACAATCGCAACGTCGGGTTTATTCACGGCTTCAAATTGGCCATCAACACTTAACCAAGCTTGTCCGCCAGCCGCATTGACTGTTTGCTCAATACCAGCATAAATAGACGTTGCGCCAGGGAAGTCTTCGTTTAAGTTATCCGTACCCTGCCAAGTAATACTCCAGCCACCTGACTGTTTACCAATGTTGTCCGCAGCATCACCAGCAACAAGAACTTTAGAATTAGGTGCTAGCGGTAAAATATTAGCGTTATTTTTCAATAGCACTAATGATTCACGCACAGCTTGTCTTGCGACATCACGATGTGCTTTGGCGCCAATTAATTCAGTTTTACCTGAAATAGCACGGTTAGCTGGGCTTGGTTTTTCAAATAAACCAGCGCGGAACTTAACTCTTAAAATACGGCGAACCGCGTCATCAACTCGAGCTTGAGTAATTTCACCGCTTTTTACTTGTGCAATCGTGTTTTCATATAATGGCTTCCAAGCACTTGTTGGTACCATAAATACATCTAAACCAGCATTTGCAGCTTGGGCACAAGATTCATTTGTACAACCATCAACTTGGCCATGACCATTCCAATCACCAACTACAAAACCATCAAAACCCATTTTGTCTTTTAGTACATCATTCAGCAGATACTTCTCGCCATGAATTTTTTTGCCTTGCCAGCTGTTAAATGATGCCATGACAGTTTGTGCACCAGCGGTTAATCCACCGACATACCCCTGAGCATGAATATCAAATAACTCTTGTTCAGAGTCCATGTTCTGGCCTTGATCGATGCCCTTCTCGGTACCGCCATCACCTAAAAAGTGCTTAACGGTAGAAATAACATGTTGATCAGATAAAAAGTCATCACCAACCTTACCCTGTAAACCTTCTACAATTGAGTGCGAATACGCTTTCACAATGCGAGGATCTTCTGAATAACCTTCATACGTTCGTCCCCAGCGATCATCACGTACCACTGCAACTGTTGGTGCAAACACCCAATCAATACCGGTAACCATCACTTCTTTAGCGGTAATCGCGGCAATATCTCGAATAAGTTCAGGATTATTCGCTGCACCTAAACCAATGTTATGTGGGAATAAAGTCGCGCCAATCACGTTGTTGTGACCATGTACCGCATCCGTTCCCCACATTGTTGGAATCGCGATGCCATCAAGGCTGTCATCCATTGAGGCTTGATACATATCTTCAGCTAATTTAATCCAATCAGCAGGTGTCGCGTGTTTATCATCATTGGGATACGCACCACCACCATTCAAGTAAGAACCAAAACCATATTTACGCATATCT
Organism: Shewanella sp. KT0246; assembly: GCF_019654955.1. GTDB lineage: Bacteria > Pseudomonadota > Gammaproteobacteria > Enterobacterales > Shewanellaceae > Shewanella > Shewanella goraebulensis. Next base: position 37,209 of record NZ_BPEV01000012.1, on the reverse strand, counting down.
TCAACAGTGATGTCGCGAATTTCTGGTTGGATCATTTGGGCAATTTTTTGATCTAAAGTCATCTTATCCATTAACTTAGAAATACGCGCCTCAAGTTCAGCGTCTTTTGCTAACGGAATATCTAAGGTAGGCCAAATATCAATGTTATTTTCCATTGTGATAGCATCTTCATTTGTTTGTGCAACTTTCACTACCACTTGTTGATCTGACTCAACTTCAGTTGGGATAGCCTTTTTATCATCATCCGAGCAAGCAGACAGTCCAACCAATACGGCGATGATTTGCAGTGGCAACGTTAATTGCTTCCTTGCGATAACCCTATTTGCCTTTTTCATAAATTTTGCCTTATCTATTCTTTTAGTAATGTCTAAATTTGATTGCCTGAATGAATTCACGATGTCAGCCACTCAGTTAAAACTTAATTAAACCGCTTGTTGTGGACGCTTGGCTTTACTGCCCACTAAACCGTAATAAGCGATAAATGCATAACAAACTAGCGGTAAAATAAATGCCAATTGAATACCAAATGAATCAGCTAGCATGCCTTGTAATAACGGCACGATTGCTCCGCCCACAATAGCTAAACACAACACACCTGAGCCCTGACTAGTATGTTGTTTTAAATCAGCCAGCGCTAAACTGAAAATCGTTGGGAACATAATGGAGTTACATAATCCAACTAATAATAATGCCCACATAGCTGTGGTGCCTTCTGCAAGCATTGCTACTGCAACTAACAGCACTGCACACGTCGCGTTAAATGCCAGTACTTTACCTGCAGCAATTTTCTGCATTACTAACGCCCCAATAAAACGACCAACCATAGCGCCGCCAAAGTAGTATGCGATGTACTTGGCTGCTTGTGCTTCAGTAAAGCCGCCAATATCAGGTTGGGTTAAAAAGTTAATTAAAAAGCTACCTATACCGACTTCAGCACCGACATAAACAAAAATACCCACTGCACCTAATACAAGATGAGGATATTTCCACGCACTGCCTGTTGCTGTTGAATCTGTGTCAGCTTTTTGCTCATTAATACCCAGTACTGGTAGTTTAAGAACGAAGAAAATAATCGCTAACACACATAATGCGCCAGCTAACATTAAATAAGGCACTTGCACTGTACTGGCTTGATGAACAGCTTCAACCGTTGCTGTTGACACTGCCGAATCAGCCCCTCCTGATTCTGAGCCATGACTCATGTTGCTTAAAATAAGGTAACTACCGAAAAATGGCGCGACCGTTGTACCTAAGGCGTTAAAAGCCTGGGTCATGGTCAATCTTGATGAAGCCGTTTCAGCAGGCCCAAGTGCACTGACATATGGGTTTGCTGCGACTTGTAAAATAGTAATCCCTGCAGCAAGAACAAAAAAAGCGCTCAAGAACATCCAATAAGATGCGTAACTTGCTGATGGATAGAACATCAAGCAGCCAACACAGGCAATGGCAAGCCCAGTAACAATGCCCTTTTGATAGCCAATTTTTCCGACAAGATGCCCTGCTGGAATAGATACAATAAAATAAGCACCAAAGAAGCAAAATTGCACTAACATGGCTTGGGTATAGCTTAATTCGAACATATTTTTTAAATAAGGAATTAAGATGTCATTTAAGCAGGTTAGAAAACCCCACATAAAAAATAGTGACGTTAATGCCATCAGGGCAAATTTGAAATTCCCCGTTTGATGAACACTTCCCATTTCAGCAGCATCTGCATTTACCGGTGCGCTAGCCATGACATTTCCTCTTTAATTATTATGTATTTATGGTCAAAGACTATCTAAACACGCTTGTTCTACACCTTTTGTAGTACACAGATAGGCTGTTTCGAGAATTATCTAAATCAATTATTGACCTTTTGTTAATTAATCACTAGTCTCGATGTAAGCGCTTTCATTTTTAACATACCGATAACGAAAGTCAACGATTTTTGTTAGTAAAAATTGTAACAGCACTTCAATAACAGCTTGAGTTTCAGCTATTGGAGTTGAATTGACAGGAATACGTCAGAAACATATTAAGTGAATAATAAATATGAAAATATCTTTACCATCAGATTCTAAAATGCACTCAAAGGATTTTACTTTTGGGGTTGCTACCGCCTCTTTTCAAATTGAAGGAGCGGCAGATTCTCGCTTACCTTGTATCTGGGATACCTTCTGTGCGACGCCACAAAAAATTCGTGATGGTTCTGACGGCAAGCAAGCTTGTGAACATGTGGCATTATGGAAAAATGATGTTGAGCTTATCCAGTCATTGGGCGTTGATGCTTATCGATTATCGATCTCTTGGGGACGCGTGATTAATCAAGATGGCAGCCTGAATCAAGAAGGTGTGAGCTTTTATACCAAGCTAATGGACGAACTCATCAGCCGTGGTATTAAAGTATACGCAACCCTCTACCATTGGGATTTACCACAACACATTGAAGATCAAGGTGGCTGGCTTAACCGCAACACTGCTTATCTTTTTCAAGACTATGCCGATAAAATAACGCAAGCTCTAGGTAACCGTGTTCATTCCTACGCCACATTGAATGAGCCTTTTTGTAGCTCTTACTTAGGATATGAAATCGGTATTCATGCTCCAGGGCTTGCGACTAAAGCATTCGGACGTAAGTCAGCTCACCATTTATTATTAGCTCACGGTCTTGCGATGGAAGTTATTCAAAAAAATAGCCCTGACTCTTTAAACGGTATCGTACTCAACTTCACCCCTTGTTATGCCTATTCAGATAGCCCCGCAGATAAAAAGGCTGCTCAAATCGCTGATGACTACTTTAACCAGTGGTACATGAAACCCATTATGGATGGTGAGTATCCAGCCATCATTAATGACTTTGATGATGGTGACAAACCTAATATTGAACCTGGTGATATGGATATTATTAGCCAGCCAATTGATTTCTTGGGGATTAACTTTTATACCCGCGCTGTATATCAAGCCTGCAGTGACAATCAATTTGTCCAAATAGACATGAAAGATGCCCCTAAAACCGATATCGGGTGGGAAATTTATCCAGCCGCTTTCACTGACTTATTAACTAGCTTACATAACACCTATACATTGCCGCCAATTTACATCACCGAAAATGGCGCAGCGATGGACGATAAAATTGTTGATGACGCTGTAAATGATTTAGACCGACTTGAATATTATCAAGCGCATTTAAATGCGGTTAATGATGCTATAGAGCAAGGTGTTAAAGTAGATGGTTATTTTGCTTGGAGCTTAATGGATAATTTTGAATGGGCTGAAGGCTATTTAAAACGCTTCGGGATAGTGTATGTTGACTATCAAACTCAACAACGCACCATTAAGCGAAGCGGATTAGCTTATCGTGATTTTATTAGCCAAAGAGCTAAATAATTACTACCGGCACCAATCAGCACAGGTATGTGCTTGATACCCTACTTTATACTTTAAAAATAATAATGACCCGAAAGAGGTTCGCATGATTAGCGTTAAAGAGAAAATAGCCTATGGATTAGGTGATACAGCCAGTAATATAGTGTTCCAAACAGTAATGTTGTTTTTAACCTTTTTTTATACTGATATTTTTGGTATTTCACCTGCATTTGTCGGCACCATGTTTCTTGCCGTTCGCTTTATCGATGCGATAACAGACCCGCTAATGGGCGCATTAACTGATAGAACAGAAACCAAATGGGGTAAGTTTCGTCCCTACCTTATGTGGTTCGCGCTGCCGTTTGGCTTAATCAGTGTACTTGCTTTTACCACACCAGATTTAGCCGAAGAAGGTAAAATGATATATGCCTTCGTCACTTATACGGCATTAATGATGGTTTATACAGCTATTAATATTCCCTACTGTGCATTAGGCGGTGTATTAACTGCAGATCCTAAAGAACGCGTGTCAGTCCAATCATATCGCTTTGTATTTGCCATGATTGGCGGATTAATGGTGTCGGCATTAACTTTACCGTTAGTGGAATATTTCGGCCAAGGCGACCAAGCAAAAGGCTACCAACTTACAATAGCGGCAATGAGTGCGTTAGGCGTAGTGATGTTTGTCTTATGCTTTTTAGGTACTAAAGAGCGTTTACACCCACCTAAAGATCAAAACTTGAGCTTTAAAAGAGACTTCAAGTTACTTTGGCAAAACGACCAATGGCGCATCCTCTCTATTGCCGCAATTTGGTTGTTATCGGGTATGGTACTTAAAACCAGTTTAGCGATTTATTACGTTAAATATTATTTGCATATGCCTGACTCTATCACTCTCTTTATTACCTTAGGTATGATTGGTAACATTTTTGGTTGTATTTTAGCTGAGCCATTAGCTAAACGGGTTTGTAAAGTCAAAGCCTACATTACGATTCAATTTATCGCTGCAGCCCTCTGTATTGCTGCTTATTTTGTCTCAGGTGATCAAGTTGAAATCGCTTTTGCCTTATTTATATTGTGGGGCTTTACCTTCAATATGGGCACGCCACTGCTTTGGGCTAAAATGGCTGATGTTGTTGATTACGGCCAATATAAAACCGGCGTTAGAATAACCGGAATGATTTATTCATCGGTGATTTTCTTTATCAAATTAGGTGTCGCAATTGGCGGGGCAGCTGCAGGTTGGTTACTAGCGTTATATGGTTATCAAGCCGATGTTGAACAAACAGCAGCGACTCAGCAAGGTATTTTAATTTCATTCACTATCTACCCTGCTGTAGGTTCTATTATCGTAGCAATAGTGATGAAGTGGTATAAATTAGACAATAAACAAGTTGAAGAAGTGCATGCAGCAATAACTCAATAAACAGATACTTATTGCTTAAGAATTTCTTATGAACTATTCAAAATTGTATATAGTTAACGGTTTTATGGCCTGATACAATTTATACATTCAATAGAAAAAACTATTTAACAGTTAAGTTGTTTCATTATTCTTCGCTGTTTAAGACTTTTTTTTAATGATTATGCTAAATAGTTCATGCTAGTCTAACCGACGTTTTGATTTTCATAAGCTAAACAGTATTAAATAGGGATATATGGCGACAATATACGACGTATCAGTCTTAGCTGGCGTATCACTGGCAACCGTTTCACGCGTGATGAATAACAACACCAAGGTCAGTGAAAAAACCAGACAAAAAGTGATGAGTGCGATGGATCAATTGGGTTACCGCCCAAATACCATTGCTCAATCACTTGCGTCTAGCCGCTCTAATAGTGTTGGCGTTCTTGTCTCGCAACTTGACGGTCCATTCTACGGTCCGATGATGACCGAAATTGAGACAGCCCTTCGTGCAGGTAATAAGCACGTTATCATTGCAGCAGGTCACAGCGACGAATCTCAAGAAAGAGACGGTGTAGAGTTTTTAATTAGCCGAGGCTGCGATGCATTAATTCTAGATGTTGAAGCCGTTGATGATGAATACCTCATCAAGCTTCACCAAGGTAATACTCCTATTGTACTCATTAACCGTTACATTGACGAAATCAGTGAGCGCTGTGTATATCTAGATAATGAGCTTGGTGGTTACCTAGCAACAAAACATATACTGGAGCATGGTCACAAAGACCTGGCCTATATTTCTGGGCCACTGTTTAAACTCGACTCGCAAGACCGTTTGTCTGGCCATAAGCGTGCTTTAGCTGAATTTAACATTGAGTTTGATCAACAGCTTTTTTACGAAGGAAACTATAAAGAGCAAGGTGGCAGTGAAGCCATGGATGCACTGTTCAAAGTTAATAAACCCTTTACAGCTGTAGTGTGTGCCAATGATCAAATGGCTTCTGGTGCTATTGCGGTTTGTCTTAAGAAAGGCATGAGTATTCCTGAAGAGCTATCGTTTGTTGGCTACGACAACATTCCTTTTCCGCAATATATCTCACCAAAACTCACCACAGTGAATAACCCAATTCATGAAATGGGTAAAATGGCAGCCTTATGGGTGCTGAAGCATATTTATAATGACCCTAAACCATTAGTTGAAAACACATTTAATCCAGCACTTATCGTAAGAGACTCTGCGACTAAGCCAATGAGTAAGTAATACTTTGATATCTTAGACTAAAGCTTAAAGGCTAACCTTTATAAGCCGTAACTTAAATATTAAGTTACGGCTTTTTATTGCCCATTTTTTTCACACTTGTTTAAGGCAAAGTACAACAATTAATTAGCAGTATTAGAGACAATAAGGCTCAAAGGTCATCTGTATCAATAATTCTTTTTAAAAAAGATCTTGTCCCACCCTTTCAAGCTTTTAAATGCCATAGCCTCTAAGACTTTTTAAGTTATTTTTCTTCTAGCTTTTCAATTAACTTTGTTGCTCATTTCCCATGTAACGTTTGGATTTGGCTTTCTATTAACTTTAATATTGCCAATTAATAGCTAATTAAGCCTATTAAAAGTAAAAAACCAATGATTCTTTGCAACTTTTGATATCTCAGATAGTTAACTTATCTCAATAAACAATGTCATTTACATGCCTACGTAATGAGCTTAATTTCGCTCATTATTCTGTTGATAAAGAACTGTTTATTTGTCATACAAAATAGGCAAAGTTAACTATGTATCATGATGAAACTGTCTTTGTAACAAAATGACCTTCCTCTATCTGCAACAAAGCACCTCCCTAACCCAGATAAAACAAAAAAAATGTAAGCGCTATCACAAAATTATTTCATTTATTACTTTTGTTGAGAATCGTAATCTACTTATTTTAAACAAATGATTTCAACAACTTACAAGAGTGATAATTGTGCTAGTACAAAAACAAGGTTAACGGATTGTAATTTTTTGTAGTAATTATTGTTGACGCTGTTAACAAATTAATCTAGTTTTATGTAAGCGCTTACATTAACTTTTACATAAAGGCTTTTAAAAGCGTTTACAAATGATGAATAAAACACATTACGTTCATTCGTAATCCGAATAAAAAAATCAGAGAGTAGTAGCCTGAGATCTAGTCGAGGGGAGACTTAGATGAAATTTAGAACATTTAAAAAGACCAGAATTGCCACTAGTTTGTCGGTAGTACTGAGTGCAAGTACCATGATGCCAGCATTTGCAGCCGACGAAGTCGCTGCAGATGAAAACATTGAAGTACTTAAGGTCACTGGTATTCGTGGAAGCTTAATTAAATCTATGGATTTAAAGCGTAGCTCTGACGGTATCGTAGATGCAATTAACGCTGAAGACATTGGTAAGTTCCCAGACAGTAACTTAGCAGAGTCTTTACAACGTATTACTGGTGTATCAATCGACAGACAAAATGGTGAAGGTAGCCGTGTATCTGTTCGTGGTTTCGGTGCAGACCAAAACTTGGTTATGCTCAATAATCGTCAAATGCCAGTAACAACGGGTTCTCGCTCTTTCGACTTCGCCAACATTGCATCTGAAGCAATCAGTGCAGTTGAAGTTGAAAAAACTAGCCAAGCGAAAAACTCAACTGGTGGTATCGGTGCAACCATTAATGTTCTAACTCATCGCCCATTAAGCTCTCCAGGTTTAAAAGCGACCTTTGGTGTTAAAGCTGTTGATGATCAATCAACTGATGAAGGCTCAGTCACACCAGAACTTTCAGGTTTATACTCAAACACTTTTGCAGATGGCAAATTTGGTATTTCGATTTCTGCCAGTTACCAAGAACGTGAAAGTGGTAACCAACAAGCACAAGTTGGTACAGGTTGGCGTAGTTTCCCAGGTATTGTTGACCAAGACTGGGGCGGCGATAACGCTGAATGGGGTGGTGTTCCAAAAGATGACAATCAAATAAACCGCCCAGGTGAAGGAGATGTATATGCTGTTCCTCAAACCACGGTTTACCGTTTTGAAGAGCAACAACGTACCCGAACTAACGGTCAGTTAGTGTTGCAATATGAGCCTATTGACTCGTTACGTGCAACATTAGACTACACCTATATGCAAAATGATGTAGATACACAGTCACACGATGTTTCTGCATGGTTTAACTTTGTTCCAACTCAAGAAAGTACTTGGTCTGACGGCCCAGTATCTTCTCCACTGGTTTATTCTGAAACTTACCCTGATGGCGGCGCTGATTTATCAATGGCTGCGGGTGATTACGGTACCCGTGATGAAAGTGGTTCTTTAGGTTTTAACTTAGAGTGGGATGCTACTGATAACTTATTCTTATCATTGGATTACCATACTTCAGAAGCTGAACGTTCACCAAATAATAAAAATGGTAGTAACAGTAACTTAAGTACGGCGGCATTTATTCGTACAAGTGCTGCAACAGACTTCACAGGCGATGTTCCTGTATTAGCTGTTGGCGGTGGTAATGCTGTTCGCCCTGAAGATATGCGTGTAACTGGTTCTGTATTTGGTAATGCTCGAAATAAATCAGAAGTTGAGCAACTTCAAATCAATGGTACTTACGTCTTTGAAGAAGCAGGTAGCATTGACTTTGGTATCGCAGCTACTGACGTAAACAATCACTCTCAATCAGTAAACGTACAGCGTAATGACTGGGGTGGTGTTGGCGCTGAAGGCGATTTCGACCCTTCTTGGTTCCCAGCAGGTAGTGTTCAAGATAAGTTTGATGGTTCACAAGGTGACTTCTCTGATTACCAAGGTTCTGCATCTATCGACCCACAAGATGTGATTTTCCTTTGGGACTTTGAAGCTGTTAGAGCTCGTGCAGCTGAATTATATGGTTCGTCAGCAATTGGTGACTGTGGTAATGGCTTCTGTCCATCTACAGATTACGCTAGCGATACCGACCGTTTCACTCAAGAAGAATCACAATCAGCTTATATCCAATATAACTACGAAGGTGACTGGGGCGATATGCCATTTGATGTTCACTTCGGCGTACGTTATGAAAAAACCGATGTTGAATCTAAGTCAGCTGTATCTTCATATGACCAAGCTACTTGGATTGCTGAAACAGAAATCGCACTTGAGAGCACGACTTCAGATAACCGAGTATTTGGTAAGCAAACAGGTTCTTATGATTACTTCTTACCAAGCTTTAACTTCAATATCGAAGTGGTAGAAGATGTTTACTTACGTGCAGCATACAGTGAAACAATTGGTCGTCCTGATTACACCTCAATTCAAGGTGGTACTACAGTCGGTACACTCGCTAACCGAGGCGGTGGTAGTGGTTCAAGCGGTAACCCAAGCCTACTTCCACTTGAGTCTACAAACTATGACTTCTCTGGTGAGTGGTACTACGCTGACGCAAGTTACGTATCTATTGGTTACTTCCGTAAAGACGTAACGAACTTTATCGATAGTAACCCAGTTAACTCAACAATCTATAATATTCCAGACCCATCAAATGGCGCTTATGTTCAAGAAGCAATTGCAGCTGGTGAAACAACGGCTATTGGTCAACGTCAGTGGATTTATGACAACTACGGTGCTACTGATCCGAATGTGACACTTAATCCAGACAACGGCAATATTGAGATTACTGGTAACCCTGGTGATCCAGACTTGAACTTTGTTTTAACTACTCCTTCAAACAGTAGTGATAGTTCAGTGATTGATGGTTGGGAATTCGCAGTTCAACACTTCTTCGGTGAATCAGGCTTTGGTATGCAAGCTAACTACACCTTAGTTGATGCGGGCGACACTTATGACAATGCTAATTTAAACCGTCCAGGTGATGACCCACAAAATGTACTAACTAATATCAGTGATACAGCTAACGTTGTTGCTATCTACGAAAACTACGGTTTCTCTGCACGTCTTGCATGGAACTGGCGTGATGAGTTCTTGAACTCAACAGGTGATGGTACTGGTGCTAACCCAAGTTATACCGAAGAATACTCACAAGTTGACTTCAATATTGGTTATGACATCGCTGCGGTTGAAGGCCTAACGGTATTCTTTGAAGGTTTAAACATTACTGAAGAAAATACTCGTACTCATGGTCGTTCGTACAGCCAAGTACTTAACTATACCCAAACTGGAGCTCGTTATAGCCTAGGTGCTCGTTACACATTCTAATAGTACTTTTGTAAAGATTAGGTCGTTTGAGGTGGCCGCCATGGTCACCTCTTTTTTTAAGCTACATCCAATTTGCAACAAGGAAGTTGCACCTTTTTTACGAACTTACAATTCTATTTCATTATTACAAATTATTACTTACAAACACTTGTAAGCGATTGAAAAATATTCAATGCTAGGTAAGTGTTACCTCAATTCAAATTAGTTAGCACAACAAAAGTATAGCCTTATCAATAACACTAAAAATAGGCAGCTCATGGAACAAGCGATACAAAACATCATTATTGTTGGCGGCGGCACTGCAGGTTGGTTAACAGCAGGGATACTGGCTGCTGAGCATAACGCTGATAATGGCAAACTATCGCCCTCCCCTAAACTCAATATTACTTTAATAGAATCTCCTGATGTACCGACCATTGGGGTCGGCGAAGGCACCTGGCCTTCGATGCGTACCACGCTAAAAAACATCGGTATTAGTGAAACCGATTTTTTAATGAGCTGCGATGCGAGTTTTAAGCAAGGCTCACGGTTTATTAATTGGACTCATGATCACCAAGCTAATAACAGTTCAGCAGATCATTATCTGCACCCTTTTAGCTTGCCTATCGGTACTAATGAATTAGACCTTTGCCCTTACTGGTTGCCTCATCAAGAGCAAGTTAGCTTTGCTGATGCCGTTGGCCAGCAAAATCAATTAAGTCAGTGCAGTTTAGCGCCTAAACAAATCACCACTGGCGAATATCAGTTTCAAAACAATTATGGCTACCACCTCGATGCAGGGAAATTTAGCCAATTACTGCAAAAGCATTGCACTGAAAAACTTGGTGTCAGACACATTCGAGACCATGTGACTGCAATTCATAAAAATGACCGTGGGGATATCAATCATTTATCGACTAAACAATCTGGAGAACTACAAGGTGACTTTTTTGTCGATTGCACTGGGGTACAATCTTTATTGCTCGGCGAGCAATTAAACGTTCCCTTTGTGTGTCAAAAGTCGGTGTTATTTAACGACTCTGCGTTAGCTATACAAGTCCCTTACCCACAAGCTGATTCTGAAATTGCCTCTTGTACTCATTCGACTGCACAAACCAATGGCTGGATTTGGGATATAGGCTTACCTACCAGACGCGGGGTCGGTCATGTATATTCATCAAGCCATACTGACCAAGCACAAGCTGAACAACAATTAATTGAATACCTAAGGCCCACTGTCAATATTGATGTTGATAACCTCGATATAAGAAAGCTATCGATTGCACCTGGTCATCGAAAAGTATGTTGGAAAAACAATTGTATGGCTATCGGCATGGCCTCTGGGTTTATTGAGCCGCTTGAAGCTTCAGCTTTAGCATTAGTTGAATGGAGTGCCAATACATTAGCAAAACAGCTACCGAGTAACAGACAAGTTATGGATATTATTGCTGCGCGAGTCAATCAAAGGTTTGGCCAGCATTGGCAACAAATTATTGAATTTTTAAAGTTACATTATGTGCTTAGTAAACGCAGTGACAGTGACTATTGGCACGACCATCGTGAATCATCAACCATACCAGATTCACTGCAACAGCAAATTGAATTATGGCGAACTCAAACACCAAACAAGCATGATATTCAATACACCGATGTATTATTTCCTGCCGCCAGTTTTCAGTTCGTGCTCTACGGCATGGAGTTTCAAACTATGAGCCCAAGCCATTTAAAACCATCACTGCAAAACCGAGCACAACAACTGTTTGCTGAAAATGTAAAACGCACCCAAGGATTGAAACAACTTTTGCCCACTAACCGTGAGTTATTGGCAAAAATTGCCCAATATGGATTACCTAAGATTTAGCTCTAAACAAGAATATTTGAGCTGTAATAAATGAGCATTAAAACTAAAAAATTATCATTAAAAAATAAGCACAGCTATGGCTGTATTTGATTAGGATGTCAGCATGAACAAACCAGTATTACTTAATAGTGTCGATCATAAAGATCTAAAAATCATCACCGAACGTTCAGAAAAGTATGGTGACAATCTTTGGTATACAGTGACTTTCCCAGCCGAATTTAGAAGTGTTCAAGCGCACTATCCCATCTTTTTTCAAAAAGACAGCAATACTGGTCAATTTTACTCAATTGCAATGTTTGGTTTCCAACATAAAGAGAATCTATTCCTCCAAGATGGAAAATGGCAAGCTGCCTATATTCCATTAACCGTTCGCCGTCAGCCATTTTTAATCGGTCAGCAAACCGTTCAAGAAGATGGCGTAGAACAAATTCAACGCGTGATCCACTTAGACCCAAATCATCCAAGAATCAATGAGGAAGAAGGTGAACCGTTGTTCTTCCCTTATGGAGGTAATACGCCTTATCTTGATGAAGTCGGTGAAATGCTAGAAACCATTCACCATGGGTTAATTGATAGCAAAAACTTTATTGAAACCTTAATCAAACTCGAATTACTTGAGTCATTTACTTTAGATATTGAGTTAGATAACGGTGAAAAGCATCAGATGATCGGTTTTTATACCATTAATGAAGAAACCCTCGCAGCTCTCCCAGCTGAAACATTGGCAGAACTCCATCAGCAAGGTTATCTCAATGCAATCTATATGACCTTGGCGTCACAATCCAATATCAGGCAGTTATTGAATTTTAAAAACGCTCAATAACATTAGGCTATGTCATTAGCCGTAACTAGGTAAACAAGGTTGTTGTAGATGGAACATAGTCAGACAGTTAAGGTAATTGAAAATTGTCCATTATCTGATATCGCATTAATGATGGCTCAAACGGATGAGCCAGTCATTTTTAAAGGCGCTTGTCTGGCATGGCCACTTGTGCAAGCTGGTTTAGATTCCGCTAAAGCAGCAGCTGACTACTTACTTAGTTTTTATAAAGATACACCTGTAACGGCTTATTATGTTGAGCCTAAACATAAAGGCCGAGTGTTTTATAATGAGCAGGTTAATGGTTTTAATTACCAAGCTGCTCAACTTAATTTAAATCAAGTAATTGATAAGCTATTCGCCCATAAAGATGACGAACTGCCACCAAGCATTTATATGGGCTCTACTGAAATTAATCAGTTCCTGCCGGGGTTAGCTGATGACAATAGCTTAAAGCTTGAGCCTATTAGACCTTTAACCAGTGTTTGGCTAGGCAATCAATCAAGAATCGCAGCCCATTTTGATTTTCCTCAAAATCTCGCTTGTAATGTAGTTGGCAAACGAACCTTTACCCTTTTCCCACCTGAACAAGTGAGTAATTTGTATATCGGCCCTATGGAGTTTGCTCCCGGTGGTCAAGAAATCAGTATGGTTGATTTTGATAATCCAGACTTTGAAAAATATCCTAAATACAAGCAGGCATTAGCCGCTGCAAAAACCGCAGAACTTGAAGCTGGTGATGTACTTTATGTGCCAAGCATGTGGTGGCATCAAGTGAGTGGTATTGAATCATTTAACGTATTAATTACCCACTGGTGGCGTGATACGCCCGCTTACCTTGGTAGACCCAATAACGCCCTCGCTATGGCAATGTTAAGCCTTCGCTCACTACCTAAAGCGCAAAGACAAGCCTGGAAAGCACACTTCGATCATTATATTTTCGATCATGATGACGATGATGTTAGTCACATCCCCCAAGATGCCCAAGGGATGCAAACCAAGCCGCTTGATGAATTAAATGCCAGAAAATTAAGAGCTGATTTAATTAATAAACTAAAACGATAATCGTGTATGAGCACAACTAAACATATAACTGATTAATAAAGTGCTCATTGATAACTTTAGAAACGAATAACAAAGAGTAAATCACTATTTAGTGGCTTAGTCCTAAGGAAATCCTGTTATGCAAAAGCAACACTCCAGTAATGAAAACAGTAAAGCTAACACTGGCAACAAGCCGATTAAAAAAGTGGTTATCGCAGGTGGCGGAACTGCTGGTTGGATGGCGGCCGCTGCATTAACAAAACTATTAGGTAAAAATTTAGAAGTAGTACTCGTTGAGTCTGACGAGATTGGTACTGTCGGTGTTGGCGAAGCCACGATTCCCACATTACATATTTTTCATCGGTTACTGGGCATTAAAGAACAAGATGTCATGGCAGCGACTAATGCCACATTCAAGCTCGGGATTTCATTTGAAAATTGGCATGATGTAGGCAAAGACTATATTCACTCCTTTGGATTTTTGGGTAAAGACTGCTGGGCTTGTGGTTTCCAACATTTTTGGCTTAAAGGACAACAGCGCGGTATCGTCAGTGAAATTGGCGATTACTGCACCGAGCATTTAGCAGCCCGTGAAGGCCGCTTTGCTGTGCTGCCGAATCAAGATTACAACCATGCTTATCATATGGATGCAACACTTTATGCCAAGTTCTTACGGGTCATCGCTGAAAAACACGGTATTACCCGTATAGAAGGCAAGATTTCAGATGTTCTTCAGCATGAAGATACTGGTAATATCAGTGGTTTAAAGCTGATGTCAGGTGAACTGGTTGAGGGTGACTTATTCCTTGATTGCACGGGTTTTAGAGCCATGCTTATCGAAGGCACACTTAATACAGGTTTTGATGATTGGAGCCATTGGTTACCGTGTGATAGCGCTATTGCAGTGCAAACTAAAACCACCGAAAAAACGATCCCATACACTCGTTCAATCGCTCGAGATTCAGGTTGGCAATGGCGTATTCCACTACAAAGCCGTACCGGTAATGGTATCGTTTTTTGCAGTAAATACATGAGTGATGAAGATGCCAAAGCCACCTTAATGAACAACATTGAAGGTGAGCCGTTAACCGACCCTCGGGTGATCAAATTCCGCACTGGTAGCCGCCGTAAAACATGGCATAAAAACTGTGTTGCAATAGGACTATCATCTGGTTTTTTAGAACCATTAGAGTCCACCAGCATCCACCTTATTCAACGCGGTATTGTTCGCCTACTCCAGATGTTCCCTTCACAAGGTATTGTTGAAGAAGACATTAATGAATTTAACGAACAAACCCGCACTGAAACTGAAAATATCCGTGATTTTATTGTGTTGCATTATAAAGTCACTGACCGCACTGATACTCGCTTTTGGCGCTATTGTAAAAACATGAGTGTGCCAGCGTCGCTGCAGCATCGTATCGATATGTTTGATGCCTCAGGCAAAGTCTATAAGCACGGCAATGAGTTATTTGGCGAAAGCTCATGGATACAGGTGATGATGGGTCAAGGGCTCGCACCTAAGCAATATCACCCTATTGTCGATATGATGGAAGATGAAGAGCTTGAGCATTTTTTAGGTAATATAAAGTTAAAAGCGAAGCAAAAAGTAGCTAACTTGCCTGATCATTACGATTTTGTGCAGAATTATTGCAAGTCAAAAATGTTGTAAATCCACTTGTAGTATTATTTAAATAGCGAGTCAGTAAGGTTGTATATGACAGATCAAAATACACAGCGTAAACAAGCACAGGACATAACAGATCTTAATCCGCTGATATTGGTGAATAAGCCAATGAAGCCTGAGATTCATTATATCGGTGAGCTGCGCACACCTGTGATTGTCATCGATAACTTTACTGCTGATATCTCTGAACTACAACACTGTGCTAACCAAGTCGACTTTGATTTAGATAAAGGCTCTTACTACCCAGGAGTAAGGGCTAAGTTGCCAAAAGATTACGTCATCGAAGTGCTGAACCATGTTTTTCAATTAATTTATGATGTTTACAAGATCCCAACTAATTTACGTATCAAACCTCAAGCGACTTACTTTTCATTAATCAATCGACAGCCTGAAAGCTTGAGTACTTTACAGCGTATTCCACACTTTGACACACCAGCACCTTATTACTTTGCTGTACTCCAATATCTCAATGATAGCCCTCATGGTGCCACTGCATTTTTTAAGCACCAACCCACAGGTTATGAGCGTATAACCCAGTCAAACATGGACAAATACTTCAGAGCCGCGGAGCCCTATTTGCAAGAGTTAGCCCCCTTTCCGGCTCAATATTTTGTTGAAAGTAACGAGCATTATCAACAGCATCATCACATAGAATACAAACAGCATCGCTTGGTCATATACCCAGGGAATTTATTGCATTCGACTTTAGTTAATTACCAAACTGATATTGACAGTAACCCCAAAACTGGACGTTTGACTGCCAATATATTTATCAATGTTAGCTAGGATTTAGTTCTATTTAACATTGCTTCTAGGTGTAGCTTCAAATGAGTCATCACAAAAATTGCTCACTCGAATAGAGCATTTAACAGATATCCCAATCAATACTTAATCAATAACCAATCAGCAAGGAGCCTGAGATGACAGCCAAAAAACGGCCAAAAATGAAAGCGCTTACAAAAGGTGTGATAGACACAAAAATGTTCAATAATCGTATGCTTAGAACATTGTCGGTTTCATTGCCCATTTCAGCTTCAATGTTATTGCTTAGTACAACTGTAACGGTTGCGGCACCTTCAGAGAGTATGGTCAGTCAATCTCATGCCCTTTCTGTTCTTAGCAATAGCGAACAACAACGCTTACAAGCTCGCTTATCTACGGTTGAATCTGAAATTGAACGTTTACTGCCACAGCTCACTTTAGAAGAAAAAGTATCACTGGTGCATGCCGGCGGTAAGTTTCATATCCCCGCTATTGAGCGATTAAATATCCATGAAATGTGGATGTCTGACGGTCCCCACGGTGTACGTTACGAAATTGACAGAAACTCTTGGGCACCTGCTGGCTGGACCAATGACTATTCAACTTATCTACCACCACTCACGGCCGTAGCCGCAAGTTGGGATCCTGAAATGGCAAGTCTTCATGGTAATGTTCTTGGCGCTGAGGCGCGCCACCGTAATAAAGACCTTATTCTCGGGCCTGGGGTTAACCTTGCCAGATTGCCGCTTTACGGACGTAATTTCGAATACATGGGCGAAGACCCTTATTTAGCTGCTACTTTGGTCGTTCCCACAGTCAAGGCAATTCAAGAAAATGACGTAGGGGCAACGGTTAAACACTATGCCCTTAATACCCAAGAGCTAAACCGTACAGGTGTGAATGCGAAACCCGATGAGCGTACTCTGCGTGAAGTTTATTTACCCGCATTCGAAGCTGCTGTAAAAGAAGCCAATGTGCATGCCATTATGGGGGCATATAATGAGTTTCGCGGCACTAATGCTAACCAAAGCCATCATCTTATTAAAACTATTTTAAAAGGTGAATGGGCCTACGAAGGTGTGCTCCTTACTGACTGGAATGTCGACATCAATACCTATGACGCTGCCATGAACGGCCTAGATATTGAAATGGGCACCGCTGTCGAAAGTTATGATGAATACTTTTTAGCAGATCCACTACTAGCGATGATAAAAGCCGGTAAAGTGCCTGAATCTGAGCTTGACGACAAAGTTCGCCGTATTCTTAGAGTGCAATTAAGCATCGGTATGATGGACAAACAACGTTTATCAGGTGAGCGCAATACTCAAGCCCACCGTGAAGATGCCCGCACTATAGCGGCCAATGGCGTGGTGCTATTAAAGAACAATAATCAAGTATTACCCCTTGATACAAATAAGGTCGAAAACATCTTAGTATTAGGACCTAACGCAGATAAACGACACGGTTTTGGTGGCGGTTCATCAGAGGTAAAAGCTTTATATGAAGTTAGCCCGCTTGATGGCCTAAAAGCCAAGTTTGAGCAAGTAGGTAACAAGGTCAATATCCAGCATATGCGCCCAGCAAGTAGCAAATTTATGCCTATTCCCAATGACTACTTAACCACACGTCACTGGACTGGTACCCCTTCTTGGCAAATTAACTATTATGCAGATAATCAACTTAAACAGTTAACCAGTGAGTCATGGATAGCAGATCCGCAGTTTGATGCCAAAGGTCAGCAACAAAACGTTGAAATACAGGCAAATATCAAACCGATGGAATCAGGTAAACACACATTAAAAGTCCTAGGTGATGGTAAGGTTTCTCTGCTGATTAATGATAAACTATTATTTAGCCAAAACGCTCAGCATACCAATGTGATTAATGAAGATATTGAACTTAAAGCTGGTGAAACTTATGCCTTTAAATTAGTTTACCAAGGTAAGAAAAATGTCACATTAGGTTGGGAAACACCCAATAGCTTGTATAACTCAGAGTCAGAGTATTTAAACGCTGCCAAAAGTGCTGATGCGGTCATTTATTACGCAGGTTTAAGCCATGCTGATGACCGCGAATCCATTGATAGACCAGACATGAAATTACCTGGCCAGCAAGATGAAATCATTAGCAAGCTATTGTCTGTTAACCCTAACACCGTAATATTCATAATTGGTGGCTCTGCCGTTGAAATGCCTTGGGCTGAAAAAGCGAATGCCATTGCTTGGGGATGGTATGGTGGTATGGAAGCTGGCCATGCTTATACCGATGTCTTATTTGGAGATGTTAACCCAAGCGGTAAATTGCCGATTACTTTACCTAAAAAGCTGCAAGATACTGCGCCAATCGCTTTAAATGACTATAACGAAAAAGAGTCGTTATATTCTGAAGGCGTATTTATTGGTTATCGCTGGTTTGAGCAACAAAAAATTGCGCCAGAATTCCCGTTTGGCCATGGTTTGTCTTACAGTGAATTTAGCTATGACGATATTAAATTCTCCAGTAGCAAGCTCAGCGGAGATGACACGTTAACTGTTTCTGCCAGTATCACCAATACCAGCAAAACCGATGGCGCTGAAGTTGTGCAGCTTTATCTTTATGATATGAAGGCCAGTGTGCCTCGTCCGCTTAAAGAGCTGAAAGGTTTTGATAAAGTTTGGCTTAAAGCTGGCCAGACAGGCAAAGTAAGTTTTAATCTTAATAAGCGTGACTTATCGTTTTGGGATGTAAAAACCAATGACTGGTTAGCTGAATCAGGTGAGTTTAAGGTTATGCTTGGTTCATCAGTCGAAGACATTCGATTACATAAAAGTTTTCAATATCAACAATAGCTTAATAGAACTGAGCTAAAGTCCATCCTTCAAAACTGCGTAAACCGAGCAAATTCACTCTCGGTTTACGTTATTCGTTCTTCAGTTTCTAACTTCTAGCTTCTAGATCCAAGTTTTGCAGGCTCTGTTTGCTTTAGCGTTTTATAAATGCCGAATAAAGCGATACCGAATACCATATAGAGCAATTTAATGGCTGAAAACTCTAACGTAACTATTGGTGAGTCCAAATGTCTTGATAACTCTTTAGAAGAAAAAACTTCAACAACGCTTAATATTAAAGGGTAACTAATCAGCAATAAAGCAGATAACTTTAAAAAATGTGTAGATATTGGACGTGTTATGTAAAATGAAATAAATAAAAGCGATAAGCTCATAATACTGTTACTAATTAAAAGTAACCCTGAAGCTATTCTAATTTGCGCCTCATTAGCCCCCTTTGCAAATGGATACGTCTCTAGTATTTCAGCCAAATAACTCATTGGCTGCAATACTCCCCATAATGGATAAAGTGCAACAACTACTGCAGCGGTGATTAACAATCCCTTGATGATAAACATTACTCTTCCCTTAATCTATTTGAACACCTTACCCAAAAGCGCTATTGGAGGCACCGACTTGATATTTGATGTTTAATAAGACTGAATAACTAGCCTCGAGTTCCGAAATATAATCACAATTCCTATTTAACTTTCTGTTTAGCTAACATTAAGACGACAACAAGTAACATGGTAATAGCAAAAAAATCGACTAGATAACCTTCTCCCTGTGACAAGTTACCAAAAGGGATTGCAAGAGAAAAAGGCGCCTGAAAAGGAAAATACTCAAAGGGTGTTAATGGTCTTATGATTTGCGTGGCAAACAAAAACACCAAAGGAAATATTCCCCATCTATTTTCTTTAAGCACGCAGTAACTCCCAGCAAAAGGAGTACCAATAAACACTAGGCTATAACTAAACTGATAAAACCATTGTGTATGAGTCGGCTGTGCGAACATCAATAACATAGCAGCAATTAACCCATATAGAATTAATAAGACTGCTAATAATTTTCTAATCATAATACGTCCATGTTCTCGCTATTCTTTCAATTCAATTTGTAACTGAGATTTGTAACCTAAGTAAATCCATAATTTTCTCAGCGGATTGTAAATTACCGCATTGTTTTAAAATATGCGCTGCGCACTCTGCAGTGCACAAACCACCTTCTAGCTGATTTCTTCTTAGTTCATAAATAGAACCAACAGAACTATCAATTGACACCTTTTTTAGTTCCTTTAAATAAGGACTACGATTGTATATTTTACGGGCTTCTTGCCATGTAGAGTCAATAATAATTAATGCATCAAAATCTGACACATCATTGGTCTCTTTATCGCTAGTACGAACAGAAGAAGTCACAGAATGAACAGCAGAATTAGATAAAGTATGTTGCTGGGTAGTGTCAGGAAATAGTAAGCCTACTCTTGCCTCATTTATGAATCTAATCAGATCAATATTTGGGTTAACTCTATCCCATTCAATAACTAACGCGTTGTCATCCATAATCTGTTTGACCCAACGGCCAGTATTAGTCGGTCTGGTAGTTTCTTTTTGATGGGTGAGCAATATAATTTTCATTTTAAAAGGATTTTTAACTCAGCATTACGCATTAAGAGGACATTGCGTTTTTGTATTTAATTAAGATAAGCTCAGCAACTCATATCACAGGAAGCACAATTATAATGGAACTACAGCAATCACTCAGCCTTTTATTTACCATGCTAGTCCTCGCAATGGTTCCAGGCCCAGTAGTATTTGCAATAATTTCACGCTCCTTTTCTCACGGCTTAGTCCCTGCAATACAATTATTTGTCGGGGTTTTAATAGCAGATTACTTATTTATTTGTATTGCACTGTTTGGCCTAACCGCATTAGCAAGCGTAATGGGAACAGCATTCGTGGTTATAAAATACTTAAGTGCCACTTACCTTTGCTGGTTAGGGTATCAACTCATTTCTAGCAAAATACATACGGCTGAAATAACCGAAATCACAGACGGAATATATTCAAACGGAATTAAAAATACAGTAACAGGCTTAATGATAGGACTAAGTAACCCTAAAGCGATTATATTTTATGTTGGATTTTTTCCAGCATTTGTCCCTTCGAGTAATATTAGCTTTAATGATGCAGCTATCGTCATGGGGATTGCAACCCTTGCATTTGGCAGTATCAACTTGTGTTATGCATTAATGGCTGTAAAAGCTAAAAAAATATTCAGTTCAGCTAAGGCTCATAGAGTTATAAATCGAGTTGCAGGTAGTATTATGCTTATCGCTGGAGTATTAATCGCTGTGAATATTTGAATTTCCCAAAAAACAATAAACTCTATCAATAAGCTTACATTCTCTCTAAAACAATGAACCTTAGTTCAAGACCATAATCAACCTCTAGCATGTTAAACCAAAGATCAATTGTTAATATAAAACAGCTAAAGATATAACCTATAACATACAGATGTTGCGCAGATCGCACTCGTTTTACTGCGGAAAAATAAACCAATGACGCACATTGCACGTAAACATTATAATAATGACTTATATTTTCATACCGTTCTTTTGGGGTAGATTTCGAGATGCCGTTTCTAAATGATATCGCTCATTTAGCTGAAGAAAATAGAACCCTCACCTTATATAAGCAAGAAATGGCTTATAACGAGTTGGTTCAATAACAGTTAAGCTAAACTAGGCTATAGTTGAATTCATAGACTCATATATTTAGTCAAATCAATTATAAAAACAGCTGATACCGTGAAGAACTATGTTTACAATTAACTTCTAGAATTAGCATCTACTGTTAGTCTGGGTGAGTGGTTATAAATATTATTTTTAATTTAGGAGTTCGAAATGCAGGTTCAATCTTCAGTCAATAGTTATCAAGTCAATACCTCAAGTTCTGTGGATAATAACACTGCAGTTGCACAACCTATCGCGACTTCAACCATAGCCCAATCGAACCCTCAATCAGATACCGTGAACTTAAGTGCTAAAGCAATATCTCTGTCTGAAGCAGCTAAAACACACTCTGAGCCAGAAACTCAGCCAACACTGCCAAATGACGGGGAAAAAGTTGAGAACTATGTTCATTACAAAAAAGCCCAAGCACAATATCAGTTCTATTCTGACTTAGCTGGCGTTGCTAACGGTAATGATGGTTCGATGAGCGCAACCTCAGTCTATATGGTTAAAAATAATGATGATGCTAGAGCTGCAACCGTTCAAGCTGCCAACATGAACAATCAACAAGATATGTTGAATACTTATATTGAAACGACGCAAAGTATTAATGAAAGTGTTTAAATGGCTAATGTATAACATTTATATTAATTACATTAACTATAGTTTCTGACCCTCTTACTCATGTGTAACAAGCAGTAAAAAATTCACTTCAATATTAGGTCTCATATTCAATAGGCTGTTATCATTACTGATAACAGCCTATTTTTATTTTTTGATGCAACACTTTCATCTAAATGAGAACCAAATGAAGTTAAAAATACTAGCAGGGATAGCATTACTGAGTAGCTTTTCAACACAAGCGGCTTGGTGGATTGAACCTACCGACTTACCACTTCGCGCCGACATTCAACTTTTAGCCGATACAGGTATTATTCTCCAACCTGTAACGACTTTCCCATTAATGTGGTCTGGAATAAAATCAGATCTTGATAATGCTGCAGAAAGCCCGATGACGGTTCATCAAAAAGATGCTTTTCATCGTGTGATGCGCGCTTATAACAAAGATCACCAAGCGGTCAATTTAGGTGCCAGCCTTGCAGGTGCGAACGAACAAGCTAGGTTTATCGGTTACGGTAATGATTACCGTGATAAAGCCGAAGTAGAATTCACTGCTGAAGTGACGCAAGACTGGTTTAGTGGTCGCCTTGCTGCAAGTTATCATTACGATGCTATTGATGGTAATGAGTCTCGTCTTGATAACAGTTTTGCAGCGGTGAAACTTGGCAACTGGATACTCACTGGCGGCGCTGTGCAAAAGTACTGGGGACCAGGTTGGGATTCAGGCTTAATTCAAACCACCAATGCTCGTCCAATGCCTGGTGTGACTTTATCACGTAACAACAGTAATGCTTTTGAAACGCCATGGCTTAACTGGATTGGCCCATGGACATTTACCACCAGTTTTAGCCAAATGGAAAGTGACCGCTATGTACCTGATACCCAGCATTGGGGCGCACGCGGTACCTTCAAGCCTATTTCTAAGTTAGAAGTTGGCTTTTCATGGACCATGCAATGGGGCGGTGAAGGCTATGGTAATAGCTTATCTGATTGGTGGGATGGCCTAACCAATGGCGGCGTCGATGAAGGTGACTATGAAAATGGTCAAGAAAACATGCTTGCAGGCTATGATTTCAGATGGTCAGATACTGCCTGGGGCGTGCCATACGGCATTTATTACGAACGAATTCACGAAGATTACCACAACGGAAAAAACCAGTTAATTAATGCATCCAACATGGGTGGCATAGATATCTACATTGCTAAGTTAAGCACACGCTTTTTTGCTGAGTATTCTGACACAGCGGCAGCATGTGGGATTGAGTCAGATGTTTATAACTGTATGTATGAGCATGGATTCTACCAAGATGGTTACCGCTATTACGGAAGAAGTCTCGGTAGCACCTATGATAATGATTCTCGAGTGATGGTTCTAGGTGGTATAACCCAATTAGAGCACGGGCAGAGCCTAAGTACTAAGTTGCGTTATGCCAAATTAAACTTTGACGGCACTGATACTGGAAGACCAAGTGGAGGTAACCCTGTTTCTCCAGGTCGTTATGAACGCCTTTACCAATTAGATGCTAGCTATCACCGCCCTTTCTATGACGGAAAACTCAAACTTGGTGGTACTGTCGGTTATAGCGAATACCCAGAAATCGACACCAGTAGCGACTGGGAGACCACCTTCTATGCAGGTTGGGAACGTGATTTTTAACCCCCAATAGCAAGAGTTAAGTTAAAAATCATTCTTGGTATTTAATATGATAGAAACAAAGCCCATCACGTTTGATGGGCTTTTTTATAGCGTTGAAACGAACCTGTCGTTATAAGCCTTTATCTTCCCATTGCTGTTTTTTACGATAAATTGTTGATGGACTTACATCCAATAAAGCTGCTGCTTTGGGAATATTACCATCACATTGTGCTATCGCAGTTTCAATCGTGATTTTTTCGGTTAACCACAATGGCTGAATGTCCTCTTCTGATACCACTGCGCTAGCGACCGATTCAGCAACAGCAGCTGACGCACTCGAAGCAATACTTGCACTGGTAATTTGTTGTGAGTTAACAGATGATTCTACAGATGATTGCAATTGTTGTTCCGTTTGAGCTTCCAATTCAGATAATGATTTAGCATTAATCTCAGTCACTGTCGCAATTGTACTTCCTTGTCCAGCAACCTTATCTTTTAAGGTTAACGCGGCTGTAACTTGAACTGGAAGCATCGATACACTCACTTCGTCAGCAATATTAAGTACTACAACCTGCCGTATGACATTTTGCAGCTGACGCACATTACCAGGCCAAGAATATTGAGTGAAGCAACGCTCAACTTCTGTGCTAAAACGCTTAAAGGTCTTACCCTCTTCTTTGCTGTATTGTTTAAGCAGTTTTTTCGCAATTGAAATAACGTCTTTTCCACGTTGCCTTAATGGCGGTAATTCAATGGGAATAACATGGAGGCGATAATATAAATCTTCTCTGAAGCGACCATCTTGAACTTCTTTCCAAGGATCTCTGTTGGTTGCACTAATAAAACGTACATCGACTTTTTCTTCTTTACTACCACCGACTCGCTGAAAGACACCTGTTTGGATGAAGCGCAGCAATTTACTTTGCAACTCTAAATCCATCTCACATAATTCATCAAGAAATAAAGTACCACCATCTGCTCGTGTTGCAGCGCCATCACGATTACTTACAGCGCCGGTGAACGCCCCTTTGGTGTGGCCGAATATCTCACTCTCAATCAAGTCTTTAGGTATAGATGCACAGTTTAACGCTATAAATGGTTCCTGCGCTCGAATTCCAGCTTCATGAATCGCTTGCGCACATACCTCTTTACCTGTGCCACTTTCACCCACGACAAATACAGATGCTTTGCTGTTCGCAACACAATCAATGGTGTTATAAACCGTTTGCATCGCCAATGAATCACCAATAAAACCATGAAAATTTGTTTTCGGTAAACTACTTTCATAGTTTGAAACTAACGCGAGTAAATCACGTTGCTTTAGGGCGTTTCGAACTGTAATTGACAACCTTTTACTATCAAAAGGTTTAATCAAAAAATCAAACGCACCTGCACGCATAGCATCGACAGCTAAATCAATGGTGCCGTGGGCAGTGATCATTATGACCGTAATATTTGGGTATTCTTTTTGTACTTTCGTCAAAATATCCATACCTGACATATCAGGTAATTTGATATCCAATACCAATAAATCAGGCTGCTTTAGCGCTAATTCTTTTAATGCGTCTTCACCAAAATTAACATGGGTGACTTCCGCGCCTTCTGCGCAGAGGTATTCACTGTATAACGCGCCTAATGACATGCTGTCTTCTACAAGAATGGCACTAAATCCCATGAGGTAATTCCTTTTTATTTCAATGTCTTTTGTTTCAACGACTCTTAACCCAATGATTCTTTATTTAACCATTCAGATTTCCATAACTATGATTTGATATTTAATCTTCAGATTTAATATCAAACCTCAGCTTAATCTGTAATAAGCTTTGCTCAGAGACTGTAAATATTTGTTCAAACAGTGCTGTTAATGGCTCGTCACTTGTTCTTGAAGCCGCTTCTAACTCGGTTGCGACTTCTGATAGCTTTTGTGCGCCAAAGCTACCGGCACTACTCTTTATGGTATGAACTTGATCTTCAATTTCTTCTCGATTTCCTTCTGGCGTCAGCTCTTTTAAGGTATCAATCCTCATTTTAGTTTCGCCATAAAACACATTCATCATTTTAGCTAAACTGGCTTTACCAACTGCATGTTGTAATTCATCAAACACTTGCTGATTTAATAATGAAGCTTCTTTACTTACACTAGCAGTGTCAGTATCAGTATTAGTATTAGTGTCACTTAAAATCGTGTTTTCACTAACTGCAGTTGCTTCAGCTGCTGTATCTTTCTCATGCTTATCAGCATTAGCATTAGCATCGCAATTAGAAACATTGTTAGAATCTATATCGCTATCAACAGAATGATTTAATTGCATGCCCATTCCCATTGCCGAGTCTTGCTTCACTTGCCCAAGCCAATGACTGACACCAGAAATCAAGTCAGATTTATTAACCGGTTTACCAATACAATCTAACATTCCAACAGCTTTACAAGCTGCTATCTCTTCACTAAACACGTTTGCCGTCATTGCCAGAATAATTTGGTCTGGTTTATGAGCCAAAATTTTCTGACAAGCTTCAAGACCATCCATCTCAGGCATTCTGATATCCATCAGGATTAAATCAAAATCATGGTTAAGTGCTTGCTCTACAGCTTCGACGCCATTATTGGCGTAAGTCATCACGGCGCCTTCGTTAGTTAACATTGTGCCTGCAACCATTTGATTGGCAGGGCTATCTTCAGCCAATAAAATACGGCAACCTTCAGGCAAACTCGCAATTTTTTCTAATGGCTTTTCATGGTTATTATCTGCAGTTGCGCCACTTATCAGGCTCAGTAACATTTCACGACTTAGTGGCTTGCTTACTGATTCCTCTATCCCAAAAGATGAGATCGTCTTCTGAATATCGTTATGGCCTCCAGAAGATAATGCCGAGATATAACCTGACTCAAACAAATAATCGCTTCTTAATAAGCCAATCTCTTTTTCTTTCGCCGCTATTAAACAGGTATCATCTATCATCACCAAATCAAAACGTCCGCGCACACGAACACTATTAAATACGTTATTAACCTGATGCTCATATCTAGTTTCAACGCCATATTGACTATATTGCTTCTTAATTAGCTTACATACGGTTTCATCAGGGTGTAGTAATAAGACTCTTGGATGCTCTGGCAGCCTCACATTATGATTAGTGGCTTGGCTGGACTCATCCAATAGCACAGATAATGTGAACTGACTTCCTTCGCCTAGCGTGCTCGTTACTGATATCGAGCCTCCCATCATTTTGGCCAGCTCTGAACATATCGCCAAACCTAACCCCGTCCCAGCGTAACTGGTGGTGTGGGTATCATGTACTTGAGAAAATTCACGGAATAGTTTTTCCTGGGAAGCTTCACCTATCCCAATTCCTTGATCGGTCACACGACAACATAGTTCCACCTTGTCATTGCCGCGATTAGGGATCCATACTTCAACGGATATACAACCACTGGTCGAAAACTTAATCGCATTATCCACTAAGTTCTGCACAACTTGCCTAATACGCTGAGCATCACCCACCAGCATTTGCGGTACATTTCGGTTAATGTAACTGGCTAAGTGCACGCCTTTATCATGAGCTTTATGAGATAGAATTTGCAGCACTTGTGCAACTAATTGATCAGGCTCGAACTCTTTCGGCTCAAGTACCATTTGGCCGGCTTCGATTTTTGAAAAGTCGAGAATGTCATTAATGGTACTTAATAAAACCGAACCAGCCTCTTTAGCTGTGCGAGCATACATTCGCTGACCTTTTTCAAGACTTGAATCAAGTAATAAGTCGACACTGCCTAAAACAGCGTTAAGAGGCGAGCGAATTTCATGGCTCATGGTGGCTAAGAAGCGCGATTTAGCTTTACTGCCTTCTTCCGCTTGTTCTTTGGCTTGGCGTAATTCTTCTTCTTTAGATTTTTGCTCTGAAATATTACGTAAAAACGCGGTGTAATACATCTCATCACCAAGCTGAACAGGGATGACCCTTAATTCGACAGGGAACTCATCACCCGCTTTATTGTGTGCTGGTACTTCTATTCGATTATTCAATACAGGGCCTTCACCGGTCTTACGGTGATGGTCCATGCCATTTTTGTGCGCCTTGTGAAAACCATCAGGAATAATTAAATCTTCCAGTAATTCTCCAAGGGCTTCTTCTCGCTCATAACCAAATAGTTTTACCGCCGCAGCATTAAACTCTTCTACACGCCCTGCAATATTAATGGTAATTAACGCATCATGACTCGCCTCTAGCGTGGCTAAGTGAATCGATTGGGTTCTTGCAGCTGAAGCTTGCTCGTTTTTAAGTTCGGATACATCTTTTATAAAGCCTAAAAATAACACTTGACCATCAATCTCCATTTTAGAAATTGATAACTCTATAGGAAATAGGTGTCCCTCTTTATGCTGCGCTTGAAGCTCACGACCACGACTAAAGCCAATAATTTTAGCATCGCCACCGTTCAAGTAATCTTGAATATAACCATCATGCATAAAACGGTCTGCCATCGGCATGAGGATTGATACGTTTTCATCAATTAACTCTTCCTTTTGGTAACCAAACAGCTTATTTACCGCATTGTTCACTTCATTAATCACACCGTCGACATCGATTATGACAAAACCATCAGCGGCAGAATCGAGAATGGTATTAAGTCGCACATTCGCGCCTTTTAAATCGTGACGTTCTTCATCGACGGTTTTTAGCATTTCATTAAACGCATTGGTGGTATCGATAATATCTTGGGTGCCAGGTTCATCAACCTGCACTCCCATTTCCCCTTCAAGCACTCTCTTTGAAGCATGTTGAATATTAAATACATGCTTAATAAGCTGTAAGCCTTGAAACCAAGACAAAATAGAAATCAAAATAATAACCAGTAACATCAATGCGCTGTATTTAATCGCTACATTTTCAACACTGGCATCAAACTCAATGGTATTGACCATCAACTTGATATCGATACCCGTACCATTATTCGATTCGGCCTCAACTAAGACTAAGTCCTCAGTTCGCACAGACATTGCAGCATCAAGTAATTCAAAAACACCTTGGCTATTTCGTTGAGCGGCATAAAGTCGTATATCACCTTTGAATACTTGAACTGATTCGATGTGACTTATGTGGTGCTCTTCTAGGGATTGCTTGAGAAGGAGTATCGATTGACGTGGGTTATTAACGTCTACACTATTAGCCACCAAGATGGCAGATATGTGGCCTTGCTGTTGAATTTCTGTCTGATTGGCAACTTGAATAACACCTAAACTGCTATAAATTAGCATTAAGAGTAACGCGGCTTGCATTAACCCAATCGCAATGATTGCTTTTAATCTAAAAGACAAATTCCTTCTCCTAATGCAGTTTGCACATCTATCCATATTGTTGGGTAAATACTGATTCTATATACAATATTTAGCACGCCACAACTCACTATGGAACACCTCGTTGCATTTTGCAAAAATTAATTTGCAAAATGAAAACACACAATGTCGCACATTGCGAATTAACACCTATACCAATGATAATAAACAACAAATAAAACTAGGAACATAAATTGCTTTAAAACATTATATCCCTTTATTTTTAGGAAACAGCTATGCAAAATGCAAGTGCTCCCGCAAAAAGACTGTCTATTTTGTTAGTCGAAGACACTTTTAGTGAGCGTTATTACATTGCTAGCCTCATCAAGAGCTTCCAGCCAGAAGATGTCGAGTTTGTCATCACTCAGTGTGAAGATGGACTCACCGCACTCGATACCTGCAAATTACATAAATTCGACTTAATAGTCAGTGACTGGCGAATGCCTAAAATGAGCGGAGTCGAATTCTGTAAACGATTAAAAGAAACCAATAATCCAGCCTTTTTTATATTATTAACGGGTAATGATAAAACTCAAGATATGGTTTTTGCCATGGAAACAGGCGCGGATGATTACATCACAAAACCATTTCTCGCCTCAGTACTTAAAGTCAAAATTCTTGCCGCAGTTAGGCTAATACAAGCAAAGCAGTCGATTCTAGATAGCAATAAAAAACTTGAAACCCTACTCAGTCATAAACAAACAGAGTTGCAACAAGCTGCCGCATTACAGCAATCACTACTGCCCAAAGAAGATCTATCTTTCGATAATTGGGATATTAAACATTACTTTGAACCTGCTGCTGAGCTTGCTGGAGACATATTTCAATGCTTTAAAATTACCGATGATTGGATTGGTTTTTACGTGATTGATGTGTCTGGTCATGGCGCACGTTCAGCCATGCTGAGTTTTACTTTAGCCCAAGGTTTGTCACCACAGCGGATGGATTGGCAACTCCCCCCTGAAGTCTTAATGAGTAGACTGAATAACCTTTTTGATGATCCTGCCAATCTAGGCCAGTTTGCAACCGTCATTATCGGTAAAATTAATACTAGAACCCATCAAGTTCAAATGTGTAATGCAGGTCACCCGATGCCGCTTTTAATTTCTAGTTTAGATGTGCAAACACTTGAAGTTCCCTCAGGTTTACCGATAGGAATTGATAAACATAGCCACTATGAAAGTGGTGAATACCAACTATACCCAGGTGAACAACTGCTGTTATTTTCTGATGGTGTTTATGAAGTGAATCACCCTCAACATGGCATGTTTGGTTTAGAAAGGTTCAAGCAGCGTTGCCAAGAAGCAAAGGCAATGCCTGCCAATAAATTACTTGAACATTTAACCTATGTATTGAATTTGTGGAACCAAAATGAACCTCAAGACGACATGTCACTATTACTGTTTACTGCGCCCATGCATGAGAATGAAGACTCACAAATAGAGCCATTAATGTCCACAGTGAGTAAATAATACAGCAAGCAAATAAAAAGGAGCTAACAATGAATCGACGACGTAAACGCCGGCATCACCAATTCATGTTGAAGTATGGCAAGAGGTTCACTTAAAACCGAAACAAAGATTTAATCAGCAAAAACAAGCTATTAATGTCACCGTCTTAATTAATGTAAAAAAGTATTTTGACAGATTTAGTACTCACCAAAGCCGCAAATTTCAAATATTTTTTAACGGCTTTTAAGGATTTATTATGAACAGTTTACAAATAAATATCGCAATAGATGACATGACTTCTGAGCAGATATATGACGATATAGAAGCATTTTTAATCGTTAACAATATCGAGTCACAACAACGATTTAAGCTAATACTGTGTATTTTAGAGTCAGTAAACAATGTCGTTCAGCACTGTCCAGAAAATGCTGAAACACTCACCGTTATGCTGCAAAACAATCAAGAAAACATTGTCATTGATATTCTAGATAATACTGAATTTGTCGAATTATCAACGCCTAAGAAATGTCCACAAATTGATAAACCCAACGGTCGAGGTTTATGGATTATGGAGCAATGGATGGATCAAGTTCAGAAGCAAGCAACTGTGCTTGGTACACACTTAAGGCTTTGCCTCCAAAAGGCGTGATTTGTGAAAGCTAATGACTTCTCAATGCTAAATTTAACGCCTAGGAGAAGTAGCATAGGAATTTGCATAATAATGAAAACAGTCAAGGTGACTAAATGAAATCAAAAACCGTATTATCATCTCGAAACTAAATTAAGCCGTTAGCCCTTTTTAACGGCTTATTATTTTCTTCTTACTTCTTAATTCTTACTTCTTACTTCTCCTTTAGAGCTTCCCCCCGCTATAAACCTAATCATTAAATGACTTACCTCTGCAGTAAAACTGAATCCATTAACACGTTATTTCTGCTATTTGCAGAATGCAAAATCGAAAATCTCGCCTAGTTAATCTTTTGCAAACAGCAATATATCCCTTTGCAAACAGCAAACCAGTATGAACCACTCTCCAACAGAACAACGTAAACATCTGTAAATAAACAACTTAAAAGTTGGCACACTCCCTGCAATATCTATTTGAGCGTAATTAGAAATAACACCGGCACACTGTAAAGCATCATTAATTTCTAGGAGCACGTTATGAAATTTGAATTAAAAGTAGCGCAACATGCGAGCGTAGTAACCCTACCAATCAGAATGTTTATGGCGCACACACCAACTTATCGAGCCGCACTTGTTGATTATATCGATAGAGGGCATACCCGTTTAGTCATCGATATGCAGCATCTTGAGTACATCGATTCTAGTGGCTTATCAGTGTTAATTTCTGCACGTAATCAAGCACTGAATTATCAAGGTAACATCGTATTGTTATCACCGACTCCAGCAGTGAGATCATTGATTGAATTGACTCGCTTACATCATATTTTTGAAATATTTGAAACAGAAAAACTCGCACTGGATTTTTTGCGTCACAGCAGCATTGTTGAGCACTCAGATTTCGATAAAAGAGTTATCGCAGATTTAGCTAGCTAGCACTTAAACAACAAGCTCATTTAACACATGCGAATCAATCAATATCTGAATCAAAACGTATAGGGAATAACGCAATGAAAACGATTAATACTCTAATTTCAATCGCAATGATCGCAAGTTTAACCGCTTGCGTAACCCCTTCGCAGCCAGCGCAGCAAGACGTTTGTGATTTAGAAAAGCAATTAACCAGCTGTCATTACTTTGGTCAACAAACACCATACAACCGCAAAGTCAGTGCAGTAACCTCAAATCACACCACTTTTCCAACAGCGCCAATATTTGGCAATAAAGCCATGATTGTCGATACTGAACAAGCCTTATCATTATCAGTTGGTGACAAAATCTCAGTTAAGATTCTGAATGGCGAAGAATTTAGTAAAGATGTTGAAGTCGATGCCGATGGTAATATTTATCTACCTTACTTGCCTGCAATTGCAGCAAAAGGTTTAACGCTTAAACAGTTAAACCAATTAATCAATGACTTATTAATAGATGAAAATCTTATGTTAGCGCACGCCGTTCGCATCAGTATTTTACCTATAAGCTGGGCACCTATTGAAATCACCACCTCAGGTGCTGTTTTTGAACCTGGTCAGCACATGATTAACAAGAAATTGCCTATAGAATTAAAAGATGACGGTAGTAACTATGCAGGTGATCAAGCGATTAAACGTAGCGTTGCAGCAGCGGTAAAATCCTCTGGTGGAGTGCGCCCAGATGCCGACATATCTGCGATTAAAGTGATTCGTGATGGACAGGTTTTCAATATGGATTTACGTGGTATGCTAACTGGTGAGAAAGTACCTAGCATGACATTAATGGCTGGCGATCATATCCATGTCCCATCAACACATTCTTTTAATGATCAATTAGCTAGACCATCACAACTGACAGCGCCAGGGATTAGGGTTTTTATGTCAAACTTAACACAGCCAGCGAGCTCAAATAGCCAGTCAGCGGTCGATCGTGAGGCGACTCGTTTCCCATATGGTACACGATTATTAAATGGTGCAATTGCAGCTAACTGTGTTGGGGGGGCTCAAACAACCAATGCCAGTCGATACGTTATTTTAGTGACTAAGAATCCACTTTCGAACCAAATTGATATTGTTGAGCGTTCAATAGATGGACTGATTCAAAGCGCATGGAATGACCAGTCAAACCCAGTGTTACTTCCTGGTGATGGTTTAGCTTGTTACGACTCACGTGTGACCAATATACGTGAAATAGCGCGAACTGTAACTGAGTTAGTGGTACCAACAACCCTTATTGGATGGTTGTAAGGAGTAATAAATGAGCCGAATTCATGATGAAGATAAGACTCATACGAGCACGGATAGCAAACAAAGCGGTCAAAACACTAGTCAAGACGCTAGTGAAAACATCACGCAACCATCATCCGTTAACCAACCCGCCTCTGAAGAAGAGGCGATAACTACATCAGAAACCGAACAAGGTATTTCCTCACAAGATGCTTCTAAACAAGAGGCTGTCAAACAAGCTCAATACACAGCAGCAGACGAACCTATTGAGCAAACAAGTTTTTCTGAATTGGCATACTTATACTGGATTAAACGTGCGACATTAGAAGGCAGTAGACTCACACCTAAGTTACGTAAACGTCTTTACCTTAAAACAGCGTTTGGTTCATTACTCATAATCTGGATTTTTGCAGCCATTTTTATCTATCTGGCACCGACTCAATATGTCAGTAAATGGGTACTGATTTTGCCCGGTGCAGCAGCTGGATCATCGTTAAGTCTTGATAGTCTTGGCCAAGCGAGTACTTCCAGCATGTCACCTTATATGAGCTCAGCCATTGATCCTCGAGAAAATTATAAAGCGATATCAATGAGTACCTTATTAATGCAAAGCGCAGCGCATTACCTTGATGTACCGACTTCAGCAATTAATAAGCCAAAACTTAAACTGCCGAGCCAAACAGGTTTAATGGAATATAGCGTAAAAGCCGCAAGCCCTGAGGATGCTCAAGAGCGCGCATGGGCGATGTATCGCTCATTGCAAAATATATTAACTGACTTACGTGCAGATGAAATAGCCTTGCGCGAAATAGGCATAAAAAGAGGCCTTAAAAGTTATTCATCTCGTGTAAAGGAAACCCAGAATCAATTACTAGATTTCCAGTCTGAGCGTGGCCTAGTAACACTTGATCAGTTCAAAGAGCTCGCCATCACGATTGAGCGATTAAGACACAGTAAAGTAACCATGTTAGCTGAGCTTCAAGGATTAAATGCCAGCTATTTTTTATACGAAAAACACTTAGGTATCAGCGATGCACAAGCTGCTATTTTATTGAAACTGAATAACGATAAACTTTTTCAACAACTGATTGAAAAACATAATGCCGCAAATACACAATATATTGAAAATGCAGGAAGGTTGGGAACAAGACACCCTATGCTTGTTACTTTACAAGCTGAGCTAGACAGTATTTTAAAAAGCATGCAACAACGCTTTAAAATCATTATTGGTTTTCAAGACGATGAACTGCTTAAAATTCTAACAGTGAATGATTTAGATGGCCGAGCTGAAATGATGCAAGAATTCATCACCATTGCATCAGACCGAAAAGCAACTCAATCTGAAGTTGACTCGTTAACATCTCAGATTAATACCTGGGAGCAACGTCTTCAGTACAGTAATGACGATGCAGCTAAACTTGCAGACTTACAGCGAGAGCATCAACTTGCTTCAGCAGTATTAACTTCGGCAATGGCCAAAATGGATGTGGGTAAATCCGATATTTACACTGCGTACCCTATGCTGCAATTACTGTCTGCGCCAAGCTTGCCTTCATCACCTGATAAGTTGGCTGTCATACTCATTGCGTTCGGTGGTTTGTGCGCCTCATTCATGTCACTAGTAGGATTAAGCATTTTATGGATTCGCAAACCATTACTGCGGAAAATGTTGACGAAAAAATCATCTACAACTGCATAAGTTTCAGTTACTTATTTTGGTTGTTAGGTGCGTTATATGTCATTGCACCTGTGATTGCTTGGATTCTATTTTTACGCTTAATATTTAAAAAACTCGCACATCAACCTGCATACCGTATTAGCATTAGTCACTATGTTTGGGCACTAGGCATGTGGGTGATGCTAATTGCCTTAGTTGTCGGTCATCTGCAATTTGGCCTAGGGACTGGCAAGTTGATTAAGTCCTCTATTGGTTGGGCTAAAGGTTGGGCATTATTGGCGATTTTTCCAATTATAGGTTGCTTGCCAATCAGGCCTGAAATTATCTACCGCGCCAGCTGCCGAGTTTGTAAGCACACAATCCTACTGTTCCCGTTTTTTCTATTTGCTTGGAAAATGGGTTTACCCACGACACTGTACGTTTCGCCTTTAAGTATTATCGGTGGACCAGGGCCTGAATTTTTTAATGTCAGCCTTTATGAAATTGACCCAGGTAGTGGTGTACCCCGCTGGCGATTGTTCACCCCATGGGCTCCCGCATTAGGTATGTTAGGCAACTTATATTTCATTTTTGCAATACAAGAAAAACAGCAAAAATGGAAAAGGTGGGGGCTTGCTGGCAGTTTATTAATGATACTAATATCACAATCTCGCCTCGCAATTGCTTGTTATTTGGCGTTAATTGGTTTCTTCTCGACACTACGTTTTATCCGTTCACCATGGTTATACCTGCTACTCAGTCCAGTGATGATATTTGTCGGGGTCATAGGTGAGTCAACCATTTCAAAAATTGAGCAAAGTATTGCCGCCGTAAAAGCCGCACGCGCGGGATCAACTAGAGTCAGGCAGACGTTAGCCGACATTGCCGTTGAGAGATGGCTAAATGAAGCGGTTATCTTTGGTCATGGCATTGTAGAACGGGGGCCTCATGTGGTGGAATACATGCCTATCGGCTCACATCACACATGGTACGGATTACTATTCGTTAAAGGTGTTGTCGGCGCTGTCGCTTTGGCTATCCCAATGTTAGTCACTTTCATCTTTTTGCTCATCAGGCTATTCAGTAACCCATTAGCAAAAGTAGGAATGGCAATTTTATTGATGCTTGGCTTATACACATTCGGAGAAAACTTAGAAATCCTAGCTTACTTATTCTGGCCAGGTTTAATTATTTTGGGGATGGCCTTAAGGGCTGAAGAGCCAGATGATGTTTTAAGCAAAGCAAAAGCCCTTGAAGCGGCATAAAGTGAAATGATATTGACTAAAAAATAGCCCTTTAAAATTAAATAAAAGATGCTTTAAGTAATGCATTACCAACTTAAAGCATCATAGATTTGTTACCTTTAAAGAACGGTCAATACTTGCTCTTTCGCTAAACGCGACTTAGGTAAATTAGCATTGTAATCTTCTGAGCTGTGATGGTAGCCAAATGCCAGTGCTACTTCGCATTTAAATCCACCAAGTTCTTCAGCAAATATTTCGCCAATTAATGCGCTATCGACACCTTCCATCGTGGTTGAGTCGATACCAAGGCGAGCCAGTACATGTAATGTATTGCCTAAAGCTAAATAGGTTTGTGACTTAGTCCAAGACGCATTATTACCTTGTTCATCAGTATTCAATTCAACAAAAGCAAAACCACCAAATGCCGCTTCACGATCTTCTGCTTTAGTGCGTTTATCCTCAATGCCTTTATCGACGACTTTAGCGTAATCTTCACGGGTATAATTTGGATTATGTGCAAATAAAATAACGTGAGAACAAGCCTTAATGTGTGGTTGATTAAACTGAAAATTATTAGCAAAAGTGTCA
This sequence comes from Shewanella sp. KT0246, assembly GCF_019654955.1. GTDB lineage: Bacteria > Pseudomonadota > Gammaproteobacteria > Enterobacterales > Shewanellaceae > Shewanella > Shewanella goraebulensis. Next base: position 214 of record NZ_BPEV01000012.1, on the reverse strand, counting down.
TGCATTCTTTGTTTTGCTACATCACTTTCAATCACAATAAACTTCCAAGGTTGTGAATTAATTGAAGATGCAGACAGGCGCATGGCTTCATAGATAACAGCAAGGTCATCGGCAGAAACACGTTTAGTCGGATCATAACGCTTTGCAGTGTAGCGATTATTTAAATCAGTAATAATTGGGTGTGTCATGCTCTACTCCGTGTGTAACTCTGTAT